>NZ_SOEZ01000075.1 GCF_004402215.1 Cryobacterium tagatosivorans
ACCAAATCTGACAGCCGGCGATCAGAGACCGGCTTCACCCACCCTGTACGCGCCATACCGTCAACGTAACACGAAAGACCTTAACTGAACGGTATTGCGTTTAGCCCTTAGAAACTCCGGTCTAAACTCCTTTCTAGATACGGGATGTTGAGGGATCACCCGGGCCACTCGGGGTCGCAGCATCTATCTAAAACGCTGGTTTACGAGCAGAAAACGCAATCTAGGTCTACTGATTCAAGTCTTATCGCTCATAATCGTGGTGTCGCGGGTTCAATTCCCGCTCCCGCTACCACAGTCCCGAGGTTTGAAGATCTCGGGACTTTTCCGTTCCTGCCGCGCCGCTGAGCTGCCGTGAGTTGCCGTGCGGCCCGGGTATGGGGGCAGGTCACCCCGACGATGTCCTACCCCCGATGGGTGTGCTTCTGTTCCTACCGCATGGGGACCCTCTCATTAGGGCCTAAGGGTCGGAATTCGGGGAGCACCCCTATCTGCAGGAACTGTACCAACCTTCGAAGGGCCGGTCGAGGGGGTGGACATTTGCCCTCCCAGGGCGCATAGTCTCTGCGTCGGGGCATGGTTCGCGCGTCAGCGCCCGCGGGGTTGTCCATCGCGCGCGGTGTCCGAGGCGACGCCGTCCCCGGCCACGGCCACGCTACGAGGGCCGACACGCACCCAATGTGGAGGATGAAAATGGCACGAGTCACCGAAAAAATCGACCTCAACGTCCCCGTTGAGCAGGCCTACGCGCGGTGGACCCACCTCGAATCGCTTCCCGAGTTCCTCGAATTCGTCGACTCGGTCACGAAGATCGACGAGACCCGCTCGCACTGGAAGGTCAGGATCCGCGGGGAAGCTCGCGAATTCGACGTGATCATGGAACAGCGCCCCAACGAGAGCATCTCCTGGACCAGCATCGGCGGGGACGAGACGCACGCCGGGATGGTCAGCTTCGACGCCTTGTCCGACGCGTCCTGCCGGGTGACGGTGCGGCTCGATTGGGCGGCCGAGGGGCTGGTCGAGAAGACCGGCGCGATCTTCGGCGTTGATGACCACGTCGTCAAGCGAGACCTCCGCAAGTTCAGGGACATGATGGAGGGGCGCGCCAGCGACGTGACCGACTAACCGGACGGGCCGAGGTCAGCCGAGGTCGACCGGTTCCAGGATCGGTCGCTTCGGCGGACGCCCGTCGCCGGAGGAGCGCCCGGTGAGGCGCCGTCCGATCCACGGCAGCACGAATTCGCGGTAGTAGGCGGCGGTTCCCTGCACGCGGTCGTCGGCCGGCGCCTGGCCCTCGGCATCCGTTCCCCACTCACCGGGAACCGGCACGTCGAGGGCGTCGAGCACTCGCGCGGCGATTCTGGTGTGCCCGCGCGCGTTCAGGTGCAGCTTGTCGGCCGACCAGAAGCGTCGCTCCTCGAGTTCCCTGTCGGCCCAATTGTCGACGAGCGTGACCCCGGGCCGGGTGAACGCGGCCCGGCAGGCATCCGCCAGCAGGTCGCCGCGGCGCTGGATGAGCGCGCCCATCGGCAGGTGCCGGGACGGGTTCGCCCCGCTGAGCATGACCACGTGCGCGCCCTGCGCGATCGCGCGGTCGACCACGACGCCGAGGAGGTCGACGACGTAGGGGATCTCGACCCGGGGACGCATCAGGTCGTTCCCCCCGCCGCAGATGCTCACCAGGTCGGGGGACTGGGCCAGGGCCGGCTCGAGCTGGTCCGCGACGATGGGTCCGAGCAGCTTGCCGCGGACGGCGAGGTTCGCGTAGGCGACCGGGGCGGTGGACGCCTCGGCGAGCCCGAGCGCGACAAGGTCGGCCCAGCCGCGCACCTGTCCGCCGGGCAGGTCGTCGCCGACGCCTTCGGTGAAGCTGTCGCCGATCGCGACGTACCGCTCGAAGCGGTTACTCACCGGTATGAGCGGGCTCCGTGGGGAGTTCCAGCCGGGCCGTGAGTTCGTCGCGGGCCTGCTGGGCCGCCCGGCGCACGTCCTTGTCGGGGTCGCGCAGGCGCGCGGTGATGGCGCCCAGGTCGTCGGCCGTGCCCTGCGCTGCGAGAGCGTGGAGGGCTGCGGCCCGGCACCGCGGCACCTCATCGGTCGTCATTCGCACGAGCTTGGGCGCGACCTGGAGGCCGCGGAGCAGGATGACCCTGGCGCACATCTCGCGCACCCGCCAGGCCTGGTTGGTGAGGCCGACGACGACGTACGGGGCGGCGGCGGCGCTCCAGACGTAGAGCAGCGCACGAGCGCCCCACAGCTCCGGCCAGTACAGGGCGGGGGCTCCATCGAGGATGCCCAGCGCGTGCTTTCCGCCGGCGTAAAGCAGGAAGTCCTTGCCGGCGTTCTTGGCGCGGAGGAGGGCGATCGAGTTGTCGATCACGGTCTGCTCACCGTAGTGAGCGACGGCGGCGTGAATGCGTTCGGCGGTGGGGAGGTCGAACGGGACGTCGGGGTGGGGGACTAGTTTGTTATGCATCGCGATGCCAACGCTACCGCCAGAGGCTGCCGCAGGCCAATGCCGGGCCCCGGCCTGCCGGTGGCTCAGGCGTCCTCGCCTGCGAGGCGACGCTCGAATCCGGTGGCGTTCTCGTACTGGCCGTAGTTGCCGATCTCCCGGTAGCCGAGCCGGCGATAGAGGGCGAGCGCCTCGGGCTGGGCGGGGCCGGTCTCCAGCCGCACCGTGGCGTAGCCGAGTTCCCGGGCCACCGACTCGAGCTCGGCAAGCATGGCGCTGGCGAGGCCCCGCCGGCGATAATCCGGGCTGGTCCACATGCGCTTGACCTCGCAGGTGCCCGCATCCAGCCGCCGGATGCCGCCGCCGGCGACCGTGCGCCCCTCCTCGAGAAGCACGACGAAGCATCCCGCCGGAGGGTCGAACGCCTCGGCCGGGGCGTCGAGCACGGAGTCCCCGTCGCCGTAGCGGGCGTCGTACTCGCGGCGCAGGTCGGTGAGCAGGGGGTCGACCCTGGGGTCGGTCAGGCGAACGCGCACGAATTCCACGCTCACTACTCTGCCCGATCCCGGGCCGGCAGGGAGCCGCTTCGCCCCGCCCAACTACACTCGTCATGTGTCTGTGAACCCCGAACTGCAGGGCCGGGTCTTCCCGCCCGCGCCGCCGTACCTCGTCGGGCGCGAGAAGGTGCGCGAGTTTTCCCGCGCCGTCTTCGCGACCAACCCGATCAACCACGACCCGGAGGCCGCCCGCGCGGCCGGCTACGCCGACGTCGTCGCGCCACCCACCTTCGCCGTGGTCGTCCAGGAGGCGACGCTGGCCCAGCTCCTCTCGGAGCCCGGTGCGGGGATCGATTTCAGCCGGGTCGTGCACGGCGACCAGCGTTTCAGCTTCAGCCGACCGATCGTCGCCGGGGACGAGCTCACCGCGACGCTGACCGTGGCGAGCGTCAAGACCCTCGGCGGCCATTCGATGGTGACGGCCGAGTCGAACGTTGTGGACGCCGGCGGCGAGCACGTTGTCACCGCGACATCCACCCTCGTTGTCAGGGGAGACGAATGAGCACCGCACCCACCCTCGAGTCCCTGAGCGTCGGCGACGTCGTCGCGGGCGGCAGCTTCCCGCTGACCCGCGATTCCCTCGTGCGCTACGCCGGGGCATCCGGCGACTTCAACCCGATCCATTACCGCGATGACGTCGCCGTCTCCGTCGGCCTGCCCGGTGTGCTCGCGCACGGGATGCTGACCATGGGATTCGCCGTGCAGCCGGTCGTCGATTGGGCCGGCGACCCCGCGCGCATCGTCGACTACCAGGTGCGTTTCACCCGGCCCGTGCTGGTGGACCCGGTCGACGGAGCGGTCGTGACCGTTGTCGCGAAGGTCGGCGCCATCGACGAGGAAGCCCGGGTCGCCCGGATCGACCTCACCGTCACGTTCAACGACCAGAAGGTCCTTGGCAAGGCGCAGGCGCGCGTCAACCTCGCCTGAGCCGCATGTCGATGACCGATCCCGATCCCGTTCCCCTGTCCCGGCTCACGACCCTGCGCGTCGGCGGCGTCCCCGTCCGGATGGCCCTGCCGGCCACGGAGCAGGAGCTCGTGGACGCGGCCCTGGCGGCCTGGGCCTCCGGCGATGACTGGATGCTGCTCGGCGGCGGCTCGAACACCGTCGCGAGCGACGAGGGCTTCGACGGGACCGTGATCCGGGTGATCACCCGCGGGATCGAGGTCACCCCGCCCGCGGCCGGCCAGGACCGGGTGCGCCTGCGCGTGCAGGCCGGGGAACCGTGGGACGACGTCGTGGCGCACGCCGTGGCCCAGGGGTGGGCCGGCATCGAGGCGCTCTCGGGCATCCCCGGCTCCACCGGGGCGGCCCCGGTGCAGAACATCGGCGCGTACGGGCAGGAACTCGACTCCAGCCTGGTCGCCATCGACTTCCTCGACTACGAAACGGGCGCCCGCCGCCGGCTTGAGGCGGCCGAGCTCGAGCTGGGCTACCGCACCTCGGCGCTCAAGCAGGGGCTGCGGGGCATCGTGCTCGCGGTCGAGCTGGACCTGCACGACACGACGGCCGAGGCATCCGTGCTGGGCAGCGCGCTCAGCGCGCCGGTCGCCTACGGCCAGCTGGCCGGTGCGCTCGGCGTGCAGCTCGGGGACCGTGTCTCGCTCGCGACGCTCCGTGACACGGTGCTCGCCCTGCGCGCGTCGAAGGGGATGGTGCTCGACGAGAGCGACCACGACACGTGGAGCGCCGGGTCGTTCTTCACGAATCCGATCGTTACCGAAGCCTTCGGACGGACCCTGCCGGGGGACGCCCCGCGCTGGCCGATCGGGCCCCCGGACGAGCTGCCCGACCGGGTCATCCCGCTCACCGACTACGCCGGGGTCGGGCCGATCCCCGGAGCGGGGGCCACTGTGCGCCTGGTGAAGCTCAGCGCGGCCTGGCTGATCGAGCACGCGGGGATCTCCCGCGGCTTCCGGCTGCCGGGCTCGCGCGCCGCCGTGTCGAGCAAGCACACGCTCGCCCTCACGAACACCGGCGGCGCCACAGCCGACGAAATCGCCCAACTGGCCCGCTACGTGCAGGGCCGCGTGCAGGCCGAGTTCGGTGTCATCCTGCAGCCGGAACCCGTGCTCGTCGGGCTGCACCTGTAACCAGTCGCCCCCTCAGCGGGCGAGGCGGGCGGGTCAGCTGTCGCGGCGGATCCAGCGGAAGGTGAGCCGGCTGAGCACGAGCCCGACCCCGAGCCAGACGGCCAGGTTGAGCGCGACCAGCGGGAGGTCGAAGGATCCGGACGGTTCGAGGGAGGCGAAACCCTCCGGCAGGAAGACGGCGCGCATGCCCTGCGCCATCCACTTCAGCGGGAACAGGCTCGCGATGTTCTGCATCCATTCGGGCAGGACGTAGAACTGCAGGTACACCCCCGAGATGAATTGCAGGACCAGCACGATCGGGATGACCACGGCCGTGGCGCTCTTGCCGGAGCGCGGCAGCGCCGAGAGGGCGATCCCGAGGAAGGCGCAGGTGATGACGCCGAACAGGAACACCCACGCGAAGGTCAGCCACTTCTCCGGCTCGCTCGGCAGCTCGATGTCGAGCAGGAAGCGGGCGACGAGGAGCAGCAGGCCGGCCTGGAGGATCCCGGTGACGAGAACCTGCCCGATCTTGCCCATGAAGTAGCTCAGCGGGGACAGGGGCGTGCCGCCGAGGCGCTTGAGCGTGCCGTCGGACTTCTCCCCGGCGATGTCGACGGACAGGTTCTGCACGCCGGAAAGCAGCATGCCGGCGGCGAGCATGCCGGGCAGGTAGTACGCGCCGACGCTGATGCCCCCGCTGCCGTCCGGCGCCGTGCCGATGTTGCCGGCCGCCCCGAAGGCCGCCGTGAAGATGCCGAGCATGATGAACGGGAACAGGAAGGTGAAGAACACGCTGTCCGGCGTGCGGAAGTAGACCCGCGTTTCGTACCCCACCCGGGTCGCGCCGAGCCGCAGGATGCGCCCCAGGCTTCCGCGAGCGGGCGTCGTGGCGGTGCCGGCCGTGCTCATGCACGGACCTCTGTCTCGCGGCTGTTCTCGGGGTCGGGCCGCGCGCCCCGGACCAGGCCGAGGTAGACGTCTTCCAGGCTCGGGCGGATGATCTCCAGGTCCCCGGGCTCGCGGCCCAGCGACGCGACGAGGCCCGCAACGATCCGCGCGGGTTCGTGGCTGCGCGCCTCGCGGAGCACCCCCGCCTCGTCGCGCCAGCGCACGAGCGGCACCCGCGCCTCCGCGCCGCCGATCTCGTCGATCGCGCCGATGTCGATCAGCCGGCCCTCGTTGATCACCCCGGCGCGGTCGCCCAACTGCGCGGCCTCGTCGAGGTAATGGGTGGTGAGCAGGATCGTGGTTCCCTCCGCCTTGAGCCGGCGCACGAGGTCCCAGAACTGGTGGCGCGCCTCGGGGTCGAAACCCGTGGTCGGCTCGTCCAGGAAGAGCAACTCCGGCCGTCCGATGATCCCGAGCGCGACATCCACCCTGCGCCGCTGTCCGCCGGAGAGCTTGCCGATCCGGGTCTTCGCCTTCGACTGGAGGCCCACGGCCTCGATGACCTCGCCGACGCGGCGCGGGTTCTGATAGAAGCCCGCGAAGTGGGTGAGTTGTTCGGTCACGGTGACGTTGCCGCTCTCGGCCGCGGACTGCAGCACGATGCCCAGGCGCGCCTTCCAGCCCAGCCCGCCGCGCCGCGGATCGACGCCGAGCACGCTCACCTCGCCCGACGTGCGGTCGCGGTAGCCCTCGAGGACCTCGATCGTGGTGCTTTTCCCCGCGCCGTTGGGCCCGAGCAGGGCGAACGTCTCACCGGCGTGGATGTCGAAGCTGACGCCGCTGACGGCGTCGACGCTTCCGTAGGACTTGCGCAGGTCGCGCACCCGCACGACGGGGGCCAGGGATGTCATGCGCCCAGATTCCCACATTCCCGCGTGGTTCGCCGCCCTGAGGGGTCGCAGATCGACCTTCATCGGGCTCGGGAAGGTCGATTTGCGACCCCTCAGGGGGTTGGGAGGGGCTCGGGTCAGGCGAAGAGGCGCTGGAGGCGCTGGATGCCCTCGACCAGCGGCGCGTCGCCGAGGGCGTAGGAGAGGCGCAGGTACCCGCTGGGGCCGAAGGCCTCGCCGGGGACGACGGCGACCTCGGCCTGGTCGAGGATGAGGTCGGCGAGTTCGAGCGAGGTGTTGGCGGTCACCCCGCCCCAGGTGCGCCCGAGCAGGCCGGACACGTCGGGGTAGACGTAGAAGGCGCCCTGCGGGGTCGGCGTGAGCATGCCGGGGATCTTGTTGAGCTCGGCGACGATGATCTTGCGCCGGCGGTCGAAGGCGTCGCGCATCGCGAGGGCGGCATCCTGCGGTCCGTTCAGGGCGGCGATGGCCGCACGCTGGGAGATGTTCGACACGTTGGACGAGAGGTGCGACTGGAGATTGGCGGCGGCCTTGATCGCGTCGGCCGGGCCGACCATCCAGCCGAGCCGCCAGCCGGTCATGGCGTAGGTCTTGGCGACGCCGTTGACGAGGATGGTGCGGTCGGCGAGCGCCGGAACGGCCTCGACGATGGAGACGGCGCGCACGCCGTCGTAGGTGAGGTTCTGGTAGATCTCGTCCGAGACGACCCACAGGCCATGCTCCTCGGCCCACTCGCCGATGGCCCTGGTCTGCTCCGGGGAGTAGACGGCCCCCGTGGGGTTGGACGGCGACACGAACAGGAGCACCTTGGTGCGCTCGGTTCGAGCCGCCTCCAACTGGTCGACGGTGACGAGGTAGCCCTGGTCGCTGCCGGCGAAGACGTCCACCTGCATGCCGCCGGCAAGCCTGATCGCCTCGGGGTAGGTGGTCCAGTACGGCGTGGGCACGAGCACCTCGTCGCCCGGGTCGAGCAGCGTGGCGAACGCCTGGTAGACCGCCTGCTTGCCGCCGTTAGTGACGACGACCTGGCCGGGCGACACCTCCAGCCCGCTGTCGCGCAGCGTCTTGGCCGCGATGGCCTCGCGGAGTTCCGGCAGTCCCGCCGCGGGCGTGTAGCGGTAGTTCTTCGGGTCCCGCACCGCGGCCAGCGCGGCATCGACGATGTGCTCAGGGGTCTGGAAATCCGGCTCGCCGGCGGCGTAGCTGATCACCGGACGGCCGGCCGCCTGGAGCGCCTTGGCCTTACCGTCGACCTTGAGGGTTGCCGACTCCGCGATGGAGCCGACTCGGGTGGAGATTCGCTTGAGTTCGTGGGCCACGATACGAGCATAGGGGGACCGTCCGGTCCGGCACAGGCCGGGCTCGGCTTTACAGGGGTGCCGGAGTGACCTAGACTTGATCGAGGTAGTTGAAATCTGCCATGCTTTTCTGCGCCCATTTTTGTTGTCTGACAACCGGGATGCGCGCGACGAGGTGGTGGGGATTTCATTCCTAGGGTGGTGGCTCAATTGGTAGAGCAGCGGTCTCCAAAACCGCAGGTTGCAGGTTCGAGTCCTGTCCGCCCTGCAAGTCGGTGGTATTTCCGTCGGCCCATGAAAGGTGTGACAGGTGGCCCGAACAGTTATCGACGAACCTAGTGAGGAAATCGTCGCCAACGCGAGAATCGCCCGCGAATCGAAGCGCGGACCGTTCGCTCGGCTGACCCTGTTCATCAAGCAGGTGCTGGCCGAACTCCGCAAGGTTGTCACGCCGACCCGCAAGGAACTCCTGAGCTACACGGGCGTCGTGCTGGTCTTCGTGGTCATCATGATGGCCCTGGTGTCCGGCCTCGACTGGGTGTTCGCGCTCGTCGTGACCTATGTGTTCGGAACGCCCACGGGCTAGAGCACGTGCCGCCCGGCGCATCCTGCGTTGATTTTCATGGCAACTCTGAACGGGCAACGATTTCGTGCCTGTTCGATAGATAAGGACTGAGATTTAGTGACTGAGACGAAACACGGCGACGTCGACTGGGCTACCGCCGCAGAGCAGTCCTCCGACGAGGATGAGGCGCAGGAAGGCAACATCCTCGCCGAAGAAGAAGACGCCGTAGAGCCCGCCGAGCACGCTGCCCTGCACGTCATCGACCCCAACGCCAACATCGAGGACAACCTCGACGCCGCGCTGGACGCCCTCGCCGAGGCCACCGATCCCGAAGCCGACGAGGTCGTCAACGACGCCCTCGACATCGATTCCGCCGACGAGGCCGAGGCCGCCGCCGAGGCCGTCGAGGACGAGGCCCCGGTCGCCGCAACCGAAGAGGTCGCCGCCGACGAGACGCCCGAAGACCCGTACGACGAATTCCGCAAGGAACTGCGTTTCCAGCCGGGCAAGTGGTACGTCATTCACTCCTACGCCGGCTTCGAACGCCGCGTGAAGTCGAACATCGAGAACCGCAAGCAGTCGATGGCCATGGAAGATTACATCTACCAGGTCGAGGTTCCGATGGAAGACGTCGTCGAGATCAAGAACGGCCAGCGCAAGATGGTCACCCGCGTGCGCATCCCCGGATACGTTCTCGTTCGCATGGACCTCAACGAGGACAGCTGGTCCGTTGTGCGCCACACGCCCGGAGTCACGGGCTTCGTCGGCAACTCGCACAACCCGACCCCGCTCCGCTTCGAGGAGGCCTTCGGCATGCTGAAGAGCCTCGTCGAGATCAAAGAGGCTCCGAGCATCAAGACCGGCGGCGGACAGGGCGGCAAGGCCGCGTCCCGCGTGCTTCCCGCCGAGATCGACTTCGAGATCGGCGAGACCATCACCATCAAGGAAGGCTCGTTCGCGGGCCTGCCCGGTTCCATCAACGAGATCAAGCCGGAGAGCGGCAAGCTCATCGTGCTGGTGTCCTTGTTCGAACGTGAGACCCCGGTCGAGCTCAGCTTCGACCAGGTCACCAAGCTTTAAGTCCACCGGGGCCCGTCCGGGCCCTCGGGAGAGCATGCCCTTGTGGCTGCTCGAACATCAATAAGAAGGAAGAACAATGGCACCGAAGAAGAAGGTTACCGGTCTGATCAAGCTTCAGATCAAGGCCGGCGCCGCCAACCCAGCACCGCCCATCGGGCCGGCGCTTGGCCAGCACGGCGTTAACATCATGGAGTTCTGCAAGGCGTACAACGCCCAGACGGAAGCCCAGCGCGGAAACGTCATCCCGGTTGAGATCACCGTGTACGACGACCGCTCATTCACGTTCATCCTGAAGACCCCGCCGGCGGCGGAGCTCATCAAGAAGGCAGCCGGCGTTGCCAAGGGCAGCGGCACCCCGCACACCGTCAAGGTTGCGAAGCTCACCCAGGCGCAGGTTCGCGAGATCGCCACGACGAAGATGGTTGACCTCAACGCCAACGACCTCGACGCGGCATCGAAGATCATCGCCGGAACCGCCCGCTCCATGGGCATCACGGTCGAGGCCTAACCCTCACCCCCCGGCATCCCGCCACCCAGCAGTACGTGGAAGAGCCAGCCAGGCTCGCACCACACTCTCAAATTTTTGTACAGGAGATTCAAATGGCACAGAAGTCAAAGGCCTATCGGGCCGCGGCCGAGAAGATCGAAGCCGACAAGTTCTACACCCCCACCGAGGCCGTCACCCTGGCCAAGGAGACCGGCTCCGCCAAGTTCAACTCCACGGTTGAGGTCGCCCTCAAGCTTGGTGTCGACCCGCGCAAGGCAGACCAGATGGTGCGCGGCACCGTCATCCTGCCGCATGGTACCGGTAAGACCGCCCGCGTCATCGTCTTCGCAACCGGCCCGGCCGCCGAGGCAGCTATCGCTGCCGGCGCCGACGAGGTCGGTGGCGACGAGCTCATTGAGAAGGTGGCCGCCGGCTACACCTCGTTCGACTCCGCCGTCTCGACCCCCGAGCTCATGGGTAAGGTCGGTCGTCTCGGTAAGGTCCTCGGCCCGCGCGGCCTCATGCCGAACCCGAAGACCGGCACCGTGACGCCCAACGTCGCGAAGGCGGTCTCCGACATCAAGGGCGGAAAGATCGAGTTCCGCGTCGACAAGCACTCCAACGTGCACTTCGTCGTCGGCAAGGCATCCTTCACCGCCGAGCAGCTGAACGAGAACATCGGCGCGGCACTCGAGGAGATCGTTCGCCTCAAGCCGAGCTCCTCGAAGGGCCGCTACATCACGAAGGGCGCCGTCTCGACCACGTTCGGCCCCGGCATCCCGCTCGACGTGAACAGCATCTAAGCTCCATCATCGTCAGGAAAGGCCCGCTTCGGCGGGCCTTTCCTGTTCCCCCGGGCAGCGCGGGGCGAACGACGAGAAGGGCCCGTCTTTCGACGGGCCCTTCTGCGTGCACGGAGGTCTCTACTGCGTGCTGGGGTGCTCCCGGATCTGCCTGGCCATCTCGATGGCGTCGCCTTCCGGCGCGTGCGAGGCGCTGTGCGGCTTGGCGATGAAGAGGTAGAGCAGCCCGCTGCCCATCACGACGCCGAGGCCGATGAGCACGATCCAGTCGTCGAGGATGACCCCGGATGTCCCCGGCTGGCCGAGGAGATACATCGCGAACAGTCCGTACGCGAGGGCGAGGATGTTGACGATGATCCCGGCCCCGCCCAGGTTGAACGGTCCGGCCGGCTTCCAGCCCTTCAGGCGCTGCCGGAGCGCGGCGAGCACCACGGCCTGGAACGCGACGTAGATGCCGATCACCGCGAAGGCAGTGATCCGCACCAGCAGGGTGCTCCCGCCAACGTAGATCAACAGGCAGAGCAGCAGCGGGATCGTGCAGGCGACGATGAGGGCGTTGACCGGCACGGCGCGGCGTGGGGACACATGGGCCAGCCACTTGTGGCCCGGGATCATCCCGTCCCTGGCGAACGAGAACAGCAGGCGGCTGGCCGCGGCCTGCAGGCTGAGCACGCAGGACAGGAACGCGGTGAGCGCCACGACGAGGAAGAGCTTCGACCCGACGGTGCCGAGAGAGGACTCCAGGATCGCGGGGATCGGATCGGCGTTCTCTCCATTGACGATCGACTGGAGGTCGGGAGCGGCCATCACGTAACCGCCGAAGGAGAACAGGGCGGACACTCCGCCGACCAGGATCGTCATGATCATCGCCGTCGGGATGCGCCTGGCCGGGCTCTCGACCTCCTCCGCGACATCGCCGCAGGCCTCGAACCCGTAGAACAGGAAGAGCCCGGCGAGGGCCGCGCCGAGGAAGGCCGCGGCGTAGCTGCCATCGCCCTCAACGCCCATGGAGTCGAAGAACACGCTGAACTCCTGCTTGCGCTGGAAGATCAGCAGGTACAGCCCGAGGCCCACGACGCCGATGAGTTCGGCGGCCAGACCGATCCGGGCGACCCGCGCGAGCATCTTCGTGCCGGAGAAGTTGATCCCGAAGGCGACGATGAGGAAGAGTGCGGAGAGGCCGAGCGTCACCTCGTTGGTCACCGGGGCGTTGATCAGGCTCGCGAGGAAGCCGGTGCCGTACTCCGCCACCGCCGTGATCGTCACCAGCATCGCCCAGATGTACACCCAGGCAGCCATCCAGGCGTAACGCTTGCCCCAGAGCCGGCGCGACCACGGGTAGATGCCGCCGGCGATCGGGTACTGGGACACGACCTCGCCGAAGACCAGGGCCACCAGGAGCTGTCCGGCTCCGACGATGACGATCCAGAAGATCGAGGGCGGCCCGCCCGTGCTCAGGGCGAGGGCGAACAGCGAGTACACCCCGACGAGCGGCGACAGGTAGGTGAAGCCGAGGGCGAAGTTCCCCCACCAGGACATGGAGCGGACGAACGAGTCGTCGTAGCCCAGGACCTTGAGGTGCTCCGCGTCGCCGAGTCTCTTCTGGGTGGGTTGATCAACTGACATGATGACCTCTTTCGGATCAAGCCGGAGGCTTGCGCGACCGCCCACCTGGCCGCAAACACCTCATTGTGTGTGCTCAACATACTGCCGTCGCCGGCACAATCCGGCGGAACGGGACGTTCGGCCCCGCGCGGCGTGTCGAATCACGCGAAAATCGCCGATCCCGGCGGTGAACTCCGCGTACGCGGCGATTCTCGTCCCTGAATGGCGATTCCGCTACGCTTTCCGTCGCACGCTCTTCCCGCTCCGCCCCCGCTTTACTTCCCGCGAAACCGCAGTTGTGCGCGCTAAAACGCGCGCATTTCGCGCACAACTGCGGTTTCGCGGTGGGTGGGTGGGCGGTCAGGCCAGGTAGAGCTTGCGAAGCGTTTCCGTCACGGTCCAGACGGTGCGCATGCCGGCGCTGAGCCGAACAATGTCGCCGGGGGCGAGCCGGATGCGGCGCCCGTCGTCCTCGAAGTGGACGGTCGCCGCGCCGCTCAGCACGAGGAACACCTCGTCGGCCTCGACGTCGCGCATGGACCCCGGTGACATCTCCCAGACGCCGATCTCGGTGTCGCCGAGCATGCCGAGCACTGTGGACCCGGTGCCGGGAGCGCCGGCGACGACCTGCGC
Organism: Cryobacterium tagatosivorans; assembly: GCF_004402215.1. Lineage (GTDB taxonomy): Bacteria > Actinomycetota > Actinomycetes > Actinomycetales > Microbacteriaceae > Cryobacterium > Cryobacterium tagatosivorans. Next base: position 13,355 of record NZ_SOEZ01000075.1, read on the forward strand.
GGCCGGGACGGGGTCTCGCTCGATTCGCAGGGCTGCGGCTGCGGTGGCGTGGCCGGGGGTGAGCATCCGTTGTCTCCGTTGGTCGGTGGGCTGAGGGGCGGCTAGGAGTCGAAGCCGAGGCCGAGGGCGTCGAGCGTCTTCAGGATCACGTTGCGGCGTCCGCCGTTGTGGTCGGCGCGGTCGAGCGACCACCGCGTCGTCTGGATGCCCATCGACGCGATCGGCTCGGGCGGGAAGGGGAGCGCGCGGCCGCGCACCATCTCCAGCTGCGTGCGCTCGGTCTGCCGCCCGGCGAGCTGGTCGAGCATGACCTTCGCCGCGAAGTGGGTCGCGCCCACGCCCAGGCCGGTGAAGCCGGCCGCGTAGGCGATACGGCCGCCGCGGGCGGTTCCGAAGAAGGCGCAGAACCGGGTGGAGGTGTCGATCGCGCCCGCCCAGCGGTGGCTGAACCGGAGGCCGGCCAGCTGCGGGAAGGTGGTGAAGAAGTGGCTCGCGAGCCGCTCGTAGCTCGCCGGGCGGTTCTCGTACTCGCTCCGGACCCGCGCGCCGTAGTGATAGATCGCGTCGTAGCCGCCGAAGAGGATGCGGTTGTCGGCGCTGAGCCGGTAGTAGTGGAACTGGTTGGCAAGGTCGCTCAGGCCCTGCCGGTGCTGCCAGCCGATCGAGGCGAGCTGCTCGGCGCTGAGCGGCTCGGTCATCAGCACGTAGTCGTAGACGGGCACGGTGGACAGGCGGTTGCGCTTGAGCAGCGACGGGAAGACGTTCGTGGCCAGCGCGGTCTTCCGGGCCCGGACGGTGCCCGACGGCGTGACCAGGTTGCTGCCCTGGGCCGGGCCGAGGCCCGCGCTGTCGAGCCGCCGCACGGGGGTGTGTTCGAAGATTTCGACGCCGAGTTCCGTCGCGACCCGGGCGAGTTCGGCCGCCAGTTTGCCGGGGTGCACGAGGGCGTTGCTGCGCCGGTGCCAGAGCCCAGCCAGGTAGGTGGGCGAGTCGACCTCCCGGCGCACGGCCGCGGCATCGAGGAAGACGGTGTCGGCGCCGGTCGGTTCCTCCCTCAGCCAGTCCACCTGGTGCTCCTCGATGGCGAGGTCGATGGCCCCGGTGCGCTCGAAGTCGCAGTCGAGCCCGAGGTCGGTGACGCTCCGCTCGATCTCGTCGAGGTTCGTCAGTCCGAGTTCGTTCAGCCGGTCGATCTCGTTCGGCCAGCGGCTGCGGCCGTTCTCCTCGCCGTGGGTCAGGCTCGCCTCGCAGAAGCCGCCGTTCCGCCCGGATGCTGCCCAGCCGACGGTTCGCGCCTCGAGCAGCACCACCCGGGCGCCGGGATCCTGCTGCTTGGCGATGAGGGCGGTCCAGAGGCCGAGGTATCCGGCGCCGACGACCGCGAGGTCGCAGTCCAGGTCCGCCGAGAGCCGGGGATGCCGCGGCTGAGGGGCGATGTCGTCGAGCCAGAACGGCGCGTGCCTGGTGTCGCCGAGGGATTGGGCGATGACGGATGCGGCGGGCCGGGCCCGTTCGAAAATCGTGCTTCCCACGGGGGGCTCCTTCTTCGGTGGCGGTGCTGCCACGCGTTCATCCTGCCACCACGCGGCAGGCTTCCGCCGGGTTTACCGGGGAGAGTGCGATTCCAGGAACTCGTAGACCTCGGTCTGGTCCACTCCCGGGAAGGTGCCGGTGGGCAGCGCGGCGAGCAGGCTCGTCGGCGTGCGCGCGGCCGGCCAGGACTGCCCGGACCACTTCTCGGCGAGGTTGGAGGGCGCGCGGCGGCAGCAGGTCTCATCCGGGCAGAGCGACACCGCGCGGTTGGTGGTCTCGCGCCCGCGGAACCACTTGACGTGCGAGAACGGCACGCCGACGCTGACCGAATACTCGCCCTCCTTCGCCTTCTCGATCCGGGAGGTGCACCAGAAGGTGCCGCTCGGGGTGTCCGTGTACTGGTACCAGGGACTGAACCGGTCCTCGACCTCGAACACGGTCCTGGCCGTCCAGTTGCGGCAGACGGTCGTGCCTTCGATCGCCCCGAGCGCGTCGCTCGGGAAGCGCACCGCGTCATTCTCGTAGGCCTTGATGATCGTGCCCGATTCGTGCACCTTCATGAAGTGCACGGGGATGCCGAGCCTCGCCGTCGCGAGGTTGGTGAAACGGTGCGCGGCCGTCTCGTAGGACACGGCAAAGGCGTCCCGGAGGTCCTCCATCGAGATGCGCCGCAGGTTCTTCGCCTCGGTGAGCAGCTTCACCGTGTCCTTCTCCGGGAGCAGGATGGCGGCGGTCAGGTAGTTGGTCTCCACCCGCTGGCGGAGAAATTCGGCATAACTTCCGGGCTCGTCGTGCCCGCAGAGGAGGCTGGCGAAGGCCTGGAGGATCGGCGAGCGGGAGTCCCTGGACGCCGACTGCTTGGTCGGCAGGTAGATCCGCCCGTTCCGCTTGTCGGTCACCGAGCGGGTGGAATGCGGCAGGTCGCCCACGTAGTGCAGGGAATAGCCTAGGTGGGTAGCCATGTCGGCAACCACCTGGTGGGAGACCGGGCCGCCCGTGTGGCCGACCGCGGCCAGCAGGTCGACGGCCTGCGCTTCCAGCTCGGGGAAGTAGTTGTCGCGCGAACGCATCGTCGCCCGGAGCTCGGCGTTGGCGCGCCTGGCCTCTTCGGGAGTCGCGGCCCGTTCCCGGTGCAGCCGCTCGATTTCGTTGTGCAGGGTCAGCAGGGTCTGCAACGTTTCGTCGCTCTGACCCTTGCTGACACGGATGCGCGGCAGCCCGAGGGCGGTGAAGACCGGTCCGCGCTGGGCCCGTTCGACCGCGATTTCCAGCGCGGCCCGCTCCGACGGCGCATCCGTCCTGAGCAGTTCGTCCACGGTCGTTTCGAGCGCGGTGGCAATCGTGCGCAGCATCGACAGCCGCGGTTCCCGCTTCCCGTTCTCGATCATCGACACCTGGGACGGCGCCCGGTCGATGGCCGTCGCGAGCGCGTCGAGCGTCATCTTGCGAGCCGTGCGGAGGTCACGGATGCGCCGGCCCAGCGTGAGGGCGTCGAGCTCCGCCTCCTCGGCGGGATCCGCGGGGAAGGTGGGAGAGGGGATGCGATCTGCGATGACCATGCTTCATGGTCACACGAGCCGAATAGTTCTGGCAAACAGAAGAAACACATTTCTTCTGCGGATCATTCCGGGTCGGTGGGGGTGCGCGGGCTCCAGAGTGGGATCAAGCCACCGCAACGACGCATAACGACGCATACCGAGGCACCCAGCTCAGCGGCACCCAGCTGCGCGGCACCCAGCTCAACGGACCCACTACCTGTCAAGGAGAAAGACCATGAACACCTCACCCCGGTCAACGATCGAACGCCCGCAGCGCACCACGACGAACACCGGCAGCTTCGCGACCATCCGCCCGCACCTCGAGATCACCGGCGACCTCGGTCCCCGCTACGACGAGATCCTCACCCCGGAGGCGCTCGAGTTCATCGCCGAACTGCACGACCGCTTCGCCGGCACCCGCCACGACCTGCTCGCCGCCCGGCTGCAGACGCGCGTCGACGCCGCGAACGGCCGGGACCCCCGCTTCCTCAGTGAGACGGCGCACATCCGCCGCGACCCGAACTGGACCGTCGCCGGCGCCGGCCCCGGGCTCGAAGACCGCCGCGTCGAGATCACCGGACCCACCGACCGCAAGATGGCGATCAACGCCCTGAACTCCGGCGCCAAGGTCTGGCTGGCCGACCAGGAGGATGCCACGAGCCCCACCTGGGCCAACGTCATCGAGGGCCAGCTCACCCTGTTCGACGCCGTGCGCGGGCAGCTCAGCTTCACCAGCCCCGAGGGCAAGGAATACACGGTCACCGCCGAGGCGACCCCCACGATCGTGATGCGTCCCCGCGGCTGGCACCTGGTCGAGAAGAACCTCACCTTCGTCGACCGCGCCAACCGCCGGATGGCGGCGTCCGGCAGCCTCGTCGACTTCGGCCTGTACATCTTCCACAACGCCCGCAAGCTGATCGGCTCCGGCTCCGGCCCGTACTTCTACCTGCCGAAGCTCGAGAGCCACCGCGAGGCGCGTCTCTGGAACGACATCTTCAGCCACGCCGAGGACCACCTGAACATCGGGCACGGCACGATCCGAGCGACCGTGCTGATCGAGACGATCCAGGCGGCGTTCGAGATGGAGGAGATCCTCTACGAACTGCGGGACCACTGCGCCGGACTCAACGCCGGCCGCTGGGACTACATCTTCAGCATCATCAAGACGTTCCGCGCCCGCGGACGCCGGTTCGTCTTCCCTGACCGCAAGCAGATCACCATGACCGTGCCGTTCATGCGGGCGTACACGGAACTGCTGGTGTCCACCTGCCACCAGCGCGGGGCGTATGCCATCGGCGGAATGAGCGCCTTCATCCCGAACCGGCGCGACCCGGCGGTCACCGCCCAGGCCCTCGAACAGGTTTCCGCGGACAAGCGCCGCGAGGCCACCGACGGCTTCGACGGCACCTGGGTCGCACACCCGGACCTCATCCCGACCGCCCGGGCGGAGTTCGACCGGGTGCTCGGCGACCGGCCGAACCAGCTCGAGCGCACGCGTGACGAGGTCGTCGTGACGGCCGCGCAGCTGCTCGACGTGGAATCCATCGGCGGCCAGATCAGCGAGGCCGGCGTGCGCGGCAACGTCATCATCGCGCTGCGCTACATCGAATCCTGGCTGCGTGGAGTCGGCGCGGCCGCGATCGATAACCTGATGGAGGACGCGGCCACGGCCGAGATCTCCCGCTCGCAGATCTGGCAGTGGATCCACGACAACTCGGTCACCGCCGAGGGGCGCCGGATCGACCGCCCCTGGGTCGAGGAGCTGGTGGCCGAGGTGTTCGCCGGACTCGAGCGCACGCCGGGCGACCGCTTCGACGATGCCCTCGAGGTGTTCCGCACCGCCGCGCTGGAGCCGGAGTTCCCGACCTTCCTGACGGTCGGCGCCTACGCCCGCTTCCTCTGACCCGGCTCGTCCGCTCCGCACCCCCTGTCCCGGATTCGGGACAGGGGGTGCGGCGCGCGGCGGGGCGGTTCGTGCTGGGTAGGCTGGCGGGATGACCGTGACGATCCGGGCGGCGGGGGAGGCGGATGCCGCGGGGCTGGCCGATCTGGCCGCCGTGACCTTCCCCCTCGCCTGCCCGCCGCACACCACGGCCGCGGCCATCGCCGAGTTCCTGCGGGACGTGCTCTCCGAAGGCAACTTCGACGCGTACCTCGCCGATCCCGACCGGGTCGTCCTCGTCGCCGAAGCCGGGGGAGCGCTGGTCGGCTACACGATGCTCGTGTTCGGGGAGCCGACCGATGCGGATGCGCATTCCGCCGTCGGCATTCGCCCGACCGTGGAGCTGAGCAAGTTCTACCTGCGCGCCGAGGCGCATGGCGGAGGCGCCGCCGCGACCCTGATGGGGGCGACCCTGGACGCGGCCCGCGGGCGTGGGGCCGCCGGCGTGTGGCTCGGCGTGAACCAGCTCAACGCGCGCGCCCTCCGTTTCTACGAGAAGCACGGCTTCCGGGTCGTGGGGCGGAAGCGTTTCCTCGTCGGCGGTGAGTACGAAAACGACTTCGTGCTGGAGCGCGCGGTCTAGCCTCGAGGGTCCGCGTCCGCCGTGGCGGCCGCCTTCGTCCTCTTCACCTGGTCGTAGGCGGCCAGGGCCGCCCGCCTCGTGTCGCCGAGGTCGACGATCGGCGCCGGGTAGGCATCCGTGCCCCACTCCGGCACGTTGGCGCGGATGTACTCGCCCTGCGGGTCGAATTTCGCCGCCTGCAGATCCGGGTTGAACACCCGGAAGTAGGGCGCGGCGTCGGCGCCGGAGCCCGCGACCCACTGCCAGTTGAACGGGTTGCTCGCCGGGTCGGCGTCGACGAGGGTGTCCCAGAACCAGCGTTCGCCCTCGCGCCAGTCGATCAGCAGGTTCTTGGTGAGGAAGGAGGCGACGACCATGCGCACCCGGTTGTGCATGCTTCCAGTGCGCCACAGCTCCCGCATGCCCGCGTCGACGAGCGGGAACCCGGTGCGCCCCTGCTGCCAGGCCCGGAGGGCGCGATCGTCCAGGGGTGGCCAGGGGAAGGCGTCGAACTCTCGCCGGATGTTGACCGAGGCCAGCTCCGGCGCGTGGAAGAGCGTGTGGTAGCAGAACTCCCGCCAACCCAGCTCGGTGAGGAACCGGGTCGCGCTCGCCGCGGCGCGGCCGGTGGCCCCGGCCCTGGCCGCATCGGCCGCGTGCCAGACCTGGTACGGGCTGATCTCGCCCCAGCGCAGGTGCGGCGCCAGGCGTGAGGTCGCGGGCTCCGCCGGCAGGTCGCGCGCGTCGGCGTAGTCGTCGAGGGCGTCCCGCAGGAACGTGTCGAGCAAGGCGCGCGCGGATGCCTCGCCCGGCTCCCACTCCGAGCGCAGGCCGGCCGCCCAGTCCGGCCGCGTCGGCTCGAGCGCCCAGTCCGCCAGCCCGTCGGACGCCATCGCCCCGCCCCAGCCGGGGATTTTCCGCGGCGCCGGGTACGGCATCCGCGGCGGGGGCCCGGAGGTGCAGGCCCGCCAGAACGGCGTGAACACCGAGTACGGCCGGTCCTGGCCGGTGCGGATCGTCCACGGCTCGAACAGAAGCGAGCCGGCGAAGCTCTCGGTCTCGACGCCGCCGGCGCGCAGGCCCGCCTTGATGCGGGTGTCCACCTCGCGTTCGGCCGCACCGTAGCGCCGGTTCCAGAACACCGCGCCGGCACCGACGGACGCGGTGAGTGCGGTGATCACCGACTCGGCGGGACCGCTGCGCAGGATCAGGCGGGCGCCCAGCCCCTCCAACGAGGCCGCGAGCGAGAGGAGACTCCGATGCAGCCACCAGAGGGACGCCCCGCCGAGTGCGCGGAAGCCGGGCGACTCCTCGTCGAGCACGAAGACGCCCACGATGGGGCGGCCGCGCTGGATCGCTGCGTGGAGGGCCGGGTTGTCGCCGACCCGGAGGTCGTCACGGAACCAGATGACGGAGGGAGCGTCGGCGCTTCCGCCCGGCAGCGCGGCCTGGGGATGTGGCATCCGTGTCCTCCTTGTCGGCTTCCAGTCTGGACCATGGGCGGTTAACGGCCCCGTCGCGACCGGGCAAAGGGCGCCCCGGAAAGGGGGCAGGGCGTGCCTCTCTCTGGGGGTGGAGCAGGGACAGACGAATCTGTCTGTCCCATCTAGGGTTCTTACGCACAGCTCACCCACCCTGCAGCCCACGGCATCCACATGTCGCGAAAGGAAGTCCATGAACAAGCTCCTCGTAGGTGCGATTGCCGGCGCTGCCGGCGTGGCCCTCCTTCTCGGCGGCGCCGGCACGTTCGCGCTCTGGAACGATTCCGCAGCCGTGGCCGGCGGAACGATCGTCGCCGGCAGCCTCGACGTCACCCCGACCGTGGCGGCCGGCTCCTGGACCGTCAACGGAGTTGCCCAGGGGACCCTCAGCGGTTTCAAGGCCGTCCCCGGCGACGTGCTCGCCTACACGAAGACGATGAATGTCACGGCGTCCGGCGACAACCTCCTGGCCACGCTGACCCTCGACCCGGCTTCGATCAGCCCGACGGTGGCCCTCGACGCGGAAGACCTGGCGCTGACCAGCTACCTCACCAGCACCGCCACGATCGCCGCCACGGCAACCGGGGCCGGCATCTCCGGCACCTCCCCGTCCTACTCCGTCAACGCGGGGACCTCGGTGGTGACGGTGACCGTCACCCTCACCTTCCCCAGCGGCGCCGGCAATGACGCCCAGCTCGGATCCGTCAAGCTCAACGATCTCAATGTGACGCTGAACCAGACCTCCTAGCCAGGGCCCGTGTACCCGCCGACCCGACGGCGGGCACACCCCTGTGTCCAGCACCACCTCTCGTCTCTCGCCTCGCGGAAGGGGATGTCGCGAATGCCGGAAACACCGCTGGCCGGGATCCTCTCGATCCGGTCGATGTTCACGTCCATCGTGTCGTTCTCCGCCGTCATCTGCCTGGCCGTGGCCCTGGCCGGCGGCACCTACGCGCTGCTCAGCTCGAGCGCGTCCACCGCATCGGCGGCGACGATCACCTCCGGAACGGCTGCCCTCACGGTATCTCCCGTCGCCATGTCGACGACCCCGCTGTACCCGGGCCTGACGACGTTCGGCACGGCGACGGTCACCAACGCGGGCGACGTCCCGCTCTTCCTGCGGGTAACGGGCCTCACCTCGCCCACCGCGTCGACCGCCTTCTCCCAGGCGCTCACCATCGGCGCGGGAATCGCCGCGTCACCAGCCGCCTGCCTGGCCGGCAGCGTCACGCCGACGTGGACCGGAACCTTCGCGGCAGCCACGCGTGCGGCCCTCGGAGCATCGGTCGCCGCCCATGGCTCCGCCATCCTCTGCGTATCCCTGGGCCTGCCGGCGACCGCGCCCGTCGTCAGCCAGGGCCAGGCGGCCGCGAACTTCGGGCTCCTGCTCGACGGCTTCGCGGCCGGGAGCTGGACCGCCCTGACCGTCGGCGCCACGGCATCCGCTTCGTCGGGAGCCATCGGAATCAGCCAGGCCGGATTCGCCCAGCTGGCGGTCGCGTACTCGCCCGCCCAGCCGGCCGTGACCCGGGCGATCACCGTGACGAACACGGGAACGATCCCGGCGGGCTACACGCTTGCGCTGGGGGCGCTCTCGCCGACCACGCTCGCCACCACGGCCCTCGTCAAGACCTGGCCGGTCGCCTCGGCCGGCGCTGCGGACTGCGGCGCGTCGACGACGCCCCCGGTGATGCCCGGCTGGAACTGGACCACGCTCCCCCCGCTGACCGGCACGCTCGCCGCCTCGGCCTCGGCGTTCTACTGCGTGCGGACGTCGCTCACCGCCGCCCAGGCCGCGGCCACCGATGGCCGCGCGATGGTCGCGACCCTCGCGCTGAGCTCGACCGTCGGCAGCTGGTCGGCCGCCGTCTCGGCAACCGTCGCCCAGGGCGTCCTCGACACGACCGCCCCGAGCGTGCCGGCCGCGCCCAGCGCGTCGGCCACAACCGACGCCCAGACCACGATCGCCTGGGCGCCGTCGACCGATGTCGGCGGAACGAAGGACTACGACGTCTACCGCGACGGCGTCCTCGTCCAGGCGGCCACCTCGAGCCCGTACACCGACACCGGGCTCAGCGTCGGCAAGGCCTACAGCTACACCGTGCTGGCCCGCGACCTGCCCGGCAATGTCTCCGTCGCCTCTGCGCCGGTCACCGTGACCACCCTTGGGCTGGATTCCAGCAAGTGGTACCGGGTCGTCAACCCGGCCGGCGGCCTGTGCGTCGCGGCCCCGACCACGGCCGTGACCGTCCAGCTCTGCACCGGCGGCACGAACCAGGCGTGGAAATTCGCCGTGAGCGGGTCGAACTACAAGTCCGTCTCGCGCTCCGCGCCGACGTCCGTCTGGGACACCTCGCTCGGCGGAAGCGGAAAGGGACCGGTCACGCTCGCGACGGATGCCGGCGGCGCCACCCAGCAGTGGCAGGTCGTCTCGCTGGGAACCGGAAGCGGAACCTTCCACCTCCTCAACGCCAAGAGCAGCGACTGCCTCGACACGACCACCGCGGCCGCGGGCACCCAGCTCCAGGTGAAGACCTGCAGCGCCGCGGCCTCGCAGACCTTCACCTTCACGGCGGTGCCCTGACCGATGACGCCCACCCGGATGACGCGGCGGCTCCGAGGGGTGTCGCTCGTCTGCGCCATCACGGCGGCCCTGGTCGCAGGTGGGACCGTGCCGGGCGGGGCGGCCGAACGCGCAGCCGCGGCGCCGGCGGACGTGCTCTTCAGCACCGACGGCATCCACTTCTCCGCCGCCCTCGCCGGCGGCCTCTTCGACGACCTGGGGATGCTCGTGCCGGGGCTGTCGGCTTCGACCGATCTCTGGATCAGGAACCCGACCGGGGTTCCGGCCGCCCTGCGCGTCAGCGCGCGCGACGTGACCACGAGCTCCCGCGCGCTCGCCGACGGGGTGATGATGTCGGCCTGGGATTCGGGGACGGACGCGTCGAGGTCGTCCGTGCTGGGCGCGCTGTCGCAATGCCAGGTCCTGGTGCCCTCGCAATCGCTTGCCGCGGGGGCCACGATCAAGATGGTCCTGACCTTCACCATGGCCGACCTGCCCGACAGCGCCGGGCAGAGGGGGAGCGCGGGCCTCGGGTTGATGGTCGCCCTGCGCGACGCGGAAGCCGGCCCGTTTCCGCCGTCCGCGTGTGAGGATGATGGCGTGCTCATCGAGTCGGACCAGGGTCCCGGCGGCTCCCTGCCGACGCTCGAGGCCGACTTGACCGGCCCGCTCCTCCTCGCGGGCGGCCTCCTGGTCGGCGCCGGGGTGTTTTTCGTCGTCGGCCGACGCAGGCGCGAGCGGGACGGGTCATGAGCGGCACCGAGAACGAAAACACCGTCCCGCCGCCCACCGAAGCGCGGCCGGCCCGGGGACTCTGGCACTCCATCGGCCTCGCCCTGAGCGGGGCGCTCCTGCTGCTCGTCATCGCCCTGGCCGTACTGCTCATCGTCGTTCCGAAGGCGACGGGAGGCCAGCCGCTCACCGTCCTGACCAGCTCGATGGAGCCGCGCCTTCCGCCGGGCACGCTCATCGTCGTGCGGCCGGTGGACCCGAGCGACCTCAGGATCGGCGACGTCGTGACCTACCAGATCCGGTCCGGGCAACCCGGCGTGATCACCCACCGGGTCATCGCCATCGCCTCCGCGTCGACCGGCGGCCGCACGTTCACCCTCAAGGGGGACAACAACAGCGACCCGGATGCCGAGCAGGTGCGCGAAGAGCAGGTCCGGGGGCGCCTGTGGTATTCCGTCCCGCTGATCGGCTACCTGAACAACGTCATCGGCGGCGCGAACCGGGCCTGGGTCGTCCCGGGCGCGGCCGTGCTGCTCCTCGCCTATGCCGGCTACATGATCGCCGGGGGTGTGGTCGGCGCGGTGAAGAATAGGCGCAGTCCCGGGAACCCGGACCGGGGTCGTCTCTGACAGGACGCGCGGGCGGTGCGCCGCTACGCGGGCTATGCGCCACCCGCGCAGCGGCGCGCCGCCCGCGCAGCTCCAGATCGCCGGGGGACCAGTTTGCTCAGTGTCCGAGCCGGCTAAGCCCCCGGCGAAACGCGCAGCACGATCTTGCCGCGGGTGTGACCCTGCTCGAGCAGCCGGTGCGCGTCCGGACCCTCAGCGAGGTCGAACACCCGGTCGACGTGCACGCGCACGGCCCCGTCGTCGATCAGCTCGGTGACCAGATCCAGGGTGCGGGCGTCGGGGGCGACCTTGTAGTGGGTCGCGCGGACGCCCGCGGCCTGGGCCTCGGCCGCCACGGTCGGCCAGCTCCCGGTCGGCGCGTTCACCAGGAGGCCGTCCGGACGCAGCACGCCGAGCGACCGGCTCCCGGTCTGGTCGTGCACGTTGCCGATCAGGTCGATCACCGTGTCGACCTCCGACACGTGCTCCTCGAAACGCTGCGTCGTGTAGTCGATGACCTCGTCGGCGCCCAGTTCGCCGAGGAAGTCGAGGTTGCGGGTGGAGCCGGTGGCAATCACGTGGGCCCCGAAGGCCCTGGCGAACTGCACCGCGAAGTGACCGACGCCGCCGCTGCCGGCGTGGATGAGCATCCGTTGGCCCGGAGCGGCGGCGGCCACGTCGACGACCATGCCCCAGGCGGTCAGCGCGGCGAGCGGCACGGCCGCGGCCTCGATGTGGCTGAGGCCGGCGGGCTTGCGGGTGACGCTCAGGCTCGAGACGGGCACGTACTCGGCGTAGGTTCCCGGGGTGCGGGGCACTCGCGCCATGCCGTAGACCTCGTCGCCGGGCTGGAGGGGGAACGTCTCATAGGGCGCCCGCACCACGACGCCGCTGAAGTCGTTGCCGAGGATCGCCGGGTAGGCGGCAATGGCGGCCGCGGCGCCCGTCCCGGCCCGGGTCTTGGCGTCGATCGGGTTGATCCCGGCCGCGAGGACGCGCACGAGGAGCTCGTCGCTGACGGCGACCGGGATCGGCACCTCCGCGAGCCGAAGCTCGTCGGCGTCGCCGGTTCGGTCGATCACGAGGGCGCGCATGGTGGTCGGCAGGTCGGTGGCAGGTCCCATGCCCCCAGTCTGCTCCATCGCGGGGGGTGGCGTCCTACCGAGTGGCCTGGCGGTTGAGGATGCCGATCAGGTCGTTGGCGAAGCCGACCAGGATCGCGATCTGGTCCTCGTCGCGCTTGATCCAGCGGCACTCCGGCTCCGCGCTGACGGGCACGAAGTCGAGATGCTGCTCCCAGACGAGGAGCGTGCGCTCGGCGCCGAGCACGTACTGCTGCCACCAGACCTGGCGGAGGTACGAGCGCGGGATGCTGCGCCAGGGCTTGCTCGTGGTCTTGATCTCCGCGAGCTGGAGCATTCCGTCCGCGGAGTGTCCGACCCCGTCCGGCGTGGCGAGGTGCCGGGTCTGGCCGGCCGCGTGGAAGAGATTCGTGCTGGGTTCGATGCCGTGGTTGCGCAGCACCCAGGCGGCGATCTCGGGTTCCCGGGCGCGTCCGTGGTCGGTGAACGTGTTGCCGCTGAAGCCGGTGCCGTGCGTCTTGTCCCTGGCGGCGTTACGCACGGATGCCGGGGTCGCGAGCTTGGCGGCATCCGTCGCCGTGATGCCCTGGCTGCGCGCCCGCAGCCAGGCCACCCGGTCGGTCGAATCGGCCACGATGCGGGAGAGATGAGGGGCGAGGAGGGGCCCGCGGGGTGACGGCGGCTCGGCCTCGTCGAAGAGGGAGAGCACCTGGACCGTCACCCCCCTATTCTGCCCGCTCCCCGCGGGCGCGGGCTACGCGACCTCCCGCACGACCCCATCCCGGATCTGCAGGCGACGCTGGGCGCGGGCCGCCACGGCCGTGTCGTGCGTCACCACGACGAGGGTGAGTCCCTGCGCGCGCCAGAGGCCCTCGAGCAGGTCCATGATCTCGTCGCGGGTGTCCTCGTCGAGGTTCCCGGTCGGCTCGTCGGCGAGGAGCACGGTCGGGTTCTTGACCAGTGCCCGCGCGATGGCCACGCGCTGCTGCTGGCCTCCCGACAGCTCGGCGGGCAAGTGGGTGAGCCGGTCGCCGAGCCCCACGGAGGCCAGGGCGGCGGCCGCGCGCTCCCGGCGTTCGGAGGCGGTCACCCCGAGCGGCGCGAGCGCGGTTTCGACGTTCTCCTGCGCGCTCAGGGTGGGGATCAGGTTGAAGCCCTGGAAGACGAAACCGATCTCCTTCGCCCGGATGTCGCCGAGCTTGCGGTCGCCGAGCCTCGACAGGTTCGCGAGCCCCAGCTCGACCGTGCCGTCCGTGGGCCGGTCGAGCGCGCCGAGCATCTGCAGCAGGGTGGACTTGCCCCCGCCTGTCGGACCCTGGATGGCGACCAGCTGGCCGTCGGGAATCGTCAGGCTGACGCCGTCCAGCGCGGTGACGGTGCGCCCGCCCTGCTGGTATTTCTTGGTGACGTTGGTCAATTCGTACATGGAGTTCTCCTTGTGCTGGTGTGTGAACGGGTGTGCATGCGAGGCGCGGGAGCCTGTCAGGCGAGGCTGCGGAGGGCCTCGGCCGGGCGCAGTCGGGAGGCGCGCCAGCCGCCGATCGCCCCGGCGAGCAGGCCGCCGAGCACGGCCAGGCCGGCGGCGAGCAGGATGACCGACACGGTGACCGGCGCGGTGAGCGCGATATCGACCGGAGCCTGGACCTGCGCGGCCTGGCCGAAGCCGGCGCCGGGTCCGCCGGGGCTCGCCGCCTGCGCCGAGGCTGTCGCGCCCGCGCTCAACGTCGGCGCGACGAGGTTGACCAGGAGGATGCCGACCAGGCCGATGGCGATTCCGGCCGCCCCGCCGAGCAGGCCCTGCACGAGCGACTCGCCCGCCACCTGGCGGACGATCCGGCCGTTGGACCAGCCGATCGCCTTGAGCGTGCCGAACTCCCGGGTGCGGCGGGTGACCCCCGAGATCGTGAACAGGATCGCGATCAGGAACGCGGCCCCGAGGACGATCAGCGACAACCAGAGGCCCAGGTTCGAGGCCAGGTCGGATGCCGTGGCCAGCGAACCGGACACGCTGGAGGCCAGCTCGGCCTGGGTCTTCACCGTCGTGTCGGGGAGCGCGGCTTCGATATCGGCCTGCACCTGGGCGATGTCGGTGGACGACGCTGCCTGGACGTAGATGTCGGAGACCTGGCCGGCCAGGCCGGAGAGGGCCTGCGCCACGTCGATGGGGATGTACGCGTTGGCGGCTGTCGCGGCATCCGCCGAGGCTGAGGTCACGAGGCCGACGATGGCGAAGTCGGTGCCGGCGATGGCGAGGGTTTCGCCGACGGCGAGCGTCGCCGTGGTCGCGTAGGCGGCGTCGAGCACGACGACGTTCGCGCCGGCATCCGCGCTGCCCAGCGTGCGACCGTCGGTGAGCGTCATCGCCGACAGCGGCCCGACGGCCGTGTCTGCCGGGTCGAGGCCCAGCACGGTGAAGGAGTCGACGTTGAAGGAGCTGCCGCCCGCGCCATCCGGACCGCCCTCCGGTGGTGCCTCGCCCGCGGCGGGCGGTCCGATGGTCCGGTCCGGCAGCGCGCCGTCGAAGGTGGTGTTGGTGAGGGAGAGGGTGGCCGCGGCGGCCGTCACGTTGTCCACCTCCCCGACGGTGGCGAGGTCTGTGGCGGCGAACGTGCTCGTTCCCCGGTTGGCTTCGAGCCGGGTGCGGCTGACCGACGTCGTGCCGTCAGCCGTCGTCCCGTCGGCCGCGTCGAAGTCGAAGCGCTGCGGCCCGGCATCCTCGCCCTCGCCCGGAGCGGCGGGCGTCTGGTTCACGGTGATGTCCGTGCCGACGCCGTAGACGGATGCGAGCACGTTCGCCTGGGCGAGACGGACCCCGCTCGAGACGGAGTTGACGATGATGACGAGCGCGATGGCGAGGGCCATGCCGATCGCGACGATAGCGGTCTGCTTTCGGCGGCCGGCGAGTTCCGGCGCAGGTAGGTCGTAAACATGGATCTCCAGTTCCGGAGCCGAGCTCGTCCCGACCACCGGGATCGAAGCTAGGAGCGCCGGCTATCGCGGCTCTGTGGCGCGGCTATCAATCGGCTGTGCGTCGGCGGCGACCGCGGCTCACAGCGCGGACGTGGGGTTCACCAAGCTGATTCATAGAAAACTCTGGATACTTGGAGAATCATGACGATGCCCGCGAAGAACCCGTCCCACGGACCGCGCCTGCATAAAGCCGACGGCAGCCCGATCCGGGTGCTCGTGGTCGACGACGAGCCGATGCTGACCGACTTGCTCTCGATGGCGCTCCGGTACGAGGGCTGGGAGGTGCGCACCGCGGGGGAGGGACGCCAGGCGCTCACCATCGCGCGGGAGTTCCGGCCCGACGCCATCGTGCTCGACATCATGCTCCCGGACATCGACGGGCTGCAGGTGCTGCAGCGGGTGCGGGCGGACGGGCACGAAACCCCCGTGCTGTTCCTGACCGCGAAGGATGCCCTCTCCGACCGCATCGCCGGCCTGACCGCCGGGGGCGACGACTACGTCACCAAGCCGTTCAGTCTCGAGGAGGTCGTGGCCCGCCTGCGCGGGCTCATCCGCCGGTCCACCCTCGCCGTGGCCGACTCCAGCGACCCGCGGATCACCGTCGGCGACCTCTCGCTCGACGAAGACAGCTACGAGGTGTTCCGCGCCGGCGAGCCGATCGAGCTGACCGCCACCGAATTCGAGCTGCTTCGCTTCCTCATGCGCAACCCCAGGCGGGTGCTGAGCAAGGCGCAGATCCTGGACCGGGTGTGGAGCTACGACTTCGGCGGCCGGTCATCCGTCGTCGAAATCTACATTTCCTACCTGCGCAAGAAGATCGACGCCGGCCGCGAACCGATGATCCACACCGTCCGCGGCGCCGGCTACATGCTGAAGACCGCCTGATGGCGCAGCGCAAGCCGCGAACCGGCGAGCCGCGCGGGCGGGCGCCCTGGACCCTGCGCCGCCGACTCGTGCTGGCCGTCGTCGGGCTCCTCGCGCTGGTCAGCCTGGCCATCGGGCTGGTGAGCGTCGTGATTCTCCGGGCGTCCCTGCTCGACGGCCTCGACGTGCGCCTGGCCTCGGCGGCCGACCGGTCGAGCGCCGTCCTCGGCGGAGACGGCGACAGCGACAGCGATGGAGAACACCCTCGGCCCACCCCCTCGGCCGACGTCATCCTGGGCGGCCCGGCGCAGCCGCCCGGCACCCTCGCGCTCGTCTTCGACGGCACCACGATCACGGCCGGTTACACCAACGACGAGAGCGGCGAGATCGAGTCGCTGTCGGCCGAGCAGGTCAAGCTCCTCGGCCGGCACCTCGACCAGACGGCGCCGGTCACCATCGATCTCGGCGGAGAACTCGGGGACTACCGGGTCGTCTCGCAGACGAGCCGGACCGGCACGCTGTACATCGTCGGCTACCCGCTTTCCGCGGTGAACGACACCGCCGCACAGCTGGCGCTGATCATCGGCGTGGTCTCGCTCATCGGCCTGCTCGTCGTCGCGGTCGTGGCGGCCTGGATCGTGCGGCTGGCCCTCCGTCCGCTCGACCGGGTGACCGACACGGCGGCGAGGGTGGCCGAGCTGCCGCTGGACCGGGGCGCCGTCACCCTCGTCGACCGGGTGCCCGCCGCCGACACCGACCCGCGCACCGAGGTCGGCCGGGTCGGCTCCGCGCTCAACCGGATGCTCGACCACGTCGACCTCGCACTGGAAACGCGTCACGCCAGCGAGAGCAAGGTGCGCCAGTTCGTCGCGGATGCCAGCCACGAACTGCGCACGCCGCTGGCCTCCATCCGCGGGTACGCGGAGCTCACCCGCCGTGGCGGCCAGGAACTCCCGGCGGACGCCATCCGCTCGCTGGACCGGATCGAGTCGGAGGCGATCCGGATGACCGGCCTGGTCGAAGACCTGCTCCTGCTGGCCCGGCTGGACGAGGGCCGGGAACTCGAACGGGAACCGGTGGACCTCACCCGCATGCTCGTCGACGTGGTCAGCGACGCGCACGCGGCCGGGCCGGAGCACGTCTGGAACCTTGACCTCCCGGAGGAGCCGATCGAGATCACCGGCGACGCGAGCCGGCTGCACCAGGTCTTCGCGAACCTGCTGGCCAACGCCCGCGTGCACACGCCTCCCGGCACGAGCGTCACGACCGCGCTCGCCGCCGAGGGAGACCGGGCCGTCGTGACGGTGACCGATGACGGCCCCGGCATCCCGGAGATCCTGCGGTCGACGCTGTTCGAGCGGTTCGCGCGCGGCGACAGCTCACGTTTCCGGGGGACCGGCAGCACCGGGCTGGGGCTGGCCATCGCCCGGGCCGTCGTCACCGCGCACCGCGGCGAGATCACCGTCGAGAGCCGTGAGGGGTTCACCCGGTTCCGGGTGGCGCTTCCCCTCGGCCAGGGCCAGGGCGCCGCCGACAACTGAGTTGCGGAGAAACACCCTTCCCCGCGCCAACGAAGGTACTTTCTCCGCAGTTCAACCCCTGGTGGAGGACTAGCGCGGCGAGGGCGAGCCCGCCTGCTCGGGTGCGTCGGGCCTGTTCAGCCGGGCGATCAGGGCGGCGAACTGCCGCAGGTCCTCCTCGGGCCAGGTGCCCAGCCGCCGCTTCACCACCGCGTCCTTGCCGGCGCTCACCTCGGCCAGCTTCGACACCGCCGCGGGCGTCAGGGCGAGGAACCGGGCCCTGCCGTCGCTCGGGTCGGCCTGGAGCTCCAGCAGGCCGAGCTCCTGGAGCTGGGCCACCTGCCGGCTGACGACGCTGCGGTCAACGGACAGCGTGTCGGCGACGGCGCTCGCATGGGTCGGGCCGCAGCGGGAGAGCAGGCGCAGCACCTTCAGCCCGAACGGCTGCAGGGCGGGGTCGATGCTCAGCGCGGCATCCCGCATGCTCCTCCGGATGAGGCCGGCGAGGATGTTCATCTGCTCCTCGACCTCCGCGAGGGCCTCGGCCGTGGTCATTTCACGACCTCGATCGTGCCCGTCGGGTGCACCTGTCCGACCGGGGACAGGGCCACGGATGCCGCGCTCACGCCGATCAGCGCGTCCTCGGTGTCCTCGGCCTCACGCTGGTGCGCGGCCTCGTCGGTGTGGGAGAGCTCGACGGCGTTCTTCCGGCCGAGCGGAAGGTTGGGCAGCAGCGCGACCATGACCAGGGTGACCACGGCCAGCGGCGCGCCGAACAGGAACACCGTGCCGACGCCCGAGCCGTACGCGGACTCGACGAGCACGCGGATGGCGCCGGGGAGCTCCGAGATGTGGGGGATCGCCCCGCCGCCGAGGGCCTTCGCCGCGGCGGCCTGGTTGGCGGGGCTCAGGGCGCCGATGCCGTCCGTGATCTTCGCGGCGACCGTGCTGCCGAGGACGGAACCGAGCACGGAAACGCCGATCGTGCCGCCGATGCTGCGGAAGAAGGTCACCGCGCTGGTGGCCACGCCGAGGTTCTTCACCTCGATGGCGTTCTGCACCACCAGGACCAGGTTCTGCATCAGCATGCCGAGTCCGGCGCCGAGAACGAACATGTACACCCCGACGAGCACGAGGTTCGTGTCGTACTGCAGCGTGCCGAGCAGCAGCAGGCCGGCGAGGACGAGCACGCTCCCGGAGACCAGGATCGCCTTCCACTTGCCGGTGCGGCTCACCATGCTGCCGAAGACGGTCGAGGAGACGAGCAGGCCGCCCATCATCGGGATGGTCAGGAGGCCCGACTGGGTGGGGGTCGCGCCGCGCGCAAGCTGCATGTACTGGCTCAGGAACACGGAGGTGCCGAACATCGCGACGCCCACGGAGAGGCTGGCCACGGTCGCCAGGGTGAAGGTGCGGTTCTTGAACAGGCCGAGCGGGATGATCGGCTCCTTGACGGTGAACTCAACGATCACGGCGGCGATGAGGAGGCCTGCCGCGCCGGCGACCATGATGAACGACTGACCGGATGCCCACTCGAACTGGTTGCCGGCCTGGGTCACCCAGATCAGCAGCAGGGAGACCCCGGCCGCGATGAGCAGGGCGCCGAGGTAGTCGATGCGGGCGGTCCGCTGGGGCCGCTTGGGCAGGTGCAGGGTCAGCTGCAGCAGGATGATCGCGACGATGGCGATCGGCAGCGCGATGAAGAAGTTCCAGCGCCAGCCGAACGCATCCGTGACCACGCCGCCGAGCAGCGGGCCGCCGACGGTGCCGAGGGCCATCACGCCGCCGAACAGCCCAGCGTACTTGCCGCGGTCGCGCGGGCTGATGATGTCCGCCATGATGATCTGGCTGAGCGCCGCAAGGCCGCCGGCGCCGAGGCCCTGCAGCACGCGGAACCCGATCAGCGTGTTGGTGTCCTGCGAGAGGCCGGCCAGGGCCGAGCCGACCACGAAGATCACCAGGGCCAGCTGGATCAGCAGCTTGCGATTGAAGAGGTCGGCGAACTTGCCCCAGATCGGGGTGCTGACGGCGGTGGCGAGGAGGGTCGCGGTGACGACCCAGGTGTAGGCGGACTGGTCCCCCTTGAGGTCCGCGATGATCCGCGGCAGCGACGTGGCGACGACCGTGCCGGCGAGGATCGCGACGAACATGCCGAGCAGGAGGCCGGAGAGGGCCTCCAGCACCTGGCGGTGGCTCATCGTTCCGTCGGTGGGGACGGGGTGTTTCGCGGCCTTTCGGCCCTTCGTGGTGCTGGCTGACATCGTGCTCCCGCTGATAATTGACAAGGGTCAACCATATTCACCTAGTGGACTTGTGTCAACTACTTGGCCGGCCGAGTGGGCCGGCCCCGACCAGGCCCGACGCGGTGTTCGTCCAGCCGGCGCGCGTAAGCTGTGGGGCCGTTCCATTTAGCCAGCTGATTTAACCAGAGGATGCCCTTGTGACGAACACTCCCCGCCTGGTGGCATTCGACCTGGATGACACCCTCGCCCCGTCGAAGTCGCCGCTCGACCCGCGCATGGCCGGGCTCATGCTGCGCCTGCTCGATGTGGCGGAGGTCTGCGTGATCTCCGGCGGGCAGCTCGCGCAGTTCCAGATGCAGGTCGTCGACACCCTCGAGGGCGCCGTCGACGAGCAGCTGGAGCGCCTGCACCTCATGCCCACCTGCGGCACGCAGTACTACCGGTTCTCCGACGGCGTCCTGTCGCAGATCTATGCCCAGAGCCTGTCCGACGACGAAAAGTCCCGGGCGCTCGCCGCGGTCGAGGGTGCCGCCCGTGAACTCGGCTACTGGGAGAGCGAGACCTGGGGGCCCATCCTCGAGGACCGCGGCTCGCAGATCACCTTCTCCGCCCTCGGCCAGGCCGCGCCGGTCGCCGCGAAGATGGCCTGGGATCCCACCGGCGAGAAGAAGAACCGGCTGCGCGCGGCCGTGCAGGCTGTGCTTCCCGACCTCGAAGTCCGCTCCGGCGGGTCGACCTCCGTCGACATCACCCGGCGCGGCATCGACAAGGCCTACGGGATGAAGCGGCTCGCCGAGCTCAGTGGCATCCCGCTGGACGACATGCTCTTCGTTGGCGACCGGCTCGACCCGGACGGCAACGACTACCCGGTGAAGGCGCTCGGAGTGGAGTGCCACTCGGTTCGCGACTGGCAGGACACGGCCGGCTACCTCGAGACGCTGATCCCCACGCTCGCGGTGGCCGCTCGCGCCTGACCGGCGCGCGGCGCCGATTTGCGCCCGCGCCGCCGCATCCGGTAGCGTGGGCAACAGCCAAAGACCGCCGGTTATTGCCTCGCCCAGAAATGGACGTAGGCAATCGAAGGTTCATTCACGTGAACGGCCCGCGCAGGACTCGAAGTAGAAGTGCAGTGAAAGCTGCTCCCCGCTCCGGCCCTGCGCCGGAGCTTTTTTCATGTCTGCGCCCCGGGCTACCGGCACATGAATACTAAGAGGAGCGCCATGGCGAACAAGGAAGCAACGGTCGCCGAGCTTACGGAGAAATTCGAGAGCTCGACCGCCGTTCTGCTCACCGAGTACCGCGGACTCACTGTTGCGAAGCTCAAGGAGCTGCGCACGTCCATCAGTGAGGACGCCACGTACGCCGTGGTAAAGAACACGCTCACCAAGATCGCGGCCAACAAGGCCGGCATTTCGTCGTTCGATGACGAGCTCGTCGGTCCGTCCGCAATCGCTTTCGTGCACGGTGACCCTGTCGCCGTCGCGAAGACCCTGCGTGCCTTTACCAAGGCAAACCCTCTCCTGGTGGTCAAGGGCGGTTACTTCGACGGTAACCCGCTGACCGCCGCAGAGGTAGGCAAGCTCGCCGACCTCGAGTCCCGTGAGGTGCTGCTGGCCAAGCTGGCCGGCGCCTTCAAGGCCTCGCTGTTCGGAGCCGCATATCTGTTCAACGCACCACTGTCGAAGGCTGTTCGCACCATCGACGCGCTGCGTGAGAAGCAGGAGTCCGCGAACTAGGCATCGGCCTGGCATCGCGGTGAGTAACTAAGAAACTATAAGGAGAAAATCATGGCAAAGCTTTCCACTGAAGAACTGCTTGAGCAGTTCAAGGGCCTGACCCTCATCGAGCTCTCCGAGTTCGTCAAGGCGTTCGAGGAGACCTTCGAGGTCACCGCCGCTGCTCCGGTCGCCGTTGCCGGCGCTGCCGGTCCCGCCGCCGCTGCCGAAGAGGTCGAAGAGCAGACCGCTTTCGACGTCATCCTCGATGGCGTTGGCGACAAGAAGATCCAGGTCATCAAGGTTGTGCGCGAGCTCACCGCCCTGGGCCTCGGCGAAGCCAAGGCAGTCGTCGACGGCGCTCCGAAGGCCGTCCTCGAAGGCGTCTCGAAGGAAGCAGCTGACAAGGCAAAGGCCGCCCTTGAGGGCGCCGGCGCCACCGTCATCCTCAAGTAGTAACGCCCCGCGAGGGGTACTGATTGAGGCGTGACCGGCGTCAGCCGTTGAACGCAGAGGGCGTCGCATCCGTATGGATGCGACGCCCTCTGCTTCGTTAAACGGTGCCCGCCCTTCGGGGGAATCGGGGGTTGATCGGGCGATCTCCTGCCCCCCGCTCGAGGGTAACGATTTGGCATCCACTCGGCGGATTGCGCTGCAGGCCTTGCCGGGCTCGTGCGCCGCCTCTAGGTTGGTGGGCGAAAGGCTTGCCATGCGTTCGGCAGATCCTTGAGGCCACGTGGAAGCGCTTTCTTTTACTCAACGAGGAGGAATCGCATGAGCGTGAAGAATCACCGCCGACTCATCATCCCGACCGCCGCTCTCGCCGCGATCGGGCTCGCCCTGACCGGCTGCACGGGCGACACCGCCGGGGGAGACAAGGCGAACACCGAGTGTGCCGACTACGACGCCTACGGGACGTTCGACTCCGGCACGGAGGTCAACATCTACGGCACGATCCTCGAGGTTGAGGCCGACCGCCTGCAGGAGTCCTGGAAGGACTTCGAAACCTGCACCGGCATCGACGTCGTGTACGAGGGCAGCGCCGAGTTCGAGGAGCAGATCAACGTTCGGGTCCAGGGTGGGAACCCGCCGGACCTCGGGATCACGCCCCAGCCCGGACTCGTGGCCGACCTGGCCCGGTCAGGCGCGCTGCTGCCGGCACCGAAGGCCGTCGCGGATAACGTGAAGGAGTTCTGGTCCGAGGACTGGGCCGGTTACGGCACGGTCGACGGGGAACTCGTCGGTTCGCCGCTGATGGCGAGCGTCAAGGGCTACGTCTGGTACTCGCCCTCCACGTTCAAGGACAACGGCTGGGAGGTTCCCACCACCCTCGACGAGCTCAGCGCCCTCACCGACAAGATCGCCAAGACCGAGACCAAGCCCTGGTGCGTCGGCTTCGCCTCGGGAGTCGCCACCGGCTGGCCCGGAACGGACTGGGTGGAGGACATGGTGCTTCGCCTGTCCGGACCCGAGGTCTACGACCAGTGGGTCACCCACGAGATCCCGTTCAACGACCCGGCCATCGCCGAGGCCTTCGACGAGGTTGGTGGCTTCATCAAGGACGAAGCCAACGTGAACGGCGGCCTCGGCGCGATCAACTCGATCGCGACGACGGAGTTCGGTGACGCCGGGCTGCCCGTGCTCGAGGGAACGTGTGCCATGCACCACCAGGCCACGTTCTACGAGGGCTTCTGGCCGGAGGGAACCGAGGTCGCACCGGATGGCGACGTGTGGGCGTTCATCCTCCCCGGAACCGAGGCGGACGCGAACGCGGTCACCGGTGGTGGCGAGATCGTCGCCGCCTTCAGCGACTCCAAGGAGACCGTCGCCGTGCAGACCTACCTGTCGAGCGACACCTGGGCGAACAACCGGGTGAAGCTGGGCGGCGTGATCAGCGCGAACAAGGGCCTCGACCCGGACAACGCGAGCAGTGAGCTGCTCTCGACCAGCGTCGAGATCCTGCAGAACCCGGACACGACGTTCCGCTTCGACGCGTCGGACCTCATGCCCGGGGCTGTGGGCGCAGGATCGTTCTGGAAGGGAATGGTCGACTGGATCGGCGGCAAGAGCACCACGGCGACCCTCGACTTCATCGAGGGATCCTGGCCCAAGGAATAGGCCGAACCTCGGGGGCCGTGCGGCAAACGCCGCACGGCCCCCGAGGGCAACTCGCGTGACAGCACTCAATGGGGAGGCGGATTTCTCGTGACCACAAGCGATCTCATCGGCAAGATCATCCAGGTCCTCGTGGGCCTGGCCGCTTTCGCGGCCGTCCTCGGGCTCGTCCTGTTCTTCATCGACCGGGCGCCCAAGAAGGGCCGGGACGTCATCCAGCTGGTGGCCTTCCTGCTGCCCGCGATGATCCTGGTCGCGATCGGGCTGGTCTACCCGGCAATCCGAACGACCATCACCGCCTTCGGCGACAAGGCAGGCAACTTCATCGGCCTGGACAACTTCGTCTGGATGTTCACCCAGCCCGAGGCGCTGGTCACCCTCCGCAACACGGTCATCTGGGTGGTTCTCGTCCCCCTGGTGTCGACGATCGTCGGGCTCGCCTACGCGGTCTTCATCGACAAGTCGCGCGGGGAGAGGATCTACAAGGCACTCGTCTTCATGCCCCTGGCCATTTCCTTCGTCGGCGCCGGCATCATCTGGAAGTTCGTCTACGAATACCGTCCGGCCGAGCGGGACCAGATCGGCCTGCTCAACCAGATCCTCGTCTGGTTCGGCCAGGAACCCGTGCTCTGGCTGCAGACGGAGCCGATCAACACGCTGCTGCTCATCGTGGTGCTGATCTGGGTGGAGACCGGGTTCGCCATGGTCGTGCTGTCGGCCTCGATCAAGGGCGTCCCGATCGAGCAGCTCGAGGCGGCGGAGCTCGACGGGACGAACGCGTGGCAGCGCTTCCGCAACGTGACCCTGCCCAGCATCCGCGGCGGCCTCGTGGTCGTCGTGACGACCATCACCATCGCCACGCTGAAGGTCTTCGACATTGTGCGGACGATGACCGGCGGCAACTTCAACACCAGTGTGGTCGCCAATGAGATGTACACGCAGGCGTTCCGAGCCGTCCAGCCGGGCCGTGGTGCAGCGCTGGCCCTCATCCTGTTCGTGCTGGTCCTGCCGATTGTGATTTACAACGTTCGCGTCATGCGTCAGCAGAAGGAGATCCGATGAGCGACAACGTGGTCGACCTGCCTCTTCCCGGCGCCGCCAAGCCCCGGGACACCACCTTCGAGGTCGTCGCCGCCGACCTCACCAAGGCCGGCCGAGTGAAGCGACGCCTCACCTCCCGGACCGCGACCATCGCCTCCCTGGTGATCGCCGTCATCTGGACGATCCCCACCTTCGGTCTCCTGCTGTCCTCGTTCCGGCCGGAGGAGCTGATCCGGACGACGGGCTGGTGGACGGTCTTCCAGAATCCCGGTTTCACCCTCGACAACTACCGGGACGTGCTGTTCTCCTCGAGTTCGTCGGCGCCGCAGCTGGGCAGTTACTTCGTCAACTCCCTGGCGATCAGCATCCCGGCCACGATCTTCCCGCTGGTGCTCGCCTCGATGGCCGCCTACGCCTTCGCCTGGATCAAGTTCAAGTGGAGCGGCGCGCTCTTCGTGTTCATCTTCGCGCTGCAGATCGTGCCGATCCAGATGGCGCTGATCCCGCTGCTGCAGATGTTCACCACCGCGCTCCAGCCGATGCAGGAACAGATTCACGCCGCCATCCCGATCATCCCGGAAGACACCTACCTGCAGGTCTGGATCGCGCACACGATCTTCGCCCTGCCGCTGGCCATCTTCCTGCTGCACAACTTCATCTCGGAGATTCCCTCGGAGGTGATCGAAGCCGCCAAGGTCGACGGGGCGAGCCACAGCCAGTTGTTCTTCCAGATCGTGCTGCCGCTGGCCCTGCCGGCCATTGCCTCCTTCGCGATCTTCCAGTTCCTCTGGGTCTGGAACGACCTGCTCGTGGCGCTCGTCTTCTCCGGCGGCACGGCGGATGTCGCGCCGCTGACCCAGCGATTGGCCGAGCTCAGTGGAAACCGGGGCCAGGACTGGCAACGCCTGACGGCGGGGGCGTTCGTGTCGCTCGTGGTGCCGCTGATCGTGTTCTTCAGCCTGCAGCGCTACTTCGTCCGCGGCCTGCTCGCGGGGTCGACCAAGGGGTAGCTCCCCGGCGGGGGAATAGCGGGTCGGCCGGCGCGCTTAGGGTAAGCGTATGAGTGGAATGCACGGCGGCGGGAGTCCGCGCTCCCGCGTGAGCCGCGGGGATGTAGAAGCCCAGCGCGCCCAAAACGCCGAGGCTCCGCCCATCCCGAACCTGCTCCGCCGCATCCTCGGACTGTTCGCGCCGCACCGCGCGGCGCTCGGCGTCACGATCGTGCTCGTGCTGATCGGCGCCGCGCTGTCGGTGCTGCCGCCGCTCCTCACCCAGCGCGCCTTCGACGAGGGGCTGTTCCCGCCCGGCGGAACCCCGAACCTGGAGCGGCTGGCCTTCCTGGTCGGGATGATGATCGCGGTCTACCTCGGCAGCGTCCTGCTCGGCGTCTGGCAGACCTGGCAGACCGCCACGGTCGGCAACACCGTGATGGGCGCGCTCCGGGTGCGCCTGTTCACCCACCTGCAGGCGATGGAGCTCAGCTTCTTCACCAGGACGAAGACCGGCGTCATCCAGTCCCGCCTGCAGAACGACGTCGGCGGTGTGGCGAGCGTGCTCACGAACACGATCTCCAGCGTGCTCGGCAACGTCGTCACGGTCATCGCCGCGTTCGTGGCGATGCTGCTGCTCAACTGGCAGCTGACGATCGTGGCCGTGGTCCTGATGCCCATTCTCGTCATCGCGCAGCGCCGCGTCGGCCAGGTCCGGGCGCGGATCGCCTCGAAGACGCAGGAGTCGCTCTCGGACATGACGGCGATCACCCAGGAGACCCTGAGTGTCTCCGGCATCCTGCTGTCGAAGAGCTTCACGCGCCAGGACACGGAGATCCGCCGCTACGCCGACGAGAACGACAACCAGATCCGGCTGCAGGTCAGCCAGCAGATGAGCGGCCAGTGGTTCTTCGCCATGGTCAGCATCTTCCTCTCCAGCATCCCGGCCATCGTCTACCTCGTGGCCGGCTCGCTCATGGCCAACGGCACCGCGGACATCACGCCGGGCACGATCGTGGCCTTCACGACAGTGCAGGCCCGGCTCCTGTTCCCCCTCCTCGGCCTGATGCGGGTCGCGCTCGACCTGCAGACCTCCAGCGCCCTCTTCGCCCGGATCTTCCAGTACCTCGACCTCGTTCCGGCGATCGGCGACGCGCCGGAGGCGCAGGCCGCGCCGGCCGCGGGCCCGGACGTCGGCCGGGTCGAGTTCGCGGGCGTCACGTTCCGCTACCCGGATGCCGCGGCCGACTCCCGGCCCACCCTCGACAACGTCTCCTTCACGATCGAGCCGGGCCAGTTCGCCGCCTTCGTCGGGCCGTCCGGGGCCGGCAAGACCACCGTCTCCTACCTCATCCCGCGGTTCTACGAGGCCTCGGCCGGGCGGGTGCTGTTCTCCGGCGTCGACGTGCGCGAGCTCGAGCAGAAGTCGCTCGTCTCCCACATCGGCATCGTCAGCCAGGAGACCTACCTCTTCCACGCCACGATCGCCGAGAACCTGCGCTACGCCAGGCCCGACGCGACGGATGCCGAGCTCGAGGCGGCAGCGCGGGCCGCGAACATCCACGGCACGATCGCATCCTTCCCTGACGGCTACGCCACGGTGGTGGGCGAGCGCGGCTACCGGTTGTCCGGCGGAGAGAAGCAGCGGATCGCGATCGCGCGGGTGCTGCTGAAGAACCCGGAAGTGCTCATCCTCGACGAGGCGACGAGCGCCCTGGACTCGATCTCGGAGCGGGTCGTGCAGGAGGCGCTCGACACGGCGAGCCGCGGACGGACCACCATCGCCATCGCGCACCGCCTGTCCACCGTCGTCGCGGCCGACGTCATCTTCGTCGTGGACGGGGGCCGCATCGTCGAGCGCGGCAGGCACGCCGAGTTGCTCGCGGCGAACGGCGTGTACGCGCGGCTCTACTCGGAGCAGATCACCTTCCCGTCGCCCTCGCGCCCGGTCGCCGACTGAGGCGCTGTCCTCCTGTTCGCGACCCACCGCTGTCAGGTTCAGTTGCGGAAAAAGTACCTTCATCTGCGCGATAAGGGTACTTTGTCCGCAACTCAGCCAGGGGGGCAGGGTCACGAGCGAGGGGGCGCGGTGCCTGGCTGGCGCGGGACTGGCGTGGGGCGGCGAACGCGAACGGCTAGGCGCGGGCGGCGAGCATGCTGGTCATGAGCTCGATCTCGGCGACCTGGCTGGTGACCACGGCCTGCGCGAACGAACGCACCGGCCTGTTGTCGCTGCGGTCCAGCACCCCCTCGGCCATCTCGACCGCCCCCTCGTGATGCGCGATCATCAGGGTCAGGAAGATCCGTTCGGCCTCCACGCCGGAGGCCGCGGTCAGCTCGGCGATCTGGGCGTCGGTGGCCAGCCCCGGCATGGCCAGGCCCTCACCCGCCGCCGCCGAATGGCCGTGCTCCTCGCCCGAGCGCCCCGGGCGGGTCATCCACATCATCGCCGGCTCCCGGCCGGCCTGGGGCAGGCCCCACTGGGTGAGCCAGCCGAAGAGCTGGCCGGACTGCTGCGCCTGGGTCGTGGCGATGTCGTAGGCGAGCAGGCGCACGGCCGGGTCATCCGTGCGGTCGCGCACGACCAGCGCCAGCTGGACACCCTGGTTGTGGTGCACCTGCATATCGCGGGCGAACCCCGCCTCCGCGCTGGTGCCGGAGGGCGGGGCGTCGGCGAGCGTGCTCAGCCGGCCGAGCGAGAACGCGGCGATCCCTACGACGGCGGAGATCACGACGACGGCGACGATGAGCGCAAGGCGGCCGGGGAGGGCGCGGGTCCCGGGCACGGGAGTCGGCCTAGGAGACCTTGCCGGGTGCATCGATTCCCCCGGTGCACGGGGAACCGATCTCCGGGGCGAGGCCGCCCTGCCAGTACTCCTCGAAAAACGCGGGGATGCGCTTGTCCGAGACCGACTCGAGCTGCAACTGCGCATTCCAGCCGCTCAGCACGATCGGCGACGGCAAGCCGTCATAGGGGGAGAGCACGACGAAGGTGGACGGCAGCTGCAGCCGGAGGGCCTCGAGGTCGGCCTTGCTGATCGAGGAATCGTAGGTCACCCAGATCGCGCCGTGCTCGAGCGCATGCACCGCGTTCTCATTGGGCACGGGCTCCGTGTACACGCCGCAGTTCAACCAGACGGGGTTGTGCTCGCCGCCGGCCGGCGGGGTCTGCGGGTAGTCAACCGCCGTTTCCACATGCCCCGCGGGATTCTCGAACGTCTCCACGCCCGCGATCGTGGCGCCGTCGCTGCCCGGCTCGTAGGTCGCCTCCGGCGCCTTCTGCGGTGTGAGGACCACGGAGAGGACCACCAGCGTGATGATCGCGAGGGCCGCGCCGATGCCGCCGATGATCCAGGCCCGGCGGCGGACCGCGCTGCGCTTCTGCTGGCGGTGGTATTCCTCGAGCTTCTTCGCGCGCTGGGCGGCACGCTGCTGCTTGACGGTCGCGGTTTCCGACGAGGTGCTGGGGGGCGGTGCAGGGGTCACGAGGGGCCTCTCTTGGTCTTCCTGAAATTCTATCCGAACGCATGCGCCGGGTTTCCGGCCCGCAGCCGGAGGCTCTCACAGCCTTTTCACAGCCTTTCGGGGGCATCCGGCCCTCCCTAGAATGGGACCAGCGTTCGACTGGGCGTCGTGCAGCCAGACTGCCCGGCGTTGCCCCACAACGGAGGATCCATGAAAATCGCCGAGACCATCCTGGACCTGATCGGGAACACTCCGCTGGTGAAGCTGCACAAGGTCACGGACGGCATCAATGCCACCGTGCTGGTGAAGCTCGAATACCTGAACCCGGGCGGTTCGGCGAAGGACCGCATCGCGGTGCGCATCATCGATGCCGCCGAGCGCGACGGCCTCTTGTTGCCGGGCGGAACGATTGTCGAGCCCACCTCCGGCAACACCGGCGTCGGCCTGGCCCTGGTCGCGCAGCAGCGCGGCTACAGGTGCATCTTCGTGCTGCCGGACAAGGTCGGCGAGGACAAGCGCAATGTGCTCACGGCCTACGGCGCCGAGATCGTCGTCACCCCGACATCCGTCGCCCCCGACCACCCCGACTCCTACTACAGCGTCTCCGACCGGCTCGCGCGGGAGATCCCCGGCGCGTTCAAGCCCAACCAGTACGCCAACCCGAACGGCCCGCTCAGCCACTACGAGACCACCGGCCCGGAGATCTGGCGCGACACCGACGGCACCGTGACCCACTTCGTCGCCGGCGTCGGCACCGGCGGCACGATCACCGGAACCGGGCGCTACCTGCGCGAGGTCTCGGGCGACACCGTGCGGATCATCGGCGCCGACCCGGAGGGCTCCGTCTATTCGGGCGGCACCGGCCGGCCCTACCTCGTCGAGGGCGTGGGCGAGGACTTCTGGCCGGCCGCCTACGACCCCACCGTCGTGCACGAGGTCATCGCCGTTTCCGACGCCGACTCCTTCGCGATGACCCGCAGGCTCGCCCTCGAGGAAGGCATCCTGGTCGGCGGGTCGAGCGGCATGGCCGTCGTCGCCGCGCTCCGGGCGGCGAAGTCCCTCACCGCCGACGACGTCGTCGTCGTGCTGCTGCCCGACGGCGGCCGCGGCTACCTGGGCAAGATCTTCAACGACGGCTGGATGCGCAGCTACGGTTTCAGCAACGCCCCGGCCGGGCACACGGTGGGGAACCTGCTCACCTCGAAGGCGGGCAAGCCCGCGTTCGTCTACGTGCACCCGAGCGACACCGTGCACGACGCCATCCAGGCGATGACCTCGTCCAGCGTCTCCCAGCTGCTGGTCCTGGCAAACAAGCCGCCGGTCGTCATGGGCGAAGTGGTCGGCGCGCTCGACGAGCGCCGCCTGATGGAGCTCGTCTTCTCCGGTGAAGCCAAACTCACCGACAAGGTCAGCGCCTTCGTGGGTGATCCGTTGCCGCTGATCGGCGTGAACGAGCCGGTCGCGGCCGCCAGGGCCGCCTTCGCGCACAACGACGCACTGCTCGTCACCGACGGCGGCAAACCGCTGGGCGTCATCACCCGCCACGATCTGCTCACCTACCTGAGCGCTTAGCCAGAGAGAAGGAACGCCATGGCCAGGAAGCACAACTTCGACACCGTCGCCATCCACGCCGGGCAGGAGTTCGACCCGACGACCGGCGCGGTGATCCCGCCGATCTACCAGACCTCCACCTTCGTGCAGGAGAGCATCGGCGAACTCCGCGGCGGCTACGAGTACAGCCGCGGCGGGAACCCCACCCGGACCGCGCTCGAAACCCTGCTTGCCGCCCTCGAGGGCGGCAAGCACGGCCTCTCCTTCGCCAGCGGTCTCGCCGCGGAGGACACCCTGCTGCGGGCGATCCTCTCGCCCGGCGACCACATCGTGCTCGGCAACGACGTCTACGGCGGCACGCACCGGCTGATCGAGCGCGTGCACGGGCCGTGGGGCGTGCGCAACACGACCGTCGAAATGTCCGACCTGCGCGCCGTCGAACAGGCGATCATCCCCGGGGAGACGAAGGTCCTCTGGGTCGAGACCCCGAGCAACCCGCTGATGAAGATCAGCGACATCGCCGAGCTGGCCGACATCGGCCACCGCGCCGGACTCGTCGTCGTCGTCGACAACACCTTCGCCTCGCCCGCCCTGCAGCACCCGCTGGCGCACGGCGCCGACGTGGTGGTGCACTCGACGACCAAGTACCTCGGCGGGCACTCCGATGTGCTCGGCGGCGCGCTGATCATGGACGACGACGAACTGGCCGAGAAGGCCAGGTTCCTCCAGTTCGCGGCCGGCCCGGTCTCCGCGCCGCTCGACGCCTGGCTGACCATCCGCGGAATCAAGACCCTGGCCGTGCGGATGGACCGCCACTGCCGCAACGCGCAGGCGATCGCCGAGCACCTGGACGGGCATCCCGCGATCAGCGCCGTCTACTACCCGGGCCTGCCCAGCCACCCCGGCCACGAACTGGCCAGGCAGCAGATGAGCGGGTTCGGCGGGATGATCTCGATCGCGTTCGCCAGCGGGGCGAAGGCCGCGCGCAAGTTCGCCGAGTCGATGACGCTGTTCCAGCTGGCCGAGTCGCTCGGCGGCGTGGAGTCGCTCGTGAACTACCCCTCGGAGATGACGCACGCCTCGGTGCGCGGCACCGCCCTCGAGGTGCCGGACAACGTCGTGCGCCTGTCGGTCGGGATCGAAGACATCGCCGACCTGATCGACGACCTGGACCGCGCACTGCCCCGCAAGTAGCGGTTCCGCGCGGCCGGAGACGGAATGGCAGTTTCTTGTCAGAGTATGTCGTTTCTGCCATTTCGCCGGCGGCGCCGACCGGGCAGCATGGAGTCGTGAAGACAACCACCACGTCGCAGGACACCCACCGGGGCAGCCTCGGGCTCGCCTCGGGCACGGCGCTCTACATCGCCGCGGTGCTGGGCACCGGCATCCTCGTGCTGCCCGGGCTGGCGGCCACCGCGGCGGGCCCGGCCTCGGTGCTCGCGGTGTTCGCCGTATTCCTGCTCTCCATTCCCCTGGCCGGCACCTTCGCGGCCCTCGCCTCCCGCTTCCCCGACCCCGGCGGGGTCGCCAGCTACGTGCGCCGGGCACTCGGCCGGACCTGGGCGCGGATGACCGGCTACTGGTTCTTCTTCGGCGTCGGCGTCGGAGCCCCGGTGGTCGCGATCCTCGGCGCCGAGTATGTGGTGGCGATCGTCGGCGCCGACCGAGGGGCGGTCGTCTGGGTCGCGCTCGCGATCCTGGTCCCACCGTTCGTGTCGAACTACTTCGGCGTGCGTGTTTCGGGTGCCGTGCAGCTCGTGCTCACCGCCGCGCTGCTCTTCGTGGTGATCGGCGTGGTGGCCGTGGCGCTGCCGGCCGCCGCCCCGGGCAATTTCGATCCCTTCCTGCCGCACGGGTGGGGTGGCGTGGGAACGGCGATCAGCCTGTTCGTCTGGGCGTTCGCCGGCTGGGAGGTCGGCACC
This sequence comes from Cryobacterium tagatosivorans, assembly GCF_004402215.1. Classification (GTDB taxonomy): domain Bacteria; phylum Actinomycetota; class Actinomycetes; order Actinomycetales; family Microbacteriaceae; genus Cryobacterium; species Cryobacterium tagatosivorans. The sequence goes on from NZ_SOEZ01000075.1 coordinate 45,791, forward strand.
CACATCGCCGGCGAGTTCCGGAACCCCCGCCGCGTCATCCCGCTGGCCACGGCCATCGCACTCGTCGTCGTCGGCGCCGCCTACCTCGCCCTGCAGTACGTGACCGTGGCCGTGCTCGGTGAGGCCGCCGGCCGCGGCCGGGTTCCGCTGCTCGACCTGGTGGCCACGTCGGACCTCGGAGTCGGACCCGTCTTCGTGGCGGTCATCGCCGCGATCGTCGCCCTCGGCGTGCTCAACGTCTACCTCGGCGCGTTCGCGAAGCTCGGCGCCTCGCTCGGCCGGGACGGCGACCTGCCGCGCTGGATGACGCCCGGCGTGGAGTCCGGGGGCATCCCGCGGCGGAGCCTCGGCGTCGTGGCGCTGCTCACCGCAACGTACTTCGCGCTGATGACCTGGCAGGGTCTCTCCCTCGCGACGTTCATCCTCATCCACACCAGTTCGATGGTGGCGATCTACTCCCTTGGCAGGATCGCCGCCGTGCGCCTGCTCGAGCGTTGGTCGCCGGGCTGGTGGATGGCCGCCGTCTCGGTCGTGCTGACCCTGGGGCTGCTCGTGCTCGCCGGGCCGAATCTGCTCGTGCCCGGGCTGCTCGCCGTCGCGGCCGTCGTCGTCGGCCTGGCCGGCCGGCTCGGCCGCAGGTCCGCCGCGGTGAAGGCCGACGCGGCACGGGCCGAGGCGCTGAGGGTGGCAGTGTAGGCGCCTCACGGCCAGTGGCATGTGACTGTCACATTCCAAAGTGGAGATGTGACAGTCACATCCTGAGCTTTCGACAATGCATAATTGTGGTGCGTTCACAGTTGTGACCGTGCACATGCGAGCAAGGTGACTTACGTGACCGTCGAATTGCCCAAGGGCCGCGCGCCGAGCATTCGTGATGTCGCGCGCCTCGCCGGGGTCTCGCACCAGACCGTCTCACGCGTGCTCAACAACCACCCGAGCATCCGCGAATCGACCAGGGCTCGAGTGCTGCAGGTCATGGAGGAACTCCAGTACCGGCCGAACCGCGCCGCGCGAGCGCTGTCGAAGGGCCGCTCCCGCACGATCGGCGTGCTGTCGGCGTCGAGCGAGCAATACGGTCCGGCCAGCAGCATCGCCGCGATCCAGAACGCGGCCAGGGATGCCGGGTACTACGTCAACACCGCGAACCTCGCCTCGGGCGACCGCGAGTCGATCGAGGCGGCCCTGAACCACCTGATGCTCCAGGCGGTCGAGGGGATCGTGGTGATCGCGCCGCAGGTGCGGGTCTTCGACGCGCTCGAGCAGATGTCCATCGACGTGCCCTATGTCACCCTGCAATCCACCGGGCGGCAGAGCGACCACGCCCTCTCGGTCGACCAGATCGCCGGCGCGCGCCTGGCCACGCGGCACCTGATCGACCTCGGCCACCGCAACATCTACCACCTGGCCGGACCGCAGGACTGGATCGAGGCGGAGGCGCGCATGCGCGGGTTCCTCGACGAGATGGGGGCCAGGGACGTGCCCACCACGGCGCCGATCCTCGGTGACTGGACCGCCGACTTCGGCTACCACGCCGGCCGCGAACTGTTGCGGATGCGCGATTTCACCGCGATCTTCTCGTCGAACGACCAGATGGCCCTGGGCCTGATCCACGCGGCCCGGGAGGCCGGCCTGGACGTTCCGCGGGACCTGAGCATCGTCGGCTTCGACGACATCCCGGAGGCGGCCCACTTCTGGCCGCCGCTGACCACCGTGCGCCAGGACTTCGCCGAACTCGGCCGCCGGTGCATCGCCCTGCTGCTCAGCAGCCTCGGCGGCGAGGCCGAGGGGTACCCCGGCACGATCGTTCCCGAGCTCATCGTGCGCTCCTCCACGGCGCCGCCCGCGTTCTAGCCTCGCCTTCCGACGCGACTGTCGCCGAATCGGACGACTGTTCCCGGCGTGCCGGCCACAGTTGTCCGATTGGGCCACGGATGCCCGCGCGCCCGACCGCGCGGCCGTTACCAAAACGAGATGTTGTGGGGTTGACACGCAAATCGGGCGGTCGGCTAAAGTAACAAGATCAATGTGACCGTTCACATTGGGACGTAACACCGCCGCATCAGCGGCACCTCAGACAAGGGAGTCGATTCGTGAGCACGACCGCCGCGCAGCCAGACGCTGTTTTCCGAGCAGGCGACGAGTCGTACGTGATCGGGATCGACTACGGAACGCTGTCCGGCCGCGCGGTCGTGGTGCGGGTATCCGACGGCGCCGAACTCGGCTCCGCCACGCTCGACTACCCGCACGCGGTGATGGACACGACCCTCGCCGCCACGGGCGCCGCACTCCCGCCGGAGTGGGCGCTGCAGGTTCCCCGGGATTACGTCGCCGTGCTCAAGAGCGCCGTTCCCGCCGCGGTCGCCGCCGCCGGCATCGACCCCGCCCGCGTCATCGGCGTCGGCACCGACTTCACCGCCTGCACCATGGTCCCCGTCCTCGCCGACGGCACGCCGCTGTGCGAACTGCCGGAGTACGCCGGCCGCCCGCACGCGTACGTCAAGCTGTGGAAGCACCACTCGGCGCAGTCGCAGGCCGACCGCATCAATGACCTCGCGGCCGAACGCGGGGAAGGCTGGCTGCCGCGCTACGGCGGCCTCATCTCCAGCGAGTGGGAATTCGCCAAGGGCCTCGAGCTCCTCGAGGAAGACCCGGAGCTGTACAACCGGATGGACCACTGGGTCGAGGCGGCCGACTGGATCGTCTGGCAGCTGACCGGGTCGTACGTGCGCAACGCCTGCACCGCCGGCTACAAGGGCATCCTGCAGGATGGCGCCTACCCGGACGAAGACTTCCTCGCCGCGCTCAACCCGGCATTCGCGCAGTTCGCCAACGAAAAGGTGGCGCACGAGATCGGCCGGCTCGGGGATGCCGCGGGCCGCCTGTCCGCGGAGGCCGCGGCCTGGACCGGGCTGCCCGAGGGCATCGCCGTCGCGGTCGGCAACGTCGACGCGCACGTCACCGGCCCGGCGGCCCAGGCCGTCCAGCCCGGCCAGATGGTGGCCATCATGGGCACCTCGACCTGCCACGTCATGAACTCCGACCACCTCACCGAGGTGCCCGGCATGTGCGGCGTCGTCGACGGCGGCATCGTCGCGGGCCTGTTCGGCTACGAGGCCGGCCAGTCCGGCGTTGGCGACATTTTCGCCTGGTACGTGAACAACCAGGTTCCCGCCCGGTACTTCACCGAAGCAGAGGCCGCGGGCCTGAGCGTGCACCAGTACCTCACCGAACTGATCAAGGACCAGCCCATCGGCGGGCACGGCCTGGTCGCCCTCGACTGGCACAGCGGCAACCGCTCCGTGCTCGTCGACCACGAACTCTCCGGCCTCGTCGTCGGAACGACGCTGACCACCAGGACCGAGGAAATCTACCGGGCGCTGCTCGAGGCGACCGCGTTCGGCACCCGGGTGATCGTCGAGACGTTCAACGCGAGCGGTGTGCCGGTGACCGAGTTCATCGTGGCCGGTGGGCTGCTCAAGAACGCGTTCCTGATGCAGGCCTACAGCGACATCCTGCGTCTGCCGATCTCGACCATCGCCAGCGAGCAGGGCCCCGCTCTCGGCTCGGCCATCCACGCCGCCGCCGCGGCCGGCGCTTACCCGGATGTCCGCGCCGCCGGCCAGGCGATGGGCAAGCTCAACAAGAACGTCTACACCCCCAACGAGAAGTCCTCCGCGGCCTACGACAAGCTGTTCGCCGAGTACTCGCTGCTACACGACTACTTCGGGCGCGGAACGAACAACGTGATGCACCGGCTGAAGGCGCTCAAGCGCGAGGCCGCCGCGACGACGGGGGCATCGGCATGAGCACCTACGGCCCGCAGATCGAGGTCGCGATCGCCCGCGTGCGCGCCGACGTCGCCCGCCTGCACTCCGAACTCACCCGCTACGGCCTGGTCGTCTCGACCGGCGGCAACGTCTCCGGCCGCGTGCCGGGCGCCGACCTCTTCGTGATCAAGCCGAGCGGCGTCGACTACGCCGACCTCGCGCCAGAGAACATGATCCTCTGCGACCTCGACGGGGCCGTCATCCCGGGCACGCCCGGCGCCGAGCGCTCGCCTTCCAGCGACACCGCCGCGCACGCGTACGTCTACCGGAACATGGCGGATGTCGGCGGCGTCGTGCACACGCACTCCACCTACGCGACCGCCTGGGCCGCTCGCGGCGAGTCCATCCCGTGCGTGATCACGGCCATGGCCGACGAGTTCGGCGGCGACATCCCGGTGGGCCCGTTCGCGATCATCGGCGACGACTCGATCGGCCGGGGCATCGTCGGGACCCTGGCCGGCCACCGTTCGCGCGCCGTCCTCATGCAGAACCACGGGCCGTTCACGATCGGCAAGGACGCCAGGGACGCCGTCAAGGCAGCCGTCATGGTCGAGGATGTCGCCCGCACGGTGCACATCGCCCGCCAGGCCGGCGACCTGATCCCGCTCCCGCAGGCCGCCATCGACACCCTCTTCGACCGATACCAGAACGTCTACGGACAAGCACCACAAGGAGCCATCCGCTAATGCCCACTCTCTCCACCACCCTGGACCACTACGAGGTCTGGTTCCTCACCGGGAGCCAGAACCTCTACGGCGAGGACACCCTGCGCCAGGTGGCCGACCAGTCCCAGGAGATCGCGCGCGCCCTCGGTGCGAGCAGCGACGTGCCGGTGAAGGTCGTCTGGAAGCCCGTGCTCAAGGACTCCGAGTCGATCCGCCGGGCGGCCCTGGACGCCAACGCGGCCGACAACGTGATCGGGCTGATCGCCTGGATGCACACGTTCTCCCCGGCGAAAATGTGGATCGCCGGACTGGACGCGCTCCGCAAGCCGCTGCTGCACCTGCACACGCAGGCCAACGTCGAGCTGCCGTGGGCCGAGATCGACTTCGACTTCATGAACCTCAACCAGGCCGCGCACGGCGACCGGGAGTTCGGCTACATCCAGACCCGCCTGGGCGTCGCCCGCAAGACCGTGGTCGGCCACGTGTCCAACCCGGTCGTCAGCAAGAGCATAGGCACCTGGACCCGGGCGGCCGCCGGCTGGGCGGCATCCCGCTCGATGAAGCTTGCCCGGTTCGGCGACAACATGCGCTTCGTGGCCGTGACCGAGGGCGACAAGACCGAGGCCGAGCTGCGCTTCGGCGTGCAGGTGAACTCCTGGCCGGTCAACGAGCTCGCCGAGGCCGTTCACGCGGCATCCGACGCCGACATCGCCGCCCTCGTGGCCGAGTACGAGGACCTCTACGACGTCGTTCCGGAGCTCCGCAGCGGCGGCGACCGGCACGACTCGCTGCGCTACGGCGCCGCGATCGAGCTGGGTCTGAAGTCGTTCCTGGAAGAGGGCGGCTTCGGCGCGTTCACGACCAACTTCGAAGATCTCGGCGCCCTCCGCCAGTTGCCCGGCCTGGCCGTGCAGCGCCTGATGGCCCAGGGCTACGGATTCGGCGCGGAGGGCGACTGGAAGACCGCCATCCTCGTCCGCGTCGCCAACGTCATGGGCTCCGGTCTGCCCGGCGGGGCCAGCCTGATGGAGGACTACACCTACGACCTCACCCCGGGGGCCGAGCTCATCCTCGGCGCGCACATGCTCGAGGTGAGCCCGTCGCTGACCACCTCGCGGGCCAGCCTGGAGATCCACCCACTCGGCATCGGCGGCAAGAAGGACCCGGTCCGCCTGGTCTTCAACGCCGACCCGGGGCCTGCGGTGGTCGTTGCCATGTCCGACATGCGCGATCGGTTCCGGCTGGTGGCCAACGTCGTCGAGGTCGTCGAACCGACCGAGGCGCTGCCGAACCTCCCGGTCGGCCGGGCCGTCTGGCGTCCGGAGCCGGACTTCCAGACAGCCGCCGCCGCCTGGCTCACCGCCGGCGCCGCCCACCACACCGTCATGTCGACTGCCGTCGGCATCGAGGTGTTCCACGATTTCGCCGAGATCGCTCGCACCGAGCTTCTCGTGATCGATAAAGCCACCACCCTGCGCGACTTCACGCGCGAGGTGCGTTGGAACCAGGCCTACTACCGACTGGCACAAGGCCTGTAATCACACCTCCCGCACCACCTCACGCACATTTGACATCAATGTCGATCAAATAACAAACACGAAAGGAAACACAGTGAAGAAGAAAGCACTCTTCGCAATCGTGGCCGCTGGCGCCATGGTTGTTTCGCTGGCTGCCTGCTCCTCCGGAAGCAACGATGGCGGCGGCTCCGGCAAGGGCGACGGCGGACTCATCGGCGTCGCGATGCCGACCAAGAGCTCCGAGCGCTGGATCGCCGACGGCAACGCCGTCAAGAGCCAGCTCGAAGAACAGGGCTTCAAGGTCGACCTGCAGTACGCAGAGGACGACATCCCCACGCAGGTATCGCAGATCGAGAACATGATCACCAAGGGCGCGGAAGCCCTGATCATCGCGTCGATCGACGGCACCACGCTCACCAGCGTGCTGCAGGATGCCGCCGACGCGGACATCCCCGTCATCGCGTACGACCGCCTCATCCGCGACACCGAGAACGTCAACTACTACGCGTCGTTCGACAACTTCAAGGTCGGCCAGCAGCAGGCAACCTCGCTGCTGAACGGACTTGGCCTCACCGACCTCGAGGGCAAGGCTGCCGCCGACGCTCCCAAGGGCCCGTTCAACATCGAGCTGTTCGCCGGCTCGCTGGATGACAACAACGCCTTCTTCTTCTTCGACGGCGCGATGGATGTTCTGCAGCCGCTGATCGACGACAAGACCCTCGTCGTCAAGAGCAAGCAGACCAAGATCGAGCAGGTTGCCACGCTCCGCTGGGACGGCGAAACCGCGCAGAGCCGCATGGAGGACATCCTGACCTCCACATACTCCGACGGTTCCAAGGTCAACGCGGTGCTGTCGCCCTATGACGGCATCTCGCGCGGCATCATCTCCGCACTCGAGGGCGCGGGATACTCGACCGGAGCCGAATGGCCGATCATCTCGGGCCAGGACGCCGAACTCGACTCGGTCAAGGCCATCAACGGCGGCGAGCAGTACAGCACCATCTTCAAGGACACGCGCAAGCTCGCTTCGGTGGCCGTGGACATGGCTGTTGCCCTGCTGAACGGCGACAAGCCCGAGGTCAACAACACCAAGGACTACGACAACGGCAAGAAGGTCGTCGACTCCTACCTGCTCGACTCGCAGATCGTGGTGAAGGACAACGTCACCAAGGTCCTCGTTGACTCCGGCTACTGGACCGACGCGGAAATCAACGGCTAACAACCGCTGGTCGCTGGCAAGAAACACAGCTAGAAACACAGTGCGGTCCGGCCGGTGGGGGAGTAACTTTGTCCCACCGGCCGGCCCGGCACTATCCAGCAAGGAAGCAGATAGGCGAATGAAGAGGGTACTCACGTGACCACCAACATCCTTGAGATGCGGAGCATCACCAAGACGTTCCCCGGCGTGAAGGCCTTGTCAGAGGTCACGCTCGACGTCGGACGCGGCGAGGTCCATGCCATCTGCGGCGAGAACGGCGCCGGCAAGTCGACGCTGATGAAGGTCCTGAGCGGGGTGTATCCGCACGGGACCTACGAGGGCGACATCGTCTTCGAGGACGAGGTCGTCGAGTTCAAGGACATCCGGGACTCGGAAGCCAAGGGCATCGTCATCATTCACCAGGAGCTGGCGCTCAGCCCCTACCTCTCCATCGCGGAGAACATCTTCCTCAACAACGAGCAAAAGGGCGGCTTCGGCCTCATCGATTGGGACAAGACCAATCACGAGGCCGCGAAACTGCTCGCCCGGGTCGGGCTGCGCGAGAACCCGACCACCAAGATCATGGACATCGGCGTCGGCAAGCAGCAGCTGGTCGAGATCGCCAAGGCCCTGTCCAAGCGGGTCAAGCTCCTCATCCTGGACGAGCCGACCGCGGCCCTGAACGACGAGGACTCCGACCACCTGCTCGACCTGATCCTGCACCTCAAGGGCCAGGGCATCACGTCGATCATCATCAGCCACAAACTCAACGAGATCAAGAAGGTCTCCGACGCGGTCACCGTCATTCGGGACGGCAAGGCCATCGAGACGATCGCCAAGACCGACGTCACCGAAGAGCGCATCATCAAGGACATGGTCGGCCGCGACCTCGAACACCGCTACCCGGACCACACGCCCAACATCGGCGAGGAGATCCTGCGCGTGGAGGATTGGACGGCCTACCACCCGCAGGACACGTCGCGCATCGTCGTCGACCACGTCAACCTCAACGTCCGCGCCGGGGAAATCGTCGGCATCGCCGGGCTGATGGGAGCGGGGCGGACCGAGTTCGCGATGAGCCTGTTCGGCCAGTCCTACGGCAGCAAGATCTCCGGCCGCGTGCTCAAGCACGGCATCGAGATCAAGACCCGCACGGTGTCCGAGGCCATCGACAACGGCATCGCCTACGCGACCGAGGACCGCAAGACCTACGGCCTCAACCTGATCGAGGACATCAAGCGCAACATCTCGATGGCATCGCTGAAGAAGCTCGAGCGGCGCGGCCTGGTGCACGACAACGAAGAGTTCAAGGTCGCCAACGAGTTCCGCAAGAGCATGAACATCAAGGCCCCCAGCGTTCTTGTGAAGACAGGCAAGCTCTCGGGCGGGAACCAGCAGAAGGTCGTGCTCTCGAAGTGGATCTACGCCGACCCGGACGTGCTCATCCTCGACGAGCCGACCCGCGGGATCGACGTCGGCGCGAAGTACGAGATCTACACGATCATCAACAAGCTCGCGGCGCAGGGCAAGGGAGTCATCGTGATCTCCTCCGAGCTGCCGGAACTGCTCGGCATCAGCGACCGCATCTACACGATTTCCGAGGGCCGGATCACAGGGGAGTTCCCGATCAAGGAAGCAACCCCGGAGACCCTCATCAAGCACATGACCATGGAAAAGGCCCGCTAGCGTCGGCGCTGCGGATAAGGAGAAACAATGAGTGATCTCGACACCAAGCCGACCACCGGATCCGACGAGCCCGGGACGGTCGCCAAGGCCGCCTCCTGGGTCAGCCACGTCATCAGCGACCTGGGCAAGAACGGCATCTTCATCGCCCTGGTCCTGGTGGTTGTGCTGTTCGCCTTCCTGACCGACGGCATCCTGCTTCGGCCCCAGAACATTTCTAACCTGATCGTGCAGAACGGGTACATCCTCGTGCTCGCCGTCGGCATGGTCATGGTGATCATCGCCGGCCACATCGACCTGTCGGTCGGCTCGGTCGCCGCCTTCGTCGGCGCCTGCTCGGGCGTCTTCGCGGTGCACTGGGGCCTCCCGTGGTGGCTGTCGATCATCCTCTCGCTCGGAATCGGCGCCCTCGTCGGCGTCTGGCAGGGGTTCTGGATCGCCTATGTAGGGATTCCCGCGTTCATCGTGACCCTGGCCGGCATGCTCATCTTCCGTGGCCTCGCCCTCGTCGTGCTCGGCAACTCGAACATCGGATCGTTCCCGAGCGAGTACCGCGCCCTGGGCAACGGATTCCTCACCGACCTGTTCGGCGAGTACGAGCTGGATCCGCTCACCCTCGGCGTCGCGGCGCTGGCCATCCTCGCCCTGATCACCCAGCAGGTTCGCACGCGAATCGGTCGCCAGAAGTACAGCCAGGAGGTCGAGCCGCTCGTCTGGTTCGTCGCCAAGCTCGTGCTCATCACGCTCGCCATCGGCTTCTTCGCGTACGCGCTCGCCGCGTACAAGGGCATCCCGGTGACCCTGATCGTGCTGGCCGTGCTCGTGTTCGTCTACGGCATCGTGATGAACCGCACGGTCTTCGGCCGGCACATCTACGCGATCGGCGGCAACCGCCACGCGGCGGAACTCTCCGGCATCAAGACCCGCAAGGTCGACTTCTACCTGTTCGTGAACATGGGAACCCTGGCCGCGCTGGCCGGCCTCATCTTCACGGCTCGGTTGAACCTGGCCGGCCCGAAGGCCGGTGACGGCTTCGAGCTCGAGGCTATTTCGGCCGCGTTCATCGGCGGTGCGGCGGTCCAGGGCGGCATCGGCACCATCGGCGGGGCGATCATCGGTGGCCTGATCATCGGCGTGCTGAACAACGGTATGTCGATCCTCGGCATCGGCATCGAATGGCAGCAGGCCGTGAAGGGCCTCGTGCTGCTCCTCGCCGTCGCCTTCGACGTGTACAACAAGCGACGGGCTGGTGGCCGCTGACTCGCGGCAGTCGAACATCGGGCCCCGGTCGTCTTCGGACGCCGGGGCCTTTCGCATGCCGGTGCGACACGCCGCCGTGAATTCCACAGGGAAACCGGGCACCCCCTTTCGGGCCTGTGGATAACTCGCCGCGGCACCGCGGAAAATGGCCCAACCGAGCCCGCCGAGGCTGTGCAGAACCGGTGGAATGTCGGTGGATAACCACATAATTGTAATTACTGCATGTAGTGGCCGTTCCTAGGCTCAATCACTAGATGTAGTATTGAATCAACAGTTCGGCGCATAAACCGAACACCTGAATCCACACCTTTTGAGCCAGAGAGAGGCCCCCAGCGATGGCAATTACGGTCTACACCAAGCCTTCCTGCGTGCAGTGCACGGCGACATACCGTGCCCTGGACAACAAGGGCCTCGAGTACGAGATCTTCGACCTGTCGGTCGACGAGAAGGCGCTCGAGGCGGTCAAGGCCCTGGGCTACCTGCAGGCTCCGGTTGTCATCACCGACGAGGACCACTGGTCCGGTTTCCGCCCGGACAAGATCAACGAGCTGGCCGCACGTATCGCGTAGTTTCGACACGTCCAACCGGCCGGCTCCCAACCACCGAGGGGGTGCCCAATGACTGAGCTTGTCTATTTCTCCAGCACGTCCGGCAATACCCGCCGGTTCGTGGAGAAGCTCGGCCTTCCCGCGGCGCGCATCCCGCTCTACGCCAGGGACGAGCCGCTGCAGGCCGAGGAACCTTACGTGCTCTGCATCCCGACCTATGGCGGGGGCGGACAGGGGGGAGCGGTCCCCAAGCAGGTGATCCGGTTCCTCAACGATGAGAAGAACCGCTCACTGATCCGCGGCGTGATCAGCGCCGGCAACACGAATTTCGGCGAGGCGTACTGCCTCGCGGGGGACATCATCGCCGAGAAGTGCAACGTTCCCCACCTGTATCGATTTGAAGTATTCGGAACACCGGACGATGTGCGCATCGTCCACGAAGGATTGGAATCATTTTGGAAGCAACAGCCGTGAAGTCGACGCCGCTCTCCTCGCCCGTTGGCGCGGAGATGGATTATCACTCCCTCAACGCCATGCTCAACCTGTACGGCCCGAACGGCGAGATCCAGTTCGACAAGGACCGTGAGGCCGCGCGGGAGTACTTCCTGCAGCACGTCAACCAGAACACGGTGTTCTTCCACTCGCTGCGCGAACGCCTCGACTACCTGGTCGAGAAGGAGTACTACGAGCAGGCCGTTCTCGACATGTACTCGTTCGAGTTCATCACGAAGCTCAACGACCTCGCCTACGAGAAGAAGTTCCGCTTCCAGACCTTCCTCGGCGCGTTCAAGTACTACACCTCGTACACGCTGAAGACCTTCGACGGCAAGCGGTACCTCGAGCGCTTCGAGGACCGCGTCGTGATGACCGCGCTCGGTCTCGCCCAGGGCGACGAGAAGCTCGCGGTTTCCCTCGTCGAGGAGATCATCGCCGGTCGCTTCCAGCCGGCCACCCCGACCTTCCTCAACTCGGGCAAGGCGCAGCGCGGCGAACTCGTGTCCTGCTTCCTGCTTCGCATCGAAGACAACATGGAGTCGATCTCCCGCGCCATCAACTCCTCGCTGCAGCTGTCCAAGCGTGGCGGCGGCGTCGCGCTGCTGCTCACCAACATCCGTGAGTCCGGCGCGCCGATCAAGCAGATCGAGAACCAGTCCAGCGGCATCATCCCCGTGATGAAGCTCCTCGAAGACTCCTTCAGCTACGCCAACCAGCTCGGCGCCCGCCAGGGTGCCGGCGCGGTGTACCTGCACGCGCACCACCCCGACATCATGCGCTTCCTCGACACCAAGCGTGAGAACGCCGACGAGAAGATTCGCATCAAGACGCTGTCCCTCGGCGTTGTCGTCCCGGACATCACCTTCGAGCTCGCGAAGAAGGACGAGGACATGTACCTGTTCTCGCCGTACGACGTCGAGCGCGTCTACGGCGTGCCGTTCGCCGACATCTCGGTCAGCGAGAAGTACCACGAGATGGTCGACGACCCGCGCATCAAGAAGTCGAAGATGAAGGCCCGCGACTTCTTCCAGACGCTCGCCGAGATCCAGTTCGAGTCCGGCTACCCGTACATCATGTTCGAGGACACCGTCAACGCGGCGAACCCGATCAAGGGCCGCATCAACATGTCCAACCTGTGCTCGGAGATCCTTCAGGTCGCCACCCCGACGACCTACAACGAGGACCTGTCGTACGACAAGATCGGCAAGGACATCTCCTGCAACCTCGGGTCGATGAACATCGCCCTGTCGATGGATTCGCCCGACTTCGGCCACACGGTCGAGACCGCGATCCGCGGCCTCAACTCGGTCTCCGAGCAGAGCCACATCTCCTCGGTTCGCTCGATCGAGGACGGCAACGACAAGTCGCACGCCATCGGCCTCGGCCAGATGAACCTGCACGGCTACCTCGCCCGTGAGCGCATCTACTACGGCAGCGAAGAGGGCATCGACTTCACCAACATCTACTTCTACACGGTGGTGTTCCACGCGCTGCGGGCTTCGAACAAGCTCGCGATCGAGCGCGGCCGTGCCTTCGATGGTTTCGAGGACTCGACCTACGCATCCGGCGCCTTCTTCGACAAGTACACCGACCAGGCCTGGACGCCGGCGACCCCGCGGGTCTCCGAGCTGTTCGAGACCTCCGGCGTGGCGATCCCGACCCAGGCCGACTGGGCCGAGCTGAAGGCATCCGTCATGGAGCACGGGATCTACAACCAGAACCTGCAGGCCGTGCCGCCGACCGGGTCGATCTCCTACATCAACAACTCGACCTCGTCGATCCACCCGATCGCCTCGAAGATCGAGATCCGCAAGGAAGGCAAGCTCGGCCGCGTCTACTACCCGGCGCCGTTCCTCACGAACGACAACCTGGACTACTACCAGGACGCGTACGAGATCGGCGCCGAGAAGATCATCGACACCTACGCGGCTGCTACCCAGCACGTCGACCAGGGCCTGTCGCTGACGCTCTTCTTCAAGGACACCGCGACCACCCGCGACATCAACAAGGCCCAGATCTACGCCTGGCGCAAGGGCATCAAGACCATCTACTACATCCGTCTCCGCCAGCTCGCGCTGGAAGGCACAGAGGTGGACAATTGCGTCAGCTGTATGCTTTAAGGCGACAGCCTTAACGTATGCACCGGTGGTCGAGCTTGTCGAGACCACGAATGCCGATCTCGACAAGCTCGATTTACGAACCACTGAAGGAAGATACCCATGATTGACAAGCTCAAGCTCGTCTCCCACGTTGACGCGATCAACTGGAACAAGATCGAAGACGAGAAAGACGTCGAGGTCTGGAACCGCCTCGTCAACAACTTCTGGCTGCCCGAGAAGATCCCCCTCTCCAACGACGTGCAGTCCTGGAACACGCTCACCCCGGTCGAGCAGCAGCTCACCATGCGCGTGTTCACCGGGCTGACCCTGCTCGACACGATCCAGGGCACCGTCGGCGCCGTCTCGCTCATCCCCGACGCGATCACCCCGCACGAGGAAGCCGTCTACACGAACATTGCGTTCATGGAGTCGGTGCACGCGAAGAGCTACTCGTCGATCTTCTCGACCCTGGCTTCCACGAAGGAGATCGACGAGGCGTTCCGCTGGTCGACCGAGAACGTGAACCTGCAGAAGAAGGCCTCCATCGTGATGGAGTACTACCAGGGCGACGACCCCCTCAAGCGCAAGGTCGCCTCGACCCTGCTCGAGTCGTTCCTCTTCTATTCGGGCTTCTACCTGCCGATGTACTGGTCGAGCCGCGCCAAGCTCACCAACACGGCCGACCTCATCCGCCTGATCATCCGGGATGAAGCGGTGCACGGCTACTACATCGGCTACAAGTTCCAGAAGGGTCTCGAACGGGTCTCCCAGGAGCGTCGCGACGAGATCAAGGACTACACGTTCAACTTGATGTTCGAGCTCTACGAGAACGAGATCCAGTACACGCAGGACCTCTACGACGAGGTCGGCCTGACCGAGGACGTCAAGAAGTTCCTGCACTACAACGCCAACAAGGCGCTGATGAACCTCGGCTACGAGCCCATGTTCCCGAAGTCGGTCACCGACGTGAACCCGGCGATCCTGTCGGCCCTGTCACCGAACGCCGACGAGAACCACGACTTCTTCTCCGGGTCCGGCTCCTCGTACGTCATCGGCAAGGCCGTCAACACCGAAGACTCGGACTGGGACTTCTAAGGAGCAGCGCAGCAGCCCCTGGGCGCACTGTGAGATACCGATGCAGTTGGCCAACGTTCCAAGATAGTTGTCACAAGTTTGATTGCGTGGCCAGTGTGACAACTATCTTGGAACGGTCCAACTACGCGAAGAGTGTGAGTTCAGCCCTCGTCAGTGCTGCCAGGGCTATGCCAACGGACCCGGGCTCGGGCCATTTGCCAACCGCGTGAATCGAGCACGGCGGCAGATTCAGTGTGAGCGTCGGTGAGGGCGAGCAACGTTGGCCTGTGACCTCATCGCGGCGCCGTAAGCGCCGCTCATCCAGCTAGACAAGAACGCTCGTATCCATCATCGGCTGAGCAGAACGATAACCGTGACGAAAGGGGCTCTCGATGAGGTCAGCACTTGGCCATCGAGCAACTGCGGGTTGGGTGTGGAGCATCCGGTGGGCTTTGTTCCGAACCGCCATCGGAGTCGTGATCCTGGGTGTGTTTGTTTTTCCGGCGCCCATTGCCCGCGCGCTGTCCGCTTCAGGTGCCATGGATCTCCCTGCAAGCGCCGCTCACCTGCGGTTTTGGGCACTTGCCGGTTGCCTTACTAGTTTTGTAGCCATAGCGGTTGCGCGCAAAGCACGCAACATCCTGAGGAAGCCGGGTGGCAAGTATTACGTCACTGATTTCCTGAGGAGCGGACGGTGGGTGCGCTGGGCGCTTGCCCTCGTTTTGCTCATTTTGCTTCTGGCCGCCGAGCCACTTGTTTCATGGCAGTTTCCAGAAGTTAGAGGCGGCGGGGCGCAGGCTGCCGTCGATGCCCTGCGACTAGGAGTCCTACTGTGCGGGGGAGGGCTTCTCGCAATCTCTGTCGCCTCCGGGTTACGGCTCAGGTATCCGTCAGGTCGCTGGCGCATGACGAGAAAGGGCTACCTGGTTTGCGCCTCTGCCGCTGTGCTGGCTGCACTTATCGTGGCTTTCGTTTTCCCCGTCCAAATCGTCACATTCCAAATGCCCGGCGTGACTGGCTCGGTCCGCGAATCGGCCGTGGCGAATTTTCGCCAGTCAGTCCTGTGGTGTGCTGGTGGCGTCATTGCCCTGGTCACTCTGTACTTGACCTTCACGCGGCAGGAACTCGACCGGGACTCCAACCGGACTGATCGTTTCACGGCAGCGATTGACCACATCGGGGATCTCGCGAGCGTGGCTACTCGCATTGGTGGGATCCACGCTCTGGGGCGCCTGGCCGCCGATTCGACCCGTGATCGGGATACAGTGGCGCTGGTTTTGGCCTCGTTCATTAAGCATCAATCAGACAATCTGGCCGTGGCGGCTCCCGGAAGTGGAAGTCCACTCCCCGTGGACATTCGAGTAGCGCTCCAAGTGGTCTCTGAACTCACAACGTATTCTGGCCCCTATATTGAAGGAATCGATTTTTCGAACCGCGATATGACTGGGATCGAAGTAAGCCATCTTCGTCTCATGTATCCAGTCTTGACTGGAGCGAGGCTGCACAGAGCCCGAATCGGTGAATCTCACCTCCTGTCAGCGAACATTGCTGGGGCGGACTTCTCCGACGTGACGTGGGACAGTGCCCACATGTCGTACGCAGAGGCGGCGTCGGCGAACTTCAAGGATTCGCAACTCCAGGGGGCTTATTTCCTGTGTTCGAAATTCGAGAATGCGAACTTCGAGGGCGCCAATCTGGCCGGCGCCATTCTGCAAGAGGCTGACTTTAGAGGCGCCAATCTCCGGGAGACGATCCTCGATGAGGCCGACCTCAGCGGCACAAACCTGAGCGGAACTGTCGGATGGGAGCATTCGCAACTCGAAAGTGCCGGATACTGGGACCATGCCACTCAATGGCCAGAGGGCTACCAGCCCCCTTGGCCCACGAAGTCGCATCCGGACTGTATGGCGTGACGCCCGATTGCCACGGTCACACTCCTCCCCTTCGAGGTCAAGCACACTCCCTTACTGTTCGATTTAGGCTGCGCCGGCGCGCCCGTGCTTTCCGTAGAACTCGCGTGCAAGCAGCTCAAGTATCGCCTTCTGGATCTTCTTGCTGCCGAGCACCTGCTCGCTCATGGAACGGAAGTTCTCATCTGAGGCGATAACCGCATCTTGGAATGCCTCGGTCAGATCGGGGCTGCCCAAGAATTGTTCTAGGGTGTTCGCCTTCGCCTGTCCACGCAGCACTGAGTTCTCAGCGAACTTGCCGCCAACGTATCCGGTGAAGCCGACGAGGTCGTTTTCGGTCAGCGCATCGCCTTCGAAGAGCGTGTTCATTTTGTCTATGACTTGACGCAGACGAACGAACTCCGGATCCATAGCGGTGCCCGAACCCGCGGCCGAGAACGGCTTGAGCGGGTCGCCGTCATCTGAGAGTTGCAAATCCTCGGCCTCTTCCGGTCGAAGGCTGTAGTGCGTCAGTTTGACCCCGGAGAGGTCGATCGAGCGGTCGCGGTTCTCGCTGCTGATCAGTGGTGCGAGCAACCGGTAGAAAATCGATCGCTTCTCGAGGCCAGTGTCGTGGTAGTTGATGAGTTGAGAGAGGAAATCGTACGCCCGGATGAATGAGTTCAGATCGCTGCGGAAGAGTTCCAGCTCCTCAAGACGCGAGGCATCTGCAGCAGCGACCGCGGCAGCGTACTGGCCAGCAAAACGCTGCTTAGCGGGAGTCAGCCACGAGGTGAGTATGTTGTTGCCCTGGTCGAACACCCACGCCTTCGCGGCGCCATCGACTTCGGACTCTTCGTAGATAAGGGCCTGGTCGAGTTTGTTCTGCAGGTCGTGGATGATGTTCGGGTCGGAGACATCGGCGAGCGATGCTTGCCTGTAATACGGAAGGAAGGCCGCGAGGATTTCCTGTGGATCGTTGACGAAGTCCAAAACGAATGTTTGGTCTTTGCCCGTTGCGGTGCGGTTGAGCCGTGACAAGGTTTGCACGGCGGTCACTCCGGACAGCTTCTTGTCCACGTACATGGCTACGAGCAACGGCTGATCGAACCCAGTCTGGTACTTATTGGCCGCCAACATGACCTGATAGTCGCCACTGGCAAACGCCTGAGGGAGGCTGCGTCCCTTGAGACCTGGATTCATTGTGGCTTCGGTCACGGACAGCTCGCCGGCCTCCAGATCCGTCACCTCACCGGAAAACGCGACGAGCGCCTGCAGCCCAACGTACCCACGGTCCTTGACGTACTTGTCGAAGGCTCGTTTGTAGCGCACGGCCTCGATGCGACTGCCGGTTACGACCATGGCCTTGGCTTGCGCGTTGAGGCGCCAGGCAATGTTGTCGCGGAAGTGTTCGATGATCACAGCGACCTTCTGCGCGATATTGTAATCATGGAGTTTCACCCACCGCATGATGTCCTTGGCCGCCTGGGTCTTATCGACCAGCGGGTCTTCGCTGTCGTATTCGCGACCGTTGTGCGCGAGTTTGAACGCGAGTTTGTATGGTGTGTAATTCTGTAGAACGTCGAGAATGAACCCCTCCTCAATGGCCTGCTGCATCGTGTAGACATGGAACGGGTGCGGCAACCCGTCGTCACCAAGGCGCCCGAACAGCTCCAAGGTCTTCGCTTTCGGGGTGGCCGTGTATGCGAAGAAGCTGATGTTGGCGGCGGTCGCCTTCTCGGCCATTTCTGCGGCGAGCAATGCTTCAATATCGATCTCGCCCCCATCTGCCAGGTCGGCGAGTTCGTCTGGCGAGAGCACGTGCTTAAGCTGCGCGGAGGTGTTGCCGGTTTGCGATGAGTGGGCCTCGTCGGCAATGACTGCAAAGCTGCGACCGACGAGCGCCCCGGATGTCCTAATCGCCTTGAGCGCGAAGGGGAACGTCTGGATCGTGACGATGATGATCTGCGCGCGGTCGGTGAGGGCCTTCGTCAACGCTGCGGACTTCGAGTCCGCGCCGCCGCGCGTGATCGGGACCACTACCCCGGATTTGTGGTCGATCTGGTAGATCGCGTCCTGCAACTGGTCGTCCAGCACGGTGCGGTCGGTGACAACGATCACAGAGTCGAACATCTTCTTGCCGGCCGCATCGTGCAGTGAGCTCAGTTGGTGGGCTGTCCAAGCAATCGAGTTCGTCTTGCCCGAGCCGGCGCTGTGCTGGATCAGGTACCGATGTCCAGGGCCTTCCTCGCGAGCGGCCTGCACTAGCGAGGTCACTGACTCCCATTGGTGGAATCTGGGGAACAGCAGGGATTCCCTCGCAGACACCTCGCCGGTCACGGCGTCCGTTTCTTTCCAGGAGCTGGCGTGGAGGAACTTGCCAATGATCTCTAGCCAAGAATCTCGCTGCAAGACCCGCTCCCATAAGTATGAAGTAGGCGAGCCGTCGGGGTTCGGGGGGTTTCCCTTGCCGCCATCATTTCCCATGTTGAATGGCAGGAAAGTAGTCTTTTCCCCGTCGAGCCGAGTACTCATCCACACTTCTGAGTTGGAGACGGCGAAGTGGACCAGTGCCCTGTTTCCGAAGCCGAGAAGCGGCTCTCTCCTCTTGGTGACAAGGTCCTTCGGGGTGCGGTCCTTCCGGTACTGGATGATTGCATCCTCGACCGACTGCGTGAAATCCGTCTTCACCTCCATGGTCGCCACCGGCAACCCGTTGACGAAGAACACCAGGTCGAGGCTCTTCTGATTCGATGTCGAGTAGTGAACCTGGCGCATGACACGCAGTCGAACCTGGGCATAGCGCACCAGCGTGGCCGGATTCAGCTGCTGCGATGGGCGGAACTGGCACATATCAAACTGCGTCGACACGTCCTTGAACCCGTGTCGCAGCACGCTGAGCGTGCCGCCGCCCTGTTCAAAGGGCTTGTCGAGCACCTGGGTGAGACGGGTCAGCAGTTGCCTCCTGGCCTTCGCTCGAAGCGGCTCGGGGTCGGACGTCTTGATCCGCTGGGCGAGCGCGGAGCCCTGGGTGTCCTCCAACCAGCCGAATACGTCGTCTGGGAAGAGTGCCAGCTCTCGGTCGTAGCCCGTGTCATCCGTCGAATACTCCCACCCTGTGGCCGCCAGATAGACAGCCAGTTCATCCTCGAACCAATACTCGTTATGCTTATCCATCAGACGAGCCCCCTCACGTCGATCTTCCCCGTCACCGCTGCGCTGATCAGCGCCTGGCGCCGTTCTTTGAGTATGTCGATCATCTCGCGGGCCTTCGCTGCGAGCGTCGAATTCGCCTCCCGGGCTCCGTGGGCCTGAGCCACTGCATCTGTTTGTACTGCCAGAGTGGGTATCGGAATCACCACGTCTCGCACAACCTGGGTATTCAGACGTTGGCGAGTTGAGCCGCGACTCAAAGCACGGAATTGTGTCCGAGATTGCGGTGAAGACAGCACCCAACTTATATATTCGGCGGTAACTCGGGGCCCCGGACGCACCCGGTAGCAGTCAGCTTTGACGATTCCGGTGCCAAAAGTTTCTGGGACAATTGCTGCTCTACCAAGAGGCATCCGTTCGTCACCGAGGCCAGCCACCACGATGTCACCCGGTCGCATCGCATGCGCGCTCAATGACTGCGCGTACTCGAGGGGTACGAACGCTCGGTCAACCATCTTAAATTCATCTATCCCGATATTGCCCAGTCGTACAACGCTCGCGCCGCCGTCCGAATAGTGTGCGGATGTCAACGACGAGCCGAACGGGCCATCCACTATCGACTCGATGACTCGCCGCAAGGGCGCGCTCGGGAAGTCGCGCATCAAGTCGCTGACGGCTGAGGACCACCCCGCATCGAGCCGCTCGGCCAGCGTCTCGACCAACCGCTCCTGCTTCTCGATGAGCATGTCGATCTTCGCCGTCTGGACGCCCAAGTAGGCGACAATTTGATTCTGCTCAGCGACCGATGGAATCGGTAGCTTGATGTTCGAGACCTGCTGCGCATTTAGGTTGTTTTGTGTGTTGCTCCGGTAGAGGAACGGGAGCTGAGCTTTGGCACTCTTCAGCGCATAGAACAAAAACTGGGAACTCACCACCCCCTCTATCGGTTGGAGCCCCAGCAATGCTTGATTCCAAGTGGCGCGCATGGCTAGTTGAGATACCTCACCGACACTCGCATACATTGCGAAGAGGACTGTGCCTGCCTCGCCCGGAGTGAGGCGTGCCGCAGCGATGCCAGCGTCGGTCAAAGTCTTCGTCGTACTGACAACCGAGGCAGTCGTGCTCATGTCCGAAATTGCCACCCACCCTGTTCCAGACTCCGGTTCCGCCCAGTAGTCTCGGTTCTCGGTGTCAGGCGTCCCGCCCGCAATCATCTCGGCCACCAGCTTGATCGGCTTGACGAGCCAAGTGGCCGGCACTCTCCCCAGCCACTCGATGTCCGTATTCACGTATGCGTTATATGGCCTAGAGGTCACTTCTCGACCTCGTTCAGGAGCTCGGTGATCTCTCCAATGAGCTTGTTGAGGTCTGCGTCGATCTCATCGAGAGGGCGTGGTGGGACGTAAGTGTAGAAATATCGGGTGAAAGGGATCTCATAGCCGATCTTCGTCTTCGATTCGTCAATCCAAGCATCCGGCGCATGCGGAAGCACTTCGCGGGCAAAATATTCGTGGATGTCCTCGCCGAGGGGCACGTTCTCGGTATCGCGGGCATCCGTGTCGGGCGTGGTGTTCCCTTTGGCATCCGTAACGAGCGGGGCTGAATCGTCGCGCTCCGAAAGGCCCGTGAGGAGGGCCTTCAACTGGGGAGCGGTGAGGAGGACGCCGGCAGTCGAGGTGTGCTGCTTCACCCTTTTCGCAAGAGCAGCCGCATCTGTCACCGGCTTGGTTTCGACGGGTTCCGCCAGTGCGGCGAAGAGCGCCTGGCGGTCCGCATCGGTGAGCTTGACAAAAGCCTTGGCCTTTAGTGCAGTCCCAAGACGTTCAGGTGTAAGTGCCCAGTTAAGGCGCAGCGGGCGCGCCACCGTAATAGTGCGGTAACCGAAGTGCTCGTTCTTGAAGGTCTTGGACAAGTCTGACTCTTCGGCACCCCCGTAGAGCTGCACGATGCGAGCGATGTCCTGGGGACCGAGTTCCTTGCGTTTGGAGCCGAGAGTTTTGCGCATTTTGTGCGAGAAGCTGGTGCCGTCGATCAGCTGCACAGTGCCGCGACGTTCCGGCCGCTTGTCGTTGTCGATTATCCACAGGTAGGTGGCGATGCCGGTGTTGTAGAACATGTCGGTTGGCAGGGCGACGATTGCCTCGAGGAGATCGTTTTCCAGCAGGTAGCGGCGGATCTCTGACTCGCCGGAGCCCGCCCCTCCGGTGAATAGCGGGGAACCGTTGAGAACGATGCCGGCGCGGCCGCCACCCTTGACCTTCGGACGTAACTTCTTCACCAGGTGAAGCAGGAACAATAGGGACCCGTCGGATACGCGTGGAAGTCCGGGTCCGAAACGGCCCTCAAAGCCGTGCTCCTCGTGTTCCTTGAGGACGGCTGGCTTCTGCTTGTTCCAGTCAACGCCGAAAGGTGGGTTCGAGAGACAGTAGTCAAAGGTTTCGCCAACGAGTCCATCGTCGGTAAGAGTGTCACCGAGCACGATGTGATTTATGTCCTGACCTTTGATGACGAGGTCTGCTTTGCAGATGGCGTAGGACTCGCCGTTGATCTCTTGGCCGTACATGACGAGTCGGGCATCGGGGTTGTGGCCGAGCAAGTACTCATCGGCGACAGACAACATGCCGCCGGTTCCGGCGGTTGGGTCGTAGATCGAGCGCACGACACCCTTTTCGCTGAGCGCCTCGTCGTCGGCAATGAACAGCAAGCTCACCATCAGTCGGATGACTTCACGCGGGGTGAAGTGTTCGCCGGCTGTTTCGTTCGAATTTTCTGCGAACTTGCGGATGAGTTCTTCGAACATGAGGCCCATCTCGATGTTCGACACCTTCTGTGGGTGCAAGTCGATGGCTGCAAAGCGTTGAGTGAGGAGGTAGAGGAGATCCTCGGCATCCAACTTCTCGATCTGTTTCTCGAATTCGAAGCGCTCAAAGATGTCTCGGACGTTTTCTGAGAAGCCGTGGAGGTAGTCGACCAGGTTCGCCTTTATCGATGCCGAGTCGCCAACCAGGGACTGCAGGGTGAAGGCCGACGTGTTGTAGAAACTATTGCCGGATGCCTTGGTTAGAAACACTGCAGCGGCCGGGGAATCGCCGCGCTTTCTCAGCTCGTCGAGTACAGCTTGCTTCGTCGGGTCCAATACACAGTCGAGGCGGCGCAGGATCGTGAACGGAAGCACGATTGCCCCGTACTGGTGCGGCTTGTACGGCCCACGAAGGAGGTCGGCGATGGACCAGATAAAGTTCGCGTTGTTCTGCTGTGAGACTGCCTGCTGCGTCATTACGGGAATAGCCAATCGACTTGTTGGCGCCGCCCGACGCGGCCCCAGCTTCGACTCTATGGCTTGAGGCTGGAACACATCCCGCGACGCAACGTCGCAATTCAATGCCATCCACGGTGACGGTCGCACCAGAGAGTCGGTGGACGTGATGGCTACGTTGCTGTTTGGAAGCCGCAGAGAATCCAGACATGGTGGCCTCGCGAATAGCGACGCCGATTACAGGCACGGTCTAGGCGATGTTCTCTAAGGCGGGAGGCTTCAGTAGTCGTCGCCGTCCCACGCGCGAACGGGGCTCTCTGGCAGGGGACCGAGGATGCCTCCGAGGATCCGTTCGGATTGGGCGAGGTCTTCGAGTCGCATCACGGCCTCACCCCTGAGCACTTTCGACATCCGGTCGTAACCGACACCGGCGGTGTCGGCATACGCCGTGAGCGTCATTTTCTTCTTCCGAAGCATCCTGGTGATTCGCGCGGCGTATATGTGCTGAAGCCAAGCAGCTTGGACTCGGTCTTGCACGAACGCACTCGCCGGCAGAATCCATTCGATGATTGCGGCCTTTCCGAATGCACCTGGCTCGTGGGTGTACGCACGCGGGCGAAATCGGGGATCAGTCATGGTCAGAGCATAGCGAACCACCCAATCCGCCTACCAATAGCCAAAACGCGTTAACGAGACTTTTTCCAGCTATTTTGATGAAATTGGGCGCGATTCGGGACAAAAAGCGTCGCGGGCATTAGGGTCCCGCGCATGAACTAGGCATGACACTCAATAACAGGAAACGACCGGACGGTTTCAAGAACGTCACCACCATCGCCAAACGGGACGTTCTCGTTTGGACGGATGCCACGGGCAAGCCTCGGCACGCGACCGCGGACAAGGGCGCCACCAAGCTGAACCTCCATACCGCGCGGCTGTCGCGGCAGGCGGCGAAATATCAGCACCGCCGCCACTACGAGGGCTACTACTGGTTTGCACGGACCGGCAAGCACGTTTGGTACGAGTCCATGACCGAGTACACGGCGCTGATGTGGCTTGACTACCAGCACCCGGTTCGGGCCATTGCGGCCCAGCCCATGTGCATCTTTTTCGCTGACGGTACGCGCCACTACCCGGATTTCTTCTCGGTCCACGACGACGGTTCACAGGTCCTCTACGACGTGCGGCCGTTAGAGCGCATCGATGAAAAGGCCGCAGTGCAATTTGGTAAGACCAGGGAATTGTGCAAGAAGACGGGATGGCGTTACGAGGTGTTCGCGGGAGTACACCAAGTCGTCCGTCACAACCTCGAGTGGCTTGCGGCGTACCGGCATCAACGGTGCTCGCCGGATGGCGTGCTGTCGGAGCGAGTCCTTTCGTTCCTGACGGAGGCCCGTCCCCTCGCCGACGTGCTCCGGCTCCTGGACTTGAAATCCCCGGCTAGATACCTCCCGCAGCTCTACCACATGATGTGGACCCGCCACATCTGCTTTGACATCGCACAACCGCTGTCCCCCGCAACCCCTATCTGGAAGGCCTGACATGCACAAGATTCGAAACCTGCAGCTCGGTACCGTGGTGCGCTTGACTACTGGGAACCACACGCTCGCGGGGGTCAACGGTGGCCTCCTGAAGTTCCGCAATGTGGACACGGGCGAATACAGCGTCACACCAATCAGCGAGATGCCGTTGATGCTGGAGGAACCGCTTGAGGCGCTCGCCGTTGAGCCTCGAGACCTTGACAAGGTCTCGGGACAGGGGCGCGCCGATGCTGAATTTCTTGCTCTTCACATTCAGGAGGTGCTCGTGGGCAGGCGCACGGATGGTTCGGAAGACGAGCCTCGCGAGGAGTACGACCCGAAGCGAACGAGCCTGTCCCAGCGGATGACTGCAAAGACCGTCGAATTGGCGTCGCTTGGGAACGGCATCTCCATGCGCACGCTCCGGCGGCGCATTGCCGACTACCGGACGTCGGGCACGGCTGGTCTTGTCGACCAGCGCAAGCTCCGCAAGCCGAAGCCTCTGGCCAAACTCGACGCCCGCGTCTTGGAGGCACTGCGCATTGTCATTGCCCGAGAGAAGAACGCCTCATCAGGGTCGGTCGAGCGCATCACAGAAAACCTGCGCGAAGAGCTCCTGAGGCGCTTCCCTGGCGAGGGCGTTGCCGTCCCGCCTCACACGAGCCTGTGGCGCTACATCAACATCCTGACCAAGGGGCAGTACACCTTCGGAAACGCCGCCAACCGCCGGTCGAAAGCCAACGCCCCAGACCGGATGTTCGAGAGCCGCCCCGCGATTATGCCCGGACACGAAGTTCAAATCGACTCATCGCCTTTCGACATCATGGTCCTCAACGGAACCGGCAAGCCGAAACGAGCAGTGCTCACCATCATGGTCGACAAGGCGACGCGGTCCATCATCGCAACTAGCGTCGTCATGAAGGCATCGAAGGGAGTCGACCACGCGCTGCTCCTGGCGAAGGCAGTCGTTCCTCGTCCCCTTCGACCGGGCGGCGAGCACTTCACCAAGTACGAACTGCCCGTGATGCCCTGGGCGAAGCTCCTCGAGCCGGAAGAGGCCGCACAGTATGAGACTGCGCAGCCGTTCATCGTTCCGCAGCGCATCATGACCGACAACGGGTCTGACTACGTATCCACAGTCTTCCGCGCTGCCTGCGAGCAACTCGGGTTCGACATCACGGAGTCGTCAACATACACCCCCACGGACAAGGCCATCGTGGAACGGACCTTTGGCTCCATCAAGACCATGTTTGCCCAGCACCTCCCGGGTTTCACGGGGGGAACTGTCACGAACCGGGGCACCAACCCTGCAGCCGATGAGGGGCTGCTGGACATCTACACTCTCAGCGAGCTGTTCGACCGCTGGGTGACTCTCGTCTGGCAGAACCGTCCGCACGAGGGCCTGCGTGACCCTATCGAGCCGAGCATCGTGCACACGCCGAACTCGATGTACATGGCCATGTTCGAGCTGACTGGATATGTGCCCATCCCCTTGACCGCCGACGACTATATCTCCCTGATGCCGGTGAAGTACATCACCATCCAAGCCGACGGAATCACGCTCGATTACCGGCGCTACGACTCAGTACTCCTGCACCCCTACCGCCTCTTGAAATCCTCCGACGCAGCTCACAACGGTAAGTGGGCGGTGCACTATGACCCGTACAACCCGGGCGCGGTCTGGGTGATGGACCCGTTCACCGAGTTGTGGATTGAATGCTCGTGGATGAACGGAGATGCGTTCTCTAAACCGTTCTCCCGCCACATCCGAACTGAAGCGAAGCGAATCCTTGAGGACATGGGGATGACCGGTGACTCCAGCATGCTGCGGCTGACGCAAGATGTGCTCGCATCGACCAGGGCAGCCAGAACGCAGATGGACGACGAGGCCGAACGCAACAAGGTCGCCGAACAGCGGAACGAACTCAGCGGAATGCCTGCGCCGGTGCTGATGTCAGCAGCGGAAGCGACGGACGAAACGGCGTACGAGGTTCACGGCACTGCCGCGACTCCCATCGATGAGCGGGACTTTGACATTCACGGCACCACCGGCAACAAGGCGGTGTCGAGTTGAAGCTCTTCTCTGACGACGACATTCTGCAGCTTGACACGGTTGACGGTCTTCTTGAATACCTGCGTCATCCAGCGGTTCGACCGACCATGCCCACGATGGAAGCCTATGTGGCCATGTCGGAAGAGGAACGGATGGGCATTGACGACCTCCGCCTTGACTATCTCGGGAGCGACGTGGTGATTTCAACTCCGCAGGTACTGGCCATCGAGGAAATGGTCCTGTTTGCCCTCCGGTACAACCGAAAGCGGCACGTCGGCCGTGTCGGCACCATGATTTCAGGGCGACCGACAATGGGGAAGACAACTGCCGCGATTGGCGCCATGCGTGCCGTGTTCGACAAGTATGAGAAGGAAGTCCCAGACTGGGAAAAGCGCAATCACATCCCGGTTGTGTGCATTGACGTTCCTGCCGGCACGACACCGAAAGCCTTGATGTCTCGCTTTGCGAGGTTTCTGGGGCTGCCGGTCGGCACCCGAGACTCGAAGGAGGACATCGAGTACCTCGTCGTACGTCACCTCAACGCGGCGCGGACCAGGCTCGTTGTCGTTGACGAATTGCAGAACCTCAGCGGCAAGAATCTCGCGAGTGTAGGAAGCGCTAGCATGCTGAAGGACCTCACGAACAGCGTGCATGCGACGTTTCTCTACACCGGATTCAATATCCACGAAGGCGACATGATGTCCGGTATTTGTGGCCAGCAAATCGCGGGCCGCGCATCCCACGCCGTGCTGCAGCCCTACACCGTCGGAAATCCGGAAGAACGGAAAGCATGGCGGTCCATCGTGGCCTCGTTCGAGAACGAATTGCTGCTCTACAGCCACAAACCCGGCGACCTCGCCATTCCGGAAGCAGATTACCTGTTCGACCGGACACAGGGAAATATCAACTCGCTCGCGCGGCTCCTTATGGGCGGAGCGCAGGACATCCTCTTCGAGAGTCCCGGACCCCGGGCAGAGAAGTTGACCATTGAACGACTCGACCGAATCGAGCTGGACATCACCGCGACCCAGCAGTCAGAGGGATTGAAAGAAATCGAGCGCGCGAAGAAGAAGCAGCCCAATGCGAAGAAGGTGCCGCGTGCTGCATGACCTCAAGCGCCCACTGCCCATCCGAGCGCGTCCACTCCACAGGGAGACGGCGGCTAGCCATCTTGCGCGGCTGGTTGAGTCGAATTTCCTGACCGAGGACAAGGCCGCGCTGCTCGTGAGTGCCGTCGCCCACAACAACCCGGGGCTGTCGAGCTGCGAGGCGGTTGAACGCACCGCCGAGTGGAAGGGGGGACTGGACGAAGGGTTCTTCGAGCGCCACCGGACTGCCGTCCCATTGCATTCTGATGGCGCCACGTGCGAACGCTGCTTCACCGGGATCTCTGACCAGTACATGTGCCGGCTGTGTGCTGTGGGTGCAAGTGTTCAGCTGCACCCGCACCTCGACGGCAACGTATGCCTTCGTCACCACCTGTGGGTGGGACCAGGAACGGCGCCCGACGCCCAGTACCAGGTCGGTTCGGATGCCGTCGAAGCGGACGTCCTCTTTCGGAAACTCGTCCGGAAAGGTCGAATTGACGCCCCACTGCTCGCCGCAGTGACGGAGGCATTCGTGCTTCGCCGCGTGCGAGAGGGGAGCGCACTCGAGCTGGACGGCGCTGAGTACAGACTCCTCGTCCACGTGGCACGAGAGGTCACATCAAGAACCTTTATCGAGCGATTCTTCGCACCCGACCAGGCTTCCGCTCAGGCTCGAGCGACCCTCAACGCAGTTGTCAGCAGCATTGTCCACGAGGGCGCAGGCTGGGTGGTGGATTACCTGTGGAGCTACCTGCGTCCGATGATGCTCCGCGCGAGGGGTCGCGCCGAGACGGCCAGCGGCAACAGCGCATCCGCAATCCAGCACGACATCCGCACTAAGCATCCGGTCGGCGCCTCCGCGACGGCCTCACGAACGAGCGCCGAGCCCGTCGGGTACTACGCCGCACTCTTCGAACACACAGAACGAACCGACCACACAGGCCGCACGGCAACGTCAGGGAGCGACATCCCTGGATTCACGTGCGACCGAGGGCATCTTCACCCGGCAGGCACGGCTAGCGCGAGTAGCGGGGTGACCAGCTGTCCATATCGGCATGAAGGGGTGCAGCTGCGCACGGTCCTCGCGGAACTCGGCTGGGACATGGCCGGGAACCGCCGCGTGGACATGAGCAAACTTACGCTCGGGAGCCCGCTGAAGGCCACCTGGCGGTGTGCGTTTGGGCACAGGTTCGGGCAATCGGTGAACAACAGGGTCAAAGGCCGAGGCTGCCAGGTGTGCGCCGGACACGTGGTCGAATGGGGGAAGACCGGACTGCTCCTGACCGACACCGCCCTGTCGTTCGAATGGCACCATGAGCGGAACGGGACTCTTACCCCCGGGCGTGTTCTGGCCGGCTCGGGAACCTCGATTTGGTGGCTGTGCGTCAACGAGCATGCGTACCCGGCAACCCTGGATAACCGCGCCTCCGGCAAGGCGTGCCCAGTGTGCGCGAACCTGAAAATCGAGGTCGGCACGAACGACCTGGAAACCACACATCCGCGTGTCGCTGCAACCTGGCATCCGACGATGAACGGGGACAAGACGCCGCAGCATGTCGTGGCAGGGAACGGTCGAACCAAGTTCTGGTGGCTTTGCGATGAAGGTCACCCGTACGACGCACTCATCACTAATCGTGTGGCGGGGAAGGGCTGCCGATACTGCGCGAATCTGGAGCCGCTCCTCGGCTTCAACACGCTGGCTGACATTGACCCTGGGCTGTCGGAAGAATGGCACCCCACCAAGAACGGAACACGCACGCCCAGCACCGAGCTTGCAGGCAGCGGGAAGAAGGCGTGGTGGCTCTGCAACAACAAGCACGACTTCGAACAGGTCATTGTCAAACGCCGGGCCGGCCAGAGCTGCCCATACTGCGCAAACAGGAAAGTGTGGCCTGGGTTCAACGACGTTGCCATCCGCTACCCGCTGCTCATGCTGGATTGGGACTGGGCGACGAACGATGTCGAACCTTCCGAAGTCCTGCCCGGGAACACCAAACGCCACTGGCAGTGCAGGCACGGACACAAACAGCACCAGCCAGTCCCGAACCGCGTGAAGACCGGGGGGTGCACCAAATGCCCGCTGGCGGAACGGGCCGCGGCGGTCGACGGCAATGCCTGAAGCGCACTCCTGCGGACGCACCGCCAGTGGAGTGCGGTGCATGTCGGTGGCAGGCGGTTCACTGGAGTCTGATCGCGAGGAGCTTCCCATGCACGAAACCCGAATTGCAGTAGACCTCCGGCTGGACATCAGCGTCCCTGGGTTCGTCGGTTACGAGACGCACCAACTCCCCGTCGCCACACTGGTTCTCGCTGTCATCGTGGACACAGAAATCGATCCGCGACCACACCTGCGCCTGCTGCTGACCGCTTACCAGGTGGGTTGGAATCTGGCTGCTCAGCATGTCGCGAACCCTGGGGGGACACGCCATGCCGAGCGTGTCGTGGCTCCGATCGGACTGCCGGAGTTGATCCGGGCCGCTTACACGGATGCTTTCTATGTTGGCTACGGTGACCGCCAGCAGTTCGCTGATTCTGAATCGCAGGCCGCCGGGCCCTGGGATCCTTTCGTTTTCACAGCCACCGAGCAGGATGCTGTGGATGCCGTCGTGCGGTACCTCCGCTGATGTCGAACGATTCATGCCCGGATGCCCGCCGGCAGCGATGAGGGTCGGCCTCGGCCGCCTCGACGCGACCGAGGCCGACCCTCGATCGTGCTGGCTGATTCGCCCGGCAGTTCGTTTCTCTCTGGAGGTGCGACGCGTCGCCGGGTTGTCAGGACCTGAAGTGGATTCGCACGTCCGTGGCCTGCTCGTCGGTCAGCAACCAGCGCGACACGTGCGGCGGGAGCGTTCCATATTTCTCGCGAAGATAATCACGGATCCGTTTCTGGGTCACTTGGAGATCGCGCGACAGGTCCGCTGGGGTCACAGGCTCGCTCATGTGAACAGAGTAGTTCCTCCCGAGCGCGCCGCAGCATTCTTAAGGATCGCGCGGGAACGGCCATGCGCTGAATCCGTTCAGCAGGCTTTCGCCCGCGCCGTCGTGCGTCAGCGCAGGTCGCGTGCCGGGTCTTTGAGGCGGGTGTCGTTCGCCGATAACGTCCCATTACGTCAAGACCGGCGACCGTGGCCGGAAAGCCGCGGGACAGCTCACCAGACGGCCTCGAATGCGGTCCTGGCCGCGGCCAGGACCGCGTCCGGGTCGTCCCGAAGGTGGTCGACCGGCCGGGCCTCGTCCTCGAAGGACGTGGACGGGGACTGCATCCACAGGATCAGACTCTCCTCATCCCACTGGTTCGCGTGCGCCAGCTCGATCAGCCGGGCGATGACCGGCAGGACGGTCCCCCTGTCGCGGTCGAACTGAAAACCGGGAAAGAGGTATCCGCGGCCCCGGAGGACGCCGACGATCTCATTGGCGGCTTGCTTGGACGAGACGTACTTCCCGTTCGACGGGTCAGTGCCGAGGATCGCAGCGACCTCGCTGCTCGTCAGCAGGCCAAACTCGGCCTTCACCTGGCGCCACACGGCGGCAGTCGCTTGCAGGCTCCGGGCGAGCTGCGGCGAGGGGGTCGTCTCGACGGGCGCCGAGGAATCGCTCTCATCCAAGGGGTGCGTTGGCTTGCCCATGGGTTGCCTCCTGACCTCGCGGATTAGGAATCAGGGTAACGTGCCCGCTGCCCTTCAGTCGAGCCTCCGATTGACGCTCCAGGCTCGCGGTCGATGGATGTCGGAGGGTGGCTTCACGCTTGGTCGTACAGCCGGCTTCATTCGGGCACCGTCGCAAGCGATTGGAACGACCATGAACCCCACGACCCATCACGTGAGTGTGCACTTCCGCTGCCGAGCGGGGCACACCCACCCGCTTTGCCTCCCGCTCCGCCGTGAGATGCCACCGGAGCTGCGGTGCTCCGAAGATCAGGGTTCCGGACTTGGCGGGGGAGGCGGGAGCGGTTGCGCGGTGCCAGCGGACCTCCAGCAT
Organism: Cryobacterium tagatosivorans; assembly: GCF_004402215.1. Lineage (GTDB taxonomy): Bacteria > Actinomycetota > Actinomycetes > Actinomycetales > Microbacteriaceae > Cryobacterium > Cryobacterium tagatosivorans. Next base: position 77,091 of record NZ_SOEZ01000075.1, read on the forward strand.
CGAGTTGAACAGGAACTCCGTGATGCTTTCCAGGAAAGCAAGCGGCGAGGCTTCGTCCTCATCGCGGAATAGACCAGCCGGCGTCGCGACGAGTGCCGATGCGCCACGCCAGTCAGCGTCGCTTCCGACTTGGGTGTTGACGTCTGACGTCAGGCCCACACGAGCATGACCGAACGAGAGCGAGGGTCGTCAGAAGCGCTCGGGGTGCAAAACCAGTCGAGACCGAGCCCTCCGGATCTGTCAATCTCTCACCGAGGCCCGATGTGCAGAAGCCGTATAATATACGGCGACGTTATAGATTCGCAGCAGTGTGATCGGACCTCAGGAGCGATCACCTTCCGCCCAGGAATGTGGCCCTACCCCAGGCTCCGGGGCCGCGCTGATCCTGGAATATGAGTCGCTGGGCGGAATCGAGACCTTGCGGCTACGCCGAACGGCATGCCCTTGCGGACGCTCGAGACGAAGTCGACGGGCAAACGGGGCTGTCAGCGAGCTCGCCATTCGCGTTCGAATTCGAGCTGGCTGCGGACAGAGCCGCCCAGTGTCGCCCCAGAAGTGATCGACCGACCGGTCCGCTCAGGAACGTCACTGCTCAGTGTCCGAGGTCCGCGATAACGTGACGAAATGACACGCATCGTCCGCCACTCTCCACGATTCATCCTCGCCGGTTCGGGGGACGCGTGCGCCGCTTGGGCAAGCCGCGCGCACCTGGATCTCAAGGACTGGGCGCAGATTGAGCCCGTCGGCCTTGGCCCCGCAGTTCGCGTTTACGAGATGCGCGACGACGCCGACGCGCTGGCGGAAGGGTTGGCCGCGAATCGAAGGGGGCGGGTCACGGCAGTCATCGAGGTTTACGAAGATGACACTGACCTCGCGCACCGTGTTGAGGTGCCGGATGAGCTTGGCTTCGATGCCCAGGTGGATTGGTTTCTAGCCCAGATGCTCGGTCGTGAAGCCGCCGACACTCGGGTGACTCGATCCGAGGGCAAGACGACCGACGGGCTCCGCTTCTGGAGCGGCATGATCGGCCGGCATATGTACACGGCCACGCAGACTCACGCCGCTGACCGGTAGGTGGCGAGGACCACACGCAGGGCCAGCTGCCACAGAGCGCACGTGGAGTGATGCGGTCCTCGGTGTCTGTCAGGGACGAGACTGGAGTCCACTGACAACTCGCCTCACGTCCTCGAGCGGAGCCAATCATGTCGAATAGTGTCGCTCGTCCGGTGCCCCTGTTCATGGACGTTGACGGTTCCCTCCTCGCCTATCCGGCCGACACGGGCGCCGCCGATCCTCGGCTTCGAACCGTCCGGCTCGACCTGGATTTCCCCGATGACATGACGTACCCGACCACAATCTGGTTCCACCCCGAAGTCGTGGTGGAGCTCAACAAGCTCATTGATGAGGGGCTCGTGCGGCTGATCTGGGCGAGCACATGGGATCGCGCGGCGAATCGGCTGCTCGCACCTGCCCTCGGTCTGCTCGGGGCGCCGTATGACGTTGCCGAGATCGGAACGCGGTTCGGGGACCAGATGTCTGCGGGTGTGTGGGTGAAGGCGCGGGCCGTTGGTCAGTGGCTGCGAGAAGAGGCTCTCGACAACGTTCGATCATCATGGTCGACGACTTGCTGATGAACCAGGCGAACGGGTTGATGAGCCCACAGCGGCGGAGCATGGACGTCGTGGGCGGAGCGGGGAACCTGTTCGTCGCGACGCACCCACAGCAAGGACTCCATGTCGGACAGGTGGAGGAAATTCGTGCATTCGCCATGCGGCCTTCGACCTGATTGTGAACGAAGAAGAGTCGCGGAAGCTTGAGGGCGGGTGGCATTCGGTTTCCGCCACTGACGACCGAACTCGAGCCTGAAACGGAGCGCCGCCTAACGTGGTCGCGCGACCTGCGCGCGCCGCAGTAACGTCCGTCTAGATGTCTGAATCCACACTGCGCTAGGCGAACGGTGTGCTTCGTTCGGCGCTAACAGGCCATTATGTCGCCGCCTTCCTGGGGGCGGCCCGCCGGCCCCAGGTGTTGGTTCTCGCACAGGTCCAATGTTCGGAAACCTTATACGATACGGCGACCGTATAGTTTCGATTCCACTGCGATTGCCGTCCCGCGCCCAAGACCGTGGCGCCCCCTTGCGGTGACACCAGACGAGGCGCCCTTGCGGACGGTTCGCCGGAGAGGTCGCTAGGTAGGTCGATCTCGGGGCAGTCGGGCAGCTCACCATTCGGCCGTGAACGCGTTTTGTGCTGCGGCTAGGACCAGGTCTGGGTGACTCCGAAGATGGTCGACGGGCCGGTCCTCTGCCTCGAAGAACGTGTTCGGCGACTGCAACCACAGCACCACCATCGTCAGACCATTGGTTCGCGTGCGCCAGCTCGATCAGCGGCGCAATGACTGGCAGGACGGTCCCACTGTCGCGGTCGAATTGAAAACCGGGGAATCGGCAACTCCGGCCCCGGAGGACCCCGATGATCTCATCGGCGGCTCGTTTGGACTAGACGTACCCGCCCGAAGGGTTTGCGCCAAGGACCACGGCGACCTCGCTGCTCGTCAGCAGGCCAAACTGGGCTTCCAGTAAATCGTCGCGCGCCAGTCCGTCCTTCTCGGGGGGAGGTGGCGGGCCTCTACGCTTTAGCCATGCTCGTTGCTCTCATCGATCCCCTTATCCCTGCGGCTGATCAAGCCGACCCATGGCAGGTCACACTCGCCATAGTCCTATCCTTTGTTGCTCTCGTTGTGACGCTGGTCTGGAACATCGTGTGGAGCATTGCCAACTTTAGAAACACCGGTGCCGTTGTGAGAGTGACGCTTTCAGTTCGCGCCACCCTGCTCACTCCCGCCGAGTCGCTTGTTGCGGGAGTAGAGAGAACTTCAACCCCCAGCGAAGTATGGATGCCCGCCTCCAAATGGCAGCGATACGCCTCCACTCACGAGCAGGCCAAGAGTGCTACGCCAACAGTTGTCGTCACAGCAGTGAATGTGGGCCGCGCGTCAACGACCATACGCGCGATTGGAATTGGCACAGTCGGGCGACGCTCGCACTCCCACACCAGCAGCCACGACCAGGAGCTGCCCCACCAGCTTGAGGCCGGGGGCAAGGAGTTGACATGGTCGACATCCTGGAATCAAATCGAACAATGGGCGGACGCCGATGGGGTGTCTAGTGTTCGCGGACTGGTGACGTTTACCTCCGGAAAGGTTCGCTACTCGCGAAGGCTTCGAGTCAGCGCCAAAGCTGCCCTAGGCCGCCAGGCCTCATTGGCGCCGTCGCCCGGTTCAGCCATCTAGTCGCGCTCACCCAAACTCGACCACTGGGGTCGGGGACTCTCACCCGCCTCGTCCTTGAGTTATCTGGGACCGTTCGGACGTGACGAATTTTGGCGGGAAAGTTTCTCAATGGCGATGCAGGACAAGCCTAATTCGCCACCAAGTCCATATGCTCGGGGGATACGGCGTCGGCTATTCGGCGACAGCGAGGGGACGAGCAATTGCTCTTGGATCGAATCCAGATTTTCGGCTTCAAACGATTGCTCGACGCGTCTGCTTATGTCGGCCGAAAGACGGTCGCCCTGGTGGGGCCGAACGAGGCCGGGAAAAGTTCCGTACTTGCAGCGCTAAGGCTCTTCGATGATGATTCCCCGGTCTCATCCCTGTCGTTCAGTCGCTCCGACCGCGGGCGCCTCAGGAAAGGCGACGAGGATGTCGTCGTTCTCACCTTTGCGTTGACCAGCCACCACGAGCAAATCATAAAGGGCATACCCCTTATCGTCGCTCCGACGCACTACCGCCGACACAAGCAGGTCAACGGGGACCGCCCCTATTCCTTGTCGCCGCGACCGGTCATCGCTCCGAGCGTTCACGAGGAGGCCGCGGAGAGCTGGGATCAACTCGCAATCGCCCTGCGCAAGAAACTGCTCGGTGCGGCAGAGACCGAGCCGGCCCTGGATCTCGTCTTGGCGCAGGATCTCGACATGGCCGCACTCTTCTTTTCGAAAGGTGACGCCCCGGCGGACGAGGTGTGGGTTCGTCTCGCGCTCAGGGTAGACGAATTGGAGAGCATCAGCTCAGGTAAGAAACTCGAGAAATCGATTGCCGCATTCCGCGACTTTTTCAGCTACGCGAGGCCGGAAACAAACCTCTCCGACCTGCTGGGCGATCGACTCGATATTTCTAGTCCAACGTTCGCAATGTTTGGAGAGCTGGAGAGGGCGATTGCCTCCGAATACAACATCGATGCCTCGACGACTGAGGAGTCAGTAGCACTCGCAAATCTTCTCGAGGTGGCTGGCGTAAGCCTTCAGACTATTCGCGAGCACCGTGGCGATGCGCCCTACATCTCGCACTTGACGGACGAAGCAAACGGCCGCCTCGACGCCTACTTTTCATCGAGATGGAGTCAGGAGCGCGTGACTGTCGGTCTTGACGTCGATGGCGAGGTCCTCCGCGTGTTCGTCAAGGACAAGCGTGAAGGATCAGTGGGGTGGCTCAATATCACCGATCGCAGCGATGGTCTTCGCATGTTTGTCGCCCTCGCCACGTTCCTGTCTCGGCAAGAGTTCAACCAGCCGCCGATTCTCTTGATCGACGAAGCCGAAGAACATCTGCACTTGAACGCGCAGGCTGACTTGGTGCGAATGCTTCAAGACCTCGACCAGATCCAGCAGGTCATTTACACCACTCACTCCCCAGGCTGCTTGCCGGCCGACCTTGGCAATGGTGTCCGTTTCGTTGAGCCTCTGAAGGGCGGAACTTCAAGGATTCGACATGACTTCTGGTCGATGCAAGACGGCGGTCACGTTGGCTTCAATCCGCTACTAATGGTGATGGGGGCCGGAGCGGCAGCATTCTCAGGTCTGCGGAACGCTCTGATCGTGGAGGGCGCATCAGACATGCTTCTTCTCCCGACTCTCATCAAAGTCGCGACAAGTCAAAGCGAGCTTTCCTATCAAGTAGCTCCGGGCATCGCAGTAGCCAGCAAGCACGACATGTCGAGGCTCGATACCACCGCAAGTCGTGTCGCGTTCCTCGTTGACGGCGACGAATCAGGGCGAGAATGGCGAACGCAATTAGTTGACTCGGGGATGCCCAAAGAACGGATGAAGGAGATGCCCGCTGACGTCGCCTTGGAGGATTTCCTCGATCGCGAGTTCTATTTTGACACGCTCAACGACTTCTTCCGAGTCGACCGTGATCGATTTGTCACGGTGGGCGTTGGCGCGACGCTTAAGAGTTTGGCGTCAAGCTGGGCAATCCACGAGGGGCTAACAATGCCTGGTCCGGTGTCGGTTGCGGAGCAGATCTTGGGCAATCACGAATCGGGTAGACGAAAGATCAAACTCAACCTCGCCCGCCGTCGGTGGCTGCAATCTCTCCACACATGGGCACTCGGTACTTTCGAGGATCGCTAACTAGCCCGCACGGTTCCGCGCTGCCTTCGCATTCGCCGGTGGCGCTTGGCGACGACGCACGACGGCCGGTGTCGCGATCGCGGGTTGTGCATTCTCGTGCTCCGCCAGCCGTGACTTGGCGCCCCAGGCGTGACGGAGTCTTCCTAATCGACCTCGTTCCCTTCCCGGTGAACGCTGATGGCTTCAAATCGTCGCGCTCGCTCGCCCGTCGTGAACACGTCCGTGACTGCGTCGAGCGTGCCAAAGCGCTCAGCCCTGCGGGCATCGTTGTTTGTCACGCGCCGAGCTACCGCCTTCTTGCCGGACCACTTCGAGACGCTGGTTTACCCCTGCTGCACGAAACGGCGTTGCCATTCCCGTCAGGAAACTATCGCCACGAGTTTGTTGAGAAGATGCGCGCGGCCATGGCGCTGCCATCCGACGTCGCCTGACCGCCCAAAGGAGCGACGTCAAGGCGCTCGATACGTGCGGACGCAAAACAAAATGCCAAGTCGGATGAAACGGTCGGGACTTGCGGCATTGGGGACAACCCTGGAAATACTGGGGTCAAGTTAGTGGAATTGTGTCAACTCGTCAGGGATCTCACACGCACCGGCCTCACGGGCGGACTGCGGATGGCGTCGGCCGAGGAGGAGACATGAGAATCATCATTGACCAGTTGCTGGCTGCCGTGAACGACCACGACCTCAATCGAATGGTGGCGCTCTTCCACCCGGATTACCGCAGTTCGCAGCCGGCCCATCCGGCGCGCGCGTTCGTGGGACGCTCCCAGGTCCACGCCAACTGGGCGGCGATGTTCGCCGGGATCGCCGACTTCCGTGCGGAGCTTGGGCGGTCGACGCAGGACGGCGACACCACCTGGTGCGAGTGGGCCTGGTTCGGCATGCGCACCGACAAACAGCCTTTCGAGGTTCACGGTGTGGCGCTGTTCCAGGTTCAGGAGAACCTGATCGTGGCCGGAACACTGTACATGGAGGATGTTGAAAGCGAAGCGATCGGAATCGACCAGACAGTCCAGCATCTGGCGGGCAGCCGTCCCGTAACGGAAACGGAAGCCGACGAAAAAGATGGAGCATGATGCCGTTTTCTTGACGGCCCCACCCATCTGGTTGGGGCCTTCGAAGGGCCACGGGAGGCGTCTGCGGCCTACCTATTTGCCGCCGGCGGCGCGGGGTCGTCGCCCCGGAACCAGGCGATCGCGACCAGGCGCCGCAGCACGTCGAGGTCGATGTCGTCGAGCTTCTTCACGTAGACGCACCCGGCGCCCTCCGTGTACGCGCCGAGCTGCGGGAGGAGCGCGGCGCCCTCGGGGAGGTCTTTGAGCCCGTAGGTGGACAGTTGCGCCTTGCGCGGCGAGAATCCGGCCTTCGGCCAGTCGCCGCGCGTGCGGGGGTTCGCGGGCGACACGTAGCGATAGCTCCCGTAGCCCACAATCGACGGACCCCACAGGACAGGGTCGGCGCCGGTCACCTCGCGGAAGATCGCGTCGAGGGCCTTGCCGTCGTCGCGGCGGCGGGCGGGGGTCGCCGCGTCGAGGAAGTCTTCGACGGAGGCATCCGTCGGCTGCGTCTTGATTTCGGCCATGGCCTCATTATCGCGCGGGCACCCCAAACCGGAAGAGCGATCCCGCCGGCCGCTCTCACCAGCGCCGACGAGTTCTTCGCCGGGATTGACACTTCCGGTCGAGTTTGACCGGTGTGCCGGGCAAAGTCGACCGGAACTGACAAGGTCGGCGCGGTGCACCCGCAGGGCCAGCCGTCAAGGCACGCGTCAGCGCGGGTCCACCACCGGCGCCGTCTCCGGCTCGCCCGTCTCGAACAGGGAAATCACATTCTGCGCCTGGATGCGGATGTACTCCGCCAGCGTGTGGTCGGAGAGGAACCCGACGTGCGGCGTGACGATCGTGCGCTCGTGGGTGACGAGCGGGTGATCGGCCGGCGCCGGCTCGACGTCCAGCACGTCCAGGCCGGCGGCAGTGATCCGGCCGCTGTCGAGCGCCTCGAGCAGGGCGGGCGTGTCGATCAGTTGCCCGCGGCTCACGTTGACCAGGTAGCTGCCGCGCTTCATCTTCGAGATCGAGTCGGCATTGATGATCCGGTTCGTTTCCGGCGTCAACGGCAGGTGCAGGGAGAGCACGTCGGCGGAGGCAAGCACCTCGTCGAAACTCGCCAACCGCACGCCCAGCGACGCCAGGCGCGCCGCGGCCTCCGGGTTCCGCGCGAGGTGCGGGTCGTAGCCGACGATCTCGCCGAACAGGGGAGACGCGAACTCGGCCAGCTTCGCGCCGATCCGGCCCAGCCCGATCAGCCCGAGGGTCTTCCGGCTGAGGCGGGGAGGCGAAACGGCGGGGCGCGCGTTCCAGTCGACGCCGATGACGCGCTCGAAGAACGGCAGGTCCCGTGTTGTCGCCAGGATGAGCCCGAGCGCGTGCGTCGCGACCTCCTCTGTGGCGACACCGGGCAGGTTGGTCACCCAGACGCCGGCCGCGCGCGCCGCGTCGAGGTCGATGTGGTCGAAGCCCATCGAGACGAGCGAGATGATGCGCAGGTCCGGCAGGCCGGCGATCACGCGTTCCGGAATCGGCGCGTACCCGACGAGCAGGGCCTGGGCGCCCCGCGCCTCGGCGAGGATGCGATCCGGGTCGAGGGTCTCGAGGAAGCGAACCTCGAATCCGTGCTGCTCGAGCAAACGGATGCCCGGGGTCGGGTCTATGTCCTCGTTGTCGGTGTAGATCGCGAGGGGACTGGAACCCGGCACGGCGGTCACAGGACCTTCGAGAGGAACGCCTGCGTGCGGCGGTGCTGCGGGTTGCCGAGCACGTCCCTCGGGGCGCCCTGCTCGACGACGACGCCGGCATCCATGAAGACGAGGTGGTCGCCGACCTCGCGCGCGAAGCCGACCTCGTGGGTGACGACGATCATGGTCATCCCGCTGTCGGCCAGGTCGCGCATGACATCGAGCACCTCGCCGACCAGTTCCGGGTCGAGGGCGCTGGTCGGCTCGTCGAACAACATGAGCTTGGGCTTCATCGCCAGGGCCCGGGCGATCGCGACGCGCTGCTGCTGACCGCCGGAGAGCTGCGACGGGAACTTGTGTGCCTGGTCGGCGAGACCGACGCGCTCCAGCAGTTGCAGGGCGCGCCCCCGGGCATCCTTCTTCTGCTCACGCCGCACGTCGACCGGAGCCAGCATCACGTTCTGCAGCGCGGTCATGTGGGCGAAGAGATTGAAGCGCTGGAACACCATGCCGATGTCGCGGCGCTGGTCCGCGACCTCGTTCTCGTTCAGCTCATACAGCTTGCCGGCCCCCTCCCGGTAGCCGACGAGCTGGCCGTCGACGGACAGCCGGCCCGCGTCGATGCGTTCCAGGTGGTTGATGCAGCGCAGGAAGGTGGACTTCCCCGAGCCGGAGGGCCCGAGGAGGCAGAAGACCTGGCCGGGGCGCACCTCGAGGTCGATTCCCTTGAGCACCTCGACGTGGCCGAAGGACTTGTGGACGTTTTCGGCCTTGACCATGGGAGTCGTCATGAGGTCACTCCACCTTTCGTACCGACGACGGGCCGGGCGCCCGGGGCGGCCACCGGCGAGGTGACCCGTCCGGGCGTGAGGTTCCGCAGGACGCGCCGGCGGCGCGGCGCCGGCCCGGCGACCCCCCGGGCGAACCGTTTCTCCAACTGCATCTGGATCAGCGTCGAGATCGTCGTCAGGACGAGGTACCAGATGCTGGCGACGATGAGCAGCTCGAAGATGTAGAAGTTGCGCGACGAAATCGTCTGGGCCCGGTTCAGCAGGTCCGGCGCCGCGATCACAGTGACCAGCGACGTCATCTTCAGCATGGTGATGAGCTCGTTGCCCATCGGCGGGATGATGACCCGCATGGCCTGGGGCAGAACGATCTTGAACATGGTCGACCGGCGGCGCATCCCGAGCGCCATGGCGGCCTCGCTCTGGCCGTGGTCGACCGAGAGGATTCCGCCGCGAACGATCTCCGCCATGTAGGCGCCCTCGTTGAGGCCGAGCCCCAGCAGCGCCGCCACGAAGGCGGTGATCACCGTGTTCGTGTCGAGACTGAACTCGCCCATCCCGAGCCGCGGGAAGAAGAGGGCCAGGTTGAACCAGAGCAGCAGCTGAACGAGCACCGGTGTGCCGCGGAACGCCCAGATGTATCCCGCGGCCACCGAGTTCAGGACCCGGTTCGGTGACAGGCGCATGACTGCCACGGCGACGCCGAGGACGACCCCGATGATCATCGAGAGAACGGTCAGGGAGATGGTCACCCAGAGTCCGCTCAGGATGGTCGGGCCGAACAGGTTGTCCCCGACGACGGACCAGTCGAGGTTGTCATTCGTTGCGACGGCGTAGAGGAATGCGGCCAGCACGGCGACCACGATGACGCCCGAGATCTGCTGTCCCCAGTGTCGTACCGGGATGGCGCGGATCGGTGTCTTCGCACCGCTGGAAGCCGGCTGGCCGGTCATTACAGGGTGCCGCCGTTGACGGTGACCTCGGTGACCGCGCCGGAGCCCAGGTCGTGCTCGTCGAGGATGGTCTGGTAGGTGCCGTCGGAGATGAGCTTCTCGATCGTTGCCTTGACTGCGTCGCGCAGGTCGGAGTCTTCCTTGCTGAACATCGGGCCCATCACGACGGGCAGGAGCGGCTGGTCGTTGCCGATCTCGAATTTGCCGCTGCCGCCTTCCGCCTCGGCGTTGAAGCGCGCCACGGCATCCTGGGAGAAGGAGGCGTCGGCGCGTCCACTGCGCACCTGCAGCATGGCGTCGGCGTCGGTGGCGAGGGCGGTCACCACGATCGGGTCGCCGGCGCACTCCTCGGTGTTGAACTTCTCGAGCAGGCTGACCTGGGTTGAGGCTTCCAGGGCGGCGACCTTGAGGCCGCAGAGGTCCTCGACGCCCTTGATGCTCTTGGGGTTGCCGGCCGGGACGACGATGCCCTGTCCGGTCAGGAAGTAATCGACGAAGTCGTACTTGGCCTGACGCGCCTTCGTATCGGTCATGGCGGCGACGACGACGTCGATGCGCTTGGCGTCAAGGGCCGGGAGGAGGCCGTCGAAGGCCATGTTCGTGACATCGACCGTGAGGCCGAGTTCGTCGCCGATGGCCTGGAACAGGGCCATGTCGAGGCCGACCACAGTGGTGTTGTCGGCGTCGAGGTACTCGAAGGGCGGGTAGAACGCCTCGGTGCCGATCTTCAGCACCCCGGCCTCCTTGATGTCCGCGGGGAGCATGTCGCGCAGGGCGCTGTCAGCGTCCTTGGAGGGGGCCTTGTCTGCCGACGGGGCCGCGCCTCCCGCGGAACACCCGGCCAGCATCGTCGCGGCGACCGCGAAGGTGACACCGAGAACGACTGCCTTGTTGCGCTTATTCATAGACCGCATGGCTCCTCCTTGAGCAGTGATGTCAGTCACCACTTCATGTGATGATCAAACGATATTGCATGGTTGTTCTACATTATGACGGCAATTCGCAGAATTGTCCTACGATGGAGCAATCATGACGATAACTGAGACCGACGAGAGCCCGACCTCCCTGCATCGCAACGGCGGAGCGGCGGTCGCCGAGACCCTCCGGGAGCACGGCGTCGACACGATTTTCGGCATTCCGGGCACGCATAACCTAGAGATCTACCGGCACCTCGTGCGCTTGGGCATCCGGCCCGTCACGCATCGACACGAGCAGGGGGCCGGCTACGCAGCGGATGGCTACAGCCAGGTCGCGGGCAAACCCGGGGTCGTCATCACGACCAGCGGACCGGGCACCCTGAACGCGATGGTGGCCGCCGGCACGTCGTATGCGGAATCCCGGCCGGTCCTCATCATCTCCTCCGGGCTCCCCTCCGGCACCGAGCACCTCGACGGCGGCGAACTGCACGACACGAAGGACACCCTCGCCGCCATGGCGAGCATGACCGAGTGGAGCACGAGGGCGAGCACGCCCCAGGAGGCAACCGAAGCGATCGCGCATGCCTTCGAGGTCATGCGCACGGGGCGCCCGCGCCCGGTCTACGTCGAGATCCCGAGCGACGTCCTCGCGCAGGAGTGGGGCGGCGAGGTCGCCCGAGCCGGTGGCATCCTGACCCCGACACTCGACGAAGCCCTGGTGCGGCAGGCCGCCCTGCTCCTCCTCGGCGCCACTCGGCCGGCGATCATCGCCGGCGGCGGATCCCGCGGGGCCGACGCAGAGCTGCGCCGGCTGGCCGAGCGGCTCTCGGTCCCCGTGATCTCAACCTGCAACGGCAAGGGAGTGCTGCCCGAGGATCACCCGCTCTCCCTGGGGGCGGGCATCCGCCTGAGGTCCGCCCAGGTCTGGCTCAATGCCAGCGACGCGCTGCTGGTCGTCGGGAGCGAGCTGGGCGACTCGGACCTGTGGGAGGGGAAGATCACCTCGCCGGGCGTCATCCGCATCGACATCGCGGACAGCCAGCTGGCCCTCAATGCCCCGGCGCGGATCGCCATCCACGCGGATGCCGCCGAAGCCCTCGCCGCCATTGACGCGGTCCTGGCGCGGCACGGTGCGCTCGCCGAGCCCCCGGAACCCGGCTTCCCGGACGGCGACCCGGACGGCGACCTGGCCAAGCTCAAGGCCGCCCTCGACGCCGAAGCGCGGGCCGATGGCGAGACCTGGTACGAACTGAACGCCGAGCTCCGCCGGGCGCTGCCCGCCGACACGATCATCACCGGCGACTCCTCGCAGGTGACCTACTTCGGAACGGTGCATTTTTTCCCGGTGCCGAACAAGAACTCGTTCCTCTACATGCCCCGGGTGGCAACGCTCGGCTACGCCCTGCCCGCCGCGATCGGCGCGCAGGTCGCCCGGCCCGGGGCGCCGGTGATCGCACTCCTCGGGGACGGCGCGCTCATGTTCTCGATCCAGGAGCTGGTCACCGCGGTCGAGCAGCAGCTCCCGATCGTCGTCGTCGTGGCAAACAACGGCGGCTACCGCGAGATCCGCGACCAGCAGGCGGCACGCGGGATGGCTCCGGTCGGGGTCGACCTGCACGTTCCCGACCTGGTGGCCCTGGCGAACGCGATCGGCGCGACCGGCGAGCGGGCCGAGAATGCCCAGGATGCCGCGGCTCGTGCCCGGGCGGCCCTCGGCCGCCGGGGCCCGACCGTGATCAGTCTCGACTTCCCCTAGGGGGGTCTCCCCGAGGCCAACGCCCCGGTGATTCTGAGCTACGCGTGGGATACGCCGCTGCGCGGGTGGCGCATTGCCCGCGTAGCGGCGTACAACCGGCGCATCCCGCCCGCACCACCGAATTCGGAGACACGTCCCAGGAGCGCCCAGGTCGGAGCAGTGGGGCGCGTCAGGCCTCGGCGGCGTCGAGCCGGGCGTGCAGCCGGCGGATCGTTTCGTCGATGTGGTCCTCCACGCAGCGTGCGGCGGTGGCGTGGTCCTGGGCGGCGATCGCGGCGTAGATCCGGCGGTGCTCCTCGAGGAAGGACGCATCCGCCGCGTAGTCCAGCCGGGAAGCGGCGAGGGCGTTGAGGTAGAAGGAGAGCTCCACCGCGAGCTGGGCGTAGAAGGCATCGATGCGCTCGCTGCCGAAATTGCGCACGGTGGCGGCGTGGAAGGCGAGGTCCTTCGCGACGATGTCGCGGTCATCCCCGTCGTCGGCGGCCCGTTCCAGGTCGTCCAGGGCCGACTTGATCCCGGCGATGACCTCGGCGCCGGCGGGGAGGGAGACCGCGCCCACCTCGAGTCCGCGGCGGGCGTCGTAGAGGTTGATCAGCGCGTCCTTGGTCGGCTCCGCGACGATGGCCCCGCGGTGCATTTCGTGGCGGATCAGCCGGCTCTGGCCGAGCAACAGCACGGCCTCGCGGACGGTGTTACGGGAGACGCCGAGGGTCGTGGCAATCGTGTTTTCCCGCAGCGGAGTGCCGGGTTTCAGGCTGCCGTCCAGGATCAGGGTGGTGATGTGGTCGCGCACCTGCTCCGCCGTGCTGACGCGCTGAAAGGACATCTTCGTCAGACCCTGCATGGACGCCATGGACGCCATTCTATTCGGGGTCTCGTCACATTGTTGAACGGTCCAACGGCCGGACCTCGGCCGGCGCCGGCGGGCAACGATCCCCAGCCCTGGAGTGCCGCGGGCCCGGGTGGGCGACGGATGCCCCCACGGCTGGGGATCGTCGACCCGCCGGCGGCCGGCGAGGATGGAGCCCGCTGGCCCTGGTGCCGCTCACGCTCGCCGCCGCGCTGAAACGGCGGCGGATAGGCCGCAGGCCGGGAACCCCGTGGGGCTCCCGGCCTGTGGCCTGCGCAGATAGTGCGCCGCGGGGGCTAGTTCCCGGTCTCGACCTCGGCGTGTGCGCCGCCCTTGGCGTGCGTGTCGGAGAGGATCCGCTCGGCGATCGTCTGGACGACCTTGCCGTAGTCGCCGGCCAGCGCCGACGTCTCGACGTTCTGGAGGGCGGCCGGGCGGTCGGCGTCGGACGCATCCTTGACCGTCGTCAGGTCCGTCTGCAGCGACTCCGGGAGCTTCTCGAACAGCACCGGGTTGTCGAGGAGCTTCTGGGCGATCTTCTCCACGGACTGGCCCTTCGCGCCGTCCTCCGACTGGTCGCCCTGGAGGACGGTTCGCAGCCCGTCCAGCGGGTGGGTGGGGTCGGCCTGGATCTCCTGGGCGAACTCCTTCACCTGGTCGCCGTAGCCGCCGGCCAGTGCCGTGGCGGTGATCGTCGTGGCGAGCGTGGTGCGGTCGGCCTCCGACGCATCCGTCAGCGAGGTCAGGTCGGTCTGCAGGTTCTCGGGGAGGCGCTCGAAGAGCGCGGCGTGGGCGGACAGGGTTTCGGCGACGTTCTGCGCCTTGTCCCCGATGTCCGTGCCCTCGGACAGGTCGGCGCGCAGTTCCTGCTTCAGCGCGGCCAGGACGGCGCCCTTGGTCGAGGCGTGCACCGAAGAGCTGCTGCTCGACTCGGTGTCGGATGACGCGTGGAGCGGCGCGGCAGTCGCGCCCTGTGCTCCCACGCCCAGGAGGGCGCCCGCCGTCAGGACGGATGCGGCGCCAATGGCCATGCGCTTCGTGCGGGTTGCGGAGGTGCCGGTGAAGATCGTGTTCTTGTTCATTGTGGATCCTTTCGATTGCCTGCGGCCGGTCCGGCGATGAGCCGAAGCAGGCCGCACGTGGTCACCGGGCGAGTTTAGGGACGCGCCGGATGCCGAGCCTCCGTGGAGGCTGGGAGCCGCGAGGATCGGGCTCCGGCCGCAAGCCGGGCGTGTTGCCGCGTCGGCCGGAAAAAACCGCCTCTGGTCAGGGGATGCCGAGTCGCCCCCGAGCCGTTTCCTCGCCGGCGAGCGCAGATTTCGGACCTCGATTTTGCTTTGCGGGCGCGCTGCCCTACGGCGGTCCGGAGACGGACCGAAGGGGACCTTCGCTCAGCTTTCGGCGGCCGCGCCGACGACGACCGTCGGCGACACGATGTTCAGCACCATCGTGTGGCTCACCGAGCCCAGGAGGAGGCGCTCGACCCCGCGCAGGCCGTGGTTGCCCACGACCAGCAGCGCCGCCGGTCGGGAGGCTTCCAGCAGCGCAGGCTGGGGCGCGCCGTGCACCAGCGTGCCCCGCACCTGGAGCCCGGGCCAGGCATCTGCTGCCTTCGTCACGGAATCCTCCAGGATCTGCCGGTGCGTTTCCTCAAGATCGCCGAGGAACTCCTGGCTCGGGAGGCCGGGCAGGGCATCCGGGCCCTGCCAGACCGGGGGCTCCTGCCACGCGTGGATGACCCGCAGCGGCTGCCGGGTCCGGTGCGCGTGCTCGGCAGCGAAGGCAACGGCGACGTCCGAGGCGGCGGAACCGTCGATCCCGACGACCACCCCTGACCGGGCCGTGCCGTCGTCCTCCGGCACAATCGCGACCGGACCGCGCGCGCTGGCGGCCAGTCGCGCCCCCACCGACCACTCGAACCGGAGCCGGGAGCCCTCCCGCCGATGCGTCCCCACGACGACGAGCCGGTCCGGCCCGGAGCGGCGGCGGAGTTCACCGATCGGATCGCCCCGCACGAATTCCGTCTCCACGTGAACGTCCGGATGCGCCACGCGCAGCTGGGCAGCGGCGTCCTCGAGGGCGGCCCGCGCGGCGTCGACCATGGAGTCGTCGACGATGTAGTCCGTGATCCCGATCGAGTCTTCCAGCACGCGCGCGAGCGTGAGCTCACCGCCCGACGTCCACGCCGCCGCCCACTCCACGGCCGCCCGCGCCGGAGCCGAGTCGTCCCAGCCAACAATCGTCTTCCCAGTCATGTTGTCCTCCCGGGCACGACACTACGCGTGATCTGCCTCAGCGGAGCGGAGAAAGTCGGGCGAAAAAGTTGGGTTCCTCGCACGCCCGGCCGCCGACCAGGTTGAGGCACTGGTCGAGGTAAGAGGGGAACGGTTCCGTGTCGCTCGACCCGAACCAGCGGCTATAGAAGCGCCAGAAGTTCAGGTTTCCAAACGCCGAGCAGCTGTCGCCGTCGGTGCCCGGCCGGGCCAGCAGCGCGGCATTGGGCTGGTACGGCGTGTAGTTGTACAGGTTCGCGGTGGCCTGGTTCTGAATGCGCACCGGCTCGGCGCCGCACGCGGCATCGGGGTGGAAGCCCACGTCGACCGTGCCGATCTTGTAGGCGCGCTCCGGCTCCCGGGTGTATTGGCGGAACTGCCAGGCCGCGCGGTAGACCTGATTGAAGAATCCGAAGTACCGAGCGTCGCAATCGGCCGTGTCTGGACAGGCGTAGCCGGTGGCGCGCAGGTAACCGGATGCCGTCGGCCGTGTCAGCAGGGATTGCTCCTTCTGCAGCAGCACGAGCAGCACCCGCGGGCTGATCGTGCACGCCTTCGCGACCTTGGCGATGATCCGGCTGGCCGGCTCGTTGCTGGCGGCGGCATAGCGCGTGCAGTGGCCCGAGCCCTGGTTCGGCTGGGCGGTCGTGCTTTCGCGGTACTCCCACAGGCACGGCGACGCATCCGCCGGAGCGCACGCGCGCGCTTCGAGGAAGGACTGGATCTCCTCCTCGGTCATGGCCGAGGGGTTGAAGAAGTTGTAGTCGCTGATGATCAAGCCGGCGTTGAACGCGACGGGCCTGGCGTCCTCCTCCGCGCGGTCGATGGCCGCGGGAACGGCGAGGGCGCCGACGAGCCCCAGCAGCACGGCGAAAGCGGCCAGGATGACCAGCCGGCGGCGAGGCCGGCCGGGAGCGCGCCGGCGTGACTTCACCGCGGCGGACGGACGCCGACGCGGCGTGGCTGCCGCGGACCCGCGCCCACGCGGCTTCGCGGCCGCGGACGGACGCCGACGTGCTTGTGCTGCCGCGGGCGCTCGCCGACGAGGCCTGGCGGAAGAACTCATGGGGCGACCCTATCGGGGACGGGTCGGAGCGTGCTGGGAGTCGAAGGGCGGCAACAGGTCTTCCGGGGCTGCGCGGACGTCGCTTCGCGGCGGGACGCCCCGGACGGGCGTGAGGGTCCGGGGCCGCTGCAGCAGGATCGCGACCGTGAGCAGGGCCGTGCCCGTAATGGCGATGACGAGGTCGAGCCCGAAGACCATGACCGTGAACGGCGGAATGATCAGCAGGGCGGTCGACGCGCCGATGCTCCAGTCGCTCGCTGGGGCGTGCTGCCCCGAAGCGCTGACCGGCCGCTCGAACCGGCCGAGCAGCGCCGAGACGCCGGCCAGGGCGAGGACCGCGACGGCCAGGACGACCGGTCGCGTCGCCCACCAGGCTCCGCTGCCCGGCGCGGGCGAGGGGAGCGGGGTGAGCAGGAGCAGCCCGACGACCAGCGCGAGAACGGGCAGGTGCCACAGGTACACCGTCATCAGCCGACGCCCGACCGCGGACACGACCAGCCGCACCGCGCCGCCGCGCATCAGCCGGCGGCAGAGCGGATGCAGCAGCATCAGGACCGCGAACTGGGCCACGCCGAGCGGGATCAGGGCCACCGTCGGCGGGTTGAGGTTCTCGAGCATGTCCGCGGGGTACGGGCCGAGAGTGGTCACCAGTCCGAGGGCGCCGTAGACGGCGATGACGATCAGGACCAGGCTCAGCCGGGACCGGGCCTGGAGCCAGCCGTCGGCGGCCCAGATGCCCAGCTGTTGCAGGAACAACCAGACCAGGATCATGTTGAACAGGCCCAGTACCGGCAGCTCGGTGGTGAGGCTGACGATGTCGACGGCGACCGCGGCGGCGCCCAGCGCGACCAGGGTGCGGCGCGGTGCCCGGGAGTGCAGCGTCGCCATTCCGGGCAGGTAGGCCTGGCTGAAGGCGTACGCGGCGAGGAACCACAGCGGTGAGGCGACGCCGGTCGCGATCTGGGCAACGCTGCCGGGGGCGACTCCGGTCAGATGCAGCACCAGGATGCCCAGGGACAGGAAGGCGAAGAGGGGGACGGCCGGCCTCGCGAGCCGCAGGAAACGCCCGCGGATGAACCCGGCGGCGCTGCCCCCGCGCGCCTCCGTGCGACGCCAGGCCTGCACGCCGACGAACCCGCCGATCATGAAGAAGAGGGGCATGACCTGGGCGACCCAGGTGACCGGGGTGAGCCACGGCTGCAGCAGCAGCGTGCGCTCGATGACCAGGTCGTCGCCGACAGTGACGGAGGCGCCGAGCATGAACAGGTGACCGACGACGACCAGTGCCAGGCAGAACACCCGGGCAAGGTCCATCACCGGGTCGCGTCCGGCCGGCCCGGGAAGCAGGGCGGGGCGCGAGGCCGCGGTGGCTGTGGCCTGTCCCGCCCTGGACTTCCTCACGGCTCACCTCCGCCCGGCCGTTGCCGCTGCTGCCAGTGTGGCACCGAACCGGCGAACGAGCGGGGACGTTGGCGTGCCTAGCCGATGATGCCCGCGCCGAATTCCTCGATCGAAATCAGCGGCTTGATGGTGTCCTGCACCGCCCCGCGCGTGAAGTTGCGACGGATGACGTCGGCGCAGAAGACGTTCCCGATGGCGCCGAGGACCATCGCCTGGTCGAGCGAGAGGTAGCGCCGGGCAACCAGGCCGGACTTGACGGCCACGGCGTCGTAGAAGCCGCCGTCACCGTACGCCTTGAGCTCTCGTTCGATCCTGACGAGGTTGTCGTAGGCCTGGCGCGGTTCGTACTGCATCGCCAGGAATGCGGCGTGCGGGGTAACGACCCCGTCGCCCCACGCCGGGGCGGGGTTGGTGCCCTCGCGGCAGCCCGCGAAGCCGCCGTCGTAGTGGGTGCGCTCCATGTCCGACACGTAGCCGTCGGGGTTCATCCCGATCGCTTCGACGCCCCACTCGCTGTAGCCGCCCCCGGGCCGGCTGGCCGGGGAGAAGCCCCAGTACCCGTACTTCGCGTCGTCCAGCCCGAACTCGCGCTGGGCGCGCACGGTGAGGGGGTGGTTCACGCCCCAGGCCCTGGGCGCCCAGGTCGACTCCGGCACGAACAGGTCGGGCATGAGCGCCTCGAACATGTCGCCGCCCCAGCTCGGCACGATGTGCATGCCGCGGTAGGCGAAAGCCCCCTCGAACACATCGATGCCGTGGTAGGTCTTGTGGTCGCCGACCGGCTTCTGCTCCAGCCAGGACCAGTCGCAGGTGTCCGGGAAGACCCGCTGGGTCGCGAAGTAGTGCGCTGCGGGGATCTGGCCGCGGGAGATGCCGATGTAGCTGGCGATGCGCGGCTCGCTGTTGTGGATGTCGTAGTGGTTGAGCGTGTAGAACACGTCGGGTCCGTTGCCGAGGTAGTTGCCCTCGGCGGTGTTGACCGCCGGCTTGACGTCCCAGAAGCCGCCCCGGAGCAGGCCGGCCCCGATGCCCGGACGGGCATCCTTGTTGTAGAACATGCCGAAGTTCATCTTCTTCAGGATGCCGCCCGCCAGCCTGGCCATGCGGGGCTCTGCGTTGCGCACGACCATCAGCGCGGCGGCGAACCAGCCGTTGTCGACGCTGGAGAGGAACGGGTAGACCGTGTTGCCGTCCTCCGGCCACGTGGTCACGACGTCGCCGCTGGCTTCGTCGTACCAGTTGTAGAACATCCCGCTGGGCTCGTGGTGCTTCAGGCGCGCCATGGTGGTCAGCGTCCGGGTTAGCCGTTCGAGGCACTCGCCGGCGTCGATGATGCCGAGTTCGCGCGCGACGACCGTGCTCCACAGGTAGCCGCCGATGTTCGTCGGGGAGGTATAGCCGCTGCGCCGGGGCTCGTCCACGGGGCCGCTGATGTTGTCGGCCGGCAGCCCGGTCACCGGATCGGTCATCGCGACGAGGGAAGCCCACGTGTCGCGGGCCCACCGCTGGATCGTGCCGCGGTCGACGCCGCCGGTGGTCGCGGACGCGAAAGGGGAGGCGTGCGCCGGCGTGGCCTGCGCGGTGGCCAGGCCGACCGCGGCGACCGCCGCGCCGCCGACCAGGAACTGTCTGCGGGTGGCGGCGAGCGTCGCCGCGGTGAAAGCAGGAATGGTTGTCATGTCCGGTGCAAATCCTTCGTGTCGTCGTTGACGTTCGTGACTGACCCCCGAGTGTAAGCGCATACAAATGCCCCGTGCAACCTTTTACCGCTCGCTGCGGGCGCGCTCGCGGCCACCAGGCCGCGCGTCGGCTCCGGGCTGAGATGCGGAGAAACACCCTTCGTTGCGACGCTGAAGGTACTTTGTCCGCGACTCAACCGGACGGCCGCGTGGCGCCACGAACTGACCTGCGGCGGTCAGCTCGTCCTGGTCTGCCGTACCCGGTCCGCGGGCGACGCCGCGCGCGCCGCCTGGCGGTCCAGCCGGTCGGCGGCGAGGAACACCAGGCCGCAGATCACGGGCATGAAGCTCACGGCCGCGAGCGACGCGGAGGCGTCCAGGCTGCCGAGGCTCGACACGGCGACCGGGAGAATCCCGACGGCAAGCAGCATCCACCCGGCCGGGGCGGCCCGGCGTAGGCCGAGCGCCGCGAGGGCTGCCCCGAGCACGAAGGAGGCCAGGGCACGGATCGGGCCGACGCTGTTCTCGATCATGCGCCAGGCGCCGGGGTCGGCGGCGAACCAGACAGCGGCCAGCACGAGGACCACGGTGAGGGTCGCGAGCACGAGCGTCGCCCAATCCGGTCGAAACCAGGCGAGCGCGGCCAGCAGGACGAGGGGGGCCAGCCAGGCCAGGATCAGCCAGGGCGCGGGGACGCTGCCCGCATCCGTAAGCGTCTCCCCGGCGACGAAGACGCCAAAGAAGATGACGTACACCGCCATGGCCGCCGCGGCCACCCGGGCCAGGCCCCTGGCTCGCCGCGCCGGATCGGGCTGCCGGAGGAACAGGATGGCGACGGCGACCCCCACGGCGACGACGGCGACCCCGGCCAGAATCAGAACGAGCGGCATGGCAGGCCTCCTTGGCGCGAACACTGCAGTTGGCACGAAACCTGCATTTGGCAGGAACACTGCATCCTTCGTCATCACATCCCCGCGCGGGGAGCCTGTCAAGGCCGCGCCGCGCGCTCGCGGGGATACTGCCGGCGGTCGGGCCACCGCGCCGCGGGGCCGGCCGACCCGGCGTGCGGACTTCCCGTCCCGCGGGAGTATCCTGTCGCCATCAGGGGAACTGCGAGAGGAGACCGACATGATGTGGGGCTACGGAGACGGACCCGGCTGGATGTGGCTCCTCGGGCTGCTGCTCGTCGCCGGCATTGCGCTGCTCGTGGTATTGATCGTGCGTCTGTCCGCCGGCAGCGGCGGCGGCGCTCGCGGTGGACCGCCCGGCAACGGAACGCCCTCCGGCGGGACGCGCGCTCGTGAGATCCTCGACGAACGATTCGCGAAGGGGGAGCTGACCGCCGACCAGTACCGCGAACAGCTCCGGGTTCTCGACGAGAACCGGTGATGCAGCCGATCAGCCGGCGCGGCATCCTGCTGCTCGGCGGCCTGGGGGTGGCCGCCACCGCGGTCGGCGGCGCCGGCCTGCTCTGGGGCTCCACGATCCGGACTCCGCCAGGGCCTCAGTTCGCCGAGCCGGCCGAGCTGGCCAGCGAGGCCGGCCGGCTCCGGGTGCGGTTGACGGCCGCCGGCCGCCGGGTGCGCCTCGGCGGCCGGGACGTGAGCGCGCTGAGTTTCAACGGGGGGATTCCGGGTCCTACGCTGCGCCTCAAGGCGGGCGACCGGCTGAGCGTGCGCTTGCGGAACGCACTCACCGACCCCACGAACCTGCACGTGCACGGGCTCCACGTGTCGCCGGAGGGCGCGGGGGACAACCCGTTCGTCATGGTGGAGCCCGGCGATGGCTTCGCCTACGAGTACGAGTTGCCCGCCGATCATCCGCCGGGGGTGTACTGGTATCACCCGCATCACCACGGCACGGTCGCCGACCAGGTCTCCGGCGGACTGTACGGAGCCATCATCGTCGAGGACCCTGAACCGATCGAGGCGGCAAGGGAGCGGATGCTGCTGATCTCGGACGTCAACCTGGACGGCTCCGGACGCATCGCCGTCGCGTCCCCGATGGCCCGGATGCTCGGACGCGAGGGCGAGATCGTGCTGGTCAACGGCCAGGTCACCCCCCGCCTCTCCGCACGCCCGGGCGAGCGGGAACGCTGGCGCGTGGTGAACACCTGTGTGTCCCGGTACCTGCGGCTGCGCCTGGACGGCCAGCGGCTCCAGCTGGTCGGCATCGACTCCGGCCGGTTCCGCAACCCGCTGGAGGTGGAGGAGGTGCTGCTGGCCCCGGGGAACCGGGCGGACCTGCTCGTCACCACCCGTGCCGGGACGGCGTCACTGCGCGCGGCCGCCTACGACCGGGGCGGCGCGGGCGGGATGATGGGCGGCGCGCCCGCGGGATCGCTCTCCGGCGCCGTGCTGCTGGCGACCCTGGCCGTGTCCGGTGACGCCGTAGCGGAACTGCCGGCGGTCTCCGCCCAGCCGACGCCCCGGGACCTCCGCTCCGCCACGGTGACGGCCAGGCGGGAGCTCAGTTTCGCGATGGGCATGGGGGCGGGCATGGGCGGTGGCGGCATGATGAGCTTCACCATCAACGGCCGCCAGTTCGACGCCGGCCGGGTGGATACGACGGTCCAGGCGGGGAGCGTCGAGGAGTGGACCCTGGTCAACGACAGTCCGATGGACCATCCCGTGCACCTGCACGTGTGGCCGATGCAGCTGATGGAGGAGAACGGCCGGGACGCGGAATCCGTGCTCGAGCGCGACGTCGTGAATGTTCCGGCGCGTGGCCGGGTGGTCGTGCGGATCGCGTTCGACGACTTCGCCGGCCGCTCGGTCTACCACTGCCACATCCTCGACCATGAGGACAACGGCATGATGGGCGTCATCGAGGTGCGCTGACGTGCGCTGACGTGCGCTGACGGGCGTGGTTAGGAGCGCACGAGCCGGGCGATCGCGGCCGAGGCCTCGCGCATCTTCAGGTCGGCCTCCGGGCCGCCGACCGCGGCGGCATCCACGACGCAGTGGTTCAGGTGGTCGTCGAGGAGGCCGAGCGCGACGGACTGCAGCGCACTCGTCATCGCCGAGATCTGGGTGAGGATGTCGATGCAGTACTTCTCGTCGGACACCATGCCCTGCAGGCCGCGGGCCTGCCCCTCGATCCGGCGCAGGCGCTTGAGGTAGTCATCCTTGTTGGAGATGTACCCGTGCGCGCCGTGATGCCCGTCATGCAGCGCGTTCTCCGCCCCGGTTGATTCATTCATGCTCCCACTATACCCCCAGTGGGTATCGGGGGTATAGTGGTTCACGTACCCCCGGGGGGTAACACAATCGAAAGGGAACGCGGCTCATGAGCGCAAACGAAACAGAACAGAACGACGCCGAACTGACCACGAGCATCTTCGAGGTGTCCGGGATGACCTGCGGACACTGCGTGAAGAGCGTCACCGAGGAACTCGGCCGGGTAGAGGGCGCGAAGAACGTGGAGGTCGCGCTCGTGCCGGGCGGCGTCTCCCGGGTGATGGTCTCCAGCGCCGGCGCGCTCGACCCCGACGCGGTCGCCGCGGCGATCGACGAGGCCGGGTACGCGCTGGTGACCCAGTCCCGATGAGCGGCCGGCAGGTCGAGCTTGTCGTCGGCGGGATGACCTGCGCGTCATGCGCGGCGCGGATCGAGAAGAAGCTCAACCGGATGCCCGGGGTCGAGGCCTCGGTCAACTATGCGACCGAGAAGGCCACCGTGTTCGTGCCGGAGGGCACCTCGGTCGACGCCGCGATCGCCACCATCGAGGCCACCGGCTATACGGCCGTGCTGCCCGCACCGGCCGAGCTTCCGGATATCGCGGACGAGGCGGACGGCGACGTTCGCAGCCTGCGGCAGCGGCTGCTGGTCTCCGCCGCCCTCGCGACGCCGGTCGCGCTGCTGTCGATGATCCCCGCGCTGCAGTTCACCAACTGGCAGTGGCTCGCCCTCACCCTCGCGGCTCCCGTCGCGGTCTGGGGCGCCTGGCCGTTCCACCGCGCGGCGTGGGTCAACGCCCGCCACGGCGCGGCGACGATGGACACCCTGATCAGCGTCGGGGTGCTCGCGTCGCTCGGCTGGTCGCTCTACGCGCTGTTCTTCGGCATGGCTGGGATGCCCGGCATGACGATGGAGTTCTCCTTCACGGCCGAACCCGGGGCCGGGGCCGACGAGATCTACCTCGAGGTGGCATCCGCGGTCACCGTCTTCATCCTGGCCGGGCGGTACTTCGAGGCCCGGGCGAAACGACGTTCCGGCGCTGCCCTGAAGGCGCTGCTCGAACTGGGCGCCAAGGAGGCGACGCTGCTGCGGGACGGGGTCGAGACCCGGGTCCCCACCTCCGCCCTCGTCGTCGGCGACCTGTTCGTCGTGCGCCCGGGCGAGAAGGTCGCGACCGACGGCGAGGTCGTCCTGGGCACCTCGGCGGTCGACGCGAGCATGCTCACCGGCGAGGCCGTTCCGGTCGAGGTCGGACCCGGCGCCGTCGTCGTCGGCGCCACGCTCAACTCGGGCGGACGCCTCGTGGTGCGGGCCACCAGGGTGGGCTCGGATACCGAACTCGCCCAGATCGGACGCCTCGTCGAACAGGCGCAGGCCGGCAAGGCCGATGTGCAGCGCCTGGCCGACCGGGTGTCGGCGATCTTCGTGCCGATCGTGATCGGCCTCGCCCTGGCCGCCCTCGCCGTCTGGCTCCTCATCGGCGCGGGCCCCGTGGCGGCCTTCACCGCGGCCGTGGCGACCCTGATCATCGCCTGCCCGTGCGCCCTCGGCCTGGCCACCCCGACCGCCCTGCTGGTCGGGACCGGGCGCGGCGCCCAGCTGGGCATCCTGATCAAGGGGCCGCAGGTCCTCGAATCGACCCGCCGGGTCGACACCATCGTCCTGGACAAGACCGGCACAGTGACGACCGGCCGGATGACGCTGGTCGCCGCCGTGCCCGCCCGGGGCGTGGCCGAAGACGAGCTTCTCCGCCTCGCCGGTGCGGCGGAGACCGGCTCGGAGCATCCGATCGCCGCGGCGATCGCCGCAGGGGCGCTGGAGCGCGTTGCCGCGCTCCCCACCCCCGAATCGTTCGCGTCGGAAGACGGCCTCGGCGTGCAGGCCGTCGTCGACGGTCACCTCGTGCTGGTCGGACGCCCGCGCTGGCTCGCCGACGAGTGGAGCGTCACGCTCCCCGCCGAGCTCGCGGACGCCCTCGCCCTGTTCGCGTCCCGCGGGCAGACCGCCGTCGCGGTCGCCTGGGACGGCCAGGCCCGGGGCATCCTCGCCGTGTCCGATGTGGTCAAGGCGACGAGCGCCGCCGCCGTTGCCGAGTTCCGCCGCCTGGGCCTGCGCCCGCTGCTGCTGACCGGCGACAACGAGGTCGTCGCCCGGGCCGTCGCGGCCGAGGTCGGCATCACCGACGTGCGCGCCGACGTGCTCCCGGCCGAGAAGGCCGAGGTCATCCGCGACCTGCAGCGGGAGGGCCGGGTCGTCGCCATGGTCGGAGACGGTGTGAACGACGCCGTCGCGCTCGCCACGGCCGACCTCGGCATCGCCATGGGCACCGGCACCGATGTCGCCATCGAGGCCAGCGACCTTACCCTCGTGCGCAGCGACCTCGTCGCCGCCGCGGATGCCATCCGGCTGTCCCGGCGCACCCTGGGCACCATCAAGGCCAACCTGTTCTGGGCGTTCGCCTACAACGTCGCCGCGATCCCGCTGGCCATGCTCGGTCTGCTCAACCCCCTGATCGCCGGGGCGGCGATGGGGCTGTCCTCCGTGTTCGTCGTGAGCAACAGCCTCCGGCTGCGCGGTTTCCGCGGGCTCCGCGTCGCCGCGACCGTCACCGGCGCCGACTCCGTGGAACGACGGGACCTCGCGGCCGCGCACTGACCTCGAACGCTCCTCGTTTCTCCCAGCCCCACCTGATTGGATACAGCCATGCTCACGAACAGACTTCTCGCCCGCCGTACCTCCCTCCTGGCCGCCGCGGCGGTGGCCGGCCTGCTCGCTCTCAGCGGCTGCGCCGGCGCGGTGTCGGGTGGATCGGCCGCGTCGGACGCCCCGGCCTCCTCGGACTCCTTCAATGCGGCGGACGTCGCCTTCGCCCAGATGATGATCCCGCACCACGAGCAGGCCGTGGAGATGAGCGACGAGATCCTCGGCAAGGACGGCATCGACCAGGACACCGTCGACCTCGCCACCGGGATCAAGGCCGCCCAGGAGCCGGAAATCCAGCAGATGGAGTCCTGGCTCGACGCCTGGGGCGCCGACAGGGCAATGGCGGGCATGGGCCACGGGACGGACGGGATGATGTCCGCGGACGACATGTCGGCCCTGGACGAGGCGACCGGCTCGGAGGCCGCCCGGTTGTTCCTCCAGCAGATGTTGGTGCACCACGAGGGCGCGATCACGATGGCACGGACCGAGCTGCAGGCCGGCAAGAACGCCGAGGCGAAGGCCCTGGCCGAGGCCATCGTCACGGCCCAGGAGGCCGAGATCCAGGAGATCAAGGACCTCCTCGCCGCCAGCTAGGCGGAGCCGGCCGGCCGCGGTAAGGGAAGCCGCTTCAGCAGCAGCGCGTTCACGGCGACGATGACGCTCGAGCCGGACATCGAGATCGCGGCGATCTCCGGGCTGAGCATGAGGCCCAGCGACGGATAGAACAGGCCGGCGGCGATCGGCAGGGCGATCACGTTGTAACCGATGGCCCAACCGAGGTTCTGCCGCATCTTGCGCAGGGTGCCCTTCCCGATGCGCAGGGCCACGGGAACGTCGAGCGGGTCGGAGCGCATCAGCACCACGTCCGCGGTCTCGATGGCGACATCCGTGCCGGCGCCGATGGCGATGCCCAGGTCGGCCTGCGCCAGCGCCGGGGCATCGTTGACACCGTCGCCGACCATCGCGACGCGCCGGCCGGCACCCTGCAGCTCGGCGATCTTCGCCGACTTGTCTTCGGGCAGCACCTCGGCGATCACGGTGTCGATGCCCAGCTTCTCGGCGATCCGTCGGGCGGTGGCCTCGTTGTCGCCGGTGAGCATGACGACCCGGATGCCGGCGTCGTGCAACGCGGCCACGGCCGCCGCCGCGGTCTCGCGCGGGGCGTCGGCCAGGGCGATGACGCCGACCGCCTGGCCGTCGACGGCGACCAGCACCGCCGTGCGCCCGGCCTGGGCCAGCTCGTCCCGCTGCGCCGCGACCGGGGCCAGCTCGACGCCCTCGGCGGCCAGCAGCTTGCGGTTGCCGACGAGCACCCGGAGGCCCTGCACGGTCGCGCCCGCGCCATGCCCGGGAACGTTCCGGAACTCCGCGGCGGCCAGGGTCTCGGCCCCGCCGGCCTCGGCGTGGGCGACGATGGCGGCGGCGAGCGGATGCTCCGACTCCCGTTCGACCGCGGCGACGAGCGCCAGCAGCCGGGGCTCCTCGATCCCGATGGCGATGACATCCGTGACCTCCGGCTCGCCCCGGGTCAGCGTGCCGGTCTTGTCCAGCACGACGGTGTCGATGCGCGCCGCCGTCTCGAGCGCGGTGGCGTTCTTGAACAGGACGCCGCGTTTCGCGCCCAGGCCCGTGCCCACCATGATGGCCGTCGGCGTGGCCAGGCCCAGGGCATCCGGGCAGGTGATGACGACGACGGTGATGGCGAAAAGGATCGCCGTCTGCACGCTCGCTCCGACCAGCAGCCAGGCCGCCAGGGTGGCCCCGCCGCCGATCAGGGCGACGAGCACCAGCCAGAACGCGGCCCGGTCGGCGAGCCGCTGGCCGGGCGCCTTCGAGTTCTGCGCCTCCTGGACCAGGGCCACGATCCGGGCCAGCGCGGTGTCCGCCCCGACCCTCGTCGCGCGCACCCGGAGCGTTCCGGTCGTGTTCACGGTGGCGCCGATCGCCTCGGAGCCGGCGGCCTTGGCCACCGGGAGGCTCTCCCCGGTGATCATGGATTCGTCGATCTCGGACTCGCCCTGCTCGACCACGCCGTCGGTCGGGATCCGCGCGCCGGGGCGCACCAGCATCAGGTCCCCGGGGACCACCTCGGAACTCGGCACCTCGACCGTTTCCCCGTCCCGGATGACCAGCGCCAGGGGCGGGGCGAGCTCGAGCAGGGTGCGCACGGCGTCGTTCGCCCCGCCGCGGGCGCGCATTTCGAACCAGTGGCCGAGCAGCACGAAGCTGGCCAGCACGGTGGCCGCCTCGTAGAACACCTCGCCGCCGCCGGTCAGGGTCACCGCCAGGCTGTACAGCCAGCCGGCGCCCACGCCGACGGCGACGAGGACCATCATGTCCAGGGTGCGGGCCCGCAGCGCCCGGACGGCCCCGTCGAAGAAGATCCAGGCCGAGTAGAAGATCACTGGCAGGGAGAGCACGAGCGCGAAGACGTCGTCGCGGAGGCCGAAGGGGGCCGGGGCGCCGAATCCGAGGACCTCGCGGCCGATCGGTGACCACAGGGTGATCGGCACCGACAGCACGGCGGCGACCAGGAACCGGTTGCGCATGTCGCGGATCATGGCATCCATCGACATCTCGCCGTGGCCGCCGTGGCCCATGGCATCCTGCGCGCTCCGGGTGACGGGGGCGGCGTGTCCGGCGTGGTCGGCGTCTGCCGGAGCGTGCTCCGCGCCTGCCGCGGCGTGCTGCCCGGCGTGGGCTGGGGCGTCGGCCTCCGCCATCGGGTCGCAGATGTGGTCGGGGACGGACCGGCCGGAGCAGTGGTAACCGCAGTCCCGCACCCAGCCGGCCAGGTCGGCGATGGACGTATGTCGCGGGTCGAAGGTCACGTTGGCGGTCTGGGCGACCGGGTTGGCCTCGACCTTTGTCACGCCCGGCCGGCGCCCGAGCACGGACTCGGCGACGGCCTTGGAGGAGGCCCAGTGCACGCCCTTGACCTCGATCACCGCAGTCTCAGTCGGTCCGCTCATGTCGTGGTTCCTCTCCTTGGAGTGTCCGTGCGTGGAAGCGCCCGCACGAGCGGCGCCTTGCCGAGCGGGGTGCGCTCGACGGCGTCGGCCACACGCACGGTGATCGGTGTGGCCGTGACGCCCGCGTCGCGGAGGGCCGAGTCGACCCGCGCCCGGACTGCCTCTGCCGTCACCGACGGGGCCAGGCCCACCACAAGCACCCGCAGGCCGTCGGCCTCCTGGTTCACCTGCCAGCCCGCGAGGCTCGCCCCGTCGAGGACGCCGTGGAAGAGGAGCGGATGGACGCTGACCACGCCGGTGGCGCCGGGCAGCAGCAGCACGTCCTCGATCCGGCCCTCGACCGCGGCCAGGCGCACGAAGGACCGTCCGCACGGGCAGCCGCGGCCGGCCAGGGCCACGCGGTCGGTCAACTCGTAGCGGATCAGCGGCAGCGTGCGCGAGAACAGCACGGTCACCAGGATTCGCGCCCCCACGGTGCCGGCCGGAACCGGCGCCCCGGCGTCATCCACGGGTTCGACGATCACGAGGTCCTCGTAGACGTGCCGGGTTCCGGACGCGCACGACGAGGCGATCACCGCGGTCTCGGTGGCGGCGTAGACGTCGATCGGGGCGGATCCCCACGCGGCCGTGATCTCGGCGGCGGCCGGTTCACGCAGCACCTCGGATGCGCTCATCACCGCCTCTGGCCGGATCGCCAGGCGCCCGGCGCGCTGTTCCGCCGCGAGGGGTCTCAGCGCGGACGGGTAGCCGACGAGCACGCGCGGCTGGAAGCGGTTCAGCGCAGCGACCGTGTGCGCCAGGGCCGCGGCGGCGTCCAGCCGGAGCGCGGGCACGAACCTCGACCGCAGCGACGCCCCGACCATCGCGGACTGGTGCGTCGGGGTCCGGGAGGCGAGGACCGCCATCGGCACCGGGTGGGTGACCTCGACCGGCACGCCGGCCCAGTCGTTCGAGCGCGCGTAGGAGGCGAGAATCGCGGCCCACTCGGACCGGTCCCAGACGAAGATCCCCGGGCGGCCGGTGGTGCCGGCCGTCGCGCCGGTCCACCATCGACCGCGCCACGGCAGGGCGGGGTCGGCGCGCGCAGCGACGAGGGCGCGCAGGTGCTCCTCCACATCGGCCAGGCGCAGCCCGGGCACGGTCACGACCCGGTCGAAGTTCGCCATGAGCTGCGCCTTGGTCAGCGGCGGAAGCTGGGAAAGCGGTGCGCCCAGCAGCCCGGCGTGGTGCCGGCGGTAGAACTCGGAGCCCGCATAGGCCGCCCGGCGGAGCCTCCGGAGCGCACGGGCCTGGTGCCGGGCGATCCGGGCGGCATCCCACCGGTCGCGGCGGCGCAGGCGTGCGCGCAGGACCAGGAGGCGGAGCATCAGTCCTGTGTCCATGCCGTTCCTGCCGTTGCCCGGTACGTCTGGGCGCCAGTGTACCGCTTAGGCGGGGATACCCTCCGGGGGTAAGCCGGCCGGGTCGGGGCCGGGGGTGGGGCCTGGCGCGGGGACCGGCTCGGACACCGGCTCGGGGACCTCGAAGTAGAGGTGGGCGTGCAGGCCGCAGCGCTCGTTGAACGCGGCGCCGCAGGCGGGACACGAGGTAGCCTGCCGGTAGGCGAGGATGCTCAGTTCGGTGTGGCATTCGCCGCAGAGGATGGCCTCCTGGGCCCAGTCCGCCATCGGCCACCGGCGTGCCGGATGGGTCTCGCCCTCGGCGTGGCACTGGAAGCACGGGTAGTAGCGGCCGCAGCACCGGAACTTGATCGCGACGATGTCGAGGACGGTGCCGTAGTGCACGCAGCGGGTCGCGTCATCCGTCGTGCTTCCGTACACCTGCATGCCGTTCCTTTCCCTCGCCCCAGTGTTTCACGCGGGCGGGGCGCGGCGACGGTGCGGCGGGCGCCGGGTGGGAAGCTGGGGGCATGACGCCGCACACGATCGTGATCGCCCCCGACTCGTTCAAGGGGACCGCCGGCGCCGCGGACGCGGCCAGGGCGATCGCGGCCGGCTGGGCATCCGTGCGGCCGGACGACGAGCTGCGGCTGATGCCGATGGCCGACGGCGGCGAGGGGACGCTCGAGGCGTTCGATCTCGCCGTGCCGGGTTCGAGGCGGATGCCCGTGGCCGTGCAGGGCCCGGACGACCGGCCCGTCGACGCGTACTGGCTGCTCCTGCCGGACGGCACGGGCGTCGTCGAACTGGCGAACACGAGCGGCCTCGGGCTGCTCCACCCGCTGCGGCCGCTGGACGCGCACACGCTCGGCTTCGGGCAGGCGATCGCGGCGGCCCTGGGCCACGGGGTGCAGCGCCTGCTCCTCGCGATCGGCGGGAGCTCCTCGACCGACGGGGGAGCGGGCGCGCTCGCGGCCCTCGGCGCGCGCTTCCTCGATGCGCCGGGACGCACTGTCCCGTCCGGCAACCGGGGGCTCGGCGCGCTCGCCGAGCTGGACCTCGGCGGACTGCGCCCGCTGCCGCCGGGCGGGGCGCTGGTGCTCAGCGACGTGACCAACCCGCTGCTCGGCGCGGACGGAGCGGCCGCCGTGTTCGGCCCGCAGAAGGGCGCGAGCGAGCCGGAGGTTGCGCTGCTCGAGGCGAACCTGGCGAACCTGGCAGGGGTGGTTTCGAGTGCCGGAGCGGGCAGGCCGGTGGCTGACCCGGCGACGCCGGGGGCCGGCGCGGCGGGCGGGACCGGCTTCGGGCTGCTCGCCTGGGGCGCGACCATGGCCCCGGGATCGGCGGCCGTGGGCGAGGCGCTCGGGATCCCGGGGGCGCTGGCCGGGGCATCCGTCGTCGTGACGGGCGAGGGCTGCTTCGACGCGCAGTCTGCCGCGGGCAAGGTCCCCTCGTACCTGGCCGCGCAGGCGGCGGATGCCGGGGCGCGGGCCATGCTCGTCGCCGGGCTGATCGAGGCCGACACGGCGGGTTTCGCCGCCGCGCTCTCGCTGGCCGACCTGGCCGGCAGCAGCGCCGCCGCGATGGGCGAACCGCTCCTGTGGCTCCGCCGGGCCGGAGCGCGCCTCGCCGAGTCAGCCTTCGAGGCGGGCGGCGCGGGCCGCGCGGGCTCGCCCGGTGCATAACTCCGCCAATTCGAAGATGCCGGCTGTCGGCGTCCGGGCAATGCCGGGGGTGAGAAGCGCAGCCGTGCAGGAATTGGCGGAGTTATGCGCACGCCCTCGCGCTGAGCTTGCTGACCGTGACCGCGCTGAGCGCGGGCTCGGCGGTCGACGGGGCTCGCGATGCGCCGTTTCGCCGCGTTCGCCGGTTGACCTCAGGCGCGCTCGGCGTACTGGGCGCGGATGACGGGGCGGAAGTCGGCTGCCGGCTGCGCCGCAAGGGCCGGCCGCCACGCCGGGCGCTGTCCGGTGAGCGCCCAGGCGGCCTGCGCCGCCGCGCCGTCGGCCACGTACTCGCCGGGCTCCGGCACCACGATCGGGCAGTCGAACACCTGCGCCGCGATCGCCTGGAGCGCCGGGTTCTGCGCCGCCCCGCCGATCAGCAGGATGCGCGCCACCCGCACGCCCTGGCCGCGCACGGCATCGAGGCCGCCGGCGAGCCCGCAGAGCAGCCCCTCGAACGCCGCACGCGCGAGGTTCGGCCGCGTCGTCGAGGCGATCGTCATCCCGAACACGGATGCCGTGGCATCCGGCAGGTTCGGCGTGCGCTCGCCCTCGAACCAGGGTTGCAGCACGAGGCCGCCGGCGCCCGGCTCCGCGTGCAGGGCGAGCCGGCCGAGCTCGGTGTGGTCGACGCCGAGGAGCCCCGCAATCGAGTCGAGCACCCGGGCGGCGTTGAGCGTGGCGACGAGGGGCAGGAACAGCCCGCTCGCGTCGGCGAACCCGGCGACGGTGCCGCTCGCATCCGCCGCCGGAACGTCGGTGACGGCGAACACGGTTCCGCTCGTGCCGATCGACACGACCACGTCGCCCGCTCCGGCGCCGAGGCCGAGCGCGGCGCCCGCGTTGTCGCCGGCACCCGGTCCCAGCACGATCCCGGCCGGCACCGCGCCCCGCCTGGCGGGCGCGGGCGGGCGGACCTGCGTGTCCCGCGTGTCCGGCGTGTCCCGCGCGTTCTGCGTGTCCTGGCCGGCCTGCCCCATCGAATTCGACGGAGATTTCGTCCCAGCCGCCGCGATTCCGCCGGTATTCGCGTACGAAACGCCGGAATCTCCGTCGAATGGGGAAGCCGGGAAGGGGAAGCGGACGGGGAAGACGGCGGTGGCGCCGGGGCTGTCGGCCGGGCCCAGCACCCGGGGGAGGGTCGCGGAGTGCCCGAGCGCGCGCTCGAACAGGTCCAGGTCGTACTCTCCGGTGCGGGGCGACCAGTAGCCGGTGCCGCTCGCGTCGGAGCGGTCGGTGGTCAGCTCGGTGAACACCGGGCCGAGCGGGCTCTCGCCCGCCGGGCCGAATCCGCGCAGCCGCCAGGTCAGCCAGTCGTGCGGGAGGGCGACGGCGGCCACGCGCGCGGCATTGGCCGGTTCGGCGTCCCGCAGCCAGCGCAGTTTCGTGACCGTGAACGAGGCGACCGGCACGGAGCCGGCCCGGCGCGCGTACTCGCCGGCGCCGACCTCGGCCACCAGCGCGGCCGCTGCCGGGGCGCTGCGGGTGTCGTTCCAGAGCAGGGCCGGCCGGATGACTCGCCCGGCGTCGTCGAGGGCGACCATGCCGTGCTGCTGCGCCGCGACGGAGATCGCGGCGACATCGGCGAGACCGCCCGCGTCGGCGATCGCCACCAGCAGGGCGTCCCACCAGGCGGCCGGATCGACCTCGGAGCCGGCCGGGTGCGGCGCGCGGCCGCTCCGCACGAAGGCCCCGGTCGCGGCATCCCGAATGACGATCTTGCAGCTCTGCGTCGACGAGTCGACTCCGGCAACCAATGGCATGGCTTCATTCTCCGCTCAGTAGGCCGTGCGTCGGCTTGGCACGTGTGGGTGGTGGCAGGAGGTTGGTCGTTCACGACCGCCGTCCTGCCGCGGTGGTTGTCGGTCCGGGGTGCCGACGCCAGGTGCCGTTCTGCGCATAACTCCTGCAATCTGCGATTCTGCGGGACGCCTCCCGCGAAATTCCGGGGCTGCCAGCGCCGGGGTTTCGAAATTGGAGGAGTTATGCACGGAGGGAGCGCGCTACTCGGGCGGCGCCGCCGGCGTCGCGGGCTACCGGGCGCCGAGCAGGTGCTCGAGCGCCAGCTGCTGCAGGCGCACGAAGCCGAAACCCCTGGCGCCGAAGTACGCGTCCGGCTCGAACGACTCGTACGACTCGGGGTCGGCGAGCAGGTCGTCGTAGCCCTCGCCGGCGGCCAGCGTCGGCTGCGCCAGCTCCGGGACACGCGACGCCGCGAGTGCCTCCTGCACCTCGGGGTCGGCGCGGAACGCGACCGCGCGCTCCTTGAGCAGCAGGTAGGTGCGCATGTTCGCCGCGGCCGAATCCCAGACGCCCGAGGCGTCCTCGGTGCGCGAGGGCTTGTAGTCGAAGTGGCGCGGCCCGTCGTAGGAGCGTCCACCGCCCGGCCCGCCGTTCTCGAGGAGGTCGACGAGCGAGAACGCGTTGTGCAGGTCGCCGTGGCCGAAGACGAGGTCCTGGTCGTACTTGATGCCCCGCTGGCCGTTCAGGTCGATGTGGAACAGCTTGCCGGCATCCAGCGCCTGGGCGATGCCCGCGGTGAAGTTGAGCCCGGCCATCTGCTCATGCCCGACCTCCGGGTTCACGCCGACCAGCTCCGGCCGCTCGAGCGTCTCAATGAACGCCATGGCGTGCCCGACGGTGGGCAGCAGGATGTCCCCGCGCGGTTCGTTCGGCTTCGGCTCGATCGCGAACCGGATGTCGTACCCCCGGTCGGTGACGTAGTCGCCGAGCAGGTTGACGGCCTCCCGGTACCGGGCGAGCGCCGAGCGGATGTCCTTGGCCGCGTCGTACTCCGCGCCCTCGCGTCCGCCCCACATCACGAACGTCTGCGCGCCGAGCTCGGCGGCGAGGTCGATGTTGCGCAGCACCTTCCGCAGCGCGAACCGGCGCACCGCGCGGTCGTTGGAGGTGAAGCCGCCGTCCTTGAAGACCGGGGCGCTGAACAGGTTGGTGGTGATCATCGGCACGATCAGTCCGGTGTCGGCGAGGGCCTGCTTGAGGCGGTCGATCTCGGTCTGCCGGACGGCATCCGAGCAGCCGAAGGGGAACAGGTCGTCGTCGTGGAAGGTGAGCCCGTAGGCGCCCAGCTCGGCCAGGCGGGTGACGGCCTCGACGGTGTCCAGGGGCGGCCGGGTCGGGCCGCCGAACGGGTCGGCGCCGTTGTAGCCGATGGTCCAGAGGCCGAACGAGAACTTGTCGTTCGCGGTGGGGATGAGGGACATGAGGTTCCTGTCTGTCGGCGACGGTGGCGATTTGTTGACGTCTGCAACATATCACGCACGAGACCCGGCGGTCGAGCATGTCGCACCCCCTCCGCCGAACCGTGACTTCGGCACCTTCCCGGGGGCCACGAAGGTGCCAAACTCACGGTTCGGCGGGTAGGTCGGGTCAGGCTCGACCACCCGGGTCAGGCCCGACCACCCGGGTCAGGCCCGACCACCCGGGTCAGGCCCGACCACCCGGGACAGGCTCGACCACCCGAGGCCGGGCCGCCGCCCGGCGCCGGCCGTCGCCCCGCGTCGGCTACCCGGCGACCACCTGGTCGCGCCAGCTGTGCTCGGGTGCGAAGCCGAGCATCCGCTTCGCCTTCTCGATCGAGAGCAGAGTGTCGTGCTCGCCGAGGTCGGCGGCCACCGAGACACCGGGGAACACCTCGGCGGCCAGCGACGCGCTCGAGCGGCTCATCACGGTGTCGGCGTTGGCGATGATGTACGCCTCGAAGCCGGGCCTGGCCGTCGCCAGCGCGCGGGACACGGCCTGGGCGCCGTCGCGGCCGTCGATGTAGCCCCAGAGGTTCCACTTGCGGGCCAAGGGGTCGGCGTCGTAGGAGGGGAACGCCGCGTAGTCCTCGGGGTCCATCACGTTGGAGAATCGCAGGGCGCTGATGCTGAGCTCGGGGTCCCAGCGCACGAGCTGGATCGCGAGCTGCTCCTCGAGGTGCTTGACCAGCGAGTAGGCGCTCTCCGGCCGGGCCGGGTACTCCTCATCGACGGGCAGGTAGGGCGGGGCGATGTCGAACGGCAGCCCGAGCACGGTCTCACTCGAGGCGTAGACGATGTTCTTGATGCCCGCCCGCCGGGCCGCCTGGAACACGTTGTAGGTGGCCAGCATGTTGTTGTGGAACGTTGCCACGTCCGGACGGATGCCGGAGGCCGGGATGGCGCCCAGGTGCACGACGGCCTCGAAGCCGCTGTGCACATCGTCGACGCCGAACAGCGCGTCGATGACCTGGCCGTAGTCGGTGAGGTCGATGCTCAGGAAGCCCGCGCCGCGGACTCCTTCCTTGTCGAAGACGATGACCTGGTGGCCCTCGCCGCGCAGGCGGGTGACGACACTGCGGCCGAGCTTTCCGCTTCCGCCGGTGACTGCAATTCTCATTCGATGGTCTCCCTGATTTGTTGAGGTTGGCAACGTATCATGGTGAGCCGGGACGGAACGGGCGGCGGAGGACACATGCAGGGATCCAGCCACGACGACGTCCGCAGGCGCAACCTGTCCGTCATCCTCCGGCTGGTCCATCTGGGCGGCGCGGCCTCGCGTTCCCGGCTCACCCGGCTCACCGGGCTGAACCGCTCCACCATCGCGGCGCTCGTCGCCGAACTGGCCGACCTCGGCCTGGTCGAGGAGCGCGTGCCGGATGCCACCAACCAGGTCGGCCGGCCCAGCCCGATCGTGGCCGTGAGCGACACGTTCGTCGCCATCGCCGTGAACCCCGAGATCGACGCCGTCACGGTCGGGATCGTCGGCCTCGACGGGACCGTGCGCCGGCGCATCCGTCACCCCACCGCGCACTCGCCGAGCGTGGCAGAGGCCGTGGAGATCTCGGCCGCCCTCATCGAGGGGCTGCGCGCCGAGCTCGACCCGAGGTTCCGGATGATCGGTATCGGCGTCGCGGTGCCAGGGCTGGTGCGCGCCCGCGACGGCCTCGTGCGCCACGCCCCGCACCTCGGCTGGGTCAACGAGCCACTCGCGCGGCTGCTGCACGAGGCCACCGGCTACCCGGTGCTCGCCGCCAACGACGCCGGACTCGGGGCGACGGCCGAACGCTACTTCGGCGCCGGCCGCGGCCTGACCGACCTGATCTACCTCAACGGCGGCGCCAGCGGCATCGGCGGCGGCCTGATCGTCGGCGGCCAGGCGGCGGGCGGTTTCGACGGCTACGCGGGGGAGTTCGGGCACACCCGGGTGAGCGGCAGCGACCGCACCGACTCGGCGGGGCTCGCGGGCACGCTCGAGGCGGAGGTGACCCGCAGCGAACTGCTCGAGGTGCTCGGCCTGCCGGGCGCGGACGCCGACGAACTCGAGCGGGCGCTGCTGGCCGCCGATTCGCCGGCGGTGCGGGCCGAGGTCAACCGGCAGCAGGACTTCCTGGCGGTCGCCCTCGCCGGGGCGATCAACATCCTCAACCCCCAGCTGGTCGTCCTCGGCGGGTTCCTGGCCGCGCTGCTCGCCGTCGACCCGGACCGCCTGGGCGCCGCAGTGTCGACGCTCACCCTCCGCGCGCCCTTCGAGGAGGTCCGGCTGAGCGCCGCCCTGCTCGGCTCGAACCTGCTCATGATCGGCGCGGCCGAACTCGCCTTCGACCAGCTCCTGGCCGACCCGGCGGGCAGCCTGGCAGCGTCCGCGTGAGCGGATACCGTGTCATCGGGAATAGCCTCGGCGCACTCCGCCTTGTCACAACAGTCGGCCGCCTGGGCCCGATGCTGGTGCTGATGCCCGTGACGACGGATGCCGACGGCCCGGGCCGGCCGGGCCCCCGACCTTCCGTCTCCCACCCCTTTCGGCTCCCACCGACGCCGTTCCCTTGACTCCGTTCCCATCAACACCGAGGACCTTCTCCGAGTGACTACTGCCGCCATCCCCGTTATCTCCGCCGCGCAACTTGCCTCCACCGCCCGCCACCCTGGCGACGCCCTCTCGCGCGGGCAGCGACTCGTCTACATCCTCGTGCTCGGGGCGCTCACCGCCCTCGGACCGTTCACGATCGACCTGTACCTGCCGGCGTTCCCCATCCTCGAGAGCGAGCTCGGCGTCTCCGCCGCGGCCATCCAGCTCACCCTGACCGGCACGATGCTCGGCTTCGGATTCGGCCAGCTCGTCGTCGGACCGTGGAGCGACAAGGTGGGCCGGCGCCTTCCGCTCATGCTCGCGACCGTGTTCCACGTGCTCGCCTGCGTGGGCGCCGCCCTGTCCCAGGACATCGTCTGGCTCGGCCTGTTCCGGGTGCTGCAGGGCTTCGGCGCCGCGGCCGGCGGTGTCGTGGCGATGGCCATGGTGCGCGACCTGTTCGGCGGAAAACCGCTGGTCAAGATGCTTTCCCGGCTCGCCCTGATCAGCGGGCTCGCGCCCGTGCTCGCGCCGGTCATCGGCTCGCAGCTGCTGCTGGTGATGGACTGGCGCGGCATCTTCTGGGTGCTCGCCGCCTACGGCGTGCTCGTCGTCCTGGCCGTGGCGATCTGGATCGTCGAGACCCTGCCGGAGAGCCAGCGGCACTTCTCGGGGCACAACACGATGGCCCAGCGCTACAAGGCGGTGCTCAGCGACCGTGTCTTCGTCGGGGTGGCGATCATCGGAGCGATGACGTTCACCGGCCTGTTCTCGTACCTGTCGGCATCCTCGTTCCTCTTCCAGCAGATCTACTCCTTCAACCCGCAGCAGTAC
Organism: Cryobacterium tagatosivorans; assembly: GCF_004402215.1. GTDB lineage: Bacteria > Actinomycetota > Actinomycetes > Actinomycetales > Microbacteriaceae > Cryobacterium > Cryobacterium tagatosivorans. The sequence goes on from NZ_SOEZ01000075.1 coordinate 115,541, forward strand.
GGGCTGCTCTTCGCCGTCAACTCGCTCGGCGTCGTCGCCGGTGTGCAGCTGAGCGCCCGGCTGATGCACCGCTGGAACGTCGGCCCGCAGTGGATCCTCGCGACCACCACGATCGTCATGGCGGTCATGGCCGTCGCGATCGTGGTGCTGGACCTCGCGGGCGCCGGGCTCTGGGGGACGCTGATCCCGCTCTGGTTCTTCATCGCGGCCTGTGGCTTCACCTTCCCCACCGTGCAGGTGCTCGCCCTCAACGCGCACGGCCACGAGGCGGGAACCGCGGCCTCGCTGCTCGGTGCGGCGAACTTCGGTATCGCCGGGCTGATCTCGCCGCTGGTCGGCGTGCTCGGCGTCAGCACCGCGCTCCCGATGGGCTCGGTGATGGCCGGCAGCGCCTGCGTCTCGATCCTCGCCCTGTGGTTCGTCGTGCGGCCGCGCCGGGTGGCCGCTCTCTCGCACTAGCCGCCGCGCCCCGCGCCGCGCTGAGTCGCGGACAAAGTACCTTCCCGGGCCGAACGAAGGTGCGTTGTCCGCAATTGAGTGTGCGGATGCCCGCGGGCATGCGGGCGCTCTAGCATTGACGGATGGACGACATCCAGAAGCACCCGGAAGTTGCCGCCCGACCGCAAGCCAGGCGGGTCGCTCACTGGTGGTGGATCGTGAGCGGAGTCGTGGCGGTGGTCCTGGCCGCCCTGATCGGCTTCATCGTCGTGGTCCGCGACAACGGGGCGCCGTTCGGCTTCGACACCGAGTGGATGTCCGAGATCGCCGAAGAGCGCGCGCCGGTCTGGGACTTCCTGTCGTACCTGATGAACTCCCTCGGCGGCAATCTCCTCGGCATCCTCGTGATCCCGGTTCTGATCATCGTCATGCTGCTGATCATGAAGCGGCCCTGGGCGGCCGGGTACTACCTCGCGGCCACGCTGGTGAGCTCGGGCATGGTTCAACTGCTCAAGAAGTCGTTCGGCCGGGCTCGCCCGGAAGACATCCTCGTTCAGGTCGACTTCGGGTCGTTCCCCTCCGGGCACGTCGGCAACGCGGCCACCATGGCCGTCATCCTGGCCATCATCTTCCCCCGGCTCTGGGTCTGGATCGCCGGGGCCGCGTACGTGGTCCTGATGATGATCAGCCGCACCTACCTGGGCGCCCACTGGCTCTCCGACACGATCGGCGGCGCCCTGCTCGGCATCGGCGTCGCGATCGTGGTCTGGGCGCCGTTCGCCGCGAAACTCGACGGCGAGCGCGAATTGGCGGTGCAGCGTCGGTCGGCGGCGCATCCGCCACCGCCGGCGCGCGAGTCGCAGTCGGCGCCCGTCGAATTCGACGGAGAAACTCCGAAATAAGCGCCCGAAACAACGCAAAAGCTCGTCGAAACGCAATATCTCCGTCGAATTCGGCGGAAGACGGGGCAGACAGCGACGGATGCCGCAGGGTAGCGTCGAGGGATGAAGATTCTCCTTGTCGGTGCGGGTGGCGTCGGTGACGCGTTCGCGAAGATCATCGCCCGCCGTTCGTTCTACGAGCACGTCATCGTCAGCGACTACGACCTCGGCCGCGCCGAGCGCACGATCGAGGCGATCCGGGCCCGGCACGGAGCGGATGTCGCCGGCCGGTTCAGCGCGGCGCAGATCGACGCCTCCGACCCGGACCGGGTCGCAGCCGTCGCTCGGGAGCACGGCGCGACCCACGTGATGAACGCCGTCGAGCCCAAGTTCGTGCCGACCATCTTCGCCGGGGCGCTGGCCGCGAATGCCGACTACCTCGACATGGCGATGAGTCTCTCCGAGCCGCACCCGACCGACCCGCACGCGCAGACCGGCGTCAAGCTCGGCGACGACCAGTTCGCCCAGGCCGGCGACTGGGAGACCGCGGGCCGCCTCGCCCTGGTCGGGATGGGCGTGGAGCCCGGGCTGTCCGACGTGTTCGCGCGCTACGCATCCGACCACCTGTTCAGCGAGATCGACGAGCTCGGCACCCGCGACGGCGCCAACCTGGTGGTGCGCGACGAAGCCGGCAACGAGATCTTCGCGCCGTCCTTCAGCATCTGGACCACGATCGAGGAGTGCCTCAACCCGCCGGTCATCTTCGAGAAGGACAAGGGCTGGTTCACCACCGCGCCGTTCAGCGAACCGGAGATGTTCGACTTCCCGGAGGGCATCGGGCCGGTCGAGTGCGTGAACGTGGAGCACGAGGAAGTGCTGCTGATGCCCCGCTGGCTCGACGCCAAACGGGTCACCTTCAAGTACGGCCTCGGCGAGGAGTTCATCGGCGTGCTCAAGACGCTGCACCTGCTCGGCCTCGACAGCGTCGACCCGGTGCGCGTGCGCAGCGCCGCCGGCCCGGCCATGGTCGCGCCGCGGGATGTCGTCGCCGCCTGCCTGCCCGACCCGGCCACGATCGGCCCGCGGATGACCGGCAAGACCTGCGCCGGCGTCTGGGTCACCGGCACCGGCCTGGACGGCGCCGCGCGCGAGGTGTACCTGTACCACGTGGCCGACAACGAGTGGACGATGGCCGAGTACGACGCGCAGTGCGTCGTCTGGCAGACCGCCCTCAACCCCGTCATCGCGCTGGAACTGCTCGCCGCCGGCGCCTGGGGCGGCATCGGCGTGCTCGGCCCGGAGGCCTTCGACGCGAAAGCCTTCCTCGACCTGATGGCCTCGCCAGAGTCCGAGGGCGGCTACGGCCAGCCCTGGGGTCTGCAGGACCGCCTGTGACACCCCGCGCCTTCCCCGCGAAAACGCAGTTGTGCGCGCTAAAACGTCGTTATAACGTGCACAACTGCGGGTTCGCGGGATGTTGATCAACGGCGAGGTGTCGTTCTGGTGGAACCAGATCGGCCGGCCGGCGGCCCGCGCGCCGCTGCCCGGCTCCACGCGGGCCGACGTCTGCATCGTCGGCGCCGGGTACACCGGGCTGTGGACCGCCTACTACCTGAAGAAGGCCGCCCCGGCGCTCCGGATCGTCATCCTCGAGCAGCGCTTCGCCGGCTACGGGGCATCCGGGCGCAACGGCGGCTGGCTCACCAACTCGATCACCGGCGGTCGCGAGCAGTACGTGAAGAGCCACGGGCGCGAGGCCGCCGAACGGTTCCAGGCCCGGATGAACGAGACGGTCGACGAGGTGATCCGGGTCGCCGCGGCCGAGGGCATCGACGCCGACATCGTCAAGGGCGGCGAGTTCACCGTCGCCTACGACGAACCGCAGCAGCGCCGGCTGGAGGCCGCCGCGCGCGCCGAGCAGCAGTGGTCGATGACGGATGTCCAGCTCCTCTCCCAGAGAGAGGCCACCGCCCGGATCAACGTGGTCGGCACCACCGGGGCGATGTGGCATCCGCACTGCGCGCGCATCCAGCCGGCCAAGCTCGCCTTCGGGCTCGCCCGGGTGGTCGAGGCGCTCGGCGTGGAGATCTTCGAGGACACCACGGTGAGCGAGATCGCGCCGCACCGCGCGATCACCGACCGTGGCACCGTCGAGGCCCAGTTCGTCGTGCGGGCCACGGAGGGTTTCACGGCCGGGCTCGCCGGGCTGCACCGCGCCTGGCTGCCGATGAACTCGTCCCTGATCGCGACCGAGCCGCTCGGTGCCGACGTCTGGGAGCGGATCGGCTGGGACGGCCGCGAGACCCTCGGCGACATGGCGCACGCCTACATGTACGCGCAGCGCACCGCCGACGACCGCATCGCGATCGGCGGCCGGGGGGTGCCGTACCGGTTCGGCTCGAAGACGGACTCTGACGGGCAGACCCCGGCGAGCACGGTCGAGGCGCTGCGCGGCATCCTCACCCGCTTCTTCCCGGCGACGCAGGGCGCGGCGATCGACCACGCCTGGTCCGGTGTGCTCGGCGTGCCCAGGGACTGGGCCGCGACCGTGGGCCTCGACCGCGGCACCGGCCTGGCCTGGGCCGGCGGCTACGTCGGCACCGGGGTGACCACGACGAACCTGGCCGGGCGCACCCTGCGGGACCTCATCCTCGGCCGGCAGAGCGCGCTCACCGGCCTGCCCTGGGTGAACCACCGGGTGCGCAACTGGGAGCCGGAGCCGCTGCGCTGGCTCGCCGTGCACGCGCTGTACCAGGCCTACTCCCGGGCGGATCGGGCCGAGCTGACCCGGCGCCGCACCACCTCGCCCCTCGCCTCGATCGCCGACGTCGTCTCCGGCCGCGGCCACTAGCCCCGCGGCCCCCGCGACTGTCGAGGGCAGCCGTGGCCGTTTCGGACAATTGTGGCCGGCGTGCGGGCCACAGTTGTCCGAAACGGCACCAATCGGATCCGCGCGCGTCCGCAGCCCGCGCCGGTCCCCGCGCCCTCGGCCTCCGGAAGGGCGGGCGGGGGCTGACCCGGGCGGCCGAGTGTGGTCTACTCGTTGCATGGCAGTTGATCCGGAAATCGTCGCAGAGGCCGGGCGCCGGGCCGAGGCCGCGGCCGAGGCCGCGGGCGTGGTCGTGCGGATGGCAGACCCCGGCGACATGAAGGCCATCATCGGTTTGTTCGAACGCACCTGGGGTCCCGGCCGCAGCCCGGACCGCTCGATGCTGCTCGCGCTGGACTACGCGGGGAACACCGTGCTGATCGCGACCGCGGCCGGCAAGCCGGTCGGCGCCACGCTGGGCTTCCTCGGCTGGTCCGACGGCCTCCACCTGCATTCCCACATGGCGGCCGTCGTGCCGTGGCGGCGCAGCGGCGGAGTCGGCTACGCGCTCAAGCTGTTCCAGCGGGCGGTCTGCCTCGAGCACGGCGTCTCCGAGATCCGGTGGACCTTCGACCCGCTCATCCGCCGCAACGCCCACTTCAACCTGGTCAAGCTGGGCGCGGAGGTGGTCACCTTCCTGCCGGACTTCTACGGGCGCCTCGACGACGTCGGCGTCGGCAGCGACCGCAGCGACCGGTTCGAGGTGCGCTGGCGCCTGGCGTCCGGGCGCGTGGAGCAGGCCCTCGCCGGCCAGGCCCACCACGCCTGGTCGACGACCGACCGCCTGCCGCTGAACGTCGACTTCGAGCGGCTCCGGGCCGACGACCCGCACGCCGCCGGACTGCTCCGCGAGGAATCGCGGCTCTTGTTCCACACCGCGACGGCCCGCGGCCTGCGCCCGGAACTGGACGCCGACAACGACTACGTGTTCACCTCGGACCCGGCCGACCCCGCCGATCCCGCCGATCCCGCCGATCCCGCCGATCCCGCGGATCCGGCCGACGGGAGCCGCGCATGAAGCTCGAGTCGATCACCCTGCACCGCGTGGCCATGCCGCTCGTGCGCCCGTTCGAGACGTCCTTCGCCCGGCAGACCACGCGAGTGCTCCTGCTCGTGCACGTGCGCACGGGCGGGGCCGAGGGCGGGGCCGAGGGCTGGGCCGAGTGCGTCGCCCTGGAGGGCCCGCTGTACAGCTCCGAGTACGTCGAGGGCGCCGAGCACGTCATCAGGCACTACCTCGCCCCGGCGCTGCTGGCGGCCCCGGATGTCACGGCCGAGACCGTCGGACCGCTCACGGCGTTCGTGGTGGGCCACCGGATGGCCAAGGCCGCGCTCGAGGCGGCCGTCCTCGACGCGCAGCTGCGCGCATCCGGCACGTCCTTCGGCGGCTACTTCGGCGCCGTCACCGACTGGGTCGACTGCGGCGTCTCGGTGGGGATCAGCCCCGACCTCGACACCCTGCTCGACGAGGTGTCCGGCTACGTCGAGGAGGGGTACCGGCGGATCAAGCTCAAGATCAAGCCCGGCTGGGACCTTCTCCCGGTCGCCGCCGTGCGCGAAATGATCGGGCCGGACATGCTGCTGCAGGTCGACGCGAACACCGCGTACACGGCCGCCGACATCGCGCACCTGGCCGGACTCGACCCGTTCAACCTCGTGCTGATCGAGCAGCCGTTCGTCGAAGAGGACATCAGGACCCACGTCGCACTGGCCCGGGCCATCGCGACCCCGGTCTGCCTCGACGAGTCGATCGTCAGCGTGGGCGTCGCGCTGGACGCGATCGAACGCGGCGCGACCTCCATCATCAACATCAAGCCCGGCCGGGTCGGCGGCTACCTCGAGTCCGTGCGCATCCACGACGCCTGCGTCCAGCACGACGTGCCGGTGTGGTGCGGGGGGATGCTGGAGACCGGCGTCGGGCGGGCGGCCAACGTGGCGCTCGCCGCGCTGCCCGGCTTCATCCTGCCCGGCGACACCTCGGCGAGCGGCCGCTACTACGCCGAGGACCTCGTCGAGGAGCCCTTCGTGCTCGGCACGGGGGAGCATGCCGGGCAGCTGGCCGTGCCGACCGGGCCCGGCACCGGCGTCACCGTGCGGGGCGACCTCGTGCGCGACTGGGCGCTGGCCGACCCGGTGATCCTCCGCCAATAGCCCGCCCACCCCCGCCCCGCCCGCCCCCGCTAACCCCCGCAACTGTTCCCAGTGCGGACGACTGTGGCCGGTGCGCGGGCCACAGTCGTCCGAATTGGCCACGGTTGCCCGTGGATGCCGCGGCCTCGGCGCTAGGATGCCGCCATGACTCAAGGCGATTCCGTGGATCCCGTTGCCGAGCTCAGGGCCCAGGCGGAGGCCGCCCTCGCGGCCGCCCAGCGGGCGCAGGCTGAGGCCCTGGCGGCGGTCAAGCGGGCCGAGGAGGCCGAGGAGGCCGTGCAGGCCGTGCAGGCCGTGCAGGCCGTGCAGGCTGCGCCCGCGCCCGCGCCCGCTCCGACCCCGACCGCCCCGACTCCCGAGCCCGCTTCGCCCGGACCCGCCGCCGCATCCAGCGCACCAGCCGCCGCATCCAGCGCGCCAGCCGCAGCCGCAGCCGCGCCCGCCGCCCCGCTCGCCGACGCCGAGGTCGAACGGATCCGCGCCGGCTACACCTTCGACGCGCCCGCGCTCGAGATGGGCGCCCTGGTCAACGGCAAGGCGCGGCCCGACGTGCCGATCCGGATCCCGCTGGCCATGACGAACCGGCACGGCCTCGTCGCCGGCGCCACCGGAACCGGCAAGACGAAGACCCTCCAGGTGCTGGCCGAGCAGCTCTCCGCCCACGGCGTTCCCGTGTTCGCGGCCGACATCAAGGGCGACCTGTCCGGCATCGCCAGCCCCGGCACTCCCAGCGACAAGCTCCTCGCCCGCACCGCCGGGATCGGCCAGGACTGGGCGCCGACGGCCTCGCCCACCGAGTACTTCTCCCTCGGCGGCCTCGGCCGCGGCATCCCCATCCGCGCCACGGTGACCGGTTTCGGCCCTCTCCTGCTCAGCAAGGTCCTCGGCCTGAACGACACCCAGGAGTCGAGCCTCGGCCTCGTCTTCCATTACGCCGACCAGGCCGGACTGCCGCTGCTCGACCTGACCGACCTGCGCGCGGTGCTCAGCTACCTGGTCAGCGACGCGGGCAAGGGCGAACTCACCGGCCTCGGCGGGCTCTCCGGCGCCACCGTGGGCGTGATCCTGCGCGAACTCATCACCTTCGCCGACCAGGGCGCCGACGTCTTCTTCGGCGAGCCCGAGATCGACACGACGGAGTTCCTGCGCACCACCGCCGACGGCCGCGGCATCGTCAGCCTGCTCGAGGTTCCCGGGGTGGCCGACCGGCCCGCCCTCTTCTCGACCTTCCTCATGTGGCTGCTGGCCGACCTGTTCAACGACCTCCCGGAGGTCGGCGACCAGGACAAGCCCAGGCTCGTCTTCTTCTTCGACGAAGCGCACCTGCTCTTCCGCGACGCGTCGAAGGACTTCCTCGCCTCGATCACCCAGACCGTGCGCCTGATCCGGTCGAAGGGGGTGGGCATCTTCTTCGTCACCCAAACCCCGAAGGATGTTCCGGCGGACGTGCTCGCCCAGCTCGGCTCGCGCGTGCAGCACCAGTTGCGGGCCTTCACCCCGGATGACGCGAAGGCGTTGCGAGCGACCGTGTCGACCTATCCGAACTCCGGCTACGACCTCGAAGAGGTGCTGACCGGGCTCGGAACCGGCGAGGCGATCGTCACGGTGATGAACGAGAAGGGCGCACCCAGTCCGGTCGCCTGGACCCGGCTGCGAGCTCCCGTCGGCTCCATGTCGCCGACGGCGCCGGAGCAGATCGACGCCACGGTCGCGGCATCCCCGCTGCTGGCCCGCTACGGCACGGCGATCGACCGCGACTCCGCGCGGGAGATGCTGGCGAAGAAGCTGGATGCCGCCAACCAGGCCGCGCTCGCCGCCGAGGCGGCGCTCGAACGGGCCGAAGCCGAGGCCGAGCGGGAGAAGCAGGCCGAGGAGGCGGCGGCGCAGCAGGCCAGGGCCGAGAAGAAGGCGCAGGCCGAATACGACCGCCTGATGCGGCAGACCCAGACGGCGTCCCGCACGCGCACCCGAGCGACGTCGAAGCCGCAGAAGACCGTGCTCGAGGAGGTTCTGGGCTCCCGGGCGACCAGGACGATCCTCACCGGGATCGTGACCGGCATCTTCGGGACCCGCCGCCGGCGCTGACCCGGAGGGATCAGGCCGCGCCGTCGACCAGGCGCCGCTCGAACCAGTAGAGCAGTTCCGGGCGCGCCCGGTTCAGTTCACGCAGGGTCATCGGCTCCGACACGTGCACGACCGGGGCGCCGAGCTGCTCGATCACGGTGTCCATGGAGGCGTGGGAGTAGTACTGGCCGCGCATCCGCACGAGGCGCCGTCCGTCCACGCCGACCACGAAGAGGTGCGCGTTCGTGTCCAGGGCGTCGCCGAGGTACAGCTCGAGCAGCAGGATGCTGCCGACCTCGGCGGCCGGATAGCTGTCGACCCGACCGAAGAAACCTCGTTCGGTGATGCCCGAGTGGTCAACCCAGATGCCGGTGCGGTGGAACCCGACCACACCGAGGCCGAACACGACGGTCACGCCGAGCTGCGCCACGGCGACCGGAAGCCAGGTGCCTTCGGGCACGGTCAGCCAGTAGAGCACGGCGAAAATGGGCGAGAAGAGAGCCAGCATGGCGATCGCGGAATGGCGAAGGAGATGCCCGCGGGGTCGGAGAGCGTGCCGGCGCACCTCTTTCACCCCGTTAAATCTCACCCTGGTTCCCCCCATCCGGCTTATGGAAGTATGACCCATCGACAGGCGGCAACGTAGTCACCGTTCGGGGGTTTCACAGACCGGCTACCCCCAGTTCGGTCAGTAATCCACCGTGTGCGCCGCGAATCGTCGCTCGAACCAGTGCAGCAACTCGGGCCGCGACAGGCTGAGGTCGCGCAGGGTCAGGGGTTCCGGCCCCCGCGTCACCGGCACGCCGAGCGCATTGGTCACCGTATCCATGGCCTCGTCCGCCCAGCACATTCCGTGCATCCGGGTCAGCAGTCGACCGTCCGGGTCGACGAGGAAGAGTTGCGGACGCAGGTCGAGGGAGCCGCTCCGATACAGGTCGAGCCTGACCACACCGCCTATCCGTTCGAGCGGGAAGGTGCGTGTTCGACCGAACACGTCCCGGGTGGTCAGCCCGGAGTCATCCACCCAGATCGCGGTCAGGTAGTACGAGATCACGGCGAGTCCGAAGGTCAGGGTCAGGGCGGCCTGCGCCACGGCGACCGGCAGCCAGGACCCGGTCGGCACCGTGAGCCAGTAGAGCACGACGAAGATAGGCGCCATCAGGAGCAGGATCGCGATCGTCCACTGCTGGAACGGGTAGGGGTGCGGGCGCACGGCGACGGCGCGTGTGCGTTCTCCCGGCCTGGCCATCATCGTTTCGCCTCGTCTTTTCGCCCCGCACCCAGTCTGTCGCACGGGGCTCGCGCCGCGTAGCCACAAAAAGGGGGGTGGGGCCGGCGGGCAGACGAAAAGGGCGGCTCCCCGGGGGAGCCGCCCTTCGGCCAACCGGATCGGCCGGTCCGATAAATCTGTTAGTCGCCGAGCACGGCACCCAGGTCGAGGTCGCCCAGGGCTCCGTCGACAGTGTCGGAGACGCTTGCTCCGATGTCGTTGCTCACGCCACCGAGGTCGGTGTCGTTCGCGGAGCCGACCGGAGCGTCGACCGTAGCCGTGACCGGGGCGGTCACGGGGGCGTTCACCGAAGTGTCGTTGCCCGAGGCAATCGGCACGTCGTTACCGCTGGCGACGGCGTTACCGGAAGCAACATCGCCGACGTCGCTGGTCAGCGAGCGGTCAACGACCGGTCCGTTGAGGACGGGTCCGTGGACGACGGCCCCGTTGCCGTTCGCCGCATTCCCGGAGAGGGCGCGGTAGAGGACGCTGTCGAGCGAGCCCTGGGTGGTCGCGCTGTTCGCGCTGGTCCCCTGTGCGTCGTCCAGGGTCGAAGCCTGGGCCGGGGCGATCATGCCGCCGACGATGAGGGCGGTCGCCGCGGCGCCGGCTGCTCCGAAAACGCTGATCTTCTTGGTGATGTTCTTCATGATGAGCTCCTATTCGTTGTTCTGTCCCGGCCTCGGTTTCACCCGGGCCGCATAAGTGGTCCGGAGTCCGCGGCCATTCGGTTTGGTCGGATGTGCCCTTTTCGGGGGGATTGTTTACGGAGCTCCCCGCGGCCGGGCCGCCCGGCGCGCCCGGATCGCAGTCGTGGAGGGCGATCGGGCGGTGGCGGCCGCGCGAAAACCCGGGGCGAGAAAAGTGGGCCATCGGGGGCGGATTCGCGGCGTAGAGTGGCCCAGTGAACCTACGGCCGGCCCCCCTGCGCAGCGTGCAGACGCGCCGACGGCCTCACCCGGCGCAGGTCGTCGCCGGCGGCTTCGCCGGCGCCATCCTGATCGGCACCGCGCTGCTGATGCTGCCGAACGCGAAACTCGGCGACGGCGGCGCGACCTTCCTCGAGGCGATCTTCACCGCGACCTCCGCGGTGTGCGTGACCGGGCTCATCGTCGTCGATACGGCGACGTACTGGAGTCCGTTCGGCCAGGTCGTCATCCTCCTGCTGATCCAGGTCGGCGGGCTCGGGATCATGACGTTCGCCTCGGTGATCGGGCTCACCATCGCGCGGAAGATGTCGCTCCGGTCGAGGATCACCGCGGCCTCTGAGATCAAGAGCGTCGGCCTCGAAGACGTGAAGGGCCTCGTGCGGGGCGTTGTACTGATGTCCCTCGCCATCGAGCTCACGGTCGCGGTCATTCTCAGCCTGCGCTTCCTGACCGGCTACGGCGAGCCGGTCGGCCGTGCGGTCTGGCTGGGAGTGTTCCATTCGGTGTCGTCGTTCAACAACGCCGGATTCGCGTTGTTCAGCGACAACCTGATCTCGTTTGCGACGGATCCGTTCATCTGCCTCCCGATCGCGTTCGCGGTCATCCTCGGCGGCATCGGTTTCCCGGTCATCGTGCAGCTGCGCAAGCACATCCGCTCGCCGCTGCGCTGGAACATGAACACGAGGGTCGTGCTCGCGGGCACGATCACGCTGCTCGTCGCCGGCACCGTGTTCATCACGGCTGTGGAGTGGTCGAACCCGGCAACGCTCGGGCCCCTCGCCTGGCCGGACAAGCTCCTCGTGGGATTCTTCCAGTCGGTGCAGGCGAGAACGGCCGGCTTCAACAGCATCGACAACGGGGCGATGGATTCAGCGAGCCTGCTCGCCACGGACGTCCTCATGCTGATCGGCGGCGGTCCGGCCGGAACCGCGGGCGGCATCAAGGTCACGACCTTCGCGGTCCTGTTCTTCATCCTGCTCGCGGAGGTGCGGGGAGAAACCACGGTCAACGTTTTCGGGAAGAGACTGTCCCGGGCAGTGCACCGCCAGGCCATTTCGGTCGTGCTCCTCGCGGTCGCCGTGATCGTCATTTCGACCGCTGCCCTGATGCTCCTGACCGATATCTCGATGGACCGCCTGCTCTACGAGGCGATTTCGGCCTTCGGCACCGTCGGTCTGTCGACGGGGATCACGGCCGGATTGCCGGTCGCAGGTCAGGTCATCCTGATGCTGCTGATGTTCGTCGGCCGGCTCGGCCCGGTCACCTTTGCATCGGCGCTCGCCCTCCGCCAGCGCCGCACCCTGTACGAACTCCCGAAGGAGAGGCCCATCATTGGCTAAGTTCTCGCTGTTTGGTCACAGCCAGCCCGCCCGCATGGCCGAGGAAGACGCCGTGGTCGTGATCGGCCTCGGCCGCTTCGGCAGCTCGCTTGCCATCGAACTCATGGCCAGCGGAACCGAGGTGCTCGGCATCGACGCGGACGAGGACATCGTGCAGGCGCACAACGGACTGCTCACCCACGTCGTGCGCGCCGACTCGACCAAGGAGGAGACCCTCCGCCAGCTGTCGGTGCCCGACTTCAGCAGCGTCGTCGTGGCCATCGGCGGCGACATCCAGGCCAACATCCTCACCGCGTCGCTGCTGCTGAAGATGGGGATCCCCAACATCTGGGCCAAGGCGGTGAGCGAACCGCACGGCAAGATCCTCGAGCAGCTCGGCGTCGCCCACGTCGTGCGCCCGGAGAAGGAGATGGGCAAGCGCGTCGCCCACCTCGTGCGCGGGGTGATGCAGGACTACATCGAGATCGGCGACAACTTCGCCCTCGTGAAGATGACCCCGCCCAGGGAGATCATCGGCGTGCCGCTCGGCGAGGCCGGGGTGCGGGCGACGCACTCCGTCACCGTCACCGCATTCACCCGGCCGGGCTCCGGCTGGACCTACACGACCGTCGACACCGTGCTCGAGGCGGGCGACACCATCCTCGTCGCCGGCGAGCCCAAGCGGGTCGAAGCGTTCAGTCTGCTGCGCTGATGGCCGACGCCGCCGGCTTCGTGTCCGGCACGCCGCTCGGCACCCGTATCGTCGTTCGCCGCCGCATCGAGGGCGGGTTCACGGATGCCATCGGCTACCTCCGCTCGGTCGACGACGCGAGCTGCGTGGTCGAGACCCGGCACGGCACCGTCACCATCCTCCTGGCCGACATCGCCCTGGCGAAGGCCGTGCCGCCGCCGCCGGCGCGGCGGGCGCGGCGGGTGGGAACGGACTAGCGCGAACCGACCAGCGCGAACCGAATAGCCCGCCGCTCCCGCCTGCCGCTCTTACATCCTGGACACCCGCGGCGGATAATGGGCAGATGTGCCCCACCCGAGCCCCGAGCTATCGCACGCTCGCGTCGCTCAGCCGAATCACCCTGCTCGATCTGCTGCAGCGGCAGGGGGCGATGACCGTCGTCGACCTGGCCGCGGCCACCGGCCTGCACCACAACACCGCGCGGGAACACCTGCACCGGCTGATCGACGCCGGCTATGTCACCTGCGAAACGGAACCGCGCGATTCCAAGGGACGCCCCCGGATCGTCTACGCCGCGTCGACCGGCGCCGACCACAGTGCCGGATCGATCCGGGAAGCGAAGGTCACCGCGGCGCTCCGCCACGCCGAGCAGGTGCGGCGGATGCTGCCTGTCGAGCCGGCCTGCCGGCCGTCGTCGTCGCTCAGCCGCCAACTGGATGCGCTCGACGACCACCTGGACGACGTCGGTTTCGACGGCAGGCTGTCCGACGACGGGCTGCACGTCCACCTGCACGACTGCCCGTTCGCGGACCTGGTCAGGGAGCATCCCGAGGTGTGCCGGGTGCACTTCGGACTGCTGCGCGGGATCCTCGAGCAGGCGGATGGCCCGCTGTCGGCGGAAGAGCTGCATCCGTTCGCGGCACCGAACACCTGCACCCTCGACCTGCACTGCTCCGACCCCGCCGAGGGCTGACGCCGGGTCTCGACAGGCTCGACCACCGGAGCGGTGATCGAGCCTGTTTCGCGGTGATCGAGCCTGTCGAGCGGTGATCGAGCCTGTCGAGCTCCCCGACCCGAATCATTTGTCACGGCGTTTTGTGCTTGTCACTCCGGGCGTGAGCGAGGACACTTCGAACGACAGGGTCGTCGCCGCGCCCGTCGCGACGCGCCGGAATGCAGGGGCGCAGTAGTTCGGAAGTTCACCTCAGTTCCAGGGAGTGCGACGTGACAGATCGAAGCGGATCAAATTCCACCCGAACCGGGGCGACCCGTGCCGGCTCGGACGGCCCGGTGACCGACGCCATCCTGAGCCTCGGCCGCTTCCTCCGCCGCGGTGAGACCTCGAGCGACCTGCGCTCGGTCTTCCACAAGGGCGGCCGCGACGCCGACTCGTTCTACCGCGACCGCTGGACGCACGACAAAGAGGTCCGCTCCACCCACGGCGTCAACTGCACCGGCTCCTGCTCCTGGAAGGTGTACGTCAAGGACGGCATCATCACCTGGGAGACGCAGCAGACCGACTACCCCACCGTCGGCCCTGACTCCCCGGAATACGAACCCCGCGGATGCCCGCGCGGCGCGGCGTTCAGCTGGTACACCTACTCGCCGACCCGGGTGAAGTACCCCTACGTGCGCGGCGTGCTGCTCGAGGCGTACCGCGCGGCGAAGGCGAAGTCGGGCGACCCGGTGCTCGCCTGGGCCGAGGTCACCGGCAACCCGGAGACCGCGCGCGCCTACAAGAGCGCCCGCGGAAAGGGCGGCCTGGTCCGCGCCGGCTGGGACGAGGCGGCGGAGATCGTCGCGGCGGCCCACGTGCACACGATCAAGACCTACGGGCCGGACCGGATCGCCGGTTTCTCGCCGATCCCGGCGATGTCGATCGTCTCGCAGGGCGTCGGTAACCGCTTCATCTCCCTGCTCGGCGGCACGATGCTCTCGTTCTACGACTGGTACGCCGACCTGCCCGTCGCCTCGCCGCAGGTCTTCGGCGACCAGACCGACGTGCCGGAGTCCGCCGACTGGTGGAACTCCTCCTACCTGATCATGTGGGGCTCCAACGTGCCGGTGACCCGCACGCCCGACGCGCACTTCATGGTCGAGGCCCGCTACCGCGGACAGAAGGTCATCGCCGTCTCGCCCGACTACGCCGACAACACCAAGTTCGCCGACGAGTGGCTGGCCGTGCACCCGGGCACCGACGGCGCCCTCGCCCTGGCCATGGGCCACGTCGTGCTCACCGAGTTCCTCGTCGACCGGCGCACGCCGCGCTTCGTCGACTATATGAAGAAGTTCAGCGACTCCGCCTACCTGATCTCGCTGGTCAAGCGCGGCGACGCGTACGTCCCGGGCAAGTTCCTCACCGCGGAGGACCTGCCGGGCACGCCCGCCGGGCTGCCCGGCGCCGCGTTCAAGCCCGTGCTGCTGGACCAGGACGGCACCGCGGTCGTGCCCAACGGGTCGATCGGGCACCGCTTCTCCGAGGCCGACGTGGGCAAGTGGAACCTCGACCTGGACGGCGTCGACCCGCTGCTCTCGATCGCGGATGCCCCGGACCACGACCAGGCATCCGTCGCCATCGACCTGCCCCGCTTCGACCTCTCGCCGGAGACCGAGGGCGAGCAGCACGCCGGCGGCGCGGGGATCATCCGTCGCGGCGTGCCGGTGCGCGCGGTCGGCGGCCGGCTGGTCACGACCGTGTTCGACCTGCTCCTGGCCCAGTACGGCGTCGGGCGCGAGGGTCTGCCCGGCGAGTGGCCGACCGGCTACGACGACGCGTCATCGCCCGGCACCCCGGCCTGGCAGGAGGAGATCACCTCGGTGCCGGCGCAGGCCGCCGAGCGGATCGGCCGCGAGTTCGCGCAGAACGCCGAAGACTCGGGCGGCCGCTCGATGATCCTGATGGGCGCCGGCACGAACCACTGGTTCCACTCCGACACCATCTACCGCGCCTTCCTCGCGCTGACCACCATGACCGGCTGCCAGGGCGTCAACGGCGGCGGCTGGGCGCACTACGTCGGCCAGGAGAAGGTGCGCCCGCTGACCGGCTACGGCCAGTACGCGTTCGGCCTGGACTGGGTGCGGCCGCCCCGGCAGATGATCGGCACCGGTTTCTTCTACCTGGCCACCGACCAGTGGCGCTACGACGGCCTCGCCGCCGACACGCTGGCCAGCCCGCTCGGCACCGGCAGCTTCGCCGGCCGAACCACCGCCGACTGCCTGGTCGATTCGGCCAAGCGCGGCTGGATGCCCAGCTACCCGACCTTCAACCGCAACTCGCTCGACCTCGTCGACGACGCGGCGGCGGCCGGGGTCGAGCCGGCGCAGTACGTGGTCGACTCGCTCACCGACGGGAGCCTGGCCTACGCCTGCGAAGACCCGGACGCCCCGGAGAACTTCCCCCGTGTGCTCGTGATCTGGCGGGCCAACGTGATCGGTTCCTCCGGCAAGGGCAACGAGTATTTCCTCAAGCACCTGCTGGGCACCAATAGCGCGATTCGCGGGGCCGAGTCGCCGCCGGAGAAGCGCCCGGTCACCATGAAATGGCACGAGAGCGCGCCGGAGGGGAAGCTCGACCTCATGGTCACGAGCGACTTCCGGATGACCTCGACCACGCTGTTCAGCGACGTGGTGCTGCCGCCGGCCACCTGGTACGAGAAGAACGACCTCTCGACGACGGACATGCATCCGTTCATCCACTCCTTCAACCCGGCGATCTCCCCGCCCTGGCAGGCGAAGACCGACTTCGACATCTTCCACATCCTGGCGAAGAAGATCTCCGAGCTGTCGGTGGTGCACCTCGGCGTGCGGAGCGACCTCGTGGCCACCCCGCTGCTGCACGACACCCCCGACGCGATGGCCACCCCGCACGGCATCGTGCAGCACGACCAGCCGCTCGTGCCCGGCCTGACGATGCCCAAGCTCGTCGTCGTTGAACGCGACTACCCGGCCTTCGCCGAGATGCTCGGCGCGCTCGGCCCGCTGACCGAGAAGCTCGGCATGGTCACCAAGGGCGTCAAGTTCAACCCGGACGTCGAGGTCGCCTACCTCGGCACGAAGAACGGCCTGGTCGAGTCCGGCAAGGCCGCCGGCCGGCCGAAGCTGACCACCGCGATCCACGCCTGCGAGATGGTGCTGGCCCTCTCCGGCACGACCAACGGCCGGCTGGGCACGCAGGGCTTCCGCAAGATGGAGGAGCTCACCGGCATGAAGCTCGCCCACCTCGCCAGCGACAATGAGGGCCGGCGCTTCTCCTACCCGGATGTCCAGGGCGCGCCGGTCCCGGTGCTCACCTCCCCGGAGTGGTCGGGCAGCGAGCACGGCGGGCGCCGCTACAGCGCCTTCACGATCAACGTGGAGCACCTCAAGCCCTGGCACACCCTCACCGGGCGGCAACACTTCTACCTCGACCACGACTGGATGATCGAGCTCGGCGAGCAGCTGCCGATCTTCCGGCCGCCGCTGGACATGCACCGGCTGTTCAACGACTCGATCATCGGGTCGACGGCGCCCACCGGGGCGACCGGCTCGGCCGGCCGCGCGGAGGTGGCCGTGCGCTACCTGACGCCGCACTCGAAGTGGTCGATCCACTCCGAATACCAGGACAACCTGATGATGCTCTCGCTCTCCCGGGGAGGCCCGACCATCTGGATGTCACCGCTCGACGCCGACAAGATCGGCGTGCGCGACAACGAGTGGATCGAGTCGTACAACCGCAACGGCGTCGTCGTCGCCCGGGCGATCGTCTCCCACCGGATGCCGGAGGGCACGGTGTACATGTACCACGCGAAGGATCGCACGATCAACGTGCCGATCGCCGAGACCAGCGGACAGCGAGGCGGCACGAACAACTCGCTCACCCGCATCCTGCTGAAGCCCAGCCACCTGATCGGCGGCTACGCCCAGCTGTCGTTCGCCTTCAACTACCTCGGTCCGACCGGGAACCAACGCGACGAGGTCACCGTGATCCGTCGACGCAGCCAGGAAGTGGTCTACTAATGCGCGTCATGGCCCAGATGTCGATGATCATGAATCTCGACAAGTGCATCGGCTGTCACACCTGTTCGGTCACCTGCAAGCAGGTGTGGACCAACCGCACCGGCGTCGAATACGTCTGGTTCAACAACGTGGAGACCCGGCCGGGCGTCGGCTACCCGCGCCGGTACGAGGACCAGGAGAAGTGGAAGGGCGGCTGGGCCAGGAACAAGCGCGGCCGGCTGAGCCTGCGCGGCGGCGGCCGGTTGAAGAAGCTGATGAACATCTTCAACAACCCCGACCTCCCTGGTATCGACGACTATTACGAGCCGTGGACCTACGACTACGACATGCTCACGAAGGCCCCGCAGAGCACGCAGAGCCCCGTCGCCCGGCCCAAGTCGCTGCTCACCGGCAAGAACATGGACATCGGCTGGTCGGGCAACTGGGACGACAACCTGGGCGGCTCGCAGGAGACCGCGGCCGAGGACCCGATCCTGGCCACCATGAGCGAGCACGTGAAGATGGAGTTCGAAGAGACCTTCATGTTCTACCTGCCGCGCATCTGCGAGCACTGCCTGAACCCCTCCTGCGTGGCCGCCTGCCCCTCCGGCGCAATGTACAAGCGCGAGGAGGACGGCATCGTGCTCGTCGACGAAGACGGATGCCGCGGCTGGCGGATGTGCGTCTCCGCCTGCCCGTACAAGAAGGTCTACTTCAACCACAAGACCGGCAAGGCCGAGAAGTGCACGCTCTGCTACCCGCTGATCGAGCAGGGCAAGCCGACGATCTGCTCGGAGACCTGTGTGGGCCGCCTGCGTTACCTCGGCCTCATGCTCTACGACGCCGACGCGGTGCTCGCGGCGGCGTCGATCGAGAACGACCACGACCTCCTCGAGGCCCAGCGCGGGGTGTTCCTCGACCCGCACGACCCCGCGGTCATCGCCGCGGCCAAAGCCAACGGGATCGCCGACGACTGGATCCTCGCCGCGCAGAACAGCCCGATCTACAAGATGATCTCGGAGTACAAGATCGCCCTGCCGCTGCACCCCGAGTACCGCACGATGCCGATGGTCTGGTACATCCCGCCGCTGTCGCCGGTGGTCGACGTGATCAAGAGCACCGGCAGCGACGGCGAAGACGCGCGCACCCTGTTCGCGGCGATCGACAAGCTGCGCATCCCGGTGGAGTACCTGGCCGGGCTGTTCACGGCCGGCGACGTCGTGCCGATCGAGGCGTCGCTGCGGAAGCTCGCCGCGATGCGCTCGTACATGCGCGACATCAACCTGGGCAGCGAGCCGGACGAGGCGATCGCGGCATCCGTGGGCATGACCGGCACCGAGATGCAGGCGATGTACCGGCTGCTGGCGATCGCCAAGTACGAGGACCGGTACGTCATCCCGCAGGCGCATCTTGAGACGGCGCGCGAGCTCGAGGAGCTCGCCTGCTCGCTCGACACCGACGGCGGACCGGGCATGGGCGGTCCGGGGGAGGCCCGGGGCCCGTACGCCAAGACGCCGGGGATGCCGCTGAACTCGACCGTCGACAACTACAACGAGATGCGCGGGGAGAACCACATGGGCGGAGAGAAGACCAAACCGACCACGCCCGGCCGGCTGAACCTGCTCAACTGGACCGGCGGCGCCGTGCCGCCGGGCATGTTCCCGCCGAAGGATTCGGGGGCGCCCGCATGAAACTCCTGCCCGCGCGCAAGGTCGCCGCGCTCCACCTGTCGAAGACGGATGCCGCCATCGCGCACATGGCGGCGTCGATCCTGCTCGACTATCCGAGCGAGGAGCGCCGCGCGCGCTTCGAGGTCGTGGCCGAGTCGGTGACGCGGCTGCCGCATCCGCTGCGCAGCGCGTTCGAGTCGTTCCTGGCCGCCGCGGATGCGATGAGCCGGCAGGAGCTGGAGATGCACTTCATCCAGACCTTCGACCTCAAGCGCAAGTGCTGCCCGTACCTGAGCTACTACGCCGCCGGCGACACCAGGCGGCGCGGCATGGCGCTGGTGCGCTTCGTCGAGGCGTACCGCGCGGCCGGCTGGGAACCGGCGGCGGACGAGCTGCCCGACTACCTGCCGATGGTGCTCGAGTTCTCGGCGCTCTCCGACTCGCCGATCGCGGGGGAGCTCCTGTCTTCGCACCGGGACGGCATCGAGGTGCTGCGCACCGGGCTGGAGACGATCGGGAGCCCCTACGCGCACGTCGTGGAGGCCGTGTCGCTGTCGCTGCCGAAGATCGACGAGGAGACCCGGCAGCGCTACCTGGCCCTGGTCAACGAGGGGCCGCCCGTCGAGACGGTCGGCCTGACCTTCCTCGGCAACCTGGCGCCCTTCGGGGCGACCGCACCCCGCGAAGGAGCACGGCGATGACTACCTGGGACATCCTGCTCTGGGTCGCGTTCCCGTACGTGGCGATGGCGGTCTTCGTCGTCGGACACATCCTGCGCTACCGCTTCGACCAGTTCGGCTGGACCTCCCGGTCGAGCCAGACCTACGAGAACCGGCTGTTGCGCTGGGGGTCGCCGATGTTCCACTACGGCATCCTGATGGTGTTCGGCGGGCACGTCGTCGGCCTGCTCGTGCCGAAGGAGTGGCTGGAGTTCGTCGGGGTCACCGAGCACTGGTACCACCTTGGTGCCACCTGGCTGGGCAGCGTCGCGGCGCTGCTCACGATCGCGGGAATCGTGCTGCTGATGATCCGGCGACGGCTGACCCCCCGGGTGATGCTCGCCACGACGGTGATGGACAAGACCATGTACGCGCTCCTGGCCGCGGTCATCGTGTTCGGCACGGTGGCGACGGTGATGTACCAGGTGCTCGGCGCCGGCTACGAATACCGCGGCACGATCTCGCCGTGGATCCGCGGGCTGCTGATCGGGCAGCCGGACCCGTCGCTGATGGCGAACGTGCCGTTCTTCTTCCAGCTGCACGTGCTTTCGGCGACCACGCTGTTCCTGCTCTGGCCGTTCACCAGGCTCGTGCACGTGTTCTCCGCGCCGCTCGGCTACCTCTGGCGCCCGTACATCGTCTACCGCTCCCGCGACGCGCGCAACGTCGGCACCGGCTCCCGCAAGCCCCGCCGCGGCTGGGAAAAGAGCGAGCGCCCCACCCCCGACCGCGAGCGCGTCCCCCGCTGACCTGTTCCCTCCCGCTGACCTGTCCCCCCTGCCACCCTCCCGCTGACCTGTTCCCCCTGCCACCCGCCAGCCCGGTGTGAGGGGTCGCATATCGACCTTCGTTGGCCCCGGGAAGGTCGATTTGCGACCCCTCAGGGCAGCACGTGAGGCGCGGGGCGGGAGCGCCTGCCGGGTCAGCCGGGGTTCGGGGCGCCGGGGCGGGCGTAGTAGAACCAGGCGAGGCCGGTGCAGAACGCGCACCAGACGGCGCAGCCGATGAAGAAGGCGCTCGGGCTGATCGCGGTGAGCGCCATGCCGACGATGAACGGGCCGAATGCGGCGATCGCCGCGGTCCAGCCGATGGCCCCGCCAGCCTGGCGCTTGGGAAAGATCATCGGCATCTGCTTGAACGTGCCGGCGTTAGCCAGCCCCGAGAAGAAGAAGATGATGAGCATCCCGATGAGGAAGCCCCAGAACTCGTCGACGCTGGTCGGCCGGAGGAAAAAGTAGGTGATCACCGTTCCGATGGTCATCCCGACCCCGCCGATGAAGGTGAAGATCGCGCCGCCCCACCTGTCGCAGAGCGGGCCGGCGCCGGCGCGCACGAGCGCGCCCATGGCTGGCCCGATGAAGGCGAAGGCGAGCGGGTCGGGCGCGTTCTCGAAGTCCCCGTAGATGTTGAGGATCATCAGCCCCATCTGGGCGGCGAGCCCGCTGAACGCGCCGAAGCTCATCAGGTAGATCGCCGTCATGATCCAGGTGTGCTTGATCCTGAAGATGTCCATCTGCTGCCGGAAGTTGGCCGTGATCGGCACCCGGCGCAGGTAGTACAGCGACAGGCCGACGGCGAGGAGCACCCAGGGGATGAGCACGAGCCCGCCATTGTGCAGCCAGACGAACTGCCCCTCGGCGGTGCTCTGCGGCGTGAGCGCGGCCGTGCCGAGGAGGCCGAATCCGACGATCCACGGCGTGAGCACCTGGATCAGGCCGATGCCGAAGTTGCCGAGGCCGGCCTGCAGGCCGAGCGCGGTCCCGGCCAGGCGCTTGGGGAAGAAGTAGCTGGTCGAGGCCATCAGCCCGGAGAAGCTGCCGCCGCCGATGCCCGCGGCAAACGACAGCGCGAGGAGCACCCAGTACGGGGTCGAGGTGTCCCGGGCGGCGAGCGTCCAGCCGAGCATGGGCAGCAGTAGCAGAGCGGATGACATCGCCACGAGGGCGCGGGTGCCGATCAGCGGGGGGAGGAACATGAAGACCAGCCGGAGGAGCCCGCCGGCGAGCCCGGGAACGGCCACGAGCCAGTACAGCTGCGCCTGGGTGAGGTCGTAGCCGATGTCACCCAGCCGCGGAGCGATCGCACTGACGAGGTACCAGGTGGCGAAGCTGAGCAGCATGCAATACGTGGTGATCCACAGCGTGCGCCAGGCGAGCTTGGAGTCCCAGGTCTCTTCGTTCTCCGGGTCCCAGTTTGAGAGGTCGGAGCTGAGAGTGGACGTTACTGCAGGCGTCATGTGCGTCCTCGCCGTCAACGCGATCGGGCGCGGGGGCCCGCTTGAGTGTCAGCATGGCGGGTTAGCCCGGCTGCGGCAAGGAAGGAACGCCGTGACAAATGATTCAGTCGGTGCCGGCGTCGGGCCCTCGTGTTGCTGCCGGCTCCCGGCCAGTGGTCAACTCAGGAGATTCGCACCCTGCCGGCCACAGTGCCGCGCGAGTTCGCGGGTCAGCTCGGCCTCGCCCCGGATTCTCCTGAATTAGCCGCACACGGGCGGAGGGTTCAGGATCGCCTCGGTCTCGGCGACATCCTGCCAGGTGTCGACGTCCCGGCCGGCATTCGACTCGTCCCGGATGCCGCGCAGCGTGAGCCCGCCGAGCAGTCCCCGCATGCTCGCCCCGCGCACCTCCACGCCCGTCAGCCGGACAGCCTCAGCGAGCGCCGATGCCCGGTACAGCCCGGTGAGCCACTGCGCCCGGCCGTCGGCGTCGACGAGGTGGATGCCGTCGACCGCATCCGCTGCCGCGCCCGCATCAGCCGCGGCGAGGAGGATCCGGGCGGCATCCGCGGCCCAGGGAAGGTCGCAGGCGAGCAGCAGCACCCAGTCCGCGGGACGGGCGGCGGTTTCCGTCCCGGACGGTGTCTCGGCCGCGGCGGCGCGTTCGAGTGCGGCCAGTGCGGCGGCGACCCCGGCGACGGGCCCGCCGAGGGGCGGGTCCTCGAGCGTCCAGAGCACGTCGCCGGCGGCGGAGCCGGCGGCGGAGCCGGCGGCCGGCCGGGAGGACTCGGGCCCCACGACGACGG
>NZ_SOEZ01000079.1 GCF_004402215.1 Cryobacterium tagatosivorans
CTGGGCAGTCACCCACGCCAGGGACGGCACCCTCACCTGGACCTCGCCCGCCGGCCAGAAATACACGACCGAACCGGCCACCCGGATCGACCCGCCACCCCCGTTCTGACGCCCGGCCCTGCCTTCCGCCGGAGGCCAAGCGAAACCGGCGCTCGCTCCGAACGACTCGCATGACGGGACTTCCATGACCAGGACTTCCATGACCAGGACTTCCATGACCAGGACACCCATGACCAGGACTCCCATGACCAGGACTCCCATGACCCCACGTCGAAGACTGACCACCTGGCTGCTCGCCGGACTGACCGCGCTGGCGGCCCTCACCATGGTGACCGGCTGCGCCGCCAACGACGGTGCCGCCACCGACGGTGGGGCTCCGGAACAATCTCCCGGGCAATCCGGCCACGGGTCCGCCGACGGCCCGACGGTGGCCTTCTACGGGGACTCGTACACGCTCGGCACCGGTGCTTCCGACCCCGCCAGGCGCTGGTCGACCATTGTGTCGGCCCAGCGAGGCTGGAACGAGGTCAACCCCAGCGTCAACGGCCTCGGGTTCGTCAACAATCGGGACGCCCTGCCCGGCCCCGACCTCGTCGACCAGGTGATCAGCGCCGAACCGGACATCGTGATGGTCACCATGGGCCTCAACGACAATTTCTCCATGCCCGACCGCGCAGACGACATCCGTTCCGCCATCACGGACGACCTGACGCGGCTGGCTTCGTCCCTCCCCGACGCCCGGGTGATCGTCGTGGAGCCGTTCTGGTACACCGACGAGCGACCCGCCTCGGTGGAGCGCATCATCGGTTGGGTGCGCGACGCCGCGGCGAAGGTCGGCGCCGATTACATCCCGGGCGCCTCGCATTGGATCGAGGGACACCCCGAGTGGATGGCCTACGACGGGCTGCACCCGAACGATGAGGGCTACGCCGCCATGGCCGAACGGATGGACGCCGAGCTGACGAAGCGGGGGCTCTGAGGCGCCGGTTCCTACAGGAAGTCCGCGAACTCCGTGTCGATGAACGCGCCCAGGTCCACACCGGCCATTGCGAGCACCGCGAACAGGATGCCGTAGATCACGTACACCGTGACCGGGACGAGCAGGAACCACTCGCGCAGCGACCCGGCGTTGCCGAGCACGGGCAGCGCCAGGTAGCCGCCCCTGGACCACAGGCTGTTCAGCAGGGGGACCTTCCGCCACCACCCGGGCGATTTCGGAACCCAGGGCCACAGCAGCGGCAGCCCTCCGGTGGTCAGGAAGTCACTGACGAGGTGCATGCCGTAGCCCAGTGTGAAACAGACGACGAACCAGGTTTGCTGCTCGGGGGCGTAGAGAGCGATGAAGGCCGCCACGCCCAGCCCGATAAGCCACGCCACCGGCCACGGCCCGTCGGAGAGTCCGAGGGCCTTCACGGCGAACGCCACTGAGGCGGCGGTCAGCACGGCCGGGCCGAAGCTGACGGGTTCGTGCCACCAGGCCGGTTGCCACAGGATTAGGCCGAAGCCCGTGGCCAGGACCCAGGCAGAGAGCAGGGCCAGCAGGCTGTGCAGGCCGTGCCGATGCCCGCCGGAGGCCCGGGAAATGCCGGAGGTGACGAGCTTGCCGAGAATCGGGACGGACTGGGCGATCGTCGCGGAGCCGTGGTCGGCATCCGCCAGCAGCGCCGCGCCGGCGCAGAGCAGGGCGCCGGCAATGGTGCCGACCGGGGTGACCGGGAAGAGGCCGAGGCCGTGCCCGGCGGTGGCCGTGACGGCGATCCAGGCGGCGGCGCCGCTCATGGCGTGGTGTCCACCCATCATGAGCGCGGTTCCTGTCTTGTTGCACGCCGAATTCGCGAGGGATTCCGGCCGGGGGAGTGTCGCCGGGGGCTCGCGTGTGCGGATGCCGACGGTTCCAACTGTAGGCGCCGCCGGTGACCTGGCCGAGGTTTGTCAGGCGCGCCGCCAAGTAGGTTGAGAACCATGACCCCAGCAGCAACGATGCTCAGCTCCGTTCTCCGCCACGCGGGATCCGCCCGTCCCTACGCGACCAGTCTCCCGCTGGCGCTGGAGGAGGTTGCCGTTCCCGAGCCGAGGGCGGGCGAAGTCCTGGTGAAGATCGAGCGCGCCAGCCTCTGCCACTCCGACCTCTCCGTGATCGACGGTTCCCGCGTGCGTCCGCTGCCGATGGCCCTGGGCCACGAGGCCGCCGGGACGATTGCCGCCGTCGGCAACGGTGTCGCCGACGTGCGCGTCGGGGACCGCGTCGTGCTCATCTTCGTGCCCGGCTGCGGAGACTGCCGCGCCTGCGACCACGGCCGGCCGGCGCTCTGCCACCGGGGCGCCGTTTCCAACGCCTCCGGGGATCTGCTGCACGGCGACGCCGTGCTGCGCACGGCCGCGGGGGACCGGCTGAACCACCACCTGGGCGTCTCCGCGTTCTCGGAATACGCGGTCGTGGCGCGCGAATCCGTGGTCGTGATCGACGACGACGTCCCCTTCGACGTCGCCGCGATGTTCGGCTGCGCGGCCCTGACCGGGATCGGCGCCGTGCTCAACACGGCCCGGCTGGGCGAAGGCGAATCGGTGATCGTGTTCGGGCTCGGGGCCGTGGGACTGATGGCCGTCATGGCCGCGGCCCAGGTGGCCGGCGCCACCGTGATCGCGATCGACCCGCTTCCGGAGAAGCGGGCGCTCGCCCTGCGCTGCGGCGCCCACGTTGCCGGTACGCCCGACCAGGCGGCTGCGCTGGTGGCCGAGCACGCGGGCGACGGCATCGACGTGGCGATCGAAGCCGTCGGCAGCTCTCGGGTCATGGAGGCCTGCCTCGGGCTGCTGACCAGGGGCGGTGCGCTCGTGTCCGTCGGGCTGCCGCACCCGGACCAGACGATCACCGTGCAGGCGCTGCAGTTCGCGGGCGTGGGCAAACGGCTCCTCGGCTCCTACATGGGCGATTCCGTCCCGGCCAGGGACATCCCGCTGTACCTGCGGATGTGGCAGGACGGCACGCTGCCCGTCGAACTCCTGCACACGGACACCCGTCCGCTGGTCGAGATCAACGAGGGACTCGACGCCCTGGCCGAGGGCCGGGTCGTTCGCCGGCTCTTCTCGATGGGGTAAGGCTCCGGCTGGACGGTTGCGGCTCCTCCACAGCGCCCGGGCATTGCCCGGCGCGCACCGAAGCCGCCGGTCGCGGCGGCGGGGCGGTCCGCCCAGCGACGCTGGTCACCGGAGGTGCTCGTGGCTCGCAAAGACGAATTGGGCAAACGCGGGGAGGACTGCGCCGCGGCGTTCCTGACGAACGCGGGCTACCGCGTGATCGCCCGCAACTGGCGGTGCCCGCAGGGTGAAATCGACCTGGTCGTCGAGGCCGGCGGCGAGGTGGTCTTCGTCGAGGTGAAGACGCGGTCGGGCGTCGGCTTCGGGCATCCGTTCGAGGCGATCACGGTGGCCAAGCTCGCCCGGTTGCGCCGACTGGCAGCGGCCTGGTGCGAGCAGGCGGACGCGTGGCCGGGCCGCATCCGGATCGACGCGATCTCGGTGATCGCCGAGCCCGGCAAGACGCCGGTGGTCGAACATCTCGCCGGGGTGTTCTGATGGGGCGAGTCCAGCCGGGGCGCCTGGCGAGGCGGGCCTGATGGGTCTCGCCAGAACCCACGCGATGGCCCTTCTCGGTCTCACCGGTGCCCTGGTCGAGGTGGAGGCGGACATCTCCGGCCAACTCCCCGGGATGTTCCTGATCGGGCTGCCGGATGCCGCGCTCTCGGAGGCGACGCATCGCGTGCGGACCGCGGCCGCCAACTCCGGCTGCCCCCTCACCCGCAACCGCCTGACGATCAACCTCTCCCCGGCCGCGCTGCCTAAGCACGGCTCGGGTTTCGACCTGGCCATCGCGGTCGCCTGCCTCGCCGCCGACGGACTGATCTCGGCCGACTCCGTGGCCGGAGTCGTGCACATCGGCGAGCTGGCCCTCGACGGCAGGCTGCGCCCGACGCCCGGGATACTGCCGGCCGTCGTTGCCGCCTCGAGGCTGGGCCACCACACCGTCATGGTCCCCGCGGGCAGCGCCGAGGAGGCCTCGCTCGTCCCGGGCATGCGGGTGATCGGCGTCGCGTCGCTGCGGGACGCGGCGATCTGGCACGGCTCCCGGCTGGAGCCGATCCTCGTGGACGTGATCGCGCCGCCGGCGGAGACGACCGAGCACGTCGACGAGCCCGACCTCGTCGACGTGCTCGGCAACGACGATGCGGTGCTCGCCCTGCAGATCGCCGCGGCCGGCGGGCACCACGTCTTCATGCTCGGGCCGCCGGGCTCCGGAAAGACCATGCTCGCGGCCCGGCTGCCCGGGCTGCTGCCGGACCTGGATGCCGCGGCCTCCCTCGAGGTCAGCTCGATGCGCTCGCTCAGCGGCCACGCGCTCGGGCGCGCACTGATCACGCGTCCACCGCTGGAGGCCCCGCACCACACCGCCACCGCGGCGGCCATGGTTGGCGGCGGCAGCGGACAGATCCGGCCGGGCGCGGCGGCGCGGGCATCGCACGGCGTGCTCTTCCTCGACGAGGCGCCCGAGTTCGCGTCCTCGGTGCTCGACGCGCTCCGCCAGCCGCTCGAATCGGGGGTCATCATCATCCATCGCGCGAACGCGACCGCCCGCTTCCCTGCCCGGTTCCAACTCGTCATGGCGGCCAACCCGTGCCCCTGCGGCCAGTACGGCGCCGCCGACCTGGACTGCACCTGCCCGCCGAGCGCCAGGCGGCGTTACCTCGCCCGCATCTCCGGACCGCTGCTCGACCGGATCGATATCCAGTTGCGAGTGACCCGCGTCACCGCGGCCCAGTTGCGCCTCGCGGCCGACGCGCCGCGATGCTCCAGCGAGACGGCGCGCGGGCGTGTGATCGCCGCGCGGGCGGCGGCGGCGGATCGCCTGTCCGGCACGCCGTGGTCGCTCAACTCGGAGGTCCCCGGACCCTGGCTGCGTGGCCCGCAGTCGCGGCTCGGCGGATCGATCACGGCCACCCTCGACCGGGCGCTCGAGCGCGGCGGGATCACCATGCGCGGCTACGACCGCGTCTTGCGCGTCGCCTGGACCATCGCGGACCTCGACGGCGTGCCGCGTCCGGGCGCCGACCATGTCGGGCAGGCGCTCTACCTGAGGAAAGGAATGACCACATGACACTTTTCGGGCTGGAGGAATCGGTGATCCTGGGTCTGGCGCGCAGCGTGCACCCTGCCGGCGACGAGTCGGCCGAGGACGAGGCGGCGGAGGCTGCGGAGGCCGAGCCGGGCGCAGCCGCCGGGGCGGGTCCGGAGTCCGCGGAGTCCGCGGCCGGCGCGGGCGGTGCGGACGCCGCTGCCGACCTGTTCGCCCGCGCCGCCTGGACCGGCATAGCGGAGCCCGGCGACGGGGTCGTGGGCCTGCTGGTGGCAAGCCTGGGCGCGAGTGCGGCGCTTACGGCGGTCCTCGAGACCTGGACGCCGGAACGGCTGGCGGCCACGATGAGGGAGGGCGGCGTCGTTGCCGAGGAGCTCGAGGGCGAGCTCGAGCAGGGCCTGCAGCGGTGGCGCCCGCGGCTGTCGTCGGCCGACGTCATCCGTTCCCTGCAGCAGGCGGCGCGGGTGTCGGCGAGGCTCCTCGTGCCCTCCGACCCGCTCTGGCCCGCCTCGCTCGACGATCTCGGCCAGCACGCCCCGCTCGCGCTCTGGTGGCGCGGCGTCCCGGCGGCCTTCCACGCGCTCCCTCGCGCGATCGCCCTGGTCGGTGCCAGGGCCGCGACCGGTTACGGCGAGCACGTGGCGATGGATGCCTCCGCCGGGCTCGTCGACCGCGGTTTCGCCATCGTGTCCGGCGCCGCCTACGGGATCGACGGCATGGCCCATCGCGCGGCCCTGGCCAGCGACGGCATCACCCTCGCGTTCCTGGCCGGGGGAGTCGACCGCCACTACCCGAGCGGCCACGACGCCCTGATCAGCCGAATCGCCGAGGTCGGGGCCGTGGTGTCCGAGTTGCCCTGCGGCGCCGCACCCACGAAATGGCGCTTCCTCCAGCGCAACAGGCTCATTGCGGCCGCCGGCGCGGCCACGGTCGTGGTCGAGGCCGGCTGGCGTTCCGGCTCGCTGAACACGGCGGGCCACGCCGCGGCCCTCGGCCGGCCCCTGGGCGCGGTCCCGGGCCCGGTCACGTCTCCCACCTCGGCCGGATGCCATCGGCTCATCCGCGAATTCGACGCCGTGTGCGTGACCACCGCGGCCGAGATGGACGAACTGGCCGGCGAAGGGCCCTGGGCCCTGGATCGCACCCTGGCCGAGGGCGCCGCTGGGGACGATCCCCGCACGAGCGAGGAGATCCGCGTCCTCGACGCGCTGAGCCCACGGTCCCCGCGGCCCGTGCCCGAGATCGCCCGCCGGGCCGGGATGTCCACGTCGGCCGTGCTCGGCGCCCTCGGCGCACTCGACCTGGATGGAGTGGTGAGCGAGCGCGAGACGGGCTGGGTGTACGCGAGCCGCCCGGGCAGCGCCGGTGGTTCGTCGTAGTGTGGTCGCATCACGCCGCACCATCAAGGGGATTCCATGCCAGACGAAGACTGGGGCCAGTACCCGCCGGCCTCGCACCTGCTGGTGCACCTCAGCGACACCCACTTCCTCGGCGCGGAGCGACCACTCTACGGAGCCGTCGACACCGACACGACCGTGCACCGCGCCCTGGAGCAGCTGGAACGATCCGGGCTGCGCCCCGACGCCATCGTGCTCACCGGCGACATCGCCGACCGAGGGGAGGCCGACGCCTACCGACGCGTGCGGGACCTCGTCGAGGCCGCCGCCGATCGCCTCGGCACACGGGCCATCTGGGTCATGGGCAACCACGACGAGCGGGCGGCCTTCCGCACCGAACTCCTGCGCGAACAGGGCTCCGAACAGGGCTCCGAACAGGGAGCCACCCGGCCGGTGGACGCGGTGTTCGACATCCGGGGCCTCCGGATCATCGTGCTCGACACGAGCGTGCCCGGCTACCACCACGGCGAGGTCACCGACGAGCAGCTCGCCTGGCTGGCCGGCGTCCTCGCCGAGCCGGCCCCGCACGGCAGCCTCCTCGCCCTGCACCACCCTCCGCTGCCCACCCCGACGGCGCTGATGAGCATCCTCGAGCTGCGGGAGCAGCCGCGCCTGGCCCAGGTGATCGCGGGCGGCGACATCCGGTCCATCCTCGGCGGCCACATGCACTCAGCCACGACCGGGATGTTCGCGGGCATCCCCGTCTCCGTGGCCGCCGCCACGTGCTACACGCTCGACCCGAGCGCGCCACGGCGCGAGCTGTCCGGGGTCGACGGGGGCCAGTCATTCAACCTGGTGCGGGTGTACGGCGACCAGGTCGTGCATTCCCACGTGCCGGTCGGCGGGTACGACGTGGTCACGCGCTTCGACGCCGCATTCCTCGATCGCTTCGCGCACCTCACGCCCGAGGAACGCACCGAGGCGTTCTCCCGGCATGCCTGAGAGTTGCCGGTGACAGCCGGGGCGGGAGGCGAGGCCGGAGCCGTGCGCCTCGATGCGGCCATCGACGACTTCGTGCTCTACCTCACCGCGGAGCGCGGGTTTTCGCCGCACACCATCCGCGCCTACCGCACCGACCTCTCCGGGCTGGCCTCCTTCGCAGAGTCGCGCGGGCACACCACGACGGATGCTCTCGGCCTCGACCTGCTCCGCGACTGGCTCTGGTCGGGCACCCAGGCCGGGCTCGCCCGATCGACCATCGCCCGGCATTCGGCCTCCGCGCGCAGCCTCACCGCCTGGCTGGCACGCACCGGCGCCCTCCCCGTCGACCGGGGCGTGCGGCTGCGTTCGCCGAAGCCCGGCCGCACCCTGCCGCGGGTCATCAATCGTACGCAGATGCAGGAACTGCTCGACTCCCTGGTCCTCCGCGCCGGACACGGCGAGCCGGCGGCCCTCCGCGACCTGGCGGTGATCGAGCTCCTCTACGCCTCCGGGCTCCGCGTGTCGGAACTCGTCGGCCTCGACGTCGGCGACGTCGACCTGGACCGGCTGACCGTCAGGGTCACCGGCAAGGGATCCAAGGAACGCGTGGTTCCCTTCGGCGTGCCGGCGCAGGGCGCGATCGTCGACTACCTCCGGCGGGCCCGTCCGGCGCTGGTCGCCGCCGGTTCCCCGGCAGACGACCCGGGGCACGAACCGGCACCGCCCTCCGCCCCCACGGCCCTGTTCCTCGGCACCAGGCGCACACGCCTCGGCGTGCGGGCCGTCTACCGACTCGTCGCGAGCCTCCTCGTCGAGTTCCCCGGCGCGGGGCCGGCCGGTCCGCACGCCCTCCGCCACACCGCGGCGACGCACCTGCTCGACGGCGGCGCCGACCTGCGCGCCGTGCAGGAACTGCTCGGTCACGCCAGCCTCGGCACCACGCAGATATACACCCATGTGTCCGCAGAGCGGCTCAAGCAGAGCTATCGCACCGCCCACCCGCGCGCCTGACCCCGGCCCAAACCCCGCGAAACCGCAGTTGTGCGCGTTCTGAGCCCGTTTTAGGGCGCACAACTGCGGTTTCGCGGGACCGGAGGGGAGGGATCAGGGGGAGAGGGGCAGGAGGACGGCGCGAGGAATCCCGCCGAGCAGGAGCATCGGCGACACGTACTGGCCGTGCAGGCGCACGCCCAAGTGCAGGCACGCGTCCGCGCAGTGGCCCCCGGATGCCAGTCGCCCCACCAGTTGCCCGGCAACGACCCGGTCGCCCTCGACAACGACGCCGAGCACCGGCTCGACAGAAGAGACCAGGTCGCCTGCGTGGCTAATCGACAGCACCGGACGACCGGCCACGACGCCGGAGAAGGACACCACGCCGTTCGCCGACGCAAACACCGGCGCGCCCGGTCGCGCCGACAGGTCGACGCCCCGGTGCCCGGCGGCGTAGGCGGATGCCGGGGCCTCGAACGGCCTCGTCACGGAATGCGGGGGAGGCAGCGGCCACAGCCAGACCGTCGCAGACGTGGGACCGCCGAGCGGCCAGGCCGGGACGAGGAGCGCGGCGGCAAGCACGCGGATGGCGAGCACGCGGATTGCAGGCATGCGATCGGCGAACTGCCGGGCGGTGAACACTCGGGAAGGGGACACACGCCCACCCTGCTTCCGCGCGGGACGGCCGGACGGTCCCGCGGGCGCATCCGTGCGCCGCCACCGCGGCGTCGTGGATGTGGAGGGCGAGCCCAGCCGGTGTGGCCGCGAACCGGCCCGGCCTGGTGCTAAACTCGTCCAAGCAGCGCTTCGTGCGCTGACTACGCGTGCCCATTCGGCCTCCACGACCATTCGGTCCCCGCTTCGCAGGAAGCAGGGGCGGTCGCGTGCCGGGCACCAGGAGTGGCGATCGACCGATTGCCGCGTGAAACCGATTGGCGTTTTGCTGCCCTGCAGCGCGCCGGACAAGGAGAACGGCTCATGGCCGTCGTAACCATCCGCCAGCTGCTCGACAGCGGCGTGCACTTCGGGCACCAGACCCGCCGTTGGAACCCGAAGATGAAGCGCTTCATCTTCACCGAGCGTTCCGGCATCTACATCATCGACCTTCAGCAGTCCCTCGGCTTCGTCGACAAGGCCTACGACTTCGTCAAGGAGACCGTCGCCCACGGCGGCACCATCCTCTTCGTCGGCACCAAGAAGCAGGCGCAGGAATCGATCTCGGAGCAGGCGCAGCGCGTCGGTCAGCCGTACGTCAACCAGCGCTGGCTCGGTGGCCTCCTCACCAACTTCCAGACCGTGTCGAAGCGTCTCGCTCGCATGAAGGAACTGGAAGAACTCGACTTCGAGGACACCGCCAAGAGCGGTTTCACGAAGAAGGAAATGCTCATCAAGAAGCGCGAGCTCGTCAAGCTTCACAAGAGCCTCGGCGGTATCCGCAACCTCACGAAGACGCCGTCGGCGCTGTGGGTTGTCGACACCAACAAGGAGCACCTCGCCATCGACGAGGCGCGCAAGCTCGGCATCCCCGTCATCGCGATCCTCGACACGAACTGCGACCCGGACGACGTCCAGTACCCGATCCCGGGCAACGACGACGCCATCCGTTCCGTCGGCCTGCTGACCCGCATCATCGCGGATGCCGCAGCCGAGGGCCTCATCCAGCGTCACCAGAAGCCCGAAGAGGGCGCAGAGGTTGAGCCCCTCGCCGCGTGGGAAGCCGAACTCCTGGCCGCCCCCGCCGACGCAACGGAGACCACCCCCGCGCAGTCCTCTGCCGAGACCGCGGAGGTTGCAGCCGAGAAGGTTGCCGCCGAGCAGGTCGCCGGTGAAGAAGCCGCAGCCGCCCCGGTTGCCGCTGAGGCAGCAACCGAAGAGGTTGCCGCCGCAGACGCACCCGCCGAAGAGACCAAGTAAGGACACCAGGTATGGCAAACGTCACACTCGAAGCAGTCAAGGCCCTGCGCGAACGCCTCGGCACCGGCATGGTCGACACCAAGAACGCCCTCGTTGAAGCCGATGGCGACATGGAGAAGGCCGTCGAAATCCTCCGGATGAAGGGGGCGAAAGGCAACGCGAAGCGCGCCGACCGCTCCACCTCCGAGGGACTCGTCGCCGCCAGGGAAATCGGCAACACCGCCACGATGATCGAGCTCGCTTGCGAGACCGACTTCGTCGCGAAGGGTGACAAGTTCGTCGCCCTGGCCGAGAAGGTCATCGACGCCGTCGCCGCAGCCGGCGCCACCACGGTCGAAGAAGGGCTGGCCGCACCGGCCAACGGCAAGACTGTCGCCGAGCTCATCAACGACGAGGCCGCCATCATCGGCGAGAAGTTCGAGCTGCGTCGCGTCGCATCCGTCACGGGTGAGAAGTTCGCGATCTACCTGCACAAGACCAGCAAGGACCTGCCCCCGCAGGTCGGCGTTGTGGTCGGCTACTCGGGTGACGACGCGGAGACTGCTCGCAGCATTGCGCAGCACATCTCGTTCGCCAACCCCGAGTACCTCTCCCGCGAAGACGTCCCCGCGGACCTCGTCGAGGCCGAGCGCCGGATCGTCACCGAGATCTCGAAGAGCGAGGGGAAGCCGGAAGCGGCACTCCCCAAGATCGTCGAGGGTCGCGTGACCGCGTACTTCAAGCAGGTCGCCCTGCTCGAACAGGACTACGCCAAGGACAACAAGTTGTCCGTCAGCAAGGTCCTCGCCGATGCCGGAGTGACCGTATCGGGCTTCGCCCGGTTCAAGGTCGGCGCGTAGCTTCACCCTGAAGGAGACCGGGTTGCATTCGCAATCCGGTCTCCTTTTCTGTGCCCGCACCCACAGGTGCCCGCATCCACAGGTGCACGCACTAGTTTAAGAACCACCACGCAACGGAAGGACTCGCACGGCATGTCAGAAACGGGTAAGAAGCGCAGGGTCCTCCTCAAACTCTCCGGGGAGGCGTTCGGGGCAGGAGCCCTCGGCGTGAACCCCGACGTCGTCAGTTCCCTCGCCCGCGAGATCGCGGCGGCAGCCAAGACCGTCGAGATCGCCATCGTCGTCGGCGGCGGCAACTTCTTCCGCGGCGCGGAACTCTCCCAGCGTGGCATGGACCGCGGCCGCGCGGACTACATGGGGATGCTCGGCACCGTCATGAACGCCCTCGCCCTGCAGGACTTCCTCGAGCAGGCCGGCGCGGAAACCCGCGTGCAGTCCGCCATCGCCATGACCCAGGTCGCCGAGCCGTACATCCCGCGCCGCGCCGAACGCCACCTGGAAAAGGGGCGGGTCGTCATCTTCGGCGCCGGGGCGGGCCTGCCGTACTTCTCCACGG
Organism: Cryobacterium tagatosivorans; assembly: GCF_004402215.1. Classification (GTDB taxonomy): domain Bacteria; phylum Actinomycetota; class Actinomycetes; order Actinomycetales; family Microbacteriaceae; genus Cryobacterium; species Cryobacterium tagatosivorans. Next base: position 11,749 of record NZ_SOEZ01000079.1, read on the forward strand.
ACACTGTCGCCGCCCAGCGCGCCCTGGAAATCGACGCGCAGGTCGTCCTGGTCGCCAAAAACGGCGTGGACGGCGTGTACTCCGACGACCCGCGCACGAATCCCGACGCGACCAAGATCGCCCACATCACCTACCAGGATGCCCTGCAGCGCGGCCTCAAGGTCGTCGACTCCACCGCGTTCAGCCTGTGCATGGACAACGGCATGCCGATGCAGGTGTTCGGGATGAAGCCGGACGGCAACGTCACGGCCGCGATTCTGGGCGCCGATCTGGGAACCCTCGTCTCCAACTAAGCTTGATCCAGCCCACCGAAGAAGGAGTCACCGTGATTGCGGATGTTCTGTCCGATGCCACCCAGCGCATGACGAAGGCCGTCGAAGCCGCCAAAGACGACTTCGCCACCGTGCGGACGGGGCGTGCGAACCCCCAGATGTTCGCGAAGATCCTCGTCAGCTACTACGGCACGATGACGCCGCTCGAACAGCTGGCCTCGCTGCAGAACCCCGAGGCACGCACCCTGCTCATCACGCCGTACGACAAGGGCGCCCTCCGCGACATCGAGGTGGCCATCCGCGACACCCCGAACCTCGGAGCCAACGTCGGCAACGACGGGGTCATCATCCGGGCCACCCTGCCCGAGCTGACGGCGGACCGACGCAAGGAATACGTCAAGATCGTGCGCACCAAGGCCGAGGACGCGAAGATCTCCGTTCGGAACCTTCGTCGCAAGGCCAAGGACGAACTCGACGCGCTGAAGAGCGACGTGGGTGAAGACGAGGTCGCTCGTGCCGAGAAGGAACTCGAGTTGATCACCAAGAGCCACGTCGACGGCATCGACGACGCGCTCAAGCGCAAGGAATCCGAGCTCCTCGAGATCTAGGGGAGTCTTCGTCATGACCCAGGATGCTCCCGGACAGAAGCCGCACAAACGCGGTCGTGGCTCCAACCGCGCCGAATTCCGGGCGCAGGTCGAAGCGACGAAGGCCGACTTCGAACGCCAGGTGCAGGCCACCCGGGCGCAAATCGACGCCACGAATGTGCGGATCGAGGCGCGAACGGGCCGGAACCTCGTCCTCGCCGTGCTGATCGGGCTCGTCCTGGGCCTGACGATGCTGTTCAGCCTGATCTTCATCAAGGAACTGTTCATGGTCTTCGCGGGCGTGATCGTGGCGTTCACCGCGTTCGAACTCGCCCAGGCCCTGCGTCACGCCGGGCGCAACGTTCCCCGGATCCCCGTCGTCGTCGCCGCCGTCGGCGTCGTCCCCGCGGCGTTCTACTGGGGCGCCGAGGGCCAGTGGCTGGCCACCCTCGCCGGCATCCTCGTCATCGCCCTCTGGCGCGTCGCCCTCCTCGCCTGGCCGGAGCACCGGGCGAGCCTCCGCAGCGTGCTCGGAGACATCGGCGCCGGATTCCTGATCCAGGCGTATGTCGTGTTCCTGGCCAGCTTCGCGGTGCTGCTCGCCGCCCAGCCGGGCGGCCAGTGGTGGACCCTCGCCTTCCTCCTCCTGGTGATCACCGCCGACACGGGGGCCTACGCCAGCGGCCTGTCCTTCGGCAAGCATCCGATGGCCCCGACCATCAGCCCCAAGAAGACCTGGGAAGGCTTCGCCGGTGCCGCGGCCGTCTGCATGGTCGCCGGCGTGCTGCTATCGCTGTTCATGCTCGGCCAGCCCTGGTGGTTCGGCCTGATCTTCGGGTCGGTCATCCTCGTCGCCGCCACCTTCGGCGACCTGGCCGAATCACTCATCAAGCGTGACCTCGGCATCAAGGACATGAGCTCGTGGCTGCCCGGTCACGGCGGATTCCTTGACCGGCTCGACTCCATCCTCCCGTCGGCCGCGGCCGCCTACGCCCTGTTCCTCATCTTCGCCTGAGACCGGTTGCGACTGTGACGCGGAGCGTGCGAGAGAATGTACCGGTGAGCACCTTTCCACTGACCGACAAGAAAACGCTCGGCTACAGCATTGAGCAGGTCGACGGTTTCCTCGCCACGGCCAAGAGCGCGTACAGCGCGAAGGGGGACTCCGCGCAGCTCACGGCCGAGTCCATCCGCCACACGGCCTTCGCCATGCAGAAGGGCGGCTACTCTCCGTCCCACGTCGACGCCGCCCTGGAGCGCCTCGAGGATGCCTTCGCCGCGCGTGAGCGAGAGAACGCCGTCAAAGACAAGGGCCGCACGGCGATCACCGCTGAGGCAAGCCGGAAGACGCAGGAGATCGTCGACCGGCTCAGCCGCCCGGTGGGGCACCGCTTCGCGCGCACCAGTTTCCTCACCGTCGGCTACAGCCTGGCCGACGTCGACCGGTTTTCGAACCGGCTCGTCAGGCACTTCGAGGGCGGCAAGGCGCTCACCGTCGACGACGTGCGCACCGCCGTCTTCCGCCCCCAGCGGGGCGGCTACCGTGAGGCGCAGGTCGATCTCGTGCTCGACGGCGTGGTCGACCTGATGCTCGCAGGTCGGTGAATCGGCCCGTCATGCCGCCGTTCCGGCCGATCTGGGCTAGGCTCGACAAATCGTGGGTAGACATCTGAAAGCAATCGAACCTGTTGCGGCTCCTCTGCCGCCCAGGGCCAGGATGGTCAGACCCCGCTCGCGGAGCCGGTTCACGCTCGGTGTCTTCGCCTTCACGGCGGCCTCCGCCTTCGTCCTGGTGAGCGTCGTCGACCCGTACTCCGGCGCAACGGCGTCACCGTATTTCCAGCCGGTCGGGGACCGCTTCGCCGGCCACGCTCCGCAGTCCGTGCTCGTCGCGGGCAGCTACACGAACACCGTTTCCCGCGACAACTTCACCGTGGGCGAGAAGCCCAAACCCAAGGCCAAGCCCACGGCATCCGCCTCCGCCGGCTTCTCCGCGCCGTCCGCCGCCGTGCCGAACCCGGGCTCCGCCCAGGCGATCGCGCACGGCAAGGTCATTGCCCGCGGTTGGGGCGAAGACCAGTTCAACTGCCTCGTCGCCCTCTGGAACAAGGAGTCCGGCTGGCGCGTGAACGCCATGAACTCCTCCAGCGGCGCCTACGGCATTCCCCAGGCCCTGCCCGGGTCCAAGATGGGCTCGGCCGGCTCTGACTGGGCGACCAACGCCGGAACCCAGATCGAGTGGGGCCTCGGCTACATCACCGATCGCTACGGTGCACCTTGCGGCGCCTGGGGCAAGTCCCAGGCCGACGGCTGGTATTAGGCAGCAGGGACGGCCCGCGAAACCGTCCCCATAGACTGGTCTCATGCCTCGTAGTAACCGCCCCAGGGGCCACAAGCCCGGCGCAGACGGTGGCGATGACACCGACCTGTCGAGCCTGCTGTCGGGCTGGCGGCGCACGGAGGTCCGGCGCGACGGCCAGTGGCACGTCCAGCCGGTGCCGGCCGCCCAGGCTCTGAAGAACTACGTCTGCCCCGGCTGCGGCCTCCAGGTCGTGCCCGGAGTGGCGCACATCGTCGCCTGGCGCGGCGACGGGGTCCTCGGCGACGGAGCCGACATCGCCGCCCGGCGACACTGGCATTCACATTGCTGGAAGATCAAATGACCAGGCCGCCGAAGGATGACGCATGAGCACGAACGCAGCAAGCACCGGCGAAGACAGCACGAACACCGTCGAGATCCGAGGCGGGATCCAGCTGCCGGCCACCCGGGAGCACATCGAGCTGCACACGAGTGACGGCCTGACCCTCGTCGGCGAACTCGCCACGCCCGTCGACCGCCCGCCGGTGGCCACCCTCGTCACCCTGCATCCGCTCCCGACGCACGGTGGGTTCATGGATTCGCACATCCTGCGGAAGGCCGCCGGACGGCTGCCGGCCCTGGCCGGCCTGGCGGTGCTGCGCTTCAACACCCGCGGCACGACCTCGCCGAGGGGCACGAGCGGGGGCAGCTTCGGCAGCGGCGAGACCGAGCGCGAAGACGTGGCCGCCGCCATGGCGTTCGTGGCGGAGCGCGGCCTGCCCGATCCCTGGCTGGTCGGCTGGTCGTTCGGGACCGAGCTCGCGGTCAAGTACGGCCTCGAGCACCCGATCCGCGGGGCCATCCTGCTCTCGCCGCCGCTGCATCGCGCGACGGATGCCGAACTGGCGGCCTGGGCGGGGAACGAACGACAGCTGGTGGCCATCATCCCGGAGCACGACGACTACCTGCGGCCGGAGGAGGCCCGGGAACGCTTCGCGTCCGTTCCGACCACCCGCTTCATCGCCGTCGACGGTGGGAAGCACCTGTGGGTGGGGGAGACCCAGACCCGACGGATCCTGGACGAGATCGTCGCGGTTGTGAACCCGGACGCCCTGCCCCTGCCCACCGAATGGGCCGGCGCGCCGGGCTAGGTCAGAGCTCGTTCTGCCTCGGGATGACGACCTGCTTGATGATCATCAGGGCGGACGCCGCCACGGGGATCGCGATCAGCGCGCCCAGGAGGCCCAGCAGCGAGCCGCCGGCCAGCGCCGCGATCACGACGACGGCGCCCGGCACCGCCACGGCGCGGCTCATGATGTGCGGGCTGAGCACGTATGCCTCCACCTGCATGTAGATCAGGTAGTAAATGGCCGCGGCGATGACGGTCTCCGTCGAGCTGCCGATGCCCGGGATCAGGCAGGTCAGCACGATGATCACCGATCCGGTGATCGTCCCGACGAGCGGGATCAGCGAGAACAGGAACGCGATGAACGCGAGCAGGGCCGGGAACGGCGCCCCGATGATCGACAGGAAGATGAAGCTGAGCACGCCGTTGCAGGCGGCGAGGGCGGCCTGGCCGACGACGTAGCGGCCGACGGCGGTCGTGATCTGGTCGCTCAGGTCGGCGAAGCGTTCCCGCTTGGAGGCGGGCACGAGCTGGTACACACCGCGCTTCATGCTGTTGAGCGACGCGGTGAAGTAGAGGGTGAGGATGACGATGATCAGGGCGCCGAACAGGCCGCTGATGATCGCGAGGCCGGACTGGATGGCCGTCGTGGTGATGGTCGTGAGGTTCGTGCCGAGGAAATCGGTGGCCGACTTCACCACCGCGTCGACGTCGAGCCCGGGGAACTGCTTCTGGATGTCCGCCAGGAAGGTGGCGGTGTTGACCGCCTTGACCAGGTCGGGGATGGCCCGGGAGAGCGCGGACACCTGGTCGACGATGATCGGGACCACGGCGAAGACCAGCCCGGTGAGCACGCCGACGACACCCGCGACGACCGTGAGGATCGCCGCCCAGCGGGGGAACTTGCGCTTCTGCAGCCAGGACACCGCCGGGTCGAGGCCGAGCGCGATGAACAGCGCCGCACCGATGTAGACGATGATCGTCTGCAGCGACACCACCGACGTGATGATGAGCAGGCCCAGGCCGACGCCCAGCGTACCGATCAGGCCGACGCGAAACGCGTTCTGGATCTTCACGCGGATTCCCCCAAAATCTCGGACCTACTTGTCGGCGTTGTTGACTCTCTCCGCCTGAGTGAGCACGCTGCGGAGGCTCTCGAAGTAGCCGGCCACCGCGTCGCGCTCAATCCTAATCTGGGAGAGGCGGTCTTCCGCGTCGGAGACCAGCAGGCGTGTCCGCTTGGTCGTGTCCCTGGTGAGGGCCTTGGCCTTCGCCTCGGCGTCGCGAACGATGCGGTCCGCGTCGGCCTGAGCCTGCTTCCGCTGGGCCGCGGCTTCCTCGCGGGCGCCCGTGTCGAGCGTTTCGTTGATCGCACGCAGTTCGAGGGTGCGGGCTGTGGTGTCGGCGAGCTGGGTGTCGGCCTCGGCCTGGAACGTGTTCAGCAGCAGCACCGCCTCCTGGTGACGGGACAGGTGCTCCTGCTCCGCCTCGTCCCGCCTGGCCTTCAGCTCCAGTTCGAGGTCGGCCCTGGTCTGGTCGATCTCGCGCCGCAGCTTGGCTGCCTCGCGTTCGCCCTTCTTCCGCCCGGCCGTCAGCTTGTTCTCGAGGTCGATCCTGGCCTGCTCGGCTTCGGCGACGAAGTCCGCCGTGGCCTGCTCGTTCTCGCGGGCCAGGTCCGCCCTGGCCTGCTCCAGCTCCGACGCCAGGTCTGCCCTGGCCTTGTCGATCCTGCGCGCGGCCGCGGCTCGTTCGGCGTCCAGCTCGCGGCCCAGGTCCGTGTGCGCCTGCTCATGCTCGATCTGGCGGGCGGTCCGGTCCGCCTCCACCTCACGGGCGAGGTCGGTTCGGGTCTGCTCGACCTGCTCCGCCAGCGACGCCCGGGTCGTTTCGGCATCGTGGGCCAGCTCGATCCGCGACTGCTCGCCGTCGCGGGCGAGGTCGAGGCGTGCCTGTTCGGTCTCGGCGGCCAGGTCGATCCGGGCCTGCTCGGTCTCACGTGCCAGGTCGGCCCGCTCCTGGTCGAGCTCGTGCGCCACCTCAGCGCGGGTGAGTTCGGTCTCTGCGGTCAGCCCGGCGGCGACCTCGCGCGCCACGGTCGCCTCGCGCTGCGCGACAACGCGCACCTCGGCGGCCTCCCGCTCGGCCTCGGAGCGCAACGCGGCGGCTTCACGCTTGACCGTAGCCCGCACTTCAGCGGCCTCGGTGGCTACGGCCCCGCGGATCGCGGCGGCCGCCTGCACGGCGTCCTGGCTGAGCGACGCGGCTTCTGCCCGGGCGGCGGCGAGCAGAGCGTCGGCCTCGGCCTGCGCGTCGTCGAGCATGCGCCCGGCCCGCACCGTCGCATCGGAGAGCGTGCTCTCGGCGCGCTCGGTGGCTTCCCGGACCAGTTCCTCGACCTCGCCGGCAGCGGAGGAGCGCAGCTTCTCCGCGTCGATGTCGGCCTGGGCGATCACGCGGGTCGACTGTTCCTCGGCGACGCGCAGGGTGTTCTCGAGCTTCGTGCCCAGCCCGGAGAACGTGGGGCTGCCCACTTCTTCGATCTCGGCGCTCAGGTCATCGATCCGGGCGGTGAGCCGCTTGATTTCCTTGCCGGCCTCCGCGCCCTGGGTGTTGGCCTGGATGAGGTCGCGACGCAGGCCCTGGATGGCCTTGTCGACCTCGTCCTTGTCGTACCCGCGAAAAACCTGGGTGAATTCAGCGTCGTCTACCGCCACGGCTATCTCCTCCTTGTCGGGCTCGCATGCAGGCCCGATCGGTCGAATGCGGGGGGAGCCTCTCTGATTTTAGTGCATGCCGGGCGCTCCGGGCCCCTCCCATCTTCAGGGGCCCGCATCCCGGCCCCATCCCGACCCCGAATCCCGTCACCCCTCCCGTGCCAGGAGGGGCCAGCGAGGCTTCCGGAGACTATTAGGCGCCTCTCAGGGGCATCAAGTATCGTAGAACGACTGTGTCTGTTGCCATCCGGACGCGAAAAGCGTCGTGCACACCCAGCGCGGCACTCGCCGGTCGGCAACATTAGGAAGGTTCTACGTGCGTTTCGTTCTTGCCATCGTGGCATTCGTTCTCGCGGCCGTGATGATCATGCTCGGCATCGCGCAGCGAACGGTTTTTCTGGAACCGGCATCCACCAGCCTCAGCGTGACCGTCGAGGGCGGCGACCGGTATGCGGTCATCACCTCGAAGGCGCTCCGGGCCAACCCGGGCAACCAGACGATCACGGTCTCCGGACCGGGCACCGTTTTCCTGGCCTACGGCCGGTCCGCGGATGTCGACGCCTGGCTCTCCGAGGAGGCGCACGCGGAAATCGGGTTCGCACGCACGACCGGCAAGCTGACCAGCACGAGCGCCGGCGAAGCGGACCCGGCGGCGAGCCCCACCGCCACCCCGACCGCAGTCCCCACCCCGTCGGCCACCGCGGCGCCCGACGCCCCGGCCGCGGATGCCGAGCCCGCCGTCGCCGGCGCGAACCCGGCCGGGTCCGACCTCTGGCTCGAGGAGTTCACCGCCGACCGCGACCTCAAGACCCGGATCAACGTTCCGGCCGGAATCTCGGTGATCGTCGCCAGCGACGGCACCCAGCCGGCCCCCACGAAGATCACCCTGGACTGGCCCGCCGACAATGCGACGCCGCTGGCCGGACCGCTGATCGCCGGGGGAGCGGTCCTGCTCCTGATCGGACTCATCCTGTACCTGCTCGCGCTGATGCACATGCGCCGCTCCCGGGGCCCGCGCCGCAACCTGCCGAAGGGCCCGCGGATGCCGCGCCTTCCCCGCGCCCCGCGGCCGAAGTCGATCAAGGCCAATGAGATCACCGGCCCCCGACGCTCGATCACCCGGTCATTCCTCGCGGTCGTGCCCGTTGTCCTCGTGTCGAGCCTCGCGCTCAGCGGCTGCTCGGCCGATTTCTGGCCGAGCACGTCCTCGAAGCCGAGCGCCGCGGCCAGCCCCACCGCGGGTGCCTCCGATGCGCCGAAACAAGCCGAGGATGTCCCCCCGCCCGCAGTCACCGTGCCCCAGCTCGAGCGCATCGTGCGCAAGATCGCCGTGCTCACCAGGGACGCGGACGTCGCCCTGGACGCCGAGGCCCTCGCGACCAGGTTCACCGGCCCGGCGCTCGAACAACGGCTGGCGAACTACACGATCCGGACCAAGATCAAGAAGTTCGCGGCGCTGCCGGCGCTGCCGGCGTCGCCGCTCACGCTGACCCTGCCGCAGCAGTCATCGGCCTGGCCGCGCGTGGTGATGACCGTGATCCTGGACAAGGACAACCCGACCGTCGCGCCGACGGCCATCGTGCTCCGGCAGGAGAACCCCCGCGCCAACTACCTCGTCGAATACGCCGTCCAGCTCGAGGCCGCAGCGCAGGTGCCCGGCGTGGCTCCGGCCGTGATCGGCGCGCCCCTCATCGCCCCCGACTCCAAGCTGCTTCTGATGCCGCCGGAGCAGATCGCGGCAGCCTACGCCGACGTCCTGCTGAAGGGCGAGGCGAGCGAGTTCTTCGACCTCTTCGAGGCCAAGGGAGACACGTTCCGCACCCAGGTCGGCCTGGAGAAGAAGACCGAGAAGAAGGCCAAGCTGCCCAAGACGGCCTCGATCGCGTTCGGCACCGCGGTCGGCACCGGCAAGACCATCGCCCTGGCGACCAACGACTCCGGGAGCATCGTCGCCGTGAGCATCAAGGAGACGGAGACCGTCAAGCCCGTCGATGCCGGCGCGACCGTCAGCCCCGAGGGTGCGAGCAAGGCCCTGTCCGGCGTCTCGGCGACGGCCAAGGGCATCCAGAGCATCTACGGCGATCAGCTCCTCTTCCATGTGCCTGCCGCCGGTTCTACCGACAAAATCGTTCTCCTTGGCTTCGCCCAGGGACTGATCTCATCAGCGGAGCTCAAATGACCAACGTCCCACCATCCGGCGTCAACCTGCGCGGGGCCGTCGACCTGTCCTCGCTCGTGAACCGCCCGGCCGCTCCGGCCCCCGGCGCACCGGCCGTGCCCGCCGCCGGCGGTCCGGTGCCCGTGCCCAGTCTCGTCCTCGAGGGCACCGACGCGAATTTCGGTGAGGTGCTCGAGCTGTCGATGACCGTCCCCGTCATCGTCGACCTGTGGGCCGAGTGGTGCGAGCCCTGCAAGCAGCTCACCCCCGTGCTCGAGAAGCTCATCGCGGAGTACGACGGCAGGTTCGTCCTGGCCAAGGTCGACGTTGATTCGAACCCGCAGCTGTCCCAGGCCTTCGCGGCGCAGTCGATCCCCACGGTCGCAGCCGTGATCGGCGGCCAGCCCGTGCAGCTCTTCAGCGGAGCGATCCCCGAGGCGCAAGTGCGCGAGGTGTTCGTGCGGGTTCTCGAACTCGCCGCCCAGCACGGCGTGACCGGGACCGCCAGCGCCCCGGAGGGAGCCGGGGTCCAGGACACGGCCGCCGAGACCGTCCCGGCCGAACCGGAACTCCCGCCGCACCACCGCGAGGCCTACGAGGCCATTGAACGCGGCGACTACGACCTGGCCATCACCGAATACGGCACGGCCCTGGCCAAGGACCCCCGCGACCAGATGGCCGTCGCCGGGCTCGCCCAGGTTCGCCTGCTGGCGCGGCTCCAGGGAAGGTCGATCGCCGAGATCCGGTCCGCCGCCGCGGCCGCGCCCGACGATCTCGACGCCCAGCTCCTCGTCGCCGACCTCGACCTGTCGGGCGGACACGTCGAAGACGCCTTCGACCGCCTGCTGACGCTTTTCCCCGCCCAGGACGCGGCCGGCAAGAACACCATCCGCGAGCGCATCCTCGAGCTCTTCCAGGTCGTCGGCCTCGAGGACCCCCGGGTGCCGCCGACTCGCTCCCGGCTCACCGCGCTGCTCTACTAAGCCCCCCGCGAGGTCGCCGCCGAACTGCGGAGAAAGTACCTTCGATCTGATATTGAGGGTACTTTTTCCGCAACTGGGCCCGAAGCGACCGCCCGCGATAAATTACGGACGGCGGAGCTTCAGCCAGAGTCCGGCCAGCGGGGGCAGCGTCAGCGTCGCGGATGCCGGCCGGCCGGCCCACGGTTCGTCGGTCGCAGTGACGCCGCCGAGATTGCCGACTCCGGAGCCGCCGAAGTCGGCGGCATCCGTGTTGAGGATCTCTTCCCACTCACCGGCGAAGGGCAGGCCGATGCGGTGGTCGTTATGCGGATGCCCGGCGAAGTTGAAGATGCAGGCCACGGGGTTGCCGTCGTTGTCCCAGCGCAGGAACGAGACCACGTTCTGGGTCGCCCCGCCGCCGTCGAGCATCTCGAGGCCGCCGGCGTCGTTGTCACGAGCCCAGAGGCTGGAGGTGGCCCGGTACACCCGGTTGAGCTGGCCGACGAGGTTGAACAGGCCGCGATGGGCGGGCTGGTCGAGCATCCACCAGTCCAGGCCCCTGGCCTCGCTCCACTCCGAGCGCTGGCCGAATTCCTGCCCCATGAACAGGAGCTGCTTGCCGGGGTGAGCCCACATGAACGACAGGTAGGCGCGCACATTGGCGAGCTGCTGCCAGGAATCTCCGGGCATCTTCGAGACCAACGAGCCCTTGCCGTGCACGACCTCGTCGTGGCTGATCGGCAGCAGGAAGTTCTCGCTGAAGGCGTAGACGAAGGAGAAGGTGATCTCGTTGTGGTGGTACGAACGGTACATCGGGTCGACGTGCATGTACTCGAGCGTGTCGTGCATCCAGCCCATGTTCCATTTGAAGCCGAAGCCGAGCCCGCCGGTCGAGGTGGGCGCCGTGACGCCGCCCCAGTTCGTTGACTCCTCTGCGATCATGACCGTGCCGGGGTTGCGCTTGTACGCGGTCGCCGTCACCTCCTGCAACAGGCTGATCGCCTCCAGGTTCTCGTTTCCGCCGTGGATGTTCGGCAGCCAGGCCCCGTCCTCCCTGGAGTAGTCGAGGTAGAGCATCGAGGCGACGGCGTCGACCCGCAGGCCGTCGATGTGGAACTCCTCCAGCCAGTACAGCGCATTGGCGACGAGGAAGTTGCGCACCTGCTTCTGGCCGAAGTCGAAGACGTAGGTGCCCCAGTCCATCTGCTCGCCGCGCCGGGGGTCGGGGTGTTCGTAGAGCGCCTGCCCGTCGAACCGCGCCAACGCGAAGTCGTCCTTGGGGAAGTGGCCGGGCACCCAGTCCATGATCACGCCGATGCCGGCCTGGTGCAGCCGGTCGATCAGGTAGCGCAGGTCGTCCGGGTGGCCGAACCGGCTCGTCGGCGCGTAATAGCCGGTGACCTGGTAGCCCCAGGAGCCACCGAACGGATGCTCCGACAGCGGCATGAACTCGACGTGCGTGTAGGCCAGCTCGTGCAGGTACCCGATGAGCTCGTCCGCCAGGTCCCGGTAGCCGAGCCCCGGTCGCCAGGAACCCACGTGCATCTCGTAGATGCTCATCGGCTGGTCGTGCGGGTCGGTGGCCGACCGCGTTCGCAGCCACTCGTCATCCGCCCACTGGTAGTCGGACGTGCCGATCACGGACGCCGTCTTCGGCGGAACCTCCGTGTAGCGGGCCATCGGGTCGGCCTTCCGCACCCAGTCGCCCGACTGCGCGAGCATCTCGAACTTGTAGTTGGCGCCGGGGTCGAGGCCGGGGATGAACAGCTCCCACACCCCGGTACTGCCCATGTTGCGCATGGCGTGGGTCGCGCCGCTCCAGCCGTTGAAGTCGCCGATGACCCGCGCGGCCTGCGCGTGCGGCGCCCAGACGGAGAAGGATGTCCCACTCGTGCTGCCGAGGACGCCCGCGTGCTCGCGGTGGTGGGCGCCGAGCACGTCCCAGAGCCGCTCGTGGCGACCCTCGCCGATCAGGTGCAGGTCGAGTTCGCCGAGCGTGGGCAGGTAGCGGTAAGGGTCGTCGGCGATCCAGTTGGGCGCGCCCTCGTAGAGGGTCTCCAGGGTGTAGTCCTGCAGGCCGAGGGTGCTGACGCCCTGCCAGATGCCCTGGTCGAGGTGCGTGAGCTCGATGTGGGCGCCGCTGGCGAGGACCGCGAAGACCTCGGTCGCGAGCGGCCGGAGGGCACGGATGACGACGAGCGGGTCCTGCACGCCGGCCGCGTTGACGAGGTGCTGGCCGAGGACCTCGTGCGGGTTGTAGTAGCGCCCTTCGGCGACCGCCCGGAGAACGTGGGCCGGGACGGCTGGGACGCTCGCGTGCGAGCCGTTCGCCGGTCCGTCGACCGGTCCGTCTGCCGCGTGCCTCATCCGTGCCGTCCGTTCGTTCGTGGTGACTGGTTCATGAGCGTAGCCTTCATGCGCGCGGACCCGTCACGTGCAGGATGTGCACCGGTTCGGTGAACGCGTCGAGCCGCACGTAGTTGTCGGCGGACCAGGTCCACTCGGCGCCGGAGACGAGGTCGCGCACCGTGAAGCCCTCGCCGCGTTTGAGGCCGAACTGGGTGACATCGAGGTGCACCAGGGTCTCGCGGACCGAGTGCGGGTCGACGTTGGCGACGATGATGAGGGTGTCCGGCCGGCCGGTGCCGGTGAAGGCCGCGTCCAGGTGCTTGCTGAAGACGAGCACCGACTCGTCGTCGCTCTTGTGGATGTGCAGGTTGCGCAGCTGCCGCAGCGCGGGGTGCTCGGCACGGATGCCCGTGAGCCTGGTCAGGAAGGGCGCGAGCGACTTGCCGGCCTCCTCGGCCTGCGCGAAGTTGCGCGGACGGAACTCGTACTTCTCGTTGTCGATGTTCTCCTCGGCGCCGGGCCTGGCAACGCTCTCGTACAGCTCGAAGCCCGAGTAGACCCCCCAGGTCGGTGCGGCGGTCGCGGCCAGCGCCGCCCTGATCTTGAAGGCGGCCGGTCCGCCGAACTGCAGGAACTCCGACAGGATGTCGGGGGTGTTCACGAACAGGTTCGGCCGGAGGAAGTCGGCAGTGTCGTGTGCGAGGCCGCCGAAGAACTCCTCGAGTTCCAGCTTCGTGTTGCGCCAGGTGAAGTAGGTGTACGACTGCTGGAAACCCGCCTTGGCCAGTCCCTGGAGCAGTGCCGGACGGGTGAAGGCCTCGGCCAGGAAGACGACCTCCGGGTACTCGGCGTTGATCTCGTTGATCACCCACTCCCAGAAGTCGAGCGGTTTGGTGTGCGGGTTGTCGACGCGGAAGATGCTCACCCCGAGGCCGATCCAGTAGCGCAGGATTCGCAGCGACTCGGCGCGGATGCCCGCCGGATCGTTGTCGAAGTTGATCGGGTAGATGTCCTGGTACTTCTTGGGCGGATTCTCGGCGTAGGCGATTGTGCCGTCCGGCAGGGTGGTGAACCACTCCGGGTGTGCCGCCACCCAGGGGTGGTCGGGGGAGGCCTGCAGGGCGAAGTCGAGCGCGATCTCGATTCCCGCCTTGCTCGCCTGCCCCAGGAAGTACCGGAAGTCCGCGACGGTGCCGAGGTCGGGGTGGATCGCGTCGTGGCCGCCGTCGGCGGACCCGATCGCCCACGGCGAGCCGGGGTCGTTCGGCCCGGCATCAAGCGTGTTGTTCGGGCCCTTGCGATAGGCCCGGCCGATCGGGTGGATCGGCGGCAGGTAGACCACGTCGAAGCCCATCGCCGCGACCTGGGGCAGCCGCCTGGCCGCGGTCCGGAAGGTGCCGCTCTTCCAGGAGCCGTCCGGGAGCCGTTTGGCGCCCTCGGAGCGAGGGAAGAACTCGTACCAGGAGCCCACGCCGGCCCGAGCCCGCTCGACGACCACGGTGCGGGGCTCTGACACGCTCTCGAGGCTGCTGATCGGACGAAGCGCGATCGCCGCGTTGAGTTTGTCGTCGCTGATCACGGCCAGGCGGGTGTCGACCGGCAGCCCCCGGTCGGCCAGCGTCTTCGCCGCGGCCAGGACCAGTCGGCGTTCGGCGATCGGCCGCGCCTTGTCGAGGCCGGCCGCGTCCAGCAGCCGGGCGCCGATCGTGAACATCAGCTCGACGTCGATGCCCGCCGGGATCTTGATCGCGGCGTTGTGCTCCCACGACGCCCAGTCGTCGGCGTAGGCGCGCACGCGGTACACCCAGCGTCCCTGGTCGCCCAGCTGCACGAGGGTTTCCCACCGATCCGTTCCCGGCGCCTTCAGGCTCATCGGGTGGCGGGTCTCCGTGCCGTCAGGGGCGGTGAGCAGCAGGGTGACGCCGATCAGGTCGTGGCCTTCGCGGAAGGCGGTCGCGCGGAACGGTACAACCTCGCCGGCGAACGCCTTCGCGGGCCAGAGATCGTCGTTCAGCTGCGGCGACAGGTCGAGGATCGGAATCCGGCCGATCTTCGGGGGCGCCCCGGCCAGCCTGGTCGAAGCGTGCGGGTCGGGGAGTGTCTTTGCTGTCTTAGCCACCAGTCGACCGTAGCGCGAATTGATTCGGCGGCGCTGCACTGATTTCCCCATTCGACACATTGCGCACCATAGGGTTGACCTCGTGAAGGCGATCCGCAAATTTACCATCCGTGCCGTCCTGCCCGAGCCGCTCGCCGCGCTCGACGAGCTGGCCGGGAACCTGCGCTGGTCGTGGCATGAACCGACCCGGCGGCTGTTCGAACACATCGCGCCGGAGCTGTGGCGCGGCAGCGGCAACGACCCCGTCGCGCTCCTCGGCGCCGTCGATCCCGCCCGGCTGGCCGCGCTCGCCGCGGACGCCGGTTACGTCACCCGGGTCAACGCCCTCCGTGACGACCTGCGCCGGTATCTCGAACAGCCCCGCTGGTACCAGCGCCTCGAGGGTGACAAGCCCGCCGCCATCGCCTACTTCTCACCGGAGTTCGGTATCGCGGCCGCACTTCCGCAGTACTCCGGCGGCCTCGGCATCCTGGCCGGCGACCACCTGAAGAGCGCCTCCGACCTGGGCCTGCCGCTGGTGGGCGTCGGCCTGTTCTACCGGGCGGGGTATTTCAGCCAGGCCATCTCCGCCGACGGCTGGCAGATGGAACGGTACCCGCTGCTCGACCCCGACGGCCTGCCGCTGTCGGTCCTGCGCCGCCCGGACGGCTCCGACGTGCAGGTCTCGCTGGCGTTGCCCGACGGCCGCACGCTCAACGCCCGGGTCTGGCAGGCGAGGGTCGGCCGCATCCGCCTGCTCATGCTCGACACCGACATCCCCGAGAACCCCGACGACCTGCGCCTGGTCACCGACCGCCTCTACGGCGGCGGCGGCGAGCACCGCCTGCTGCAGGAACTCCTGCTCGGCATCGGCGGGGCCCGCGCCGTGAAGCTGTGGAGCGCCCTCAGCGGCAACCCGGAGCCCGAGGTGTTCCACACCAACGAGGGCCATGCCGGGTTCCTCGGCCTGGAGCGCATTTCCAGCCTCATCGGCGAGGGCCTGAGCTTCAACGAGGCGTTGCAGGTGGCGCGGGCCGGCACCGTCTTCACGACCCACACGCCCGTCGCGGCCGGCATCGACCGGTTCGAGCGGGACCTGATCCGTCGGTACTTCGAAACGGATCTCCTGCCCGGCGTCGCGGTCGACGACCTGCTCGCCCTCGGCGCAGAGAACTACGAGGGCGGTTCCCCCGACGTCTTCAACATGGCCATCATGGGCCTTCGGCTCGGCCAGCACGCTAACGGGGTCTCGAAGCTGCACGGCGAGGTCAGCCGCCGCATGTTCAAGGGCCTCTGGCCCGGCTTCGACGCGGCCGACGTGCCCATCGACTCGATCACCAACGGTGTGCACGCCCCGACCTGGACCGACCCGGAGCTGCTCGAGCTCGCGCAGGACCGCCTGGGCGCAAGCGACACCTCGACCGCCGACTGGGCCTCCGCGGCCGTCACCGACCACGACCTGTGGTCCGTGCGGGGCCGGATGCGCCTGCAGTTCGTCGAGGACGCGAGAAGGCGCCTGCTGGCGGCCTGGCGCGAACAGAACCCGGGCGGCATCCCCCCGGCCTGGATCGGCCAGGTGTTCGACCCGAACGTGCTCACGATCGGCTTCGCCCGCCGGGTGCCGACCTACAAGCGCCTGACCCTCATGCTGCACGACCCCGAACGGCTGCGCGCCCTCCTGCTGCACCCCGAGCACCCGATCCAGATCGTCATCGCCGGCAAGTCGCATCCCGCCGACGACGAGGGCAAACGCCTGATCCAGCAGATCGTGAAGTTCGCCGCCGACCCGGAGTTGCGCACGCGCATCGCCTTCCTGCCCGACTACAATATCGCGATGGCCCAGCTGATGTACCCGGGAACCGACGTCTGGCTGAACAACCCGCTGCGGCCGCTGGAGGCCTGCGGCACCTCGGGGATGAAGGCCGCCCTGAACGGCGGGCTGAACCTGTCGATCCTCGACGGCTGGTGGCCGGAGTACTTCGACGGCGTCAACGGCTGGGCGATCCCGTCCGCGGACGCCGCCGGCGACCCGGCGGAACGCGACCGGCTCGAGGCGAACGCGCTCTATGACCTGATCGAACACCAGGTCGCCCCGCCGTTCTACGAGCGCAACGGCGACGGCGTCCCGGAACGCTGGGTCCGGGCCATCCGTCACACCCTGGCGACCCTGTCGCCCGAGCTGAGCGCCGACCGGATGGTGCGCGAATACGTGGAGCGCCTGTATCGGCCGGCCGCCCGCTACGAGGCGTTGCTCTCGGGCAACGACTACCGTGCCGCCCGGGAACTCGCCGCCTGGAAGAGCAGGATCATCGCGGCCTGGCCGGGAGTGGCCGTCGCCCACGTCGAGTCGGGCGGGGTGGTCTCCGTGCCGCAGGTCGGCGATGACCTGCACCTGCGCGCCCACGTCCAGCTGAACGGCCTCGCCGCCGGGGACGTCACCGTCGAGGTGGTCTACGGCAAGAGCCTGGTCGGCGACGACCTCAGCGACGTGGAGATCCAGGCACTCGAGCCGGACGGCGCGCCCGACCCGGACGACGTCACGGGTTCGTCCACGGGCGGCGTCCCGACCCTGTTCACCGGCACGGTCGAGCTCGACCGGGCCGGCGCGTTCGGGTACACGGTGCGGGTCGTGCCGATGAACGACCTGCTGATCAGCTCGGCCGAGATGGGCCTGGTCGCCATCGCGGGCTAGCCGCACCAGCGCCCCGGCGCTCGCCCCTCTGCGCCAGCCCTGCCAGTTGACTTGCGGACAAAGTACCTTACGTTGGCGCGAGGAAGGTACTTTGTCCGCGACTCAACCTGCGCCAGGCGCGGGCGCGCGGGCTCGATTCTCAGGCGCAGGCGATCGGCGCGAAGCTCGCGGATGCCGCCAGCGCGAGGTCGCGCGGGGCCAGCTCGATGTCGAAGCCACGGCGCCCGCCCGAGACGAAGATCGTGTCGTGGAGCAGGGCGCTCTCGTCGATCACCGTGGCCAGGGCGACCTTCTGGCCGACCGGGCTGATCCCGCCGAGGACGTAGCCCGTCTTCCGTTCGGCGCGTGCCGGGTCGGCCATGGCCGCCTTCTTCGCACCGACGGCCTGGGCCAGCGCCTTGAGGTCGAGCTGCCCGGCGACCGGGACGACCCCGACCACGAGAGCGCCGTCGGCGTCGGCGAGCAGGGTCTTGAACACCCGCGCCGCGTCCAGGCCCAGTTCGCGCGCGGCCTCAAGCCCGTAGCTCGCCGCTGCCGGATCGTGGGAATACGGATGCGGCGTGAACGCGATCCCGGCGCGCGCGAGCGCGAGGGTCGCCGGGGTGCCGGGCGCGGCATCCGGCTTGCGGCTCATCGAGGCGCCTGGCTGGTCCGGAGGAGCTGGATCGAGGCGCCGGTCACGAGCAGCGGCGTGCCGGGGTCGTGCGTGATGACGGCGTCCCGCAAATCGTCGTGGCTGGAGTCCCAGAGCAGCGTGTACGAGGTCACGTCCTCGTGCACCGGCAGGGTCACCTCGGTGTCCCGCTCCAGGCCGTGCACGATGAGCAGGATGCGGTTGTAGTCCTCGTGCTCCGGTGTGCTCGCCGCCAGGTACTGGAGGGTCCGTTCCCTGGGCGAATTCCAGTCGTCCTCTGACATGGACCGGCCGAGGGCGTTGTACCAGTTCATCCGGCTGGCGCCGGGGGTGGTTTCGCCCGGGCGGCCGAAGCGCACCGGCCGCAGCGCGGGATTCTCCCGGCGCAGCTGCAGCAGCCGCCGGCTGACCCGGTGCAGGTCCTGCTGCCAGTCGTCGAAGTCCCAGTTCAGCCAGGTGAGCTCGCTGTCCTGGCAGTAGGCGTTGTTGTTGCCGCGCTGGCTGCGACCGAACTCGTCGCCCGCCGTGATCATCGGCACCCCGGCCGAGAGCAGCAGGGTTCCCATCAGGTTGCGCATGGCCTTGCGGCGGGCGGCCAGGATCGACACGTCACGCGTCGGCCCCTCCGTGCCGTGGTTGAACGAGAGGTTGCTGTCGGTGCCGTCGCGGTTGGATTCGCCGTTGCCCACGTTGTGCTTGACGTTGTAGGCGGTGAGGTCGGCCAT
This sequence comes from Cryobacterium tagatosivorans, assembly GCF_004402215.1. GTDB lineage: Bacteria > Actinomycetota > Actinomycetes > Actinomycetales > Microbacteriaceae > Cryobacterium > Cryobacterium tagatosivorans. Next base: position 30,365 of record NZ_SOEZ01000079.1, read on the forward strand.
CGTGAAGCCGTCGTGCGCGGTGATGAAGTTGAGCGAGGCGAGCGGGCCGCGCTCCTGGGAGAAGGTGTTCGACGAGCCGGCCAGCCGGGTCGCGAAGCGGCCGATTCCGCTGCCCGCTGGAAGCATTCGCCGAGCGCCGCCGATGTCGGTCAGCCAGAACGAGCGCATCCGGTCGCGGTAGCGGTCGTTCCACTCCGTCCATCCGTCGGGGAAGTTGCCGGTCTGCCAGCCGCCCTGGCCGACGTCCCACGGCTCGGCGAGCAGTTTCGTGCCGGCGAGCTCCGGATCATCGCGGATCGCCGTGATCAGCGGGTGGTCCTGCTGGAAGTGCACGTCGCCGTTCCGCGCGAGCGTCGCCGCCAGGTCGAAGCGGAAGCCGTCGATCTGCACGTCGTTGGCCCAGTAGCGCAGCGAGTCGAGCACGAGGCGGCTGGGAACGTCGTGGCCGAAGTTGACCGTGTTGCCGCAGCCGGTGACGTCGATGTAGTTGCCGTCGTCACCCTGGCGGTAGTACACAGCGTTGTCGATTCCCCGGAGACTGGTGACCGGGCCGGCCGGGCCCTCTTCGGCCGTGTGGTTGTAGACCACGTCCAGGATGACCTCGAGCCCGGCCTCGTGCAGCAGCTTGACCATGCCCTTGAACTCGCGGAGCACCGCCTCCGGTCCGGCGGCCTGGGCCGCCTTCGTGGCGTAGTCGGCGTGCGGGGAGAAGAAGTTAAGGGTGTTGTAGCCCCAGTAGTTGATCAGGCCCTGCTTGAGCAGCCGCTGCTCGGAGACGAACGCGTGCACCGGCAGCAGTTCGACCGACGTGACGCCGAGGTTCTTAAGATAGGAGATCGTGGACGCGTGGGCCAGGCCGGCGTAGGTCCCGCGCAGCTCGGCCGGGACCGCCCGGTTGAGCTTGCTGATCCCGCGGACGTGCGCCTCGTAGACGACGGTGTGGTCGAGCGGGACCCGCGGTTTCGTCGCGCCGGCCCAGTCGAAGCTCCCGTCGACAACGGATGACTGCCACTGGTCGGCCCCGACCCGGACGAGCCCCCGGGAATACGGTTCGACCAGCGTCTTCTCCGGGTGGAAGGAGTTCCGGGGTCCCGCCGGCCCCGACACCCGGATGCCGTAGCGCCGGCCGGCGGCGAGGGTGCGCGACCTGCCCGCCCAGACATTGTGGGCATCCTTCGTCATCGGCACGGTCTTGATGATCCAGTTGGGATCCTTCTCATCGAAGATGCACAGGTCGATGGCATCGGCGTTTTCCGACCACACGCGCAGTTCGCCGACGCCGCCCGAAACCCGGACGCCGAGGTTGCGCAGGGGATCGCCGGGAGTCATGAGTTCTAGAGTAATGAGTGAACGGGCCTGCTCCGACCACAGGGGGCCGGGTCACCGTTCCGCGCCCACAGGCCACGCGCGGGCCGGCCACAGGGCGCGACCAGCACAAGCGCACGACAGGGAAAAGGGAAGGAAGCGTCATGACCGTCCAGCGCGACAAGGTCCACCAGGGCCAGGTCTATCTCGACCATGCGGCGACGACGCCCATGCTCTCGGCCGCCATCGAGGCGTACGCCGACGCGATGAGGGTCGTGGGCAACCCCGCGTCGATCCACAGCCATGGCCAGAATGCCAAACGGATGCTCGAGGAGGCCCGCGAGCACGTCGCCCGGAGTGTGGGCTGCGACCCGATCGAGGTCGTCTTCACCGGGGGAGGCACCGAGGCGATCAACCTCGCCATCAAGGGTCTCTTCTGGGCCCGGGCTCCGCGCACCAGGATCCTCGCCCCGGGCGGCGAGCACCACGCCACCCTGGACACCGTCGAATGGCTCGAGCGGCACGAGGGCGCCGTCGTCGAGTGGCTCCCGCTGGATGCGCTCGGCCGGGTGGACCTCGCCGCCGTCGACCGGGCGATTTCGGCCAACCCGGCGGATATCGCACTGATCACGATGCTCGCGGCCAACAACGAGGTCGGCACGCTCCAGCCGGTCGCGCAGGTCGCCGCGCTCGCCGCGGCCCACGGCATCCCCGTGCACGTCGACGCGGTGTCCGCCTACGGCCACGTCCCGATCGACTTCGGCGCGCTCGGCCGGGCCGGGGTGTCGGCGCTCAGCGTGTCCGCGCACAAGATCGGCGGGCCGGTGGGCATCGGCGCCCTCGTGCTGTCCCGGCGGGCAACGGTCGTGCCGCTGATCCACGGCGGCGGGCAGCAGCGGCAGGTGCGCAGCGGCACCCAGGACGTGGCCGCCGCGGTGTCGTTCGCCGTCGCGGCATCCGCGATCGTGGCCGACCTGCCCGGCGAGGGCGCACGGCTCGCAGCCCTCCGCGACCGGGTGATCGCCGGCGTACGAGCGGCCGTGCCGGAGGCGGTGCTGAACGGCGACCCCGACCCGGCCGGCCGGCTCCCCGGCAACGCGCACTTCACCTTCCCCGGCTGCGAGGGCGACTCCCTCCTGTTCCTGCTGGACGCCGCCGGGGTGTCCGTCTCGACCGGGTCCGCCTGCCAGGCCGGGATCCCCGAGCCGTCGCACGTGCTCCGGGCGATGGGCCGCAGCGAGCCGGAGGCCAGGGGAGCGCTGCGCATCACCCTCGGCCGCACCTCCACGGATGCCGACGTCGACGCGTTCCTCCGCGCGCTTCCCGCAGCCTGGGCGCAGGCCGCCCGCGCGGGCCTGGCCGACCGCGAGCCCGCCCGCTGACGCCGCGCAGTCCCCCGCGAAACTGCAGTTGTGCGTGCCTCAGCGCCTCCGAAGCGCGCACAACTGCGGTTTCGCGGGACGGGGGAGCCGCCAGCGGCGTCGTTTAGACTGGTCGGATGAAGGTTTTGGCAGCAATGAGCGGTGGGGTGGACTCCGCCGTCGCCGCAGCCCGCGCGGTCGAAGCGGGGCACGAGGTGGTGGGCGTGCACCTGGCGCTCAGCCGCATGCCGGGCACCCTCCGCACGGGAAGCCGCGGCTGCTGCACGATCGAGGATTCGATGGACGCCCAGCGGGCCGCGAACATCATCGGCATTCCCTACTATGTCTGGGACTTCTCCGAACGGTTCAAGCTCGACGTGGTCGACGACTTCATCGCCGAGTACGCCGCCGGCCGCACCCCGAACCCCTGCATGCGCTGCAACGAGCGGATCAAGTTCGCCGCCCTGCTGGAGAAGGCCGTCGCGCTCGGCTTCGACGCCGTCTGCACCGGCCACTACGCCTCGATCCTGACGGATGCCGACGGCAACCGGGAGCTGCACCGGGCGAGCGCCTGGGCGAAGGACCAGTCCTACGTGCTGGGCGTGCTCACCACCGAGCAGCTGGCCCACTCGATGTTCCCGCTCGGCTCGACGCCGTCCAAGGCCGAGGTCCGCGCCGAGGCCGCCGAGCGCGGCTTCTCGGTCGCCAACAAGCCCGACTCCTACGACATCTGCTTCATCCCCGACGGCGACACCCGCGGCTGGCTGGCCGAACGGGTCGCCCCGGCGACCGGCGACATCCTCGACCGGGACGGCGCCAAGCTCGGCGAGCACGACGGGGCCGTCGCGTTCACCGTCGGGCAGCGCAAGGGCCTGCAGATCGGCACGCCCGCCGCCGACGGCAAGCCGCGCTTCGTGCTCGAGGTGCGGCCGATCACGAACACGGTCGTCGTCGGGCCCAAGGAAGCCCTGGCCATCCGCGAGATCGCCGGGTCGACGTTCACCTGGTGCGGCGTCCCCCCCGCGCGGCCGGAGGTCGCCTTCGAGTGCGACGTGCAGATCCGTGCGCACGCCGACCCGGTGCCGGCGACGGCGCAGGTGGTCGGCGACGGCGCATCCGCCGAGCTGGTCATCATCCCGAACGAGCCGCTCACCGGCGTCGCCCCCGGGCAGACCGCCGTCGTCTACGTCGGCACCCGCGTCCTCGGCCAGTGCACGATCGACAGCACGGTCAGCGCGGTGCCCGTGGCGGCCACCAGTACCGCCGCGGCAGATGCCTGACCCCGCCGGTCCGGCGGCGGCGCTGCACGCCGCGGACGCCGAGGCCGCCGCGCTGAAGACGCGCATCTCCTCGGCCAGGGACGCCTACTACGAGCGCAACGAAGTCATCATCTCCGACGCGGAGTACGACGGGCTGATCCACCGGCTCGAGGAACTCGAGCGGCTCTTCCCGGAGCTGCAGAGCCAGGACAGCCCCACCCAGACGGTCGGCGGCCGGGCCGAAACCACGCTGTTCGACCCGGTGCAGCACGCCGAGCGGATGCTCAGCCTCGACAACGTGTTCTCGACCGGAGAATTCGCGCTGTGGGCCGCCCGGGTCGAACGGGACGCCGGCCGCCCCGTGCACTACCTGTGCGAGCTCAAGATCGACGGCCTCGCCATCAACCTCCGTTACGAGAACGGAGTCCTGGTCACCGCGGCCACCCGCGGCGACGGCGTGGTCGGCGAGGACGTCACCGAGAACATTTTGCTGGTCCCCGGCATCCCGAAGCGGCTCGCCGGAACGGGGCACCCGACCCTCGTCGAGGTGCGCGGCGAGGTGTTCTTCCCGGTCGAATCCTTCCGCGAACTGAACGCCGAGCAGTCCAGGGCCGGGGAGCGGGTCTTCGCCAACCCCCGCAACGCCGCCAGCGGATCCCTGCGCCAGAAGGCGGAGACCAAGACCGCCCCCCAGCTGCGGCTGATGACGGCCAGGCTCGGCCGGCTCCGGATGCTCGTGCACGGCATCGGCGCGTGGGAACGGCCGCCCGTCGCCGCGCAATCCGAGGTGTACGAACTACTGCGAACGTGGGGGCTGCCCACGAGCACCCACTACCGGGTCACGTCGACCGCCGCCGAGGCCGCGGGCTTCATCGAGTACTACGGCGAACACCGGGGGAGCGTCGAACACGAAATCGACGGCGTCGTGGTCAAGGTCGACGAACTCGAGCTGCACCACGAACTGGGCGCCACCAGCCGGGCCCCGCGCTGGGCGATCGCCTACAAGTACCCGCCAGAGCAGGTCAACACGAGACTGCTCGACATCGTCGTCAGCGTCGGCCGCACCGGCCGGGCCACCCCGTTCGCGGTGATGGAGAAGGTGCGCGTCGCCGGCTCCGAGGTGCGCCAGGCCACCCTGCACAACCAGGACGTCGTCAAGGCCAAGGGCGTGCTGATCGGCGACACGGTCGTGTTGCGAAAGGCGGGCGACGTCATCCCCGAGGTGCTCGGCCCGGTCGTCGAGCTGCGGGACGGCAGCGAACGCGAGTTCGTCATGCCCGCCAACTGTCCCGAATGCGGAACCCCGCTCGCCCCGGCGAAGGAAGGCGACATCGACCTGCGGTGCCCGAACGCGCGCAGCTGCCCGGCCCAGGTTCGCGGCAGGGTCGAGCACATCGGCTCGCGCGGGGCCCTCGACATCGAAGTTCTCGGCGAGGTCGCCGCCGCCGCGCTGACCCAGCCCACGGTGCCAGCCGACCCGCCGCTGCCCACCGAGGCCGGCCTCTTCGACCTGGCCCTGGCCGACCTGCTGCCGATCGAGGTCGTCGTCCGCGACGCGGAAACCGGGCTGCCGGTCGAAGAGGAGGACGGAACCGTGCGCCTGCGCACGCCGTTCCGCAGAAACCCGTCCGCGGCGGAGAAGAAGAGCGGCCTCACCGGGCCGCAGCCCTCATCGAACGCGCTCAAGCTTCTGCGCGAAATCGAGATCGCGAAGACCAAACCCCTGTGGCGCATCCTCGTTTCGCTCAACATCCGCCACGTCGGCCCGGTCGCGGCCAGGGCCCTGGCGAACCACTTCGGGTCGCTCGATTCGATCCGGGCCGCTTCGCGCGAAGAACTCGCCCAGGTCGACGGGGTCGGCGGCATCATCGCCGACGCCGTCATCGACTGGTTCGAGGTGGACTGGCACCGCGACATCGTCGAAGCGTGGACCCGCGCCGGCGTGCAATTCCAGACCCCGGACCACCCTGGACCGGGGGCCGCCGCCGCGGCCGGTGGCGTGCTCGCCGGCCTCACCGTCGTGGCCACCGGATCCCTCGAGGGGTTCACCAGGGAGGAAGCCGAAGAGGCGATCATCGCGGCCGGCGGCAAGTCGGCGTCGAGCGTGTCGAAGAAGACGGACTTCGTCGCGGCGGGACCGGGAGCCGGCTCGAAGCTCGCCAGGGCGGAGCAGCTGGGCGTCCCCATCCTCGACGCCGACGGCTTCCGAATCCTGCTCTCGGAGGGGCCCGCTGGGCTGATTTCGACCCCGGAATAGCCTCGGCCGACAGACGAATGAGTATCCCCCACAATCGGGGGTGGACCGGCTCCCTACCGCTGTTTTCCTGTCACTAGGCTGTGATCCTGAGACCCGAATGAGGCCCGAAAAGGCCTCCCGACGGTCATGCGGGAGGGGACGTACCCGGCATTGCTGTTTGACGTCGCAGCGGTTTTGACAGCCTCGCTCACACTCGGCAGGGTGAGCGAGCTCAGCGGCGTGCCCGAATTCCAGACGACGTCGATCGCCGAGCGCCTGCCCAGCCGGGTCTCGGATGTCCCCGCGGGCGGCGAGGCAGCCCCGCTGTGGCTCAACCTTTCGGCGAGCCCGGGGACATCCGTCGACGTCGCCTCGCTGCAGACCCTGAGCGGGGCCGGGCTCCTGGTCGGGATGTCCCGCCTTTCCCTGGGCGACCTGTCCACCTTCGCCGCCGCCCATCCGGCGCAGATCGACGCCCTGCTGTCGTCGCCGCCGGCGTCCACCGCGGTCACCGAATGGTGGAGCGGCCTCGGCGCCGAGAGCCGGACGACCCTGGCCAGGGCCGTGCCCCGGCTCGTGGGCAACCTCGACGGCGTGCCGGCGCGGCAGCGCGCCACGGCCAACCTGCGCTACCTCGGCCGGACGCTGTCCGACGTCCGGGCGGACCTGGCCGACGCGACCGGGCCGGAGCGCACCCGCCTCGAGGGCGAACTGGCCGTGCTCCGCCAGGTCAAGGAGGCGCTGCGGCCGAGCGAGGGCGGGCCGCTGAGGTCGCTGATCCTGCTGGACACGCTGGCCGGCGGCCGGGCGGCTATCGCGCTGGGCGACCCGGACACCGCCGACTACCTGAGCTACCTGGTCCCGGGCATGAACTACGGCGTGCGCGAGCAGCTGGTCAACTGGGCCACGACCGCCGACGACCTCTACCGGGAGCAGGCGAAGGTGCTCGCGCGGAGGACGGCGCACGGCGAGCCCCGACCCACCGTCGCGACGATCGCCTGGATCGGCTACGAGACGCCCGACCTCTTCTCCGTCGGGGGACTGGACCGGGCCGAAGCCGGCGCCGACTTCCTCGAGGACTCCTGGCTGGGCGTGCGCTCGGCCCGCGGCGCGGAGCAACCCTTCCTCTCGGTCTTCGGCCACTCCTACGGCACGACGGTGTCGCTCACCGCCCTCGCCCGCGGGTCGGTCGGCGTCGACGCGTTCGTCATGGTCGGGTCGCCGGGCAGCGGCATCCAGTCGGTGGCCGAGCTGTCCGTGGCCCATGGCAACGTCTTCGTCGGCGAGGCCGACTGGGATCCCGCCGTCAACAGCGCCTTCTTCGGCAGCGACCCCGGTGCCGCGGCCTACGGCGCGCACACCCTCGGCGTGGACGGCGCCAGGGACCGCGTGACCGGAAAATGGCTGAACGGATCGCTCGGCCACAACGCGTACTTCACCCCGGGAAGCGAGTCCCTGCACAACATGGCCCTGATCGGTACGGACAACGCGAAACTGGCCACCAACGGCTCCGAATAGAATTGAGGCATCCACCTCGACGACCGTACGGAGTTTCATGTCTGGAATCACGGCCGAGCAGGTTGCCCATTTGGCCAGCCTCGCCCGGATCGACCTCAGCCCGGAAGAGATCGCCAGTCTCACAATCGACCTGGGTCAGATCGTGGAGTCGGTGAAGAAGGTCCAGGAAGTGGCCACCCCCGACGTCCCCGCGACGAGCCACCCGATGCCCCTGACCAACGTCTTCCGCGACGACGTCGTCGTCCCGTCGCTGACGGTCGAACAGGCGCTCTCCGGAGCCCCCGACCGCGACGGCGACAAGTTCCGGGTGCCCCCGATCCTGGAAGAGGACTGACCATGACCGATCTCATCAAGCTCTCCGCCGCCGACCTGGGCGGTCTCCTCGCCGACGGCTCGGTCAGTTCGGTCGAGGTGACCCGCGCGCACCTCGACCACATCGCTGCCGTCGACACCGACCTGCACGCGTTCCTGCACGTGGCAGCGGATGCCGCCCTCGCCACGGCCGACCGGGTCGACGCCCGTCGCGCCGCCGGTGAACGGCTCGGCCTGCTCGCCGGCGTGCCGATCGCCATCAAGGACGTGCTCGCCACCCGCGACATGCCCTCAACGGCCGGCTCGAAGATCCTCGAGGGCTGGATCCCGCCCTACGACGCCACCGTCGTCAAACGGCTGCGCGACGCGCACCTGATCCCGCTCGGCAAGACCAACATGGACGAGTTCGCGATGGGCTCCTCCACCGAGCACTCCGCGTACGGCCCGACCCGCAACCCCTGGGACCAGGAACGGATCCCCGGCGGGTCCGGCGGCGGCTCGGCCGCCGCGGTCGCCGCCTTCGAGGCCCCGATCGCCCTCGGCAGCGACACCGGCGGATCGATCCGCCAGCCCGCGGCCGTCACCGGTTCCGTCGGGGTCAAGCCCACCTACGGCGGCGTCTCCCGCTACGGCGCGATCGCCCTCGCGTCCTCCCTCGACCAGGTCGGGCCGGTCTCACGCACGGTCTATGACGCGGCGCTCCTGCACGACGTCATCGGCGGCCACGACCCGCTCGACTCGACCTCCCTGACCGACCCGTGGCCGTCGATGGCCGCCGCAGCGCGGGCCGGCCTCGCCGACGGAGCCCTCAAGGGCATCCGCATCGGCGTCGTCAAGGAACTGCATGGAGACGGCTTCCAGGCCGGCGTCAAGCAGCGCTTCACCGAAACCCTCGCCCTGCTCGCCGCGGCGGGCGCGGAGATCACCGAGGTGAGCGCGCCGAACTTCGAGTACTCGGTCGCCGCGTACTACCTGATCCTCCCCGCCGAGGCCTCCAGCAACCTGGCCAGGTTCGACTCGGTGCGCTTCGGGCTCCGGGAGAACCCCACCGACGGACCGGTCACGATCGAACGCGTCATGGCCGCCACCCGCGACGCCGGCTTCGGCCCCGAGGTCAAGCGCCGGATCATCCTGGGCACCTACGCGCTCAGCACCGGCTACTACGACGCCTACTACGGCAGCGCGCAGAAGGTGCGCACCCTGATCCAGCGCGACTTCGACGCGGCCTTCGAGAAGGTCGACCTGCTCGTGTCGCCCAGCGCCCCGACGACCGCGTTCAAGTTCGGCGAGAAGCTGGCCGACCCGATGGCCATGTACCTCAACGACATCACCACCATCCCGGCCAACCTCGCCGGGATCCCCGGGATGAGCCTGCCGATGGGCCTCGCGCCCGAGGACGGCCTGCCGGTCGGACTCCAGGTCATGGCGCCGGCAAAGCAGGACGCCCGGCTCTATACCTTCGGTGCCGCGGTCGAGCAGCTGCTCGAAACGCACTGGGGCCACACGCTGCTCAGCCGCGCACCCGCGCTGGCGCCGCTGGAAATGTTCGCGAGCGAAGAAGGGGTCCTCTGATGAAGAAGGCTGAATTGATGGACTTCGACAAGGCCCTCGAACTCTACGAGCCGGTCCTCGGCTTCGAGGTGCACGTCGAACTCAACACGAAGACGAAGATGTTCTGCGGCTGCGCCAACGAATTCGGTCAGGGCGCGAACACGAACACCTGCCCCACCTGCCTCGGCCTGCCCGGCGGGCTTCCGCAGGTGAACCGGAAGGCGATCGAGTCGAGCATTCGCCTCGGCCTGGCCCTCGGCTGCGACATCGCCGAGACGTCCCGGTTCGCCCGGAAGAACTACTTCTACCCGGACACCGCGAAGAACTTCCAGACCTCGCAGTACGACGAGCCGATCGCCTTCAACGGCTCGCTCACCATCGAACTCGAGAGCGGCCGCCAGGTCACCGTCGAGATCGAGCGCGCCCACATGGAGGACGACGCCGGCAAGCTCACCCACAAGGGCGGCGCGACCGGCCGCATCCAGGGCGCCGACTACTCGCTCGTCGACTACAACCGCGGCGGCGTGCCGCTGGTCGAGATCGTCACGCAGATGATCGAGGGCGGCGAGGCCGACTCGCCGGAGATCGGCAAGACCTACGTCGCCGCGATCCGCGAGATCGTCAAGGCCCTGGGCGTGTCCAACGCCCGGATGGAGGAAGGCAACGTGCGCTGCGACGCGAACGTGTCCCTGCGCCCGCGCGGCTCGAACATCCTGGGCACGCGCACCGAGACCAAGAACGTCAACTCGCTGCGCTCGGTCGAGCGGGCCGTGCGTTACGAGATCCAGCGCCAGGCCGCGCTGCTCTCCGCCGGCGGAACCATCACCCAGGAGACCCGCCACTGGCACGAGGACACCGGCCGGACCTCCGCCGGGCGCCCCAAGTCCGACGCCGACGACTACCGCTACTTCCCCGAGCCCGACCTCGTGCCCGTCGCGCCGTCGCGGGAATGGGTCGAAGAGCTCCGGGCGACCCTGCCGGAGCCGCCGGCCGCGCGCCGCAAGCGCCTGCAGGCCGCCTGGGGCCTGGCGAACCTGGAATTCCAGGATGTCGTCAACTCCGACCTGCTCGACGCCGTCGAGGCGACCGTCGCCGCCGGCGCCACCCCGCAGGCCGCACGCAAGTGGTGGACCGGCGAGGTCGCCCGCCTGGCGAACGTCGCCGGCGTGGCCGCCGACTCGCTCGTCCGGCCGCACCAGCTGGCCGCGCTGATCGAACTCGTCGAGGCCGGCACGCTGACCGACCGCCTCGCCCGCCAGGTGCTCGAAGGCGTCATCGCCGGCGAGGGCACCCCGCTCGAGGTCGTCGAGAGCCGCGGCCTCGCCGTTGTCTCCGACGACGGACCGCTGATCGCGGCGATCGACGAGGCCCTGGCCTCGCAGCCCGACGTCCTGGCGAAGATCCGCGACGGCAAGGTGCAGGCCGCCGGGGCCGTCATCGGTGCCGTGATGAAGGCGATGAGAGGCCAGGCCGACGCGGCCCGCGTGCGCGAACTCGTGCTCGAACGCGCCGGAACGGCGGAGTAGGGGCGTGCCTGCCGGGCGAGCGGCGCGCGAGGCCGACATCCGTCGCTGGCGGCGGTACCTGGCCGACGAACAGGCCGAGGCCGCGGTGTACCGTGACCTCGCCGGGCGCCGGTCCGGCGAAGAACGGGAGATCCTGCTCGCCCTGGCCGAGGCCGAGGGGCGGCACGAGGCGCACTGGCGGAACCTCCTCGGTGACGACGTCGGCGCGCCGCGCAAGGGCGCCGTGCGCACCCGGCTGCTCGGCTTCCTCGCCCGCCGGTTCGGTTCGGTTTTCGTGCTCGCGCTGGCGCAGCGGGCCGAATCCGGCTCGCCCTACGGGACCGACGCGGACGCGACCGACGCCATGGCCGCCGACGAGCGCATCCATGAGGAAGTCGTGCGCGGCCTCGCCGCCCGGGGGCGCCAGCGCCTCTCCGGGTCGTTCCGCGCGGCGGTCTTCGGCGTCAACGACGGTCTGGTCAGCAACCTCGCGCTCGTGCTGGGCATCGGCGCCGCGGGGATGCCGGCCGCCACCATCCTGTTCACCGGCGTCGCCGGTCTGCTGGCCGGCGCGCTCTCGATGGCGGCCGGCGAATTCGTGTCGGTGCGGTCGCAGCGTGAGCTGCTCGAGGCCTCCAGCCCGAACCCGTCGAACAAAAGCGACCTCGGCCACCTCGACATCTCCGCGAACGAACTGACCCTGGTCTACCGGGCACAGGGGATGAGCCCGGAGAAGGCCGAGATCCACGCCCGCGAGGTGCTGCGCACGCTGACGATCGCCACCGGGCCGGTGGACCTGGGCGCCCCGCCGAGTGAACCCGTCGACGAGCACGAAGCCGTCGGAACGGCCGTCGGCGCGGCCCTCTCCAGCTTCTGTTTCTTCGCCTCCGGTGCGCTCCTGCCGGTGCTTCCCTACCTGTTCGGGCTGAGCGGAGCCGCGGCGATGGTGGTCGCGACCGTGCTCGTGGGCCTGGCCCTGCTGGCCACAGGGGCCATCGTGGGACTGCTTTCGGGCGGTCCGCCGCTGCGCCGGGCGCTCCGCCAGCTGTCGATCGGCCTGGGCGCCGCCGCGGTCACCTACGCGCTCGGGCTGCTCGTCGGAGGGTAGCCGGAACGACGGGCTACCGCCGCGCGGGCCGCACGACCAGTGCGAGGCCGGTGCCGGGGCACCAGACGACCTCGTGCCCGTCGTCCAGCCGCACGGCCGCGGCCGTGTCGTCACCGCCGCGCAGCGTTTCGGCGAGGCCGGCCAGGCGCAGGAGCGCGCCGGTCGCCAGGTGCACGTCGGTCGAGAGCACGACCCGTCCGGACGCGTTGACGAGCGTCACCGGGGCGCCGACGGCGGCCAGCCGGGGGAGGAGGGCGCGCTCCACGTCCTCGACGTACAGGTCGGCGCCCACCACGCCGACCACCGTCTCGTCGAAGCAGACCGGCAGGGTGAGCGTGAGCGTGTAGTCGTCGGTGCAGAGGTAGTCCACGTACGGACCCGTGATGTGGCGGGTGCCCGTGCCCACGGGCACCCGCCACCACTCCAGGGCCGTGTAGTCGCGGAAGTTCTCGTCGGTACTGTCCTCGACGGCGTCGAGCCGGCGCACGCTGGGGGCGGCGGATCCCACGCCGAACGTGTTGCGGTCGCCGAGCCACCAGGCCAGGTGCCACTCGGCGTCCCGGAGAAAACCGGGGGCGGAGACGAAACCGGCGCCGATGACGGACCCGTGCGGCCTGGCGAACTCGCGGAGGACCAGGCCCTCCACGACCGAGTCGAGCTCCGCGCGGTTGACCTCCCCACCGCGTGATCGGACGAAGTCCTGGACCACGCCGCGCCAGTCCTCGAGGCGCAGGAACACGGAGCTGACGTGCTCGCTCACCGCCGCAATGCTGTCGGCGATGGAGGTGCGGGTCAGGGCATCCACAGTGTCACTCCGTCTTCTCAAGGGCGGCCTTGGCTTCGATCAGCCACTCGATCGCCTCGGTGATCTGGCGCACGGAGAGCCGTCTGGCCCGTTCGCCGTCCTGGGCCTCGATCGCAGCAACCATACCGCGTTGCGCCTCCCGGCACCGGTCGCGGTAGTCGGGGTTGCGCAGGCACAGCCAGAGCAGCGGGCCGAACTCGGCCTGAAGCCGGAGTTCCTCGCGAACGAGCCGTGCCGACTGGCTCAGGGCGGAGACCTCCAGCCGAAACGTTCCCTGCGCCCGCCGCGCAGCGCCCTCGTCGGTTGGGTCGGCCGACTCGACAATGCGGCGGAGATTGTCGACGTCGGTATCGGTGGCGCGATCCGCGGCGAGTTCCGCCGTCATCGCCCCGATCGCGGCGTAGTGCGCGCCCAGGTCGCGGAGCTGCACCCGCGAGAGACCGAGGAGGCGCTCGTCCTGCAGGCGACCGTGCCCGGCGCCGGCGTAGGTCACGAAACTCCCGCCGCCCCGCCCGCGCTTGGTCTCGACCAGGCCCTTGTGGCGCAACGTGTCCAGCGCCTCTCGCGCGGTGACCGTGGCGACGCCGAACTTGCGCGCCAGGAGGGACTCGGTCGGCAGGCGTTCACCATCGGCCAGGATACCGAGCACGATCGCGTCGGTCAGCCGCTGCGCCACCAGCTCGGCCCGGCCGGCGCCCTCGAGCGGGCCGAAGACGGCCGCGTGGGCGACCGTGCGGGGACGAATGGACTGGGGCATATTGGATACTTTCCTGCGTTGTGACACGACCGTAACATCCGCGGGTGCCGAAAAGACATCTAACTCCATATGATTTACCTCAGAGCGAGCTAGGAGGCCACGTGAGCGCGGAAAACCCCGCCATCCGGTTGACCGGATTGACCAAGGTCTTCGGTACGGTCACCGCCGTCGACCATGTGGACCTCGACATTGCCGAGGGGGAGTTCTTCTCGATGCTGGGGCCGTCCGGCTCGGGCAAGACGACCGTGCTGCGCCTCATCGCGGGCTTCGAGCAGCCGACCGCCGGCACGATCTCGCTGTTCGGGCAGGACGTGACCGAGCGTGCCCCCTTCGACCGCGACGTCAACACCGTCTTCCAGGATTACGCCCTCTTCCCGCACATGACCGTGCTCGAGAACGTCGCGTACGGGCTGCGGGTGCGGGGAGTCTCCAGGCGGGACCGCCTGGCGCGGGCGCGGGACGCGCTCGAAACCGTTCGCCTGGGCGGTTTCGGCGACCGCAAACCCAGCCAGCTCTCCGGCGGGCAGCGGCAGCGCGTGGCCCTCGCCCGGGCCACGGTCGTTCGGCCCAAGGCGCTCCTCCTCGACGAGCCGCTCGGCGCGCTCGACCTCAAGCTGCGGGAACAGATGCAGGTCGAGCTCAAGGAACTCCAGCGGGAGCTCGGCATCACCTTCATCTTCGTCACCCACGACCAGGAGGAAGCCCTCACCCTCAGCGACCGGATCGCGGTGTTCAACGAGGGGAAGATCGAGCAGCTCGGCACCCCGGCGGAGATCTACGACCGCCCGGTGTCGCCCTTCGTCGCCGCGTTCGTGGGCACCTCCAACGTCTTCGACGACGAGGTGTCCCGTCGCCTGGTCGGCCACGGCGGCCTGCACTCCCTGCGGCCGGAGAAGATCTCGATCGGCCCGGAGCTCTCGCCGCCCGCGACGGATCGCACGGCCCTGGGCACGCTGGCCGAGGTCATCTACGTCGGCAGCAGCACACGACTGATCGTGGACCTCGACGTGGGCAAACGCATCACGGTCCTCGAGCAGAACGACGCCCACCGGGTGGGCGAAGACCAGCGCGGCTCCCGCGTCAGTGTCGGGTTCCAGGACGTCGACGTCGTCGACCTCGAATCCGCAACCGCAACCGCACAACAGTAGAAGGATGGAGAATGCAATGAACCGCTACACAGAAAACCGCCGGGGGCGCCGGTCCCAGGCGCTGCTCACGGGCCTGGCACTTGCCTCGGTTGCTCTACTCACTGCTTGCGGAACCACGCAGGGATCGGGCGGCGGCAGCAGCGAAGGCCCCAAGGCGGCCACCGAACTCGGGAAGACCGAGGGCGCCGTGTCGATCCTGGCCTGGCCGGGCTACGTCGAAGACGGCAGCAACGACCCGGCGGTCGACTGGGTGAGCGCCTTCGAAGACGAGACCGGCTGCACGGTGACCAGCAAGACCTACGGCACCAGCGACGAGGCGTTCAACCTGATGAAGACCGGGGAGTACGACGTCGTCGCAGCCTCGGGCGACGCGTCCCTGCGCCTGGTCGCCGCCGGCGACGTCGCGCCGGTCAACACGGACCTGATCCCGAACTACGAGGGAATCTACGACTTCCTCAAGATGCAGTCCTGGAACAGCGTCGACGGCGTCTCCTACGGCATCCCGCACGGCTACGGCGCCAACCTCCTCATGTACAACACGGAGGCTGTGAAGCCCGCGCCGACGTCCTGGGACGTCGTGTTCGACAAGTCCTCCGCCTACAAGGGCAAGGTGACCGCCTACGACTCGCCGATCTACATCGCGGACGCCGCGGTCTACCTGATGGCCCACCAGCCCGACCTGGGCATCAAGAACCCGTACGCCCTCGATGAGACCCAGCTGAAAGCAGCCGTCGACCTGCTCAAGGAGCAGCGCGTCAACATCGGCGAGTACTGGTCCGACTACCTCAAGGAGATCCAGGCGTTCGAGACCGGCGACACCGTCGTCGGGACGACCTGGCAGGTCATCCGCAACTCCCTCGCCGCGGGCACCAAGGCCGAGGTGATCGTGCCAGAGGAGGGCGTGACCGGCTGGTCGGACACCTGGATGATCGCGTCGGAGGCGAAGAACCCGAACTGCGCGTACAAGTGGCTCGACTACATCGCCAGCCCGGAGGCGAACGCACAGGCCACCGAGTACTTCGGCGAGGCGCCGTCGAACCAGGCAGCCTGCGACTTCCGCTCCGAAGGATCCTGCGAGTCGTTCCACGCCGGTGACGCCGACTACGCGTCGAAGATCTGGTACTGGTCCACCCCGATCGCCGAGTGCCTCGACGGTCGCACCGATGTCGAGTGCACCGACTACTCGGCCTGGACCACCGCCTGGCAGGAAATCAAGGGCTAGCCAGGCCCGACCAGGCCCAGCCGGACGGAAGGACGAAGGACAATGACGGTCGACGCGAGCGCGCCACCCGGCAACCGGATGACGGTTCCGCCGCCCAGGGACACCCTGGGCCGGCGGGGCTCCGTCTTCCTGAGCCTGCATCCGCGCCTGCGGCTGACCCTGCTGCTCTCCGCCCCCCTGTTCTGGCTGGGCCTGGTCTACATCGCCGCCCTGGCGGCGCTGCTGATCACCGCCCTCTGGACGGTCGACACGTTCACCGGGCAGATCTCCCAGACCTGGACCCTCGACAACATCATCACCGTGCTGACCGGGTCGCTCTACCAGACGGTCACGGTCCGGACGGTCGGCGTCGCGTTGCTCGTCACGATCGTCGACATCGTGATCGCCCTGCCGATCGCGTTCTACATGGCCAAGGTGGCGAGCCCCCGGGCCCAGCGCATCCTCGTCATCGCCGTGCTGATGCCCCTGTGGGCGAGCTACCTCGTCAAGGCGTACGCCTGGCGGTCGGTGCTGTCCCAGGACGGCATCCTGCAATGGCTGCTCGCCCCCTTCGGCGGGGAGACGCCCGGGTACGGACTGCCGGCGACGATCATCACCCTGTCGTACCTGTGGCTGCCGTACGTGATCCTGCCGATCTACGCCGGCCTGGAACGCGTGCCCGATTCGCTGCTCGAGGCCTCGGGCGACCTCGGCGGCAAGACCGGTGCGACCCTGCGGCTGGTCGTCCTCCCGATGATCTGGCCCGCCATCATCGCCGGCTCGATCTTCAGCTTCGCGCTGTCGCTGGGCGACTACATCACCGTGAACATCGTCGGCGGGGCCAACCAGCTGCTGGGCAACCTCGTCTACACGAACGTCGGCGCCGCCAACAACCTGCCGCTGGCCGCGGCGATCGCCCTGATCCCGATCGTCATCATCTTCGGCTACCTCGCCGTGGTGCGCCGCACGGGCGCCCTGGAAAACCTGTAGGAGACCCGATGAGACTGAGTCGAGCGGCGCGGGGCATCCTGGCCATCATGACGGGGCTCGTGCTCGCGGCCATCTACCTGCCCCTGTTCGTGGTCTTCGTGAACTCGTTCAGCACGAGCACGAGCCTCAGCTGGCCGCCGCCCGGTTTCACCCTCGAGTGGTGGTCGCGGGCCTTCCGCAGCGAGGGCGCGCTGGACGCGCTGGTGACCAGCGTGCAGGTCGCCAGCGTCGCCACGCTCATCTCCCTCGTGCTCGGAACGCTCATCTCCCTGGCCCTGCAGCGGTACACCTTCTTCGGCCGGGAAGCGGTGAGCCTGCTGGTGATCCTGCCGATCGCCCTGCCGGGCATCATCACCGGTATCGCGCTGAACAACGCGTTCCGCACCATCCTGGGGATCCAGCTGTCGATCCTCACGGTGATCGTCGCCCACGCCACCTTCTGCATCGTCACGGTCTTCAACAACGTGATCGCCCGGCTGCGGCGGCAGGGCACCAACTTCGAGGAGGCCTCCGCCGACCTGGGCGCCGGGCTCTGGACCACGTTCCGGCTGGTGACCTTCCCCCAGCTGCGCTCCGCGCTCTTCGCCGGCGGCCTGCTGGCCTTCGCGCTCAGCTTCGACGAGATCATCGTGACGACCTTCACGGCGGGCGCCGGGGTGAAGACCCTGCCGCTCTGGATCCTGGACAACCTGTTCCGGCCGAACCAGGCGCCGATCGTCAACGTGATCGCCGTGGTGCTCGTGCTCGTCTCGATCATCCCGATCTACATCGCCCAGCGCATCGCCGGGGCGGAGAAGATCGTTCGCTGAGACCGGTCGTCGCCTCGGGGCGTGTGGCTCGCTCCCCGGTGGGTTAGGGTCATCCTGATGAGCAGGCAAGACGGCAGCAACCGCGAGGTCACGACCACCCCGGTCGACGATTCCACCGCGACCATTCTCCACGTCGACCTGGACGCGTTCTTCGCCTCGGTCGAACTTCTCGACCACCCCGAACTCGTCGACAAACCGGTCGTCGTCGGCCACCGCTCCGGCCGCTCCGTCGTGACCGCGGCCAACTATGTCGCCCGGCGGTACGGCGTGAACTCGGCCATGCCGATGGCGCTCGCGCTGCGCCGCTGCCCCGACGCCGTCGTGCTGGAGCCGCACATGGGCCGCTACCAGGACTTCTCCCGCCAGGTCATGGCCATCTTCAACGACGTGACCCCGCTGGTGGAACCGCTCGGGATCGACGAGGCGTTCCTCGACGTGGCCGGGGCCCGGCGCATCCACGGCTCGCCCGCCGTGATCGGCGCGCTCATCCGGCTGCGGGTGCAGGCCGAGACCGGGCTCACCTGCTCGGTCGGCGCCGCGTCCACCAAGTTCGTTGCGAAGCTCGCCTCCGGCCGGGCCAAGCCCAACGGCCTGCTTCTCATCCCCGCCGATGACACGATCGCCTTCCTGCATCCGCTGCCGGTCGGCGCGCTGTGGGGCGTCGGGGCGACGACCGAACAGACCCTGGCCCGGCTGGGGCTGAAGCGGATCGGCGATATCGCGAACACCCCGCTGGCCGTGCTGCAGGCCGGGATCGGGGAGGCCGCCGGCCGCAAACTGCATGACCTCGCCTGGGGCAGGGATCCGCGCCGGGTCAGCCTCGACCGCGAGGAGAAGAGCGTCGGCCATGAGGTCACCTTCGAACACGACGTGACGGATGTCGCCCGCCTGCGCAGCGAAATCCTCAGGCAGGCGGACGCGGTGGCCGCCCGGCTGCGCGGCGCCGGCCTCGTAGGCCGCACCGTCGTCCTGAAGGTGCGCTACGCCGACTTCAGCACGGTCACCCGCTCCCGCACCCTGGCCGAACCCACCAACGTCGGCCGGCGCATCTACGAGGAGGCCGCCCTGGTCTTCGACGCCCTTGCGGCTTCCGGCATCCGGGTTCGGCTCATCGGCGTGCGGATGGAGCAGCTGGGCACAGGGGACGGCGCCGGGCTCGGGCTGTGGGATCCCGATGACGACTGGCGCGAGGCGGAACTCGCCGTCGACACGGTGACGGCGCGATTCGGCCGCGGCGCGGTGAAACCGGCCTCGCACCTCAAACCCGACAGGGGGTAACCTGAGCGGCATGACCAACCTTGTGCTCAAGCTTGCAGAGAATGCCCGGTCCGTCGGCGTGAGATCGGCCTACGGCGACCCGATCCAGGTGGAGGGCGTCACGCTCGTCCCGGTCGCGCTCGTCCAGTACGGTTTCGGCGGCGGCGACGCGGGGGAGTCCGAAGGCGGGGCGGCCGGCGGGGGCGGCGGCGGGATGTCCGTCCCGATCGGCGCGTACGTCAAGTCCGGCAACACCGTGCGCTTCGACCCGAACATCGTGTCGTTGCTCGTGGTGGCGATCCCGTTCATCTGGGTCGCCGGCCACGCGCTGTCCCGGGTGATCCGCGCCCTGAAGAAGTAGCGCCCTCAAGGAGTAGCTGGGCGCGCGGCACCCGCTCAGGCCGGGAACACGTCCGGCACCCCGTCGTGGTCGGCGTCGGTCTTCTCCTTCTCCTCGACCCGGCGGTAGTGGCGGTTCCGCGCCCGCAGCAGCACCGTGGCCAGCAGCGCCGCCAGCAGCGAGCCCGAGAGGATGGCCACCTTCGCGTGGTCATCCTCCACGCTCCCGTGGCCGAACGCGAGTTCGCTGATCAGCAGGGACACGGTGAACCCGACCCCGGCCAGCACGGCCACGCCGACGATGTCCACCCAGGCGAGATCGGGATCGAGCGACGCCCTGGTCGTCTTCGTCACCAGCCAGGTGGCCAGCAGCACCCCGACCGGTTTGCCGACCACGAGGGCCACGACGATCCCGATCGCCACCGGATCGGTCAGCGCATCCACCAGGCCCTGGCCGCCGCCGATGGCCACACCCGCGGAGAAGAACGCGAAGATCGGCACCGCCACCCCCGCCGACAGCGGCCGGAAACGGTGCTCGAACGACTCGGCGAGGCCCGGGCCGTCGCCCACGCGACCGTCACGGTCGCGGTGGAGCACGGGTACCGTGAAGCCCAGCAGCACGCCGGCGACGGTGGCATGGATGCCGGAGCCGTGCACGAGCGCCCACGCCATGACGCCCAGCGGCAGGAGGATCAGCCACGCCGCGAACGCCCGGGTCACGAAGAAGTTCGCGTATCGGTGCGCCAGGAACGCGTAGAGGGCCAGGGGCAGCACGGCGAGCAGCAGCGGGATGACCTGGATGTCGGTGGAGTAGAACAGCGCGATGATCACGATGGCCAGGAGGTCATCCACGACGGCCAGGGTCAGCAGGAAGATGCGCAGGGCGCTGGGCAGGTGGGAACCGATGACCGCCAGCACAGCGACGGCGAAGGCGATGTCGGTGGCCGTCGGGATCGCCCAGCCGCGCACGGCCCCCGCGCCGCCGCCGAAGTTGACGGCCGCGAAGATGAGTGCGGGGATGATGACGCCGCCGAGCGCGGCGGCAACGGGCACGATGGCGCGGCTGAAGACGCGGAGTTCGCCGGCGACGAATTCGCGCTTGAGTTCCAGCCCGGCGAGGAAAAAGAAGATGGCCAGGAGGCCGTCGGCAGCCCAGGCGCCCAGGCTGAGCTTGAGGTGCCACGGCTCGTAGCCGACCTCGAAGTCGCGGACGGCGAAGTAGAAGTCGGCGGCCGGAGTGTTCGCGAGGACGAGCGCGACGACGGTGGCGGCCAGCAGCAGCGCACCGCCCACGGTCTCCTTGCGCAGGATGGACGCGACGCGCAGGTACTCCGGGTAACTGCTGCGGCTGAGGATCCACGCCCGGGCCGGGGACGGGGGAGTGGCCGATGGTGGAGTCGAAGCCGGATCGGTCGACGCTGGTTCAGTCACTCGGGACGTCCTCTGGTTCCGGCGCAGGTCCCGAAACCAGGTTCCGGGCGCGCTCTATCAAATGCCGACCAGACTTCCCGGCTCACCGGTACCCAGCGTACACGTGGCTATGACCGCCGGCGCGGCCGCCGGGGCCACCGCCACGGTCCGCGCACGGGCAGTCCCCGCTGCATCCGTCGTCGGCGGAGGATGAACGATCGCATCAGCACGAGAAGGACCACGGCGAGGACCAGGGGAACGGCGAGAGTCATCCGGCGCGACCGGGTTCGCCGACGCCGGGGGACTCCATCCTGCGAGTCTAGGCGGGTCTATAATCGAAACGAACACGGGAGTCCGGTTGACCGGGCTGAGAGGAAGCTACTGAGGCTTCGACCGTCGAACCTGATCTGGATCATGCCAGCGCAGGGAGGCAAACAATCTCGTACCCGTGCCCTGTATTCACCTACGGAAGGGCACGACCAGTGCACGCAACAAACACCATCGTCACGTCCAAGCCGCCGAAGACGGCCCGGAAGCCGAGGAACCTGCGGTGGCGGGTCGTCGACATCGTCGTCGCCAGCGTCATCGGTGTCGCCAGCGGACTCATCTTCTTCGCCTGGAACACCGCCTACGTCCCCCTCAGCGCCCCGCTCGAGCCCCTCCTCCCGGGCCTGCAGGCCCTCCTCGGCGGCGGATGGCTCTTCGCCGGGGTGCTCGGCGGCCTGATCATTCGCAAGCCCGGCGCCGCGCTCTACACCGAGTTGCTCGCGGCGGTCGTGTCGACGCTCATCGGCAACCAGTGGGGACCGCTGACGCTCGTCTCCGGGCTGGCGCAGGGTCTCGGCGCGGAAATCGTCTTCGCGGCGTTCCTCTATGCCAACTACCGCGCCTACGTCGCCGTCCTGGCGGGCGCCGGGGCGGGCCTTGCCCTCGCGATCAACGACCTCGTGCTCTGGTACCCCGGTTCGGCCGCCGCCTTCGCGACGATCTACACCGTCTCCGCCGTCGTCTCCGGCGCCCTGATCGCCGGGCTGCTCTCCTGGCTGGCCATGCGAGGCCTCGCGAAGACGGGAGCGCTCGGCCGGTTCGCCGCCGGTCGCGAGATCCGCGCCGACGTCTGACACCGCCCGATGACGTCGCCGGCAGCATCGCACCTCCGCGTTGCGGGGGCGTCGATCGACGCCTCCGGCTGGGGCTGGCGTCATGCCGGGCGGCGCGCGTGGGCGGTGCGGGACCTCGACCTCCGGATCGAACCGGGCGAGCGAGTGCTGCTGCTCGGTACGTCGGGGGCGGGCAAGTCCACCCTCGTGCACGCCCTGGCCGGGGTGCTCGGCGCGGCAGACGAGGGCGAAGAACAGGGCCGGCTCCTGGTCAACGGGACGACGCCGGCGGACGCCCGCGGGCAGGTGGGACTGCTCATGCAGGACCCGGATTCCCAGGTGATCCTCGCGCGGGTCGGTGACGACGTCGCGTTCGGCTGCGAGAACCTCGGGGTGCCGAGGGACGAGACCTGGCGCCGGGTTCGCGAGTCGCTGGCGATGGTCGGCCTCGACCTGCCCCTGGGCCACCCCACGTCGGCGCTGTCCGGCGGGCAGAAACAGCGCCTCGCCCTGGCCGGCGTCCTGGCCATGCGGCCGGGGCTGTTGCTCCTCGACGAGCCCACGGCCAACCTCGACCCGGCCGGCGTCCTCGAGGTTCGGGAGTCGGTGGCGCGGGTCCTGGAGCACACGGAGGCCACCTTCGTCGTGATCGAGCATCGGGTGGGGGTGTGGCAGCAGCTGGTCAACCGCGTCATCGTGCTCGATCCGGCCGGGGGAGTGCTGGCCGACGGCCGGCCGGCCGATGTCCTGTCGGCGGAGGGGGAGCGGTTGTCGACCTCCGGGGTCTGGGTTCCGGGCATCCGGCACCAGCTCCCCTCGCGGCACCGGAGTGCATCCGGTCGGCTGCTTGGTACGGAGGAGCTCGCGATCGCGCGCAGCCGGGAACTCGTCGTCGCCCGTGACATCGAAGTCGAGGTCCTGGCGGGGGCCGCGCTGGCGATCACCGGTCCCAACGGGGTGGGGAAGTCCACCCTGGCCCTGACCCTGGCCGGCCTGCTGAAGCCGGCCGCCGGGCGCGTTCTCGCGGACCCGCGGCTGGCGGCCGGAGCCGGCGGCGAACCGATCCGCTGGAAGTCGCGCCAGCTGCTCACCCGCATCGGCACGGTCTTCCAGGACCCCGAGCACCAGTTCGTCGCCGGCACGGTCCGGGCGGAGCTGGCCGTGGGCCCGCGCGCCCTCGGCCTGCCGGAGCCGGTGATCACGGCCCGGGTGGACACCCTGCTGCAGCGGTTGCGGATCGACCACCTCGCGCAGGCGAACCCCTTCACCCTGTCCGGCGGCGAGAAGCGTCGGCTGTCGGTCGGCACGGTCCTGGCGACCCAGCCTGGGGTGCTCGTGCTCGACGAGCCGACGTTCGGCCAGGACTTCCGAACCTGGCGGGAGATCGTGGCCCTGCTCGCCGAGCTCATCGACGAGGGCACCGCCGTCGTCGCGGTGTCGCACGACGCGGAGTTCGTGGCGGCCCTGGCCGACCGCGAGTACCGCCTGGCGGCCGGCCTGGACCACCGGTCAGGCAGCCTGGTGACCCGATGACCCAGACCGCGACGGCCACCCCCGGGAACCGGGGGATCCTCCGGGTGAACCCGGTGGCGAAACTGGCCGCGGCGCTCCTCCTCGCGGGGGTCCTCGTCCTGACCATCGACTGGGTGTCGGCCCTCGTCGCCTTGGCCTGCGAGCTGGTCCTGTTCTTCTGGGCCGGGCTGTCCCCGCGGACCTTCTTCCTGCGCACCCTCCCGGTGTGGCTCGCCGCCCCGGCCGCCGCCCTCACCACCCTGCTCTACGGGCAGTCGGCGGGCGCCGAGTACTGGCAATTCGGCCTGATCCACATCACCGACGGGTCGATCGACCTGGCCGTCGCCACCCTGCTCCGCGTGCTGGCGATCGGGCTCCCGTCCGTGGTGCTCTTCGTCACCGTCGACCCGACCGACCTCGCCGACGGACTGGGCCAGGTCGTCAGGCTGCCGGCTCGATTCGTGCTGGGCGGACTGGCGGGCCTGCGCCTGATCGGCCTGCTGCTCGAGGACTGGCGCGCCCTCGAGCGCGCCCGGCGCGCCAGGGGCATCGCCGATCGCGGGGTCATCCGGCGCCTGGCCGGCCAGGCCTTCGCGCTCCTCGTGCTCTCCATCCGGCGCGGCAGCAAGCTGGCCACGGCGATGGAGGCGCGGGGATTCGGCGCGCCGATCGCCCGCAGCTGGGCCCGGCCGTCGACCTTCGGCGCTCGTGAGGTGGCGCTGATCGGGCTGGGGCTGTTCGTCGGCGCCCTGGCCGTCACCGTGTCAGTCGCGACCGGAAGCTGGAACTTTGTCCTCGGCTGAGGCGCCCGTCGAGGCCGTGCTCCGCGCGGTCGCCGGAGCCGGGCCGGCGCCCGTCGTGCTCATCGATGGTCCGAGCGGGGCGGGCAAGAGCACCCTGGCCGACCGGCTGGTGTCATCGTGGCCCGGGTCGCGCGCGCCGACCCTCGTGCGCCTGGACGACATCTACCCCGGGTGGCAGGGGCTGGATGCCGCCGTCCGGCAGGTCACCGGGTGTCTGCTGGCCCCGCGGAAGGCCGGACTGCCCGCCGCCTGGCAGCGCTACGACTGGGACCGGGGAGAGCCCGCGGAGTGGCACCCGGTGGATCCCGCCGGCCCGCTGATCGTGGAGGGCTGCGGGGCGCTGGCCGCCGCGCACGCCCCGCTCAGCGACATCCGGATCTGGCTCGACGCCGATGAGGCGATTCGGAAGGCCAGGGCGCTGGCGCGGGACGGCGAGGTGTTCCGCACGCATTGGGACGAGTGGCAGGCCGAATGGGACGACTACCGGGCCCGGGAGAACCCCGAACGCTGGGCGACGCTGCGGCTGGGCGCCGGGCATGCCGCACTCAACTCCGCCGCGCCGGTCCAGCGGGAATCGCCCCCGCCGGACTAAGTTGGTGCCATGACCAGTCCTGATGCAGAAAACGTTGTCTACACCGCCGAGTTCATCGACGGCCCCCTCGAGGGGCAGACCGACACTCGGGTCCTCCTGCACGGGAAGCACGATGAGCGGATCAGCATGATGGCCGCCGTCGGTGGCATGGAATCGCTGTTCTGGTACGACGAGGTCGACAGCCGCGACGTGCAGGGGCGGACGCACGTTCGCTATCGCTTCGACGCCGGCGACAGCGACCCCTTCGAGTCGACCGAGGAAACCGACTAACCCGACTAACCCCCTCCACCTATCGCCGAACTGTGAAGCGGCACGTTCCCGCGTCCCGCGAAGGTGCCGAACTCACGGTTCGGCGATGGGTATCCCCGAGTCGGGCCCGGGCCGCTCAGTCCCGTGAAGCGATCAGCGCCGCGATCACAGGCACCGGATGGAGCAGGCGCCAGCCGAGTCCGGGGTCGCTGATCGCCCGGTCGAGCACGAGCGGCGACGACACGCTGGGGCCGGCCACGTCGGTGGAGACGCGTCCGACGACCTTGCCGGTGCGCCCGGTCGAGAACGAGTCGAGCTTCACCGTCGCGCCCTCTGACGACGCCGCCTGCCAGGCGACCCGGGTCTTCGCGACCCGCACCACACCGGATGCCGTGTCACCCCAGGGCGATTTGAACCGCACGTAGGCGTCGCCCTGGGCCAGGAGGGGGAGTTCGCCCACGCCGGCCTGCGCGCTCGTCATCAGGGCGGTCAGGTCGGTCGTCAGCGTGTCGTAGTCCGGCTCGCCCAGGAAGGCCCCGGCGAAGGTGAAGGTGGAATCTCCCGCGTCGACCTGGGCGGTGAACAGGAAGCAGACGCCGGCGGCATCCGTGTAGCTGCGCGAGATGCCCGTGATGCCCAGGTCGGGCAGGTACGCCGTGGTGTTGTCCACGCCGCGCCGGCCGGCGAGGGACGACGCCGGGGCGGCGATGATCTCCGTGATGACCGGATCGCCCGAGGCGATCGCGGCCAGGCGGGCCAGGTCGGTGGCGGTGCCGGCGGTGGCCGAGTCCAGGCCCGTGGCGTCGGCCATGTGCGTGCTGTCGAGACCGTTCTTCGCCAGCCACGCGTTCGCGGCGTCCAGGTACGCGGGCACCGAGCCGTACGCCCAGCGGGCGAGGGTGTCGGCGTGGTTGTTGCTCGAGCCCAGGATCAAGGACTCCAGGAGTTCCCGCTCGGTCCAGCTCTCACCGGGGAAAACGACGACGGTCCGGGCGAAGGTCGCGCTGTAGTCGATGTAGTCCTGGTAGTCCGCGGCGGAGATGGTCACCTCCGGCCCGGTCTCCCCTGCGGCGAGGGGCTTGGCGTCGAGGACAACGAGCGCGGTGACGATCTTGGCCACCGAAGCCATCGGGAGCGCGTCGGGCGTGCCGGAGGCCCCGATCGGATCAACGGCCGTGGAGTCGACGGCAGTGGCGTCGATCGCCGCGGGTTCGGCGCCGGGGGCCGACGTGCCGACGGCCAGGACCGCGCTCGCGCCAGCGGCCGGAAGCACGGGTGGCGTGGGCGCCGAGGCCGCCGCGGGCGTCGACAGGGTCGCGCTGACCGAGGGAAGGGGCCCCAGGAGGGTTGCCGGCCCGTAGACGCCGACGGCCAGGATCACCAGCGTGCCGGTTGTGACACCGATGAAGCGGCCGGGCCGGAATCTGCTCATGGGCTCAGGCTAACCCGGGGGTCGTCAACCCCAGCCGAGCTCGTGCAGCCTGTCGTCATCTATCCCGAAGAAGTGCGCGATCTCGTGCACGAGGGTCACGTGCACCTGGTCGCGGAGTTCGTCGAGGTCGGCGCACAGGTCGAGCAGCGGTTCGCGGTAGATGACGATCCGGTCGGGCATCTCGCCGAAGCCGTACTGCCCTCGTTCGGTCAGCGACACTCCGTCGTACAGCCCCAGCGTGTCGAGAGTGCCGTTTTCGGGCCGGTCTTCGACGACGAAAACTACGTTTTCCAGCCCGTCGAGCATGTCGTCGGGCAGCAGGTCGAGCTCGTCGATGACGAGACGCTCGAATTCCTCCGGGGTGAGCTGCGCCATCCGTCCAGCATCCCACGCCACACTCAGTCGCCCTTCACATTGACCAGCTGCCGGAGCGTGTGTCGCACCTCCACCAGGTCGGCGGAGTCCCGCATGACCCGGTCGATGGGCTTGTAGGCCTGCGGGATTTCGTCGATGAACGCCGCTGTGTCCCGGAACTCGATCCCGGCCATCGCCTCGCGCAGCTGCCGGAACGTGAACGTCTTGCGGGCGGCCGTGCGGGAGTACTCCCGGCCGGCCCCGTGTGGTGACGAGTTGAGCGAGAGCGGGTTTCCCCTGCCGACGACGACGTAGGATGCCGTACCCATCGAGCCCGGAATCAGGCCGGGCTTGCCCGTGCTCGCCTCGATGGCGCCCTTCCGGCTCACCCAGACGTCCTTGCCGAAGTGGCGCTCGCGCTCGGTGAAGTTGTGATGGCAGTTGATGCGCTCCTCCTCGACGACGGGGACGCCGGTCCACCGTTCGAACTGCGCCACGACGCGGTCCATCATCTCCTCGCGGTTGAGGAGGGCGAACTGCTGGGCCCAGCGCATCTCGGCGATGTACCGGTCGAACTCCGGCGTGCCCTCGACCAGGTAGGCGAGATCGGGGTGGGGCAGCTTGATCCGGTTCACGGATGCGTAGTGCCGGGCGATGCCGATGTGATGCTGCGCCAGCTGGTAGCCCACGCCCCTCGAGCCGGAGTGCAGGAACAACCAGGCACGGTCCTGCTCGTCCAGGCTGACCTCGATGAAGTGGTTCCCGCTGCCGAGCGATCCCAGCTGCAGCCGCCAGTTCGGCGAGTAGACGGCCGGATCGAAGTGCGCCGCGGCCGCCGCGCGCTCGAGCTCCCGGGTGCGCGCGGCGGCCGACGGGGTGAGGAGGTCGTTGTAGTGGCCGGCCGACAGCGGGATCGCCCGCTCGATGGCCTCGCGCAACGGCCGCCGGTCCCGCGGGAGGTCGCCGGCGCTCAGCTGCGTGCGCACGGCGATCATGCCGCAGCCGATGTCCACGCCCACCGCGGCCGGGATGATGGCGCCGAGCGTCGGGATGACGGACCCGACCGTTGCGCCCATGCCGGGATGCGCGTCGGGCATCAGCGCGAGGTGAGGGAAGATGAACGGCAGCGAGGCCGTCCTGATCGCCTGCTCCCGGGAGTCCGGGTCAAGGATCGAGGCCCAGTTCAGGAGCTTCGGTGTGATTTCTTCCATGCCGGCATCCCTCTTCGGAGGCAGCCTACGCCTGTCCCGAGGGGAGCGCCGATAAGGCAAAGAAAAGCATTGGGGTGAGTAACGGGGCTTGAACCCGCGACCTCCTGGACCACAACCAGGCGCTCTACCAGCTGAGCTATACCCACCATGTGTGCTTACATCGCATGCGACGTAGGCAACTCAAGAATTCTATTACACCTTCGGGCCAAAGTTGGACACGGCGTGTGCCGAATGCACTTTCGCCTGGTCGCTCGTGGGTCCGGGGTCGGCCACGAAGACGCTCCGGCGGTAGTAGGCGAGTTCGCGGATCGATTCGAGGATGTCGGCGAGGGCGCGGTGGCCGCCGTCTTTCGCTGGGGCGTTGAAGTAGGCGCGCGGGTACCAGCGGCGGGCCAACTCCTTGATCGACGACACGTCGACGTTGCGGTAGTGCAGCTGCTTGTCCAGGCGCGGCATGTACCGGGTGAGGAAGGCGCGGTCGGTGCCGATGGAGTTGCCGGCGAGTGGTGCCTTCTGCTCGGCGGGGATGTACTTCAGGATGTATTCGAGCACCTGGTACTCGGCCTCGGCGACGCTGACCCCGTCCGGGATCTCGGTGATCAGGCCCGACGAGGTGTGCATCTCGCGCACGAAATCGCCCATGTTCTCCAGGGCGGACGCGTCCGGCTTGATCACGATGTCGAGGCCAGGGCCGATGAGGTTGAGGTCGAAGTCCGTGATCACGACCGCGATTTCCACCAGCTCGTCGTTTTCGAGGTCGAGACCGGTCATTTCACAGTCAATCCATACCAACCGGTCACCGCTAATTGTCATGGGTCGAGTCTACCGGTGGGCGGTGACACGGCCGGCCGAGGCTGCGGCCCCGGCGATCGGCGGGGGGCGGGCTCCGTAGACTGGGACCGATGCCAACGACACTCGCGGTTCTCCTGATCATCAACGCGGCCTGGGCCTTCATCGTTTGGCCGCAATTCTTCCGGCGGGTCCGGCGCGACGAGCGCGCCCGCGACGCCTCCGGCAAGCCGACGAAGTTCCTGATCGTCCACGCCGTGCTCATCGGCATCTCCCTGCTGCTGGCGGCCGTCTCGGTCGTCGTGGCGACGATCGCCCTGATCACGGGCTGACCCGAAGGCCGACGATGGAATTGATCCTGTTCTCCTCCGCATTCTGCGAGCCGTGCATGCAGACCCGCGCGGTGCTGGCCGAGGCGGCGCGACTCGTGCCGCAGGCGACCGTGCGGGAACTGGATGTGGCCAGGGACGCCCGGGAGGCCGAGGCGGAGGGGATCCGGATCACGCCGACCGTGATCGTGAAGAACGCCGCCGGAGCCGAGGTGTTCCGCGCCCGCGGGGTGCCCACGCTCGCGCAGGTGCTGGTGGCCGCCGCGAAGGCGCTCTGAGCGGCCGCGTCGACCGGTGACCGGCCCGCGACGTCGCCTGCGGTATCGTTGAACCGCGTTTCCCGCCCCCGTAGCTCAGTGGATAGAGCAGCGGCCTTCTAATCCGCTTGTCGTAGGTTCGATTCCTACCGGGGGCACCACGTCCAGCCCAGCGCGGGCATCCGACGCGGGCACAGGGTCGAATCACTCAGGCTGGTAGTCAGACGAGACGAAGGGTGCGTGGCCGCTCATGGCCTATCCGCTGGTCACAGGACGCCTGAGCATCGCGCCGCTGGCCGAGGAAGACGCCGCGGCGTTCGCCCGGTACCGGCAGCAACCGGAGGTGGCCCGGTACCAGTCCTGGTCGACCGCTTTCTCCGAGGCGGATGCCGCGCGCCTCATCGCTGCCCGGCCGCCGGGCGACCTGCCCGGCCCAGGGGAGTGGCTGCAGCTGGGCGTGCGGGTCCGGGGCGGCGTGCAACTCCTCGGCGATGTCGCCGTCCACTGCGTCGCCGAACAACCGGACACGTTCGAGCTTGGCGTCACCTTCGCGGGCGAACACCAGGGCCGCGGCTACGCGACGGAGGCCCTGCTGGCCGTGCTCGGCGGCCTCTTCACCGAGCACGGCGCGCATCGGGTGATCGCCCGCTGCGACGCGAGGAACGACGCCATCGCCGCGGTGCTGCGGAAGGGCGGCCTGCGTAAGGAGTCGCGGGAGATCGAGGCGGACTGGTTCAAGGGGGAGTGGACGACGCTCGACACGTACGCCCTGCTCGCGCGTGAATGGGCCCCGCGCGCAACGGCCACCTGAGCCCGGAGACCTCCGGCTGGCCCGGTCGTCTCGTCCGGCTTGATAGATTCGGTTCATGCGAGAACTTCAGGCGCGGATCATCGCGGAACTGCACGTGGCCCCGACCATCGACCCGGCCTTCGAAGTGAGCCGCCGGGTCGGCTTCCTCAAGGAATACCTGCTGCGAACCGGGTCGAGGGGGCTGGTGCTGGGAATCAGCGGCGGCCAGGATTCGTCGCTGGCCGGGCGCCTGTGCCAGCTGGCGGTCGACGAACTCGGCGCCGAGGGGCATTCCGCGTCGTTCACGGCCGTGCGCCTGCCCTATGCCGTGCAGCGCGACGAGGTGGACGCCCAGCTGGCGTTGGAATTCATCCGCCCGCAGACCGTGCTCACCTTCAACATCGAGCGCGCGGTCGACGGCTTCGAGGCGGAGTTCCAGCACAGCACCGGTGAGGAGCTGACCGACTTCAACAAGGGCAACGTCAAGGCGCGGGCCCGGATGATCGCGCAGTACGCCCTCGCCGGGACGCGCGGCCTCCTGGTCGTCGGGACCGACCACGCGGCCGAAGCGGTCACCGGATTCTTCACGAAGTACGGCGACGGGGGAACGGACATCCTGCCCCTGGCCGGCCTGACCAAGCGCCAGGGCCGTTCCCTCCTCGTCCACCTCGGAGCTCCGGAGCGGCTGTACCTGAAGCCGCCGACCGCCGACCTGCTCGATGACCAGCCCGGCCAGACCGACGAAGCGAACCTGGGCCTGCGGTACGAAGACATCGACGATTACCTCGAGGGAAAAGCCGTCGACGAGGGCGTCGCGGAGGCGCTGGAGGCGCGCTTCCTCAGCACCGAACACAAGAGGACCGTTCCCGCCTCGCCGTTCGACGCGTGGTGGCGCTGAGCCGCGTGGGTCTGCTGCCGGCCGACTAGTGCCGGCCGACTACTGCCGGCCGACTACTGCCGGCCGACTACTGCTGCGAAGGCGTTGCGACCGGTCCGGTGGGATTATAGGGCTCCGCCTGACGAACCTCGAGCGCCTCGACGTCATCGAGCAGCTGCTGGGTCTCCGACGGCGTCGACGGTGTCGCCGGTGTGTAGCCGAGCGGCGCGTAGCTGATCGGCGCACGGCCGGCCTGGGCCGCGTCGGCCTGGACAGCGGCGGCCTGCCGGGCGTCGGCCTGCCTGGCGTTGTCCTTCGCCGCGTCGGCATGGTCGGTGTCGCGGTCGCGGTCGCGGTCGCGGTCGTTGACGTTGGCATTGACGTTGGCATTGACCGCGGGTTCGGCCTGCATCGTCGCCTGGTGCGTCGGTTCGAACGACCGGGGCGCGCCGGCCGATTCGGACTCGAGCCGGGTGAAGTCGTCGTGGTGCTGCTGCGCCACCCAGGCGTCACGCTCGGCGAGGAGGCTCTTCTCCGAGCTCGTGTCCTGCAGTTTCCAGCGGTCGATGTCGCCCTGGAAGATCTTGCGGGCCCGCGACGGCTTGTTCTGCCAGTCGACCAGACGGTCGCGGAACTCGGCCACGGCGGGCTCGAGCTGATAGCCGAACGTTGCCGAGGTGCGCTTGAGGTCGGCAAGTTGGTGGGCGGCCCAGTTGGCGGCGATGCCGGCACCGCGAATCGGCAGCAGGCGCAACTGGATGTCGGCGTGACCGACGGCGCGGTCGGCCATGACCTGCTCCTGCGTTGTCAGCGAGTTCCAGACCGAGGCGTCGGCAGCCGCGTCGACCAGGGTGCTGATCACCGCGGACTTGAGCTCGCGATCGCGCTGGTCGAGCAGACCCCTGACGGCGCCGCGGGAGATCCACGCGGCCAGCACGCTGGCGACGATGAGCGCCACGACGAGCACGACGGCGCCGAAGACGACGGGCTGGTTACTGATGGCCGTGAGCCAGGATACGAAGTTATTCCACCACTGCATGTGCCGAACTGTACCGGGCGCCGGAGCGGTTCCCGCGGAAGGTGCGCGGCGTGCCCCGAAGTGGTGCCAGGCGAATGCGGGCTCAGCGGAAGTAAGGGGCTCAGTGGAAGCAGTCGCTCAGCGGAAGCAGTCCGCCGCGTCGTCGATCCGCCAGAACTCGCCCAGGTCGATGCTGCGCGCTGCCTGGACGATGCGGCGCGCGGCGAAACGCTCCCCGCGGGCATCCGCTCGGCGTTCGATGTGGCCGAGGACGGCTCCTGAACGACCGGTCACCCGCCACAGGCCGTCTTTGACCGGGATGAGGCTCGGGCCGCGGGTTGCGGTTATCGTGCTCATGGAATCCTCCGAACTGTCAGCCGGCCGCTGGGGTTTTTCCCAGGTTATGGCCGGCCGCCGACATTCGTCCCGGGTCAGCGGGGCAGGCTGTTCGCCAGGGCGAGGTCCTGGCTCGCCAGGTCCAGGTCCACCGCCTTGTTGGAGCGTGCCGTTTGCGCGACGACGATGCCGACGAGCACGAGCACGGCTCCGGCGGCCTGCACCCCGGTGAGCGATTCGCCCAGCCAGAGGAACGCGAACGCGAACGCGAAGATCACCTCGGACGCCGAAACAACCCCGGCGCCCGTGGCGTTGAGCCGGCTGAGCGCCATGTAGGAGAGCAGGTACGGCGCGAAGGAGCCGAACACACCGTTCCAGAGCAGGATGCCCCACAGTGGAACGGTCACCGCGTCCAGGTTGCCGCCGAGCGACGTCTGCTGGGCCAG
Organism: Cryobacterium tagatosivorans; assembly: GCF_004402215.1. GTDB lineage: Bacteria > Actinomycetota > Actinomycetes > Actinomycetales > Microbacteriaceae > Cryobacterium > Cryobacterium tagatosivorans. The sequence goes on from NZ_SOEZ01000079.1 coordinate 63,331, forward strand.
GATCGCGGGGTCGAGCTGCCACCACGCGCTGAACAGGAGCCAGAACGCGCTGGCGAAGAGCATCGACCAGAACGCCACCGCGAGGGGGGAACTCGTGGCGACCTGGCGTTCACCGAGCAGGAAATACACGGCCAGGCAGATTGCCGCCAGGATCCCGGCCACGACGCCGGGGGCGGACAGCCGGCTCGCCCACACCTCGGCGACGATGGCCATCCCGACCAGCACGCAGACGATGGCCACCCAGATCCTTGATTTCACCTTCTCCTTGAAGACGAAACGAACCACCAGGGCGATGAGCAGCACGCCGGAGTACTCGAGCATGAGCGCGATTCCGACCGGCAGCAGGCTGATCGCGACGGCGTAGAACCACTGGATCAAGGCGACCCCGGCCACGCCGAGCAGGGCCATCACGGCCAGCTGCCTGCGGTCGATGCGGAACGCGGCTCGGTTCGTGGCGAGCAGCAACCCACCGGCGAGGATGGCGATGATGGTGACCCGGGCGAAGGTGAGCTGCGCGGGGGAGAGGCCGGCCTCGACAATGACCTTTGTGGTGCTTCCGTTCAGTCCGAACAGCAGGGAGGCGAGCAGCGCGAAGAGGTAGCCCACCCCGTTATCCGAGTGACGTGCCGTGCACGGCGTGTGGTTCGATGGCGGCGATCTCGTCGTTCGTCAGCGCCGGGGCGTCGAGCGCGGCGATGTTCTGCTCCAGTTGGCTGACGCTGCTCGCCCCGATGAGGACCGAGGTCACGGATGGCTGCCGCAGGATCCAGGTCAGGGCCAGTTGCGCGAGGGTCTGGTGGCGTGCGGCGGCAAAGTCGTTGAGCGCGCGCACCCGGCCGAGATACGTCTCGGACAGGGCGGCCTCGGTCAGGAATCCGCTGGTGGCGATGCGCGAGCCCGACGGCACCTGGCCGTCGAGATAGCGGTCGGTCAGTAGACCCTGCGCGAGAGGAGAGAAGACGATGCTGCCGACGCCGAGTTCGTCGAGGACCGGGAACAGCCCCTCCTCGATGTGCCGGTCGAACATGGAGTAGCGCGGCTGGTGGATGAGCAGGGGCACGTTGAACTCGGCCAGGGCGGCCGCGGCGGCGCGGGTCTGCTCCGGGTCGTAGTTCGAGATCCCCGCGTAGAGTGCCTTGCCCTGCTGGACGGCGGTCGCCAGGGCGCCCATCGTCTCCTCGATCGGGGTGTTCGGATCCGGCCGGTGCGAGTAGAAGATGTCGACATAGTCCAGGCCCAGCCGCCCGAGGCTCGCGTCGAGCGATGACAGCATGTACTTGCGGGAGCCCCACTCGCCGTACGGACCCGGCCACATGTCGTACCCGGCCTTGCTGGAAATGATCAGCTCGTCCCGGTAAGGGCGGAAGTCCTCGGCGAAGATCCGGCCGAAATTGGTCTCCGCGGCCCCGGCGGGCGGCCCGTAATTGTTGGCCAGGTCGAAGTGGGTGACCCCGAGGTCGAAGGCGCGGCGCAGGATGGCGCGCTGGGTGTCGATGGGGCGCTCATGGCCGAAGTTGTGCCAGAGGCCCAGCGACACGGCCGGCAGCCTGAGGCCGCTGCGCCCGGTTCGTCGATAATCCATGGCGGCGTAGCGGTCAGCGGCGGCAACAAAGGTCATGGAGTTACTCTAGAGGCGTGCAAACTTTCGTGGTCGCAGGTGGATGTTTCTGGTGTCTTGACGCCGTGTATCGAGTGTTGCGGGGGGTGAGCGACGTCGTCTCCGGTTACACCGGCGGCGAGGTCCCCAATCCCAGCTATGAGGCGGTGTGCACGGGCCGAACTGGGCACGCGGAGGCCACGGCGGTGACGTTCGACCCCGAGGTCATCCCGGCGGACGTGATCCTGGACGTGTTCTTCACCCTCCACGACCCGACCCAGCTGAACCGGCAGGGGGCCGACGTCGGCACCCAGTACCGGTCGGCGATGTTCTACGCGGACGAGGAGCAGAAGCGGCTCTTCGAAGCGGCGCGGGAGCGCGCCAACGGCTACTGGGACGGCGGAATCGTGACCACGATCGAGCCGCTCGGCGAGTATTACGTCGCCGAGGACTACCACCAGGACTTCTTCGCGAAGAACCCGGGCCAGGGCTACTGCATGGCGGTCGCCCTGCCCAAGGTCAACAAGATCCGCAAGTCGTACTCGCAGTACATCGTCGCGTAGCGCTTCACCGCCGGCGCCCGTGGGCGCGCCCTCCACAGCCCGTCGCCGCGGCGGATTTCCTCCGATGCCGGGCGGGCGGTCTGTCGCGCCCTCGGGGCGCCGCACACTCGTCGTACGCGGCCCGAGGTCGACAAGACTGGCACGAGTGGTTGTCCCCGGGTCGCGCGCGAAGGGCCTTCCGCCCTGCGCCGCTGTCCGTGCGGGGCCGTTCGTCCAGGGCCGTTGGTCCGGGGCGGTTCGCGCTGGGCCGTTCGTGCCGGGAGAGCGACATGACGAGTGACACCATGACCCTGACGGGAGTCGTGGCGACGACGCCGCGCCACCTGGTCACGAGTTCCGGCGCAATAGTTTCTATAAGGATAGTTCCCCCCCAGTTCTGGGGTGCTCCAGTGTGCTGCACCGATGATGTGGCCCAATACAAATCACGCCGGCTTTTCGATTCGAGGCCCAAACGTGGCTCAAACGCCCTTCTCTACCAGTACTGTGGCTCAACTGCTGTGCAAGGTAGAGGAGTCAAAACTTGTCAGACACTGCCGTAGAGACAAAGAAGTCCCTGGTTCCAAAATGGGAGCAGCTGGCGCGCGACGAGGTTCGAGCTTCGATTCGCAAGTTCACTAAGCCCCTGCAGGATCTCGTGAAGCGCGATGCCAACGAGGGGGACACTCGGCTACTCGTGACTGACATGCTCTGTTACGGACTGGGCTATGACAAGTTTGACGATCTGACAACCGAGTATGCGGTCCGAGGCGAGTTCGCTGACTACGGGGTTCGCATCGACAAACAGCTCGTGGCTTTCATCGAGGTTAAGCGGGCGACTCAAAAACTGCATGCTCGCCACCTGCGCCAGGTCGAGACATACGCGGTGAAGGAAGGCTTGGAGTGGATAATCCTCACAAACGGTCAGGTCTGGCAGGCCTACCACGTCCAAGCTGCGACGGGCCAAAAGGTCGCCACGCATCTCGCGTTCGAGGTTGATCTGCTGAGTGATGAAACGCCTACACGGAAGACAGAGGCCCTTTTCCACCTTCATCGATCGGCCATGAAGAAAGGCCTGATCGATGCGCTGTGGCGGCGCAAAGCGGCGACATCCGCACCCGCGATGGCAGCGATTCTCTTGTCACCGCCCGTTCTTGATGCTGCGCGCAAGGAGATCCGTCGGAGCAGCGGATACAACCCGGATCTTGACGAATTGGCAAGGATAGTTCGCGCCGAAGTCCTCAAGGCTGAGCTTTTCATATAGCAATCAGATTGGACCGTAATGACTCAGGATGAGATAGCGCTTTGGGTTCAAGTGGCTGCCGTGCTCGCGGCCGTAGGCGCGTCAATCGTCGCACTGGTCATCTCCGCTAAGGATCGAAATGCTGCCCACTTCATTGCCGCGGAAGACCGTAAGTTCGCTCAGCGACACAGCAAGCTCATGTTCGAGCTCGAAACGCTCGTCAGATTGCTTGAGAATCGGAACCGGGGAGGATCGACCGATCGCGAGGAGTCAAGTCGAATGGGCGCCGAAGCGCTCACCTTGGTTGGCTTGATCGGGCCTGAGCGGCTTCCGCGACAGTGGGAACGCGCCGTGTCAATGTCTGACGAAGGATTGCGGCAGCTTCAGGATGATGCGGGGTTTCCGCAGTACAAGAGAGATGCAATCGAGACACAACTCGCGGTGAGCGCCGTCGTGGCCGAGATCAGAATCATCAATGACCGTTAGACAGTCGCGAATTGCGCCCCCGTCATCCGTGAGGACAACGGGGGCGTATCGGCGCTGGTAGGTCATAACCCGGAACGTAGCTCGCTACCATCCATCCGGCACGCCATCGTGCGCGGTGAGGTTCACGCCGAGCTAGTGGGGTCAGTCCCAGGCGCGGTCGGCCTTCGCGCGTGCCAACACGTCCGGGTCGCGCACTTCGCCAGTGGTGACGAGCAGTCGCGCCGCCTGAATGGTGCCCAACAGGCCGAAGATGCCGCTGGGGTGCTTCTCGTGCCGCCAGTACGTCAGATACTCCACCCGCCATGCTGCGAACGCCTCCACGGGCGGCTGGGGCCACTCTGAGAGGTCAAAGCGCGTCATGGTCGCCGGGTGATCCTCGAGGCCGTTACGGCGCTTACGGACAACCATCAGCGGGACTGCTTGCCATACACACGGCGGCTAGCTGATGGGTCATCCTCGAGCGCAGGAATGCCCAGCATGACCAGCAGCCGAGCAAGGGCCAGACGCTGCTGGCGACCTTCGCTCACGGCCGGGTGCACGCGGCTGCCCTGGGAGCTGGGGAGCATGAGGCCCTCGTCCTCCACAGCCTTATCAAGCTGCACGATACGGTCACGAGTGCGGCAAGATTCCTCGAGGATTGCTAACTCATGGTCCGCCCAGGAGAATTCATCCGTAGCGGCATCCCACAACCTGCGGCCCGCGGCGTTCAAATTTCGGGGGGTTTTGACGCCCTTTCCAGGGCCGTTTGAATCGGTCATATCTGCTCCAATGCTGGTGTTTATGTGGGATGTGGCCTTGAAGGGCCAAACGTGGATTCTCCGTGTGTACAAATTGCGCCTACGTCGCCCGAGGCGCAAAAGGGGTGCTTGGGGTTATACGCCCTATACCCCTGCGCCCCGTCCGAAAAGGCACTCGGGCGGCGTGTGGCCTACTTCCGGGGCAGTAGGTCGTTCTCGGTTTGTCCTGCCGGTAGTTGGGCGATGGCGGTGATGGGTCGCCCGTCGCTGAGTCGCGGCATGATGTGGAGTTCCATCTTCACGCCGTGCACGTTGCGCTGCTTCGAGCGTTCAATACCGATGGGCACTAACTCGGTGTTGATCGTGCCGTCCGGGTTGCGGGGCAGGTATGGGTATGTTCCATCGGTGCCGGGGTCGGTGATGTCGTGTGCCATTACTTCCCCTGGTCGAGGTACGCGGCCGCTGTCTCGGCGTCGTCGATGTCCGGCTCGAGGTACGGGGCGATCGCCGTGTTTGCGTTGGCCTCGATCGCTTTGTGCAGGTTCGAGTCAATGAAGTCGCTGAATGGCTGCTGCCGGTATTCGATGTTGGCGGTGGTGTGCGGTTCGCGGCGTAGGAGGTTCGCGGCGCCTTGTGCGTCTGAGCGTGCGCGGGAGCGTGCCGCGCGTGCGCCGAGGTAGCTGACGAACCCTGAGTAGGCGGCGTTGAGGTCGCCGGCGATTGCTGCCGCGACGGCTTCCCCGTATTGCGCGTCTCCGATCCGGGCGAGTTCAGCCTCGAGTGCGGGGTTGGCGTCGAATACTTTCTGTGCCCGTGCGGCTTGTGCCGTCTGGATGAGGGCTGCCTGTTCTTTCTGTTCGGCCTGCTCTTGTGCTTCGAGTGCTGCGAGTGCTGCGCGAAGTTCGTCGGCGGTGGCGGGCGTGGTGGTCTTGGCGGTGGTCATTAGTTGTCCTTCTGGTTGAGTTCGGTCAGTGCTGCTTCGGCGTTGTCTGCGTAGCCGGCGCGCAGTAGGGCGTTGGTGGAGAGCGTGAGTCCGGCTTTCAGTGCCTGGTCGATCTGCGCGCGGTCCTCTGCCACTGACTTGGTGTAGGTCTTGGCGATGGAGGTAACGCGGCGGTTGCGGCGGATGCCTTCTGCTTCGTTGTCCTCGGGGTTGGTGTAGGTGGTGCTCATGGTGTCTCCTTGATTCGTTGGTCTGGCAGGGTGGGGTGGATCTCGGGTGGCCGGGTGAGTTTCAGTCGGCGGCCGCGCTTGCGGTTGTGGCTTTTGCGCTTGGCGGTGGGCCAGGTGGGGCCGCTGTACGGTCGGTAGCTCAACAGGGCACCTCGAGGTCGTCGGGGTTGGTCATGGGGTTTTCCTTCCGGGGGTGATCTTGATTCGTAGTCCGCGCTCGTCTGGGTCTACGAACACTTGCCAGCCTTCGAGCGTGAGTGAGGCGAGCGCCCGGAGTGGTTCGCTGGTGAGAAAGTTGGTTGTTGCGTGGTAGTTTTCGATCCCTTCGCCGGTTTCGGTGCGGGGGTAGTGGAGCCATTTGGGGCGCTGGTTGAGGTCGTCGTGCAGGCCGAGCTCGTGGAGCGTGAGGAGGGGCCCGTGGTCGGTGGGCCATCCGTCGATCCTTGATGAAATGCTCATGCGGTCGGCCCGGCCTCGAGCGCGGTTACGCGCCTGTTGATCTGCTGCAGGAGCGGGATGATTCCGACTGCAAGGCGCTCATAGGCGATGCCGAACGGGGCACCTTCGCTGTCGTAGTTGACGAATGCTCCGAGGCCGGCTGCATGGAACTGTTCAGCGATGCCGCCGATGATGTACGGGGCGTTGTCGCCGTGCAGGTCGGTTTCTGCTGTGTAGCGGAAGTCGACAATTTCGGCGTCGAGGATGCTGTGTGGGTCGAATACCGTTGGGCGGATGTCTTGCTTGAAGCGAGCCGATGAGGGGACGTGACCAATGCGCCCGTCGTCGGTGGTGGCGTACGTGGCGAAGTAGTTTGACGTGAGGACTGTGACCGGCACGCTTGGCACCCGGAGCGCACCGTCCACCGTGAGATCGCCGCCGACTGTTACGTCTGTGCCGAAGTGCCCAAAGCCGGTTGCGGTCACGTTGCCCGTATTTACGGCCGTGGACATTGCGGAATCGACCTGGGCTTGTAGGTCGTTGAGCAGCCCTGCCAGTTGTTCCTGCTGGGTGGTGAGCGCGTCCACGGTCGTCTGAAACGATTTGGCGATGGAGGGGCCGAGTTCGGTCACGAACCGCTCGAGGTCGCGCATCTTTCGCAGCTGCGTGTCTTCGCTTGCGGGCATCCGTGAGCCGATTGAACCTGGCTGAAATGACATGTGTTACTCCGTTTCGATCTTGGTTGGTGGGGTGGATGTTGCTTGCGTCGTGCGTAGTGCGCTGATCGCGGTCATGCTGCGGCCCGTGCGTCGGTGTGTGCGGCGTCGGTCTTGCCGCAAATGCCGATCGCTTTGGACTGCGGGGCGAACAGGGGAGCGGCGCAAACGCGGCAGGCAGGCTGCCCGGTTTCGGTGCCAGATTTTGCAGTAGGTACCCGTAAGCCTCCGTGCCCCTTATCTAGGGGTTGGGTAGGTACTGCAGTTTCTGGCACCGAATTTTCGGGGTGCTGTGTGGGGGGTGCAGAATCTGGCACCGCTTTTTTGGGGTCGAGGGCGTCCGGTTCAATGTCGTCCCTGAGCGTGTATCGCCAGATCGTCACGTCTCGCCCAGCGTTGTTCCCTTCGCTCTCATCAACTGAAAGAACGTTGAGCATGTGGAGTGCCTGCAATTCGCGGTCAACGGTCGCCCTCGGCATCCCCAAACGCTTGCGAACATCCGAGGTCGAGCTGTCAGGGTTCGCTGAAACGTCATCGATGATGCGCAGCCGAATAGGTGGCATCGAGTCGCGGGCGCATCTGATGGCCAATCTCAGGGCCGCGGTGCGGTCGATGCCGATAGCCACGGACCCGCGCACGATCTGCGTGAGCTGTTTGGCGAACCTGGTGGGCATCTCCGGCGCGTGCGCGTCGATCACGTCGCCCCGGTAGTCACGTTCTACGGCGGTGCGTGCCAGCGTCACGAGGTCGGCCGCTGCGAGCAGCGCGTCTGTTTCGGCATCCGTGACGGCGATCCCCGCGGTGTTGATTGTGCCCATGAGGGTCGCGACGGACTCGGTGAGTTCAGAGCGCATCTGCTCTTCGTGCCCGGTGTTTCCGATAGCTTGCCGTCCGGCTGAACGTCGCCCGGTCGTCGAGTCCATCCGCACGAGCACGAATCTGTCGCCCATCGAGGCGATGACCGCGTGAGCCTTGTCCCAGGCTGTCGTTACTGCCCCGATGATGACGAGTCGCCCCGACCATTCGAGCGTTTGCCCGCCGTCCGTCCCGACGTTTCTTGACCACACTCCGTCGTAGACCTCGCGCATCGCACCGAGCACGCTTGCCCGCTGGTCGCCCGACATCGAGAGGATGCTTGTCACGTCCTTGATGACGATAATTCCCCGGTCGCCCATCTTCCGCAGGAGCCCGCCCGTAGCGTCCTCCGATCGCTCTTTGCGGGAGGTGCCAGAGAGCAGCGCTCCCTCCGATGCGATGGTGGAAACGATGGTGGCCCCGATGGCGGCGAGCGATCCGACCGTCTCCGTCTTTGCGTTGCCCGATCCTGAGATGACGAGCAGCCATACAGGGTCGCCGTCGAGTTGTTCGCATGCCGCCGTTGCTAGTACCGCGTCGAGTGCGTCCGTGTCGTATGCGTCACCGAGCCAGCGCTTGAATGCCGCGTGCGCGTTCTCTAGCGCGACTGCGGGCGCTTGCTGGTTGGCGTCCTGCCGTGCCTTCACGGTGGCTTGTGCGGCGTCTGAGCCTGGTTCTACGGTGGCCCACGTCATTCGGCACCCCCGTTGTAGATCGCTCGCCGTGTTGCATCCAGCTCGACGTGCGATGGGCCGATGATGATTGGCTGCCGGGGGTTGAATGCGGCGTTGTAAAACCTGTCGCGGTCAGCGGCGCATTGCTGCAGCTCGTGCGCCATGACAGCCATGCCGTCCGTGTGCCCGATGGAGTAAAAGCCCATGAGTGCCGGCGTGAGATCCTCGAGGCGGATCTCGCCAGACTTGAGCCGCCATAGAGCCGAATCAAGTGCCTTCTCGACTGTTGCGCCGACTTTGTGTGTGTCATGCGTTGCGCTCAATCAGATGCACCCCCAACAGTCGCGGGGGAGAATCCGGCAAACGCGGCCGTGATCGTTTCGCGCTGTTCCGGGGTTAGCGGGTGAGCAGAGGCGACGATACGGCTGATGTATTCCTGAGCGGCGCTCACAGGGCATCGCTGGCGAGCGGGCGACCAGCGGAGTTGAGGCTGGTGAGGTTGACCCGTATGAGTCGCGGGCCGAACCGTTCAGCCTGCACGAGTCCCTGGGTGATGTATCGGCGCATCGTCTGCACACTGACAAATCGCAGGGCTGCTGCTTCCTGGATGGTGCCCCATTCGACAGGGGGCGAGACTTCCTGAGTGCTGCTCGATCGGCGGTATGTAGAGTGGTCCACTAGATCGTCCTTTCGCGAGGTTTCGGTCAAAGCGTGGGGCTCGAGGTAGGACTCGGCCCCACGCGTCTTTGTGTCGGTGGCTTTGATTGGTACTTGTGAGTTATGAAGTATTTCTCCTGACCACAAGTGCTTAATTTGAGGTTGACGCATGCCGTGATAGAACGCAAACACGCCTGTGGATAAGGCTGTCGAAACTCGACGTCGTAGGTATGTTCGCCTGTGGATAACCGCTTTTCTTCGCACATCTCCAAATTATTTCTAGGATTGTGGCGTGACGGTGGAGCGCGGAAAGACGCCGAAGTGTGGCCCCAAATGGGGGTCAATGAGTTACTAACAGCGTGGGACCAAAGGTTTTTTGTGCCCTTTGGGTAAATCGCCCCATAACGGCAGTATCGCGGACACGAAAACGCCCCCGGCGTCTGAATCTCAGACACACGGGGGACGCGATTTTTTGTCTCGATGGGAGGACTCGAACCTCCGGCATGACGGGTAGAAACCGCCTGCTCTGTCCACTGAGCTACATCGAGGGGTGCCCCGGCCCACTTTCGCAGGCCGGGGCGTTGTCGAGCTTGGGTTAGGCGGCTACCGGCGCGGCCGGCTCGCTGAACAGGACGGCGAACGGGATGTTCAGATGCTCGGCGATCTTCATAACGTTGGAGACCTTGAAATCAGACAGGCCGGCGAGGTGGCGGCGCAAGGTTGTGCGCGGGATGCCTGTTGCCTTGGCAAGAGGGAGCAATGCAACCCCTGCGGACAACCTGGCGGCTTCCATCCTGCGGGCGACTGTTGCCGAGGCAGCGGAGGCGGCCATCAGAGCGCCGCCCCTTCGGTGGTGAGCGCGTCCATGCGGTCGGCCATGCTGCGGAGCCATGCGGGGAATGCTTCGTACTCCGTGGCGGCGGTTCTGAACTCATCGGCGGTCATGGTGCCGTCGCCCTCGAAGGCGATGTCGCCCTCGAATCGTCCGGAGCAGTCAGAGATGGAGGCTTTGACGATACCGCCGTCGAAGGTGGCGTTTACGGCTTCGTGCGACCAGTCAGCAACGGGGGCGTAGAACTCGTGGCCGTTGCCGGTGCAGTCGATGTACTTGCACGGGGTCTCCCGTGCCTGGATAGCAAGCCGCTCGTTTTCGGCGTCTGCGATTGCCCTGTCCACTTTTTCTGAGTCGGTCAGGGGCTTGTGGATTACGCTGGTGTTCATATCGATATTCCTTTTCATTGTGTATCGGTATTGCCCCCGAGCTTTTACGGGTTTCGGGGGCATCTTTCATAACTGCCAGCGACTAGGGCGCGGCAGCTACATCTTGGGGTGAGTGCGTCAACTCGATCACTACATCCTCGGGACGGAATGCGTTGTTACCTCCGCGTTTGGTCGGCATTATCGTCACAGTCATTAGGGCGCTCACGATACGGCGCTTGTGCTGAATTGAGAGAGTGCCACGCCAGAACGCTTCGACGCTCTCAGCGGTCACGAGATCCGACAGGATGGTGCCTCCCTCAATGGCCCCGAGCTGTGCCTGGAGAGCGTCGACGCGGGCCTGCAGCTTGATCTTCTGCTCTCGAACCGACGCGGCGCTGAGTGTGCCGTCGGCGTAGAGTTCGGCGAGCCCACCGATGAGCGCACGCACCTCCTGTGCCTCTTCAGCGAGCGCAGCAGCATCCCCGGTGGGGGTGAGCAGCGAAACCGCGTCAGGGCGGCGCAGGAGGGCCAGCACGACCCCCTCGACGAGCGCGTCGACGTTGGCCATGTTGCGGCGCGTGTCGAGCCCCCGGCATTGGTAGACGGGCGTGCGCTTCCCGCTCTTGAAGTCGCGTGTGACATCCATGAGCCCGCCGCACTTGCCGCAGCGATAGATGCCGCTGCCCAGGTACTTGATCTTCTTCGACCAGTCCTGCCGAACGCGGCGCGATGCTACGACCGTCTGGAAGCGGTCCCATGTTGGCCGGTCGATGATTGCGGGCCAGCTGCCCGCCTCGGTCACGACATCGCCTAGATATGTGCGGATGCCAGCTAGGGCAGGGTTGCTCGCGCGGTGGGTCAGGTTCTGGTAGCTGTAGGGCTTGCCGTTAGCCGCGACGATGCCGCGGGTCTTGTAGTCCTTGGCGATCGAGTACCACGATTCCCCGGCGATGATCCTGTCGACGGCCTCCCGCAGAATCTCGGCCTCTGCCTCAACAATTCGCACCTCGCCGTCGACGCGCTCATATCCGAGCGGGCGCGTGGCAAATGACCAGACACCCGCGTTAGCTCGCTGAACGTTCGCGGCAACCTGGCGAGCGCCCTTCTGCTCGACCTCGTAGCGGGCAGCAGCTCCGAGCATTTGCGCCATCATTCGCCCGGCAGGGTTGTTTAGGTCGAGGTCGCCAGCCTTGACCGTGAGGATCCGGAGGGCGTGCTTCTCTGCCAGCTCGACCAGCTCGACCAAATCACGCACGCGGCGGTAGAGCCGGTCTGTGTGCCAAACGATGATCGTTGATACCTGCCCGCCCCTGATCGCGGTCAGCAGCTCTTGGAATGCGGGCCTGGTGCCCTTCGACGCTGACACGTCATTGTCGACAAACTCCCGCGAGACTGTGCGACCGTGGCGCTCGGCCAATGCGCGACACTCGGTCAGTTGCCGGCCAACGGCAGCCCCTTCGCCGTTACGGTCGAGGGATTGGCGGGCGTAGATAACAGTGGACATATCGACATACTACTGAGGCAATTACCGCGGGACTGGCCATCACGTCGTTCCGGCTGGCATCCGGGCAGCGCAGGTTCGACCGCAAACGCAACGCCTGGGTGGATGCTGATCCGAACTGGTACACCGTGTCCTCCTTCCGGCAGCTGGCGCACAACGTCGTGGCCTCGGTCCGGAAGGGACAGCACGTGATGGTGACCGGCAGGCTGCGTGTGCGCGACTGGGAGAACGCGGATCGCAACGGCACATCGGTCGAAATCGAGGCGGACGCGATCGGCCACGACCTCACCTGGTGCACGACGGCATACTCGCGCAGCGCGCCGGCGGCCCAGCCCGCGCCCAAGCCCGTGCCCCAGGACGACGCGGGAAGCGACCGGGGAGATGAGGCAATCTCCGACCCGGAGGCGCCGAGGCTCGCGACCCTGGAAGCGTGAGGTCCGGATGCTCGGGCCACCGGCGGCCACCGGCGGGCACCGGCGGCGCCTGCGACGGCACGGTCGCGGACCTCCTCGGCACCGGCACGTGTCTCCTGGGCGGCACGCGGCAAATAGACTGGTGTATATGGCCGAATTTATTTACACGATGGTCCGAGCGCGCAAAGCGGTTGGCGACAAGCTCATTCTCGACGACGTCACCATGTCGTTCTTCCCCGGCGCCAAAATCGGCATCGTGGGGCCGAACGGCGCGGGTAAGTCAACGATCCTCAAGATCATGGCCGGGCTCGACGCCCCGAGCAACGGTGAGGCCAAGCTCAGCCCCGGCTACACGGTCGGCATCCTGATGCAGGAGCCCGAGCTCGACGAAACCAAGACGGTCCTCGAGAACGTGCAGGAAGGCGTCGGCCCGATCAAGGCCAAGGTCGACCGCTTCAATGAGATCAGCCTCGCGCTGGGCGAACCCGACGCCGACTTCGATTCCCTGCTCGCCGAAATGGGCACGCTCCAGGAGGCCATCGACGCCGCCGACGCGTGGGACCTCGACTCCCAGCTGGAACAGGCCATGGATGCCCTGCGCACGCCGCCGGGGGACATGTCCGTCGTTGATCTCTCCGGTGGAGAGAAGCGCCGGGTGGCGCTGACCAAGCTCCTCCTGCAGAAGCCGGACCTGCTGCTCCTCGACGAGCCCACTAACCACCTCGACGCCGAGAGCGTGCTCTGGCTCGAGCAGCACCTCGCCCAGTACGCGGGCGCCGTGCTGGCCGTCACCCACGACCGGTACTTCCTCGACCACGTGGCCGAGTGGATCGCCGAGGTCGACCGCGGCCACCTGTACCCGTACGAGGGCAACTACTCGACCTACCTCGAGAAGAAGCAGGAACGTCTTCTCATCGCCGGCAAGAAGGACGCCAAGATGGCCAAGCGTCTGGCCGACGAACTCGACTGGGTGCGCTCCAACGCCAAGGGCCGCCAGGCCAAGTCCAAGGCACGCCTGGCTCGCTACGAGGAAATGGCCGCCGCGGCCGAGAGCACCCGCAAGCTCGACTTCGAGGAGATCCAGATCCCGGTCGGACCGCGACTGGGCGCCCAGGTCATCGACGCGAAGAAGATCAAGAAGGGCTTCGGCGACCGCGTCCTCATCGAGGATCTCTCCTTCACCCTCCCGCGCAACGGCATCGTCGGGATCATCGGCCCCAACGGTGTGGGTAAGACCACCCTGTTCAAGACCATCGTCGGACTCGAGCCGCTCGATAAGGGAGAGCTCAAGATCGGCGAGACGGTCACCATGTCGTACGTCGACCAGAGCCGCACCGGCATCGACCCGAACAAGACGCTCTGGGAGGTCGTCTCCGACGGCCAGGACTACATCCAGGTCGGCAAGACCGAGATCCCGTCGCGCGCCTACGTCTCCACGTTCGGTTTCAAGGGACCGGACCAGCAGAAGAAGGCCGGCGTTCTCTCCGGTGGAGAGCGCAACCGCCTCAACCTGGCGCTGACCCTCAAGCAGGGCGGCAACCTGCTGCTGCTCGACGAGCCCACCAACGACCTGGACGTTGAAACGCTCGGCTCGCTCGAAAACGCGCTGCTCGAGTTCCCCGGCTGCGCCGTGGTCATCACGCACGACCGGTGGTTCCTCGACCGGATCGCCACGCACATCCTGTCGTACGAGGGCACCGACGAGGACCCGGCCAACTGGTACTGGTTCGAGGGGAACTTCGAGTCATACGAGCAGAACAAGATCGAGCGCCTCGGCCCGGACGCGGCCAAGCCGCACCGGTCCGCCTACCGCAAGCTCACCCGCGACTAGGAGTCACGGGCATGAAGCTGCACGTTCCGATCTCGCTGCGCTGGTCCGACCTGGACGCGTACGGCCACGTCAACAACGCGGAGATGCTGCGCCTGCTCGAAGAGGCGCGCATCCAGGCGTTCTGGGTGAGCGACGAGACGGGCGGCTCGATGCTCGGGGCGAGCACCGCGGTGCTCGACGGCAAGCCGGGGGCGGCGACGCTCACCCTCATCGGCCGGCAGGAGATCGAGTACCTGGCGCCGGTGCCGTACCTGAGGCAGCCGCTCGACGTGCGGCTGTGGCTGGGCAAGCTCGGCGGCGCCAGCCTCGAGGTGTGCTACGAGGTCTGGAGCCCGGTGGGCTTCGAACCCGCGGTGCTGTTCACCCGGGCGAGCACGACGATCGTGCTCGTGGATGCCGCGACCGAGCGTCCGCGCAGGATCAACGAGATTGAACGAGCCGCCTGGACTCCCTACCTCGACGAACCGGTGGCCTTTTCACGGCGCTGACGCCGGCCGGATGGCCTAGCGGGGGTTCTCTGTGAAGAGACCCTCCCAGATCGCCCGGCTTCCGGATTCACCGATGAGCACGGTCTGGTAGGTCGCCATCCCGCCGATCCCGATCGCGAGCAGCACGAGGATGATGGCGACCGCCCGCCGTCCTCCGCTCCGCGGCGCCTCGGACTGCTGAGGTTCGGACGCCTGAGGTTCGGACTGCTGAGGTTCGGAGCGTGCCCTCCGGTCAGCCAGGAAGTACCACAGCCAGGTGCCAATGCCGAGCAGGCCCAGGGCCAGCGACCACGGCCAGAGTGCGTTGCCGAGGTCCGCATGAGTCTCGATCAGCGGCGTGCGGAAGACACGCTCCTTGAGCCATTGGCCGGCCGCCATGGTGAGCGGAACCAGGCCGATCAGGACCAGGCCCATCAGCGCGATCAGGATGCCGAGACGCCGCCGGGCCGTCGGCCAGGCCGCGGCGAGCAGCACGCAGAGTGCCGTGACCGGCACGAGGACGACGACCACGTGCACCAGCAGCGCGTGCAGCGGCAGGCCATTGACGTTGAAGAGGTCCATGTGGGTGATCTCCCTAGCCGGCCAGGACCCGGTCCCCGTCGATCGTGACGGTGATCTTCTCCAGCGGGCGGGGAGCCGGGCCGCCCAGGACCGCCCCGGTGGTGGAGTTGAAGCGGGATCCGTGGCAGGGGCAGTCGAACTCGCCCTTCCCCGGTGCCACCGGGCAGCCCAGGTGGGTGCAGATGGCGCTGAAGGCGACGACCTCGCCCGCCTTCGGCTGGCTGAGCAGGACCGGCTTCTGGTCGAGGGTGGCCGAGATCGAGCCGCCCACCGGGATGTCCGCCAGCCTGGCGATTTCGACCGGCTTGCCCGTTCCTTTCGATGACGAGCCGGAGGACCCGGACGGCGCCGCGCAGCCGGCGAGGGCGAGGGCCGTTCCGGCGCCTCCGATCAGGATGACGGTGCGACGTGTGACATCCGGTGCGTGCGACATGGTGCTCCTTCGTAGAACGGTCAGGATTAGATTGGCACGGTGAACGCCGGGACCGGTATTCATAGCGACCGGTATTCATAACAACGAGACGGCGTGCCGTTTGGTTCAGGCCCGCCGGGTTTTCGGCCCGGCTGAACCGGCGACGCCCGCGTCTCGTGTTATCTCGGGAGGTGTGTGTGATGGCGGACGACCGCACGGAGTTGTTGCGTGCGCTCCACGACGAGCATGCCCCGGCGCTGCGGCGGTATGTGCAACGGCTGACCGGCGACGCGGCCCTCGCCGACGACGTGGTCCAGGAGACGCTGCTGCGCGCCTGGCGGCGCCCCCGGGTTCTCGACCAGTCGGAGGCCTCGGCCCGGGCCTGGCTCTTCACCGTCGCCCGCAACCTGGTCATCGACGATCGCCGGTCCGCCCGCGCCCGGCACGAGATCGGCACGGACCGGATGCCCGAGGCCGTCACGGCCGACCAGACCGACGCGATGCTCGACTCCTGGCTGGTCGCCGACGCCCTGGCGGCACTGTCGCCGGAGCACCGCGCCGTCGTCGTCTGCGCCTTTTATCGCGGCCAGTCGGTCGCGGAGACCGCGCGCCTGCTCGACATTCCCCCGGGGACGGTGAAGTCGCGCCTGCATTACGCGCTACGCGCCCTGCGCCTGGCCCTGCAGGAGAGGGGGGTGACCGAGCGATGAGCGCGCCAGGGGATGTCTACGGGGATTGGGATGCCGCCTACGTCGCGGGTGCCCTCGGACCGGAGGAGCGGCGGGAGTTCGAACGGCACCTGCGCGACTGCGCGTCGTGCTCCCGAGCGGTCGCCGAGCTGGCCGGGCTGCCGGGGCTGCTGGCGACGATTCCGGTCGACCAGGCCCTGCTGCAAGGTGACGCGGCAGGCGCCATGCGGCCGACCGACGCCGGGCTGGAACGCCTGCTGACGGCCGCACGCCGGGAGAGGACCCGGGGACGCGCCCTAATGGCGGGCGCGATCGTGGCGGTCGCGGCGGCCGCGGCGGCGGTGGCGCTGCTGCTGCCGGGCTGGCTGGGGTCCCCGGCCGAGACGGCGGCGACGATCGCGCTGGAGCAGGTGGTGCCGAGTCCGCTCGGCGCCGACATCCGGCTGACCGGCGAGTCCTGGGGAACCCGGATCGAGTCGACCTGCCGGTACGCGGACTCGGGCTACGGCACGGAGGCCCAGGCCTACGCCCTCTACGTCACCGACGTGAATGGCGCCTCGAGCATGGTGGCGACCTGGTCGGCCGGGCCGGGCACCACAGTCCGGCCCGTGGGCACGACGAGCCTGGCGCCGGGAGACATCCGGACGGTCGACATCCGCTCCGTGGAGACGGGGCAGGTGCTGTTGGAGTCCGGCCCGTCGCCCGGGCGCCAGGCCGGTTAGTCGGCCTTTCGCGGCAGGCGGACCATGCCCTCCTGGGCGACGCTCGCCAGGAGCAGGCCGTCCCGGCTGTAGATGCTGCCCGTGGACAGTCCGCGCCCGCCCTGCGCGGTCGGGGAGTCCTGCAGGTAGAGCAGCCATTCATCCACGCGCCCGAACCGGTGCCACCACATGGCGTGGTCCAGGCTGGCGACCTTGAGGCCGGGCGTGGCCCAGGGCAGGCCGTGGCGGCGCAGCACCGGCTCCATGATCGAGTAGTCGCTGGCATAGGCGAGGGCGGCCCGGTGCAGGTCGGGGTCGTCCGGCATCGGGCCCAGGGACTTCAGCCACACGCCCTGGCGTCCGGTGCGCGCGCCCTCGACGGCGAGGTAGATCGGCGAGGGAATGTGGCGCATGTCGAAGGGCCGCTCATTGGCCCAGTACCGCGCCACCGAGTGGTCGAGGTGGCCCAGGGTCTCCTCCGCCGAGGGCAGCGACTCCGGATCCGGGATGTCCGTCGGCATCTCGATGTGGTGTTCCAGGCCCTCGTCTGCGTCCTGGAAGGACGCGATCATCGACAGGATCGGCAGGCCGTCCTGGTAGCACTGCGTGCGCCGGGTCGAGAACGAGCGGCCGTCGTGGATGCGTTCGACCGAGAACGTGATCGGCTGGGTGACGTCCCCCGGGCGCAGGAAGTAGCCGTGCATGGAATGCACGTGGCGCTCGTCCGGCACGGTGCGCATGGCCGCGACGAGGGACTGGGCGAGCACCTGCCCGCCGAAAACGCGGCCGTGCGGCATCCACTGGGAGACGCCGGTGAAGATGTCCTCGCTGGTGCGGGCACCCGTGTCGGTGAGATCCAGGGCGGCCAGGAGACCTTCCATCGGCGTGTTCATGGCTTCTCCTCGGTGCTGGCTGTGGTGCCGCCAGGGAACCCGGCGTGAGCCCCGACGTATCTTGGTAGTTTAGGAGCAGATGAGCCAGTCATTTTCCCTCGCAGATTCCCTGTCCCTCGCCGACCTCCAGGTCTACCTCTCGCGCGCCGCCCGCGTCGAGGACGGATCCGTCCGCCTGATTTCCGCCGCCGGGGTGCTCGCGGTGTACACCGCGATCCTCTATCCGCGCGGCCTGCTCGACTCCAGCCCGACCGTGCTGGGCCTGCGCACGTTCGCCCTGACCGAGCCGGTCGAGCTCGACGCCGTCGTCCCGGTGCGGTCGTTGCTCGACCGGGTCGCCCGCCTGGCCGGCGCCGCCGTCGACCCGGGCGCGCCGGTCACCGTCACCGTCCCGCTCGAGGTGAGCACCGTCACCTGGGCCGGGATCTCCCCGCCCCGCGGCGGCTGGCAGCCGCACGGCCAGACGGATGCCGCCGTCCTGGAAAGCGCCGCCCGAGCCGGAATCGACGAGGTCGCGGCGTCGATCCCGGCCGGAACCGGCGAGCAGATCGTGCAGCGGGTGCGCTCCGAGGTCTGGGGCCGACCCGTCGAGGACCTCGACTTCGTGCCCAGCGGCGCCGCCTTCGCCGCCTACAGCCTCGGCTTCCTGTCGCCGGACGAGCCGGTCGCGCTCTTCGAGACCGGCCCCTGGACCCGGCTGAGCACGAGCCGCGGCCACATCCTCGTGCGCCGCAAGCCCTGGACCCTCAAGGCCTGACCCGCCCCGGTGATCACGCCCGGTGATCGGGCCCCGGTGGTCGAGCCCCGGTGGTCGAGCCCCCCGGTGATCGAGCTTGTCCAGATCCGACCTCCGCCGGTCAGCCGGCGGCGACGAAAGCCGCCCAGAGGTCGGCGCGGGCCGGGAAGGCCGCGAGGTCCCGCCCGAGCACCTGCTCCGCCTGGCCGATGCGAGCCCGGAGGGTGTGCCGGTGCACGCCGAGCACGTCCGCGGCCGGCCCGTACTGTCCGTTGTGTTCCAGCCAGACCCTGACACTGGCGAGCAACTCGGTGCCCCGCTCCGCGTCATGGCGAACGAGCGGCTCGAGGGTTGCCCGGCCCACGTCCCCGGCATCCGTCCTGGCCAGGTAGGCGAGCACGCCCTGACGGGACACAATCTCGAATTCCAGCACGGCAGGGGCCCCGTCCCGGGACCTCTCCAGCGCCCGCTCGGCCTGGGCCAGCGCGCGCGGCAGGGCGCCGTACTCGGCCGGATCCGACACCCCGATGTGCAGGCCGAAGGCCGTGCTGAGCTCGGTGAGCAGCGGGCCTGTCGTCCGGTCCACCAGGAGCACGATCATCGCCCTCTGCCGGGCGAAGAAGAGTTGCCCCGGCCGGGCCTCGACGCGCAGCTCGAGGAGTTCGATGAGGTCTTCGAGCCCGTCGCGTCCCGTGCCGATCGCGGCGATCCGCACCGGTGCGGCCGGCAGCGGCCCCCACAGATCGCCGATGATGCTCTGCACGAGTTCGACGCTGCCGCCGAGCAGCGCCTGCAACAGCCCGGACCGCAGTTTCCCCCGCGCCCGGCCGAGCGCGCTGTTCTGTTCCAGGGCGAGTCCGGCGAGCGCGACGACGCTCGTCACCACCTCCTGGCCGGCCGGGTCGAGCTCGACCTGGCCGCCCAGGGCCAGCACGCCGCGGAGCTGGCCGCCCCGGCCGAGAGTCTGCAGGGTCACGCTTTCGCCGCCGTCGACCACCGTGCTGCTGGCGCGCTGCCCCCGCCGAAGCAAGAGGGCGGCCTCGCGCTGAAGCATGTCGGACGGTCCGCCGACGCCGGAGCGGGCGAACGCATCCCGGGGGAAGACCCGGTCGAGCCCGCCGGTCGCATCGAACAACGCGACCCAGTGCCCGAGCTGGCGGGAGAGCTCGCTCAGCGTGGCCCCCAACCCGTCGGGGCGGAGCGCGGCCAGCGCGATGGCTCGCTGCGCCCCGAGTGTCCAGGTGTGGCGGGCGAAGCGTTCCTCCGCCACCATGTCGCCGGCCGCGCGGGCCACCGCGATGAACGGCGTCCGGTAGGGCACCTCGAAGAGCGGCAGCCCGTCGGCGAGGCAGGCCGCGACCAGCGCGTCCGGTGTTCCCTCGCGCACCACCTCGGTGCCGAAGCCGAGGCCGGTGATGCCTCGTTCGCGCAGCCGCGCCACGTAGCCGCGGGAGAAGGCCTCCCCCGGCGCATCCGAGGTGAACTGGGTTCCCGTCGTGAGCAGGACCTGGCTGGGGGAGAGGAAGGGCGTCGGGTCGGCCAGGTCGGAACTGTGCACCCATTCCAGACCCTGGTCGAGGGAACCGGGTGGTAGGTCGCCCTCGGGCGTGAGCAGCCGCAGGGACAGCTCTGGCCTGGCCAGCAGGCGACGGAGGGTGGGAAGCACGGGGAACCGAATCGGTTGTCTGACGCTTATACAGCGTGGCGATTACTGGACCTCTAACTATACGTTGTGGCAGGCCGGCGGGCCGCCGGGCGTGCTTAGCATGGCCGAGTTGGCGTCGTTGCCCGTGGCGACGACGCAGATCGGTTCGAGAACTGGAGCAGTCATGACACACGTTGATACCCCGAGCACGGTCGCACCCGTTGGTGGACCGTCACTTCCTCAGGAACGCCGCCTGGTGACGGCCATCCCCGGCCCGAAATCGCTCGAGTTGACCCGCCGCAAGGAGCAGACGATCTCCGGGGGCGTTGGCACGACCATCCCGGTCTACACCGTTGCCGCCGGTGGCGGCGTGCTCGTCGACGTCGACGGCAACTCGCTGATCGATCTCGGCTCGGGCATCGCGGTGACCGGCGTGGGCAACAGCGCCCCGCGCGTCGTGGCCGCCGTCGCCGCCCAGCTCGCGCAGTTCACCCACACCTGTTTCAGCGTCGCCCCGTACGACGGCTACATCGAGGTCGCCGAGGCGCTCAACCGGCTCACCCCCGGCGACCACGCCAAGCGAAGCGCCCTGTTCAATTCCGGCGCCGAAGCCGTGGAGAACGCGGTCAAGTTCGCCCGGCACTACACCGGCCGGCAGGCAGTGCTCGCCTTCGATCACGCGTACCACGGCCGCACCACCCTGACCATGGGCCTCACCGCCAAGAACCTGCCCTACAAGAACGGCTTCGGCCCGTTCGCCGCCGAGATCTACCGCGCCCCGCTGTCCTACCCGTTCCGGGACGGCGGCCTTGACGGCGTCGAGGCCGCGAAGCGCGTGATCAGCCAGGTCGAGAAGCAGATCGGCGCGAACAACCTGGCCGCGATGATCATCGAGCCCATCCAGGGCGAGGGCGGTTTCATCGTCCCCGCCGCCGGGTTCCTGCCCACCCTCGTCGACTGGTGCCGCGCCAACGGCGTCGTCTTCATCGCCGACGAGGTACAGACCGGTTTCGCCCGAACCGGCGACATGTTCGCCAGCGACCACGAGGGCATCGTTCCGGACCTCATGGTGCTGGCCAAGGGCATCGCCGGCGGCCTTCCGCTGTCCGCGGTCACCGGTCGCGCCGAGATCATGGACGCGCCGCAGGTCGGCGGTATCGGCGGCACCTACGGTGGAAACCCGCTCGCCTGCGCGGCGGCTCTCGCCACCATCGACAGCTACGAATCCGACAACCTGGTCGAGCGGGCACGGGAGATCGGCGCCATCCTGACCGAGCGCCTGTCCGCGTTGCAGGCCGAGGACGCCCGCATCGGCGAGGTCCGCGGACGCGGGGCGATGATGGCCGTCGAACTGGTCGACCCGGCAACGGGGGAGCCGGATGCCGCACTCACCGGCCGGGTCGCCGCGGCCGCCCACGCCGCCGGCGTCATCCTGCTCACCTGCGGGACCTACGGCAACGTCATCCGTTTCCTGCCGCCGCTGAGCATGCCGGACCACCTGCTCGTCGAGGGCCTGCAGGTCGTCGCCGACGCACTGGCCGCAGCATGAGCGCGCTCGTCGCCGAGGCGGCCCCGCTGACCGTCGCCGAACGCGAAACCGAGCTGCTCGCCCGGGTTCCCTCCGGGCTCTACATCAACGGCGTCTGGGAGCAGGGCAGCGGCGCACCGATCACGGTCACCGACCCGGCCACCGGCCTGGCGCTCAAGCAGATCGCGAACGCGGATGCCGCCGACGGCCTGCGTGCGCTCGATGCGGCCGTCGATGCGGCACAGGCCTGGGCCGCGACCGCGCCTCGCGTGCGCGCCGAGATCCTGCGCCGTGCCTTCGACCTGCTGCAGGAGCGCCGCGAGGACTTCGCCCTGCTGATGACGCTGGAAATGGGTAAGCCGCTCGCAGAGGCGAACGGCGAGGTCACCTACGGCGGCGAGTTCCTGCGCTGGTTCAGCGAGGAGGCCGTGCGCATCAGCGGCCGCTACGGGCTCACCCCGGAGGGCACCGGGCACATGACCGTGTCCCAGCGACCGGTCGGCCCGTGTTTCCTGATCACACCGTGGAACTTCCCGCTCGCCATGGCCACCCGCAAGATCGCTCCGGCACTTGCGGCCGGCTGCACGGTCGTCATCAAGCCCGCCGAGCTCACCCCGCTGACCACCCTGTACTTCGCGCAGCTGCTCGAGGACGCCGGGGTCCCAGCCGGAGTCGTCAACGTGATCACCACCTCCACCTCCTCCGCGGTTGCCGGGCCGATCATCGCCGACCCGCGCCTGCGCAAACTGAGCTTCACCGGCTCGACTCCCGTCGGCCGCAAGCTGATCCAGCAGTCCGCCCAGGGTGTGCTGCGCACCTCGATGGAGCTCGGCGGCAACGCTCCGTTCGTCGTGTTCGAGGACGCAGACCTCGGCAAGGCGGTCGACGGCGCGATGCTGGCGAAGTTCCGCAACATCGGCCAGGCCTGCACGGCGGCGAACCGGTTCATCGTGCACGAGTCGGTTGCCGACGAGTTCGCCCGGCGCATCGTGGAGCGCGTCGGCGAGCTGCGCATCGGCCGCGGCACGGACGCCGGTGTCATGCTCGGCCCGCTCGTCAACGAGGCGGCCGTCGAGAGCACGGATGCCCTGGTGCAGGATGCGCTCGAGCGAGGCGCGAGGCTGCTCATCGGCGGGGTTCGCCCGGACGGCCCCGGGTCGTTCTACGAGCCGACCGTGCTCACCGGCCTGGCGCCGGACACCGCCCTGCTGACCGAGGAGATCTTCGGCCCGGTCGTCGGCATCGTGACCTTCGGCGACGAAGACGAGGCCGTGCGGCTGGCCAACGCCACCGAATACGGCCTGATCGGCTATGTCTTCACCCAGGACCTGGCCCGCGGGCACCGGATGATCGACCGCCTGGAGACCGGCATGATGGGCCTGAACACGGGCCTCGTCTCCAACGCGGCCGCCCCGTTCGGCGGGGTCAAGCAGTCCGGCCTCGGCCGGGAGGGTGGGCTCGAGGGCATCCACGAGTACCTGTCATCGAAGTACACCCTCACCCCGGTATCCTGACCGCGAAACCGCAGTTGTGCGCCCTAAAACGCGCGAATGAGGCGCACAACTGCGGTTTCGCGGGATGTAAGGCGAGTCAGAGGGCGGCGGCGACCGCCCGGCCGGCGATGCGGCCGGAGAAGAGGCAGCCGCCGAGGAACGTTCCCTCGAGGGAACGGTAGCCGTGCATGCCGCCGCCGCCGAAGCCGCTGGCCTCCCCGGCCGCATACAGGCCCGGCACCGGCCGCCCGTTCCAGCCGAGCGCCCGCGCCGACAGGTCGGTCTCGATCCCGCCCAGGCTCTTCCGGGTGAGGATGTGCAGTTTCACCGCGATCAGCGGCCCGTTCTGCGGGTCGAGCAGCTTGTGCGGCGTTGCCACCCGGATGAGCCGGTCGCCGCGGTAGTGGCGGGCCTGCCGGATCGCGTTGATCTGGGCATCCTTGGCGAAGTCGTTGTCGAGCTCGCGGTCACGGGCCACGATCTCCTGCTCGATCCGGGCGAAGTCCAGCGGCACCTCGGGGGAGAGCTTCTGCATGCCGGCCATGAGCTCGAAGAGCGTGTCGGCGACGACGAAGTCGACGCCCTTCTCCTTGAACGCCTCGACCGGGCCGGGCGCGCCCGGCCCCACCCGCTTCGCGAGCAGCCGGAGGTCCTTGCCGGTCAGGTCCGGGTTCTGCTCGCTGCCCGAGAGGGCGAACTCCTTCTCGATGATCTTCTGGGTGAGCACGAACCAGCTGTGCTCGTAGCCGGTCTTCAGGATGTGCTCCAGGGTGCCCAGCGTGTCGAAGCCCGGAAACAGCGGAGCCGGCAGTCGCGTGCCGGTCGCGTCGAGCCAGAGCGAGGACGGCCCGGGCAGGATCCGGATGCCGTGGGCGGCCCAGACCGGATCCCAATTGGTGATCCCCTCCGTGTAGTGCCACATCCGATCGCCGTTGATCAGGCGTGCGCCGCCCGCCGAGGCGATGCCCAGCATCCGCCCGTCGACGTGCGCCGGGACGCCGGACAGGAGGTGCTCGGGCGCGCTGCCCATGCGTGCGGGCCACTGCGCGCGAACGAGGTCGTGGTTTCCGCCGATGCCGCCGCTCGTGACGATCACGGCCGAGGCGCGCAGGTCGAAGTCGCCGACGGCATCCCGCGAACTGGCCGCCCCGCGTGCCGCGGAACTCGTCGCGAGCCGGGTGCCCCGCACGCCGACCACGGAGCCGGACTCGACGGTGAGGGAGTCGACACGGTGGCGGTGCAGGGCGGTCACCAGTCCCGCCTGGACGCCGGCGCGGACGGTCTCGATGAACGGCTCGAGGAGGCCGGGGCCGGTGCCCCAGACGATGTGGAACCGGGGCACGGAGTTGCCGTGCTCGAGCGCGGTGTACCCGCCGCGTTCGGCCCAGCCGACAACGGGGAAGAAGCTCACGCCACTCTGGCGCAGCCAGGAGCGCTTCTCGCCGGCGGCGAACTGCAGGTACGCCTCGGCCCAACGCCGGGGCCAGTGGTCTTCCTCGCGGTCGAATCCGGCGCTGCCGAACCAGTCCTGCCGGGCCAGCTCGAGGGAGTCCTTCACGCCCATCCGGCGCTGCTCTGCCGAGTCGACGAGGAACAGGCCGCCGAACGACCACCAAGCCTGGCCGCCGAGGGAGGCGGCCGGTTCCTGCTCGACCAGGAGCACGCGCTTGCCGGCGTCGACCAGCTCGGCGGTCGCCACGAGCCCGGCGAGCCCGGCTCCCACGACGATGACATCGGCTTCGGTCGCTGCTGCGCTCATCGTGACTCCCGTGTCAGCGGGCGCAAACTCGGGCCCGGTTAGTCCTCGAAGGTGTTCACCATGGCGTGCGCGGCACGTTCGAGGTAGTCCCACAGTGTTTCACGCTGCAGCGGCGGCAGGTCGAAGGAATCGACCGCGTCCCGCATATGCAGGAGCCAGCGGTCGCGGGCATCCGGGTTCACCTTGAACGGCTGGTGACGCTGCCGCAGCCGCGGGTGCCCGCGCTGGTCGCTGTAGGTGGTCGGGCCGCCCCAGTACTGTTCGAGGAACATGGTCAGCCGTTCGGCCGCCGGACCGAGGTCTTCCTCCGGGTACATCGGCTTCAGCACCGGGTCGCCGGCGACCCCGCGGTAGAACTCGGCCACCAGCTTCTCGAAGAACGGCCGCCCGCCGATCTGGTCGTAGAACGACGCGAGGGGGACGGAAGTGGGTTCTGGCTCAGGCGTCATCACGGATCTCCGGGTCGGGTGCCGTCGTCGGCTGGGCGGCGGGCAAAGGCTCGGGTTGGGCAGGCAGGGCGGGCTGCGCGGGCTGCGCAGGCTGCGCGCCGGCCTTGGGCTTGCGGGGGGCCCGGGGAGCCCGGGGCTTCTTCACGGGGATGGGCGCGGTGCCGGGGCTCGTCAGCACGTCGGGCACCGCCGCCGCGGCCTCCTCGGCGGCGTCGAGGGTCGGCGTCACTCCGGAGCCGTCGGCCGCGCCGCCCTCGCCGGTCATCACGACACTGTTGAGCGGGGTTAGCGAGACGCCCATCCCGTCGAGCGCCTTCTTCATGTGCAGGCGGAGGTCGCGGGCGAAGTCCCACTTGGCGGAGACACGGGTCTTCACGGCCAGGCGGGTGACGAGCGCCTCGGCGGTGATCGACTCGAGTCCCCAGATCTCCGGCTTCTCCAGGATGACGGCGCGCCACTTGCGGCTGGAGGCCAGGGCCGTGGCCACGCGGAGGAGTTCCGCCTGCACCGCCTCGACGTTGGAGCTGTACGGGATCGCGAGGTCGATGATGACCCGCGCCCAGCCCTGCGACATGTTGCCCACGCGCAGGATCTCGCCGTTCCGCACGAACCAGAGCGTGCCGTCGACGTCGCGCACCTGGGTGATCCGGATGCCGACATTCTCGACCACGCCAGAGGCGAAGCCCACGTCGACGATGTCGCCGACGCCGATCTGGTCCTCCACGACCATGAACAGGCCGTTGAGGATGTCCTTGACGATGTTCTGCGCGCCGAAACCGAGGCCGGCGCCGAGGGCCGCCGTCAGCAGGGCGAAGGAGCCGAGGATGTCCTTGTTGATGACGTTGACGATGAGCAGCACCGTCACGATCAGCAGGGTCACGTTGAGGATGTTCGTGAGCACCGAACCGAGGGTGCGGGTGCGTTGCACGACCCGCACGGCGGCAAGCGGCGACACGTTCAGCGCCTGTGTGTCGTCGACCTTCTGCGTCCTCTTCACGCCGGAGACGATCTGCTGCACGACGCGGTCGATCACGAAGTGAAGCACCCAGCGCAGCAGCAGCGCGATGACGATGATCGCGACGACGTTGATGATCGTCACCCACAGCCCGACCGTGAAGAATTTGTTGAGTTCAGCCCAAATAGAGTCCAAGTTCATATTCGACACAGTCTAAACGAGCGCCCCTGAACGAATTCGACGGAGATTCCGCGCATCCGGCCCGCCCCGGACCAGTTCCGGGGCGAATCGCGCACAATCTCCGTCGAATTCGAGAAGTGCGGCGGGCTACGCGGCGTCGCGCGCCTGCGCGGCGAGGGCGCGCTCGACGCCGGCCAGGTTCTCGACGATGAGGCGGCGCAGCGCCACCGGTTCCGGGTTGGCGTCGAGCCAGGCGCGCGTCGCGTCGACGAGCGCCTGGTTGGCCAGCGGCGCCGGGTACAGGCCGATGACGATCTTCTCGGCGATCGCGAAGCTGCGGGATGCCCAGACCGTCTGCAGCATGGAGAAGTACTGGTCCACGAACGGTTCGAGCAGGGTGGTGTCGTTCGCCCGGAGGAACCCGGCGCCCGTCACCCGCACGATGGTGTTCGGCGCGGTGTCCACGTCGATCAGCGACGACCAGGCGGCCTGCTTGCCCGGGAGGGTCGGAATGGCGGCCCGGGCCTGGGCGGCCGACTGGGCGCCCGTCGCCGTGTTGTCCCTGGCGAGGGCTGCGTCGATCTCCGCGGTGCCGGCCTGGCCGCCGGCGACGAGGGCGATCAGCAGCTCCCAGGCCAGGTCGGTGTCGATGACGAGGCCGTCGAGCGGCGACGTGCCGTCCAGCAGGGCCGCGATGGACTCGAGCTGGGCCTCGGTGGTCGCGATCGACGCGAAGAACTTCACGAACTGGAACTGCGCGTCGGTGCCTGCCTCGGCGTGGCGGGCGAGGGACCAGAGCGAGTCCCCGACCTCCTTGACCGTGCCCGCTCGGTGCTCCTCGGCGACGTAGTACGTTGCCGCGAGCACAACCTGGCCGAGCACGGTGCGCAGCGTCGTCGACTCGGTTTCGGTCGCGACGTTGCCCAGCACGAGGGTGATGAAGTCGCGCGGAGAGGTCTCGGCGTCGCGGGTCGAGTCCCAGACGGAACCCCAGACGATCGCGCGGGCCAGCGGGCTCTCGATCGCGGACAGGTTCTCCAGGGCAACGTCCTGCGACGCGGCATCGAGACGAATCTTGGCGTAGGCGAGGTCGTCGTCATTGAGGAGGATCAGGTCGGGGCGTGCGCGGCCGACGAGCTCGGCGACATCCGTGCGCTCACCGTCGACGTCCAGTTCGACCCGGTGCGTGCGCACGAGGCCGCCGTCCTGCGGGGAGCCGGCGGTGTCGAAGCTGTACAGCCCGATCGCGAGGCGGTGCGGACGGATGGTGGGGTAGTCGGCGGTGGCGGACTGCAGCACGGCGAACCCGGTGATGACTCCGGCGTCGTCGACGGTGATCTCGGGGCGGAGCGTGTTCACGCCGGCCGTCTCGAGCCAGAGCGTCGTCCACTCGGTCAGGTCGCGGCCGCTGGATGCCTCGAGCTCGACCATCAGGTCGTTCAGCTCGGTGTTGCCCCACTCGTGCTTGGCGAAGTACGAGGCGACGCCGGCGAAGAACTCATCACGGCCCACCCAGGCGACGAGCTGCTTGAGCACCGAGCCGCCCTTGGCGTAGGTGATGCCGTCGAAGTTGACCTGCACGTCTTCGAGGTCGTTGATCGTCGCGACCACAGGGTGGGTGGATGGCAGCTGGTCCTGCTTGTACGCCCAGCTCTTCTCCATCACGGCGAAGGTGGTCCAGGCTTCGTGCCATTCGGTGGCCTCGGCGGTGGCGATGGTCGACGCCCACTCGGCGAACGACTCGTTCAGCCACAGGTCATTCCACCACTTCATGGTGACGAGGTCGCCGAACCACATGTGCGCGAGCTCGTGCAGCACGGTGACCACCCGACGCTCCTTGATGGCGTCGGTGACCTTCGAGCGGAAGACGTAGGACTCGGTGAAGGTGACAGCGCCGGCGTTCTCCATGGCGCCGGCGTTGAACTCCGGCACGAACATCTGGTCGTACTTGTCGAACGGGTACGGGTAGTTGAACTTGTCCTCGAAGTACGCGAAGCCCTGGCGGGTCTTCTCGAAGAGGTAGTCCGCGTCGAGGTACTGGAAGAGGCTCTTGCGGCTGAACAGGCCGAGGGGGATGACGCGGCCGTCGCTGGAGGTCAGCTCACTGCGCACGACGGCGTACGGGCCGGCCACGAGGGCGGTGATGTAGCTGGAGATCGTGTGGGTGGGCTCGAACGCCCAGGTCTTCGCGCCGTTCCCGGCATCCGTGGGTTCGGGGGTGATCGCGTTGGAGATGACCTCCCAGGCGCCGGGTGCGGTGACCGTGAACCGGAAGGTGGCCTTGAGGTCGGGCTGCTCGAATACCGCGAAGACGCGGCGGGAGTCGGGGACCTCGAACTGGCTGTACAGGTAGACCTCGTTGTCGACCGGGTCGACGAAGCGGTGCAGGCCCTCGCCGGTGTTCGTGTAGATCCCGTCGGCGACGACGGTGAGGACGTTCTCGGCGGCGAGGTTGTCGAGCTGGATGCGCACGTTGTCGCTGACGGATGCCGGGTCGAGCGTGACGCCGTTGAGGGTGACGGAGTGCACCGCGCGGGTGATCGCGTCGATGAAGGTGGAGGCGCCGGGCGTTGCCGTGAACCTGACCGTGGTCGTGCTGCCGAACGTTTCCGGCCCGGTCGTGAGGTCCAGGGTGATGTCGTAGCTCTGTACGCTGACGAGCGTTTTGCGCTCCTGGGCTTCGATGCGGGTGAGGTTTTCTCCAGGCAACGGGTTCTCCATTTGGGTCTTTGCGGTCTTCGAAATTGTGCGCGGCCCTTGTGGCGCCATTGCACGATTCCCCAGCCTAGCCAAGGAATAGGGTGTCCGCATGAGGGCAAGCACAGACCCGCAGGCCGCCACGGCCGATCGGTACCGCGAATTCGCCGAGGTCGAGGCGCGCGGTATGAGCGCCTGCTACGAAACCTGGGCGCGCGGGGTGGCGGATGACCCGGCAACGGCGGCGCTGATCGACCGGCTTCCCGGGCCCAAACGGCAGCCCAACCTCGTCTTCAGCGCCTCCCGGTTCCACGGCGCCCCGGTGTCGGACTACGCCGCCTTCGCCGCCTGGCTGGCCGCGCACTGGGCCGAGGTGGAGGCGACCTGCCTCAGCCACGCCACCCAGACGAACGAACCCGGCCGCTGCGCCGTGCTGTTGCCCGCGCTCGCCGCGATTCCCGGCCCGCTCGCCCTGATCGAGGTGGGGGCATCCGCCGGGCTCTGCCTGCACCCGGACCGGTACAGCTACCGGTACACCGCGGCCGACGGCGGGGTTCGGATGCTGCATCCCGCCGACGGCCCCAGCCCGGTGCTCCTCGACTGCGCGACCACCGGCCCGCTGCCGCTGCCCGACCGGCTCCCGGAGGTCGTCTGGCGGGCCGGCGTCGACCTCAACCCGCTGGACCTGAACGACGAGCCCGACGTGGCCTGGCTGGACGCGCTGATCTGGCCGGGAGCACACCGATCGGCGGACACGGCTGCGCGCGGCGGTGGAGGTCGCCAGGGCGCAGCCGGTCGAGATCGTGCGCGGTGACCTCAACGAGCAGGTCGAGGCGCTCGTCGCGCGCGCGCCGGCCGGGGCGACCGTCGTCGTGTTCCACACGGCCGTGCTCGCCTATCTCGACGAGGAGGCCACCCGCCGGTTCTCCGCCACGATCGCCCGGCTTCCCGTGCGCTGGCTGTCGAACGAGGGCCAGAAGGTCGTCCCCGCCGTCACCGAGAACCTGCGAACGGACCCCACGACATCCACCGACTTCGTGCTCGCCCTCGACTCGGAGCCGATCGCCTTCACCCAGCCGCACGGCCGCGCCCTGCACTGGCTCGCCCACTCCTCCCGCCGAACTGTGAGTTTGGCACCTTCGTAGGCGTCGGGAAGGTGCCGAACTCACGGTTCGGCGAGCTACAGGGTGAGCTTGAAGCCGATGTGCGAGGCTTCGAAGCCGAGGCGTTCGTAGAACCGATGTGCGGCCTGCCTGATCTGGTCCGAGGTGAGCTGGACCAGCCGTGCCCCGCGCCGACGGCCTTCCGCGATCGCCCAGCCGATCATGGCGCCGCCGAGGCCGTTGCCGCGAAGGCTCGAGTGCACGCGCACCGCTTCAATCTGCATTCTCAGCGCCCCCGCGCGGGCCAGGCCGGGGATGGATGTCAGCTGCATCGTCGCGACGACGTCTCCCGCGGGCGAGACGGCGACGACCAGGAGCTGTGCCGGGTCGGCGTTGATGGCCTCGAAGGCCCGGTCGTACGGGGCACGCGCCTCGGGAACGGCCGATTCGACGGATGCCCGGAGTTGATCGTCGGCGAGCAGCGAGACGATCGCGCCGACGTCGGCGGCCGCGGCCCTGCGCAGCGTGAAGGCGCCGGCCGGGAGGTCGAATTCGGCAAGAGTCATTGGTGCCAGGTTCATTGCTGCACAAGCTCCTTGATCATTTCCAGTTCGTTCCGGCTGGGGTCCAGGTTGTACGGGGTCGTGTGGCCCGTCGCCCCGAAGCCGCGCCGTTCGTAGGCCGCCCGTGCGCGCGCGTTGTCCTGGTGAACGTGAAGGGTCAACCGGTCGCCCTGGCTGCCGGCCCAGGTTTCGACGGCTGCCAGCAGCGCATCGGTGACGCCAAGCCGGCTGCCGCGGTAGTCCGGGGTGACGTACACGCCGACGAGGAGTGGGCCGACGGCCGCATCAACGAAGCCGCCCATGGTGCCGATCCAGCGCCCTGAATCGTCGATCGCGACGACGGCAATGCCGTGGGGTGCGGTGCCGCGCTCGCCGCGCATCCGCCACTCGGCCTCGTCGTGGCCGAGGGCGTCGTCGAGTGTCTCGGTGTAGGCGGTCGGTGCGTCGCGGATCATCTCGAGGCGCAGCTGGCGAATTTCACGCCAGTCGGCAGCGACGGTGCGTCGGATGGAGAATGCCTGGGTGCTCACCGTCGTGAGCCTATCGGGCCGCTAACAGTGCCGCTGGTCTGCGCTAGGCCTCGGCGAGCGCCTTGAGCCTGGCGAGGGCGCGGGGCCACATCTCGGTGAACATGTCGGTGAACTCCTCCTCCGAGTCCAGAGCCACCGCAAGGGTCGTGACACCATCGGACTCGCTGAACGAGTAGCTTTCGCGCCCGCCAACGAACCTGGCCTGGTCGCCCCGGTACTCGACGCCCTTGACGATTTCGGCCAGGTATTCCAGCGTCATCAGCTCGTCGGGCCTGTTCTCGACGACCTTCGTGATCATCCCGCCCAGCTCGCCGTCCTCGTCGGGCCCAAAGAAGCGGATCTCGCTGCCCAGGTCCCAGCTGCCCTCGTAGTAGGAACCGCCCTCGTTGAACGCGCTGGTCCATTGCCGATACGTTGCGTCGTCGAACATGGTCGTCCACACGGTGTGTGCGGGAGCGTCGATCTGGACTGTGAAGTGCAGCTTTTCCATGCCGGGGAGTGTACCCCCGGCCCCGGGGGCGCACGAGACTGCAGCCGGGGCGGCCGGAGGGCGCCCGGTTCGCGAAAACCGGAACCACCGCGTGGAAGGGGCTGATTCGTCCGGTTTTCGGGCACGACCCCTCGTTCCTTCCGGTTTTGACAGCACGCCTCGACGCGCGGAAGAGGCCGACGACCGGCTACGGGTTCTCGCGCACACTCTCCAGGCCGTCGATCACCTCGAAGTCGCCCGTGACCAACGGCTTCGGGCGAAGGGTCAGGCAGACCGCCCCGGCGCCTGTCTTCTCCAGGTTGACCAGGGTGAACCCTGACGGCACCGAGCCGGGCTCGAAGAGCCGCTTGCCCGGCCCACGACGACGGGGAAATAGAGCAGGCGGTACTCGTCGACCAGGCCGGCGTCGTGCAGGGCGCGGGCCAGCCGGTAGCTGCCGTGCACCTGCAGTTCGCGCCCCGGCCGGGCCTTCAGCTCGGCCACGGCGGCCAGGACATCGGCCGGGAGCACGGTGGTGTTGTTCCACGCCGGGTTGACGAGCGTGGTGGAGGCGACGTATTTTGGCAGTCCGTTGAGGGCCAGCGCGACCGGGTTGTCCGGGTCGGTGACCTGCTCCCAGTACGGCTGCATCATCTGGAATGTGGTCCGCCCGAGCAGGATGGCGTCGGCCTCGGCGAACCAGCCGTCGACGATCCGCCCGCCCCATGCCCTCGTCGGCGAGGGGCACGAGCCAGCCGCCCCGGTCGAAGCCGCCGGACCGGTCTTCCTCGCGGCCGCCCGGGCCCTGCATGACGCCGTCCAGGGTGAGGAAGGTGTTGACCGTGAGCTTCATCGCAATC
Organism: Cryobacterium tagatosivorans; assembly: GCF_004402215.1. Classification (GTDB taxonomy): domain Bacteria; phylum Actinomycetota; class Actinomycetes; order Actinomycetales; family Microbacteriaceae; genus Cryobacterium; species Cryobacterium tagatosivorans. Next base: position 96,102 of record NZ_SOEZ01000079.1, read on the forward strand.
CTCTCGTGGGTGAGGCAGCACGGATGGCTGCACCCAGGCCCAGCGTCGTCCGGGGTGGAAGGGCTGTCAACCGTGGGTGCGGCCCTAGGGTTGGTTCATGATCAGGCGCGCGGATCCAGAGGATCTCGCCGCCCTCCCCGCGATCGAAGTCGCCGCCGGGGAGTCGTTTCGAGCCCTGGGCATGGACGAGATCGCCGCCGACCCGCCGCCCTGCCTGGCCGCGCTCGCCGGGTACCAGGCCCAGGGACGGGCGTGGCTCGCCACCGACCACATCGTCGGGCCCCTCACGCCGAGCGGTGACTGATCGATTCGGCGCACTGGTTGCCCTATGCGTCCGATACGGCGGAGCGGCTGGCATCCCGGTGCCTGGGGCGGGCGGGGTGTCAGCCGCCGGTGCCGATGACGACGGTTCCATCGAGGTCGTCGGAATGCACCACCTTCGGCGTCAGCCCGTTCTGGGCGAAGACGGCCATGGTGTGCGCTGCCTGCGCCTGGCTCGTCTCGACGAGCAGGTACCCGCCCGGCGCCAGCCAGGCTGGTGCGGCCGCGGCCACGCGCCGCTGCACGTCGAGGCCGTCGGCCCCGCCGTCGAGGGCCAACCGGGCCTCGTGCAGGCGGGCCTCCGGCGGCATCCGCTCGATGGCCCCGGTGGGGACGTAGGGGGCGTTGGCGACCAGCACGTCGACCCGGCCGCGCAGGGCCGCTGGCAGGGCGTCGAGGAGGTCGCCCTCGAATACTCGACCGCCCAGGGCGGAGAGGTTGCGCCGGGCGCACTCCACCGCCGCGGAGTCGATGTCGGTGGCGTAGAGCTCGATCGTGGGCGTGGCCGAGCTGAGCGCCGCGCCGACGGCGCCGGAACCGCAGCACAGGTCGACGACGATCGCCCCTGGGCGGCACACCGCGAGGGCCTGGCTCACGAGGAACTCGGTGCGGCGGCGCGGGACGAAGACGCCCGGATCGACCTGCACGCGCAGCCCGTAGAACTCGGCCCAGCCGAGGATGTGTTCCAGCGGCAGGCCCCGGACGCGCCTCTCCACCATCGCGGCGAGTTCGTCCGGCGTGCGCGCCGCGGAGGTGAGCAGGCGCGCCTCGTCTTCGGCGAAGACGCAGCCGGCCGCGCGGAGCCGGGCAGCGATGGCGGAGGGGGGTGTCATTGCACGGGACTCTACTCCACCGGCGACAGAGGCTATTCCCTTGCGGCGCGGATGCCGCAGTACCTAGACTGGGCGCAAATTGGGGGGTCATTCATGTCCAACGGCGGCGAATACACGGGCTCGGCGACGCGGCTTCCGGCCGGGCAGACGCATCCCGGCGGGATCGTGCCCGACCATCGGGATGCAGCGGGTGTTGCGACCGTTGCGGCGAATACCCGGGTGGCGGCCATCACCGGGATTGTCCTGGGAGTGATCCCGGCGCTGTCGCTGATCGGGCTGATCGTGAGCATCGTTGCGCTCGCCGGGTATCGCAAGGCGGGCGCGAGGCCGACGCTCGCCCTCATCGGCATCGTTGTCAGCGCGGTGGTCCTCGTCGGCTTCGGCGTGTACCTGCTCATGCTCGGTGGCCTGCTCGCGGCGAGCCAGGGCTCCTAGGCGCACGCATTCTCGCTCCCGGGGGCGCTCGAAGGTTGAGTCGCGGAGAAAGTACCTTCCCGCGCGGGATGAAGGTACTTTGTCCGCAACTCAACCCGACGGGCGGGCTACCAGGTGCCGGGCTTGTAGTCCTTGAGGAAGACGCCGCAGAGGTCCTCGCCGGCCTCGCCGCGAACGATCGGGTCGTAGACCCTGGCCGCGCCGTCGACGAGGTCGAGGGGCGCGTGGAAGCCCTCCTCGGCGAGGCGGATCTTGGTCGGGTGCGGGCGCTCGTCGGTGATCCAGCCGGTATCGACGCTGGTCATCAGGATGCCGTCGGAGAGCATTTCCTTCGCGCTCGTGCGGGTGAGCATGTTCAACGCGGCCTTGGCCATGTTCGTGTGCGGATGTCCCGGCCCCTTGTAGCCTCGGCCGAAGACGCCCTCCATCGCGGAGACGTTGACGATGTAGGTGCGCCGGGCGGGGGAGGCGGCCATCGAGGCGCGCAGGCGGCTGACCAGCAGGAACGGCGCCGTCGTGTTGCAGAGCTGCACCTCGAGCATCTCGAGCGGGTCGACATCCTCGATGTTGGCGGTCCAGCTGTTCACGTCGTGCAGGTCGGGCACGAGCCCGCCGGCATCGATGGCGGTGCCTGCCGCGAGGCGCTCGAGCGAGGAGGAGCCCGGCGCGAGGGCGAGGGCGGTGAGGTCGTCCGCGGTGAGCGCGCCCGCCCCGGCGGCGGCCGCGGCGAGGATGGGGTGGCTGCTGACCGAGGCGGCCAGGGCGGACGGATGCGCGTCGTTCGTGTGCCCGAAGCTCACGATCTCGGGGATGATCCCCTCCGGCAGCGGCGACGACTCGGCCTCGACCAGCGGCGAATACGACCCGGGGGAGCGGCGCACGGTCTGCGCCGCGTTGTTGATCAGGATGTCGAGCGGTCCCTGGGCCGCAACGGAATCGGCCAGGCCGATCACCTGGGCCGGGTCGCGCAGGTCGATCCCGACGATGCGCAGGCGGTGCAGCCAGTCGGCCGAGTCGGGCATGGCGCTGAAGCGGCGCACCGCGTCGCGCGGGAACCGGGTGGTGATCGTGGTGTGCGCGCCGTCCCGGAGCAGGCGGAGGGCGATGTACATGCCGATCTTCGCGCGGCCGCCGGTGAGTAGCGCGCGTTTGCCGGTGAGGTCGGTGCGGGCGTCGCGCTTGTCGTGGCTCATCGCAGCGCAGCTCGGGCAGAGCTGGTGGTAGAAGGCATCGACGAGGGTGTAGCGCTGCTTGCAGATGTAGCAGGGGCGGGCGACGAGCAGCTCGCCGGCCGACGGCTTGCTCGTGCCGAGGCGCAGCTGCGCGCCGATGGTCTCGTCGTCGATGCGGGTCGGGGCACCGGTCGCCGTGGCCGCGATCACGTCGCGGTCGGCATCCGCGATGGCCTGGCGCTTCTCGGAGCGGCGCGCGACCTTGACCGACTTGAACATCTTGGCGGTGGCCTGGCGCACGGTGACGAAGTCCGGGTCATCCGGGTCGATCGTGGTGAGCTGCGCGAGCACGCGCAGGGCAACCTCGAGGTCGGCCGGGTCGATGCCGGGTGTGCTGGGCGTGCCGGCACTGGGCGCCGTCGACGGAACGGGCACGGCCGGAGGCACGGTGTCGGTGGCAGGCACAGTGGTCATCCGTCAATTCTACGGCGGCAGCCTGTGAGGCCCCGCCCTCCGGCCGCGCCCTCCGGCCGCGCCCTCGGGCCGGGGGACCGGCACGGGATGCGGAAACGGACATGTGCTGCCGGTGTAGCGGCAACACATGTCCGTTCGGGCGGCGCGGGGTGTTAGACCTTCGCGGGCTCGGCATCCTGCGCGTCGACCACGTCAACGGCGTTGGTCGCCGCTTCGTAGGTGTGGTCGAACGGCATCTCGTCCATGTCGAGCATCGGGTTCTCGTCCTGGCCCGCAACGAGTTCCCTGGCTTCGGCCTCCGAGGTCACACTCGGCATCGAGCCGAGCAGGGGGCGCTGGGCCGTCTCCTTCATGAAGTAGATGGTGATCGCTCCGATGACGGATGTCCCCATCAGGTAGTACGCCGGCGCCATGTCGTCGCCGGAGGCCGCAATGAGGGCCGCGATGATGAACGGGGTCGTTCCTCCGAAGATCGCGACGGAGAAGTTGTAGGCGATGCCCATCGCTCCGTAGCGGCTCTCGGTCGGGAACAGGGCCGGCAGGGCCGACGCCAGGTTGGCCACGTAGAAGGTCACCGGGAAGGCGATCAGCGCGAGGCCGAGCAGGGTGGTCCAGACCTCACCGATGTCGATGAGGAGGAACGCCGGGATGGAGAGGAAGACCGCGCTGATCGCACCGATCCAGAGCACCGGACGTCGTCCGATCTTGTCGGAGAGGCGACCGGCCAGCGGGATGCAGATCGACATGATGACCAGGATCGGAATGGTCAGCAGCGTTCCATGGAACTCGTCGTAGCCCTTGTTGGCCGTGAGATAAGTCGGCATGTAGGACGTGAGCGCATAGCCGAGCGTGTTGGCGGACGCCACGAGGACCATGGCCAGCACGATTCCGCGCCAGTAGGCCTTGAAGATAGCGAGCGGGCCCTTGGCGGCGGGGGCATCGGCGACCAGCGGGTCGTTCGCCGCGATCTCCTTGGCGTCCAGGGTCGCCTGGAAGGTCGGCGATTCCTCGATCTTCATCCGGAAGTAGATGGCGATGAGGCCCAGGGGTCCGGCGATGAGGAACGGGATGCGCCAGCCCCAGTCCTCCATGACGTCCTGTCCCAGGGTGACCTGCAACACGGAGACGAGGGCCGCACCGATGGCGAAGCCGAGGTAGCTGCCCATGTCCAGCAGGCTCGCGAAGAATCCGCGGTGCTTGTCCGGAGCGTGTTCGCTGACGAAGGTGGTGGCACCGGCGTACTCACCGCCGGTGGAGAAGCCCTGGACGATCTTGGTGAACACCAGCAGGGCAGCGGCCAACATGCCGACCTGGGCGTACCCGGGCAGCAGACCGACGGCGAAGGTGGAGACGGCCATGAGCATGAGCGTCATGGACAGCACCTTCTGGCGGCCGATCTTGTCGCCGAGCCAGCCGAAGAACACGCCACCGAGGGGGCGGGCGATGAACGTGGCCGCGAAGGTTCCGAGCAGGAACAGCGTCTGCACGGTCTTGTCGGCCTCGGGCAGGAACACCGGGCCCATCGTGGTGATCAGGTAGCCGAAGACACCGACGTCGTACCACTCCATGGTGTTTCCGACGATCGTTCCGCCGAGGGCTTTCTTCAGCTTGGGGTGGTCGACGACGTTGACGTCGGACTCCTTGAGCCGGCGCCGCAGGAGCGGTTTTTTGGATTTCACGGCGGCGCTTGTGGCACCGCTCAGAGACGTGTTTTTACTTCGGTCAATAGGCAATATGTTCTTCTCTCGTGGAGGCCATTTGCGTGAGACCTGTGGCGACCCGTGGTCGGGAAATTTCCGAATCATTCTCGGGCAAGCTAGCCATTTTAGCCGATGATCGGCCAAAACGTTATTCCGGATGCAATTTTGACGGGATTCGGGGGCCCATAAGCGCCGCCTAGTCTGGACATATGACTGATTCGATCGAGTTCTGGTTCGACCCTTCCTGCCCCTGGGCATGGGTGACTTCACGGTGGGTGGACGAGGTCGCGGACGCGCGCCGGCTCGACGTCACCTGGAACGTGATGAGCCTCGCCGTGCTCAACGAGGACAAGGAGGTCAGCGACGAGTACCAGGCCTTCTTCCCCCGGGCCCTGAAGTACACCCGCCTGGTCCAGGCCGCCCAGGAACTGCACGGACAGGAGAGCGTCAAGGCCCTCTACGGCGCCCTCGGCGCCCTGATCCACCTCGGCGGACAGACCGACCCGGACGCGGTCATCCCGGCGGCGCTCGCCGAGGTGGGATTACCGGCCTCGTTCGCCGCCCACGCGGACAGCGACGAATTCGATGTGGCCATGCGACTGAGCCACTTCGAGGGCATCCGGCGGGTGGGCCACGACGTCGGGACGCCGATCATCGCCGTCGGCGACGTGGCCTTCTTCGGCCCCGTGATGTCGCCGGCTCCGACCGGCGCGCAGGCGCTCGCGCTCTGGGACGGGGTGATGGCGGCAGCCGCCTTCGACGGGTTCTTCGAACTCAAACGGAGTCGGACCCGCGAGCCGATCTTCGCGCCGCTGCCGACCGGCCCCGCCGACCAACCCGCCGCCCAACCCGCCGCCGACTAAATAGAATTCCCCTATGCGCATCCACATCGCCACCGACCACGCGGGCCTGGACTTCAGCCGGCACCTCATGACCCACCTCACCGCCGCCGGCCACGAGGTCATCGACCACGGGCCGCAGAGCTACGACGAGCTCGACGATTACCCGGCGTTCTGCATCAATGCGGCGCAGGCCGTGGTGAATGACCAGGCCGGCAACGTCGAGGCCCTGGGCGTCGTCTTCGGCGGGTCCGGCAACGGCGAGCAGATGGCCGCCAACAAGGTGAAGGGTGCGCGTGCGGCCCTGGTCTGGAACCTGAGCACCGCCCGGCTCGCCCGGGAGCACAACGACGCCAACGTCATCTCCATCGGGGCCAGGCAGCACACCGTCGAAGACGCGACGGCCTTCATCGACGCGTTCATTGCCGAGCCGTTCTCCGGGGCCGAGCGGCACGCGCGCCGGATCGCCCAGCTCGCGGAGTACGAAACAACCGGGCGGATCGCCGGCAAAGACATCGTGGCCTGACCGTGCCCGAGGGTCATTCCGTCCACCGGATCACGCGCCAGTTCGCGCGCAACTTCGTCGGCAAGCCCGTGCGCCTCTCCTCGCCGCAGGGCCGGTTCGTGGCGGGGGCCGAGCAGCTCGACGGCCATGTGATGACGGATGCCCGGGCCGTCGGCAAGCAAATGTTCCTCGAGTTCGACAACGGACTCTGGCTGCGCATCCACCTGGGCATGTACGGCGCGTGGGACTTCGCCGGGGACATCCTGATGGACGCGACGATCGCGTCGGCCAACGGCAGGATGGGGCAGACCAACCAGCGCGGCACGGTCCTGGCCGGCACGGACCTGGGTCGGGCCGGCCTGGGCGCCGTGCTCGACTCGGCCGGCGAGAACTCCCTGCACAGCATCGGGGCCCCGCGCCGCACCCGGGTGCGGATGGCCGAGCAGGAAAAGGAACTGGGCGCGGTCGAGACCTTCCCGCCCGAACCCGTGGGCCAGGTGCGCGTTCGCCTGCTCACCGACACCGTCTCGGCCGACCTTCGCGGTCCGACCGCGTGCGAAGTGCTCGACGCCGGCCAGGTGGAAGCTGTGATCGCCAAGCTCGGACCCGATCCCCAGCTCGACGACGGCCAGGCCGCGGAAGACCGGTTCACGCACGCGGTGCGCCGCAGGCCCACCCCGATCGGCCTGCTCCTGATGGACCAGGCGGTGGTGGCCGGCATCGGCAACGTGTACCGGGCCGAGCTCCTGTTCCGCGCCCGGATCGACCCGCATGCCCCAGGGAAGACCCTCAGCGACGACACGGTCCGCGGCCTCTGGCGGGACTGGTCGCACCTGCTCGCCATCGGCGTGAAAACCGGCCAGATGATGACGATGGACGACCTCGGCGACGACGAGTACGTCCTGGCCATGAGGAACCGGGCGGACCGGCACTGGGTCTACAAACGCGAGGGGCTGCCCTGCCGCGTCTGCGGCACGCACATCGCCCTCGAGGAGATGGGGGCACGCAAGCTGTACTGGTGCCCGTCCTGCCAGCGGCCCTCGGCCGGAACGATCGACCTGGAAAGCGGAATCCGATGAGACAGAACCCCAGTTTCGTGCTCGGCGAAACCGCCGAAATCAAGCGCTTGATCAGGGAAAACCCGTGGGCCACGATCGTCAGCCACACCTCGGCCGGCGAACTGGTCGCCTCGCACTACCCGGTCATCCTCGACGAGTCGTCGGAGGGCATCGTGCTGCTCGGGCACGTGGGCCGCCCGGACGAGCAGCTGCACGAACTCGGTTCTCACCAGCTGATCGTGGTTATCCAGGGCCCCCACGGTTACATCTCGCCCGGCTGGTACGACGCGTCCGGGGCCGTCCCCACCTGGAACTTCATCACCGCGCACCTCTACGGCACGCCTGAGCTGCTCAGCGCCGAAGAGAACCTGCGTGTGCTCGAGGGTCTGGTCGACCACTTCGAGGAGCGGATGCCTGAGCCGCGCCGCATGAAGGGCACGCAGGTTGACGCCGCGTATGCCGAGCGCATCTCGGCGGGGACGGTGGGTTTCCGCCTGAGGGTCACCCGGCTGGTGGCCAAGAACAAGATGAGCCAGAACAAACCGGCCGCGACCGTGGAACGCGTGATCGCGGAACTCGAGGGCGACGGGCCGTACGCGAGTGCGCCCCTGGCCGCCGAAATGCGGCGCGTGCACGATCGGCTCGGTCGGTGACGGGTTCCACGACGCTTCTCCTGCTGAATGGCCGCCTCCCGGGCAGCGACGACGTCGTCGACATCGAAATCGCCGACGGCGTGATCCGGCGCGTCGGCTACACCGACCCCGGCCGCCCGGCGACGCGCACGGTCGACCTCGGTGAGCGGTGGGTCATCCCAGGGCTCTGGGACAACCACGTGCATTTCAGCCAGTGGGCGCAGACGGCACGGCGCCTCGATGTCTCTGCCGCGGCATCCGCCGCGGCGGCGGCCGTCTCCGTCGCCGGGCGCGTTCCCTCGGTACCGTCCGGGGACACCCTCGTCGGGTTCGGTTTCCGCGACGGGCTGTGGCCGGACGCTCCCGGGCTCGAGGTGCTCGACGCCGCATCCGGGGACGTCCCCGTCGTGCTGGTCAGCGGCGACCTGCACAGCTGCTGGCTGAACTCGGCGGCGCTTGCGCTGCACGGTTTCGCGGGCCATCCCACTGGGCTGCTCCGGGAGGACGACTGCTTCGCCGTCGTCGCCTCGCTCGGCGCGGTCGCGGACGCGGTGATGGACGGCTGGGCCGACGAGGCGGCGCGGGTCGCGGCATCCCGCGGCGTCGTCGGCATCGTCGACCTCGAAATGACCTGGAACCTCGACACCTGGCGGCGCCGGATCGCCGCGGGCACGGATGCGCTCCGGGTCGAGTTCGGCATCTACAGCCAGGACCTGGCGCGGGCGGTGGCGCTCGGCCTGAGAACCGGGGCTCCGGTCGACGGAACCGGGGGACTGCTCACCGTGGGCCCGTACAAGGTGATCACCGACGGGTCGCTCAACACCCGCACGGCGTACTGCTTCGACGAGTATCCCGGCCTCGAAGGCACCCCGGGTGCGCACGGGATGCTCACGGTGCCGCCCGCGGAGCTCGTCTCGCTGATGCGGACCGCGGCCGAGGCCGGCATCCGCCCGGCCGTGCATGCCATCGGCGACCACGCCAACAGCCTGGCCCTCGACGCGTTCGCGGAGCTCGCCTGCGAGGGCAGCATCGAACACGCGCAACTGCTCGCCGCCGCCGACATCGGCCGATTCGCCCGGCTGGGCGTGGTCGCCAGCGTGCAACCGGAGCATGCCCTGGACGACCGCGATGTCGCCGACCGCTACTGGGCCGGCCGCACCGGCCGGGCCTTCGTGCTCGCGAGCCTGCTGGACGCCGGCGTGCAGCTGGCACTCGGCTCGGATGCCCCGGTCGCGCCCCTCGACCCCTGGGTGACGATGGCCGCCGCCGTTGGGCGCGGCACGGAGGGCCGCGAGCCGTGGCACCCCGAGCAGGCGATCTCCCGGCAGGCGGCCCTGGCCGCGTCCGCGCGCGGGCGGCACCAGGTCGCGGTGGGGGAGGTCGCCGACCTGGCGGTCTGCGAGGTCGACCCGTTGACGGCATCCGTGGCCGATCTCCGGCGGATGCCCGTGGCCGCCACCCTGCTGGCCGGCCGCTTCACCCACACCACCCTCTGAGCCCCTCCCCACACTCCCCGCGAAACCGCAGTTGTGCGCGTCATTCGGGCGTTTTGACGCGCACAACTGCGGTTTCGCGGGGAGTGAGGGGGCATGGACGGGGGATTACCCCCGAGGGGATCCGGAGGCTGTCCGGGTGGGGCGGGTGACGCCGCGGCGCGAGAGTGGAGTCATGACCACTGAAACCACCCCGGGACCGGCGCAGTCTGCCACGCTGGATGCCGTGCAGACCACACCACCCGCAGCCACACCACCCGCAGTTCCACCGGCCTCGGCCACACCGCCCGCAGCCACACCGCCCGCTTCGCCAGCCGCCGCGCCGCCCGCTGCCACGGCGCCGACAGCCACGGTGTCCGCAGCCATTTCGCCCGCGGCGGATCCATCCGCAGCCGCGCCGCCTGTCCGCCCGCGGGCGACCTACGGCAGCCTCTGGCGGCAGGTGCCGAGGGAACTCGGGTTTCTGCTGCCCACCCTGCCCATCGTCATCGCGGCCCTCACCACGCTCAGCACCGTCTTCTTCACCGGGGTCGGGCTCGTCGCCATGTTCGTCGGGCTCTTCCTCGTCGTCGCGGCCCTGTACATCGCCCGCGGATTCGGCGCCTTCGAGCTGCTGCGGCTGCGCTGGGCCGGCCGGCCCCCGATCACGCCCCCGCGCTGGGCGCCCCCGGGCGAGGCAGCCACGCCGCTGCGGACCATCCTCGGCCCGCTCGTCAACGGACACTACTGGCTGTACCTGCTGCACGGCATGGTCGTGAACTTCTTCCTCGGCCTCGTGAGCTGGATCGTCACAATCGTCTGTCTGTCCGTGGGCCTCGGCGGTGTCAGCTTCTGGGCCTGGGGCGGCTTCGTCCCCGTTGGCGACGGTCGAATCCAGCTCTTCGACCTCGTGGCGGACTGGCTCGTGCCCGGGAACACGCTCTCCGTCGCCCCGTTCGTCGGCGAGAGCATCCTCCAGTTCATCCTCGGCGCCATTTTCCTGCTGACCCTGCCCTACCTGACCCGGATGTTGCTGATCGCGCACCACGCGACGGCGCGCGTCATGCTCGGGGCCTGGCCCTCGGAGGCACTGCAGCGCGAGGTAGCCGACCTGAGCGCATCCCGCGGCGCGGCCGTCTCAGCCGAGGACCAGTCGCTTCGTCGCCTCGAGCGCGACATCCATGACGGACCCCAGCAACGGCTGGTCCGGCTGCAGATGGACCTCGCCGCCGCCGAACGCAAGCTGGACACCGACCCGGAGGCCGTCCGCAGCCTGCTCGCCGAGGCCAGGAACCAGGCGCATGAAACCCTCGAGGAACTGCGCGCACTGTCCCGCGGGCTCGTTCCGCCCATCCTGCAGGACCGCGGCCTGGTCGCCGGGCTCGAGTCGCTGGCCGCGCGCAGCACGGTACCCGTGCAGCTGGAAATGAACCTCGATCCCGCCCTCCGGCTTTCGTCCGAGATCGAACGCAACGCCTACTTCGTCGCGGCCGAGCTGCTCACCAACGTGGCCAAGCATGCCCGGGCGACGAGCATCCGCCTGCACGCGACGCTGCGCCGTGTCCCGGATGATGACAGCACCTGGCTCGACCTCTGGGTGATGGACAACGGATGCGGTGGAGCGGTCTTCACCGACGGCCACGGCCTGCAGGGGCTCCACGAACGGCTGCGCGGGCTGCGGGGGGTCCTCTCACTCACCAGCCCGGCCGGGGGACCGACGGCGATCGGCGCGCACATCCCGCTGGCGTCAACGCTGTCGGGCTCCGTGCCCGTCTCCGTGCCCGTCTCCGTGCCCGTCTCCGTGCCGGCTACGGTTCCGGATGCGGCCTGACCGGCGCCTGGTGGCGATGCCCGATGCCGGTCCGGGCCCCGGCAGGAGTTCGGTGCGTCCAGACCTTGCGCCCGGCCGGGTTCCGGTTGGCGGCGTGACGGTGATGTGCCGGTCGGGCCATCGTCAGCGGCGGTGACTTCAGCCCGCGCCTCCTGACGATGACCAGGACGGCGGCGCCGGCAAGGAAGAGCAGCAGGGCGACCAGGCCCATGTTCTCGGCCTCGACCCCGGTCGATGTGATCGCGATCGGGCGCACGGCCGCCAGCAGGCTCGGTGTCACGAGGCCGGATTGGATCATGGGGTGACCCTCCTTTCGGGTAAGAGTGGGGTCACGCGCTCAGCAAAGCAGGCCGGGTATCCCGCCGACAAGGCACCCGGATACCCCAAAGTGAGGGTCACTCATCTTTTCGGGAACGGCGCGTGCCGGGCCTGCCGCCAGGCGCGCGAGGAACGCGGGTCCCTCGAACTGGGGGTGAGAATTGCTCAGGTTGCCCCTTGTTGGGGGACAGCGCACCGTGCTCTGATGTGGCTAAGAAGCACTCTTACCCGAAGGGAGTACCACAAATGATCCTGTCTACAGAGGCCGGGCGAAAGCGCGCCCGCGTCGTCGCCCTGTTCGCCGCCGTTCCGTTCGCGGCCCTCGGCGCACTGGGCGTCGCGGCATCCGCCACGGCCTCGCAGCCGTCCGACGACCACAAGGTCACCTACTGCCACGCGACCCACAGCGAGAAGAACCCGTACGTGATCATCACCACCGACAAGGTCGCCGTCGTGCAGGCGCACCAGAACCACCAGGACCTCGAGGACGTCATTCCCGCGTTCGACTGGTGGCTGGCCGGAGCGACCGGACACTTCGACGGGCAGGGCGACAACCCGGAGGCCTTCATCGAGAACGGCTGTGTGGCGGAGGAATACCCCAGCTAGGGCGGCCCGGGCGGATGCCGGGGACCCGACCCGCGGCATCCGTTTCGCCCCTATCCTGAAGACATGACTGAGGACGGGGCGAGAGGCGCGGTGCGCCTGGTCCTCGCGGAGGATTCCGTGCTGCTGCGCGAGGGACTGGCCAGGCTGTTCGACGAAGCCGGCTTCGAGACGCTGGCCGCGTACGGCGATGCCGACGCGCTGCTGGCAGACGTAGACCGGCTCCGGCCCGACCTCGCCGTGCTCGATGTGCGGATGCCGCCCACCTTCCGCGACGAGGGCGTGCGCGCGGCTCTCGAACTGCGCCGCCGGCTTCCCGGCATCGGGATCCTGCTGCTCAGCCAGTATGTCGAGGGCACGTACGCCCAGGAGCTGCTGGCCGCCGGCGACGGGGGCCTCGGCTACCTGCTCAAGGACCGGGTCGCGTCGCTCGAGGAGCTCAAGGATGCCGTTCGGCGCATCAGCGCGGGCGGCACGGTGCTCGACCCGCAGGTGGTGCGGGAGCTGCTGGCCCGGCGGACCGATCCGCTCGCCTCGCTCACACCGCGGGAGCGCGAGGTGCTCGGCCTGATGGCCGAGGGGCGCACCAACGGCGGGATCGCCTCCGCCCTGGTGATCGGCGTTGGGGCGGTAGAGAAGAACGTGACGTCCATTTTCCAGAAGCTCGGGCTTGAGGACTCGGGGTCCGACCACCGCCGGGTGCTGGCCGTGCTGAGGTTCCTCCAGCACTGATCGTTCCTTCAGCGCTGACCCCAGGGCCCGGCCCTCTCGCTGAGTTGCGGACAAAGTACCTTCCCGAGGCCGATGAAGGTACTTTCTCCGCAAACGAGCGGCAGCCTTGCGGGCGGCTCGGATGCTCCTCGGCCAGCCCGCCCGTCTGCTCCGCTGCGAGATCTGCGGAAAGGGCGCTGATTCCGGCGGGACGGTGATTCTGGAGGGGATGACGGGAATCGAACCCGCGCCATCAGTTTGGAAAACTGAGGCTCTACCATTGAGCTACATCCCCAGGGCCCGTCGCCGGGCACTCGAATAGCGTAGTACACGTTGGCGGGCGCTCGCTGCACGACCACGCGTCGGGACGCCGGAGCTGTGCACTAGACTTACCGAGGTCAATCGGCCTGCCGTGAGGAGCTTTCTCGCGTCAACCGGAGGGCCCCAACGGGTTGAGATGGCGATCCGGGGCGTAGCTCAGCTTGGTAGAGCGCTCGGTTTGGGACCGAGAGGTCGCAGGTTCGAATCCTGTCGCCCCGACCATCACCCCCCACGCACGCAATCGTTCAAAACACAGGAGAGTCCCCACGTGAAGTCAACGGTCGAAAAGCTGAGCCCCACGCGCGCCAAGCTCACCATCACGGTGACGCCCGAGGAGCTCAAGCCCAGCATCACCCACGCCTACGGGCACATTGCCGAGGGCATCAACATCCCCGGCTTCCGCAAGGGCAAGGTTCCGCCCGCCATCATCGACCAGCGCGTCGGCAAGTCCGGCGTCCTGGAGCACGCGGTCAACGAAAGCCTCGACGGTTTCTACCGCAAGGTTGTCGAAGAGCACAAGCTGCGCCCCCTGGGCCGTCCGGAAGCCGACATCGTCGAATGGCCCAGCGACAAGGACTTCTCCGGCGACCTGCTGCTGGCCATCGAGGTTGACGTCCGCCCCGAGATCGAGCTTCCCGACTACAAGGGGCTCACGCTCACCGTCGACGCCGTCGAGGTGTCCGACGACGAGGTCACCGAGGAGCTCGACAAGCTGCGCAGCCGCTTCGGCACGCTCGTCACCGTCGAGCGTCCGGCGAAGACCGGCGACTTCGCCCAGATCGACCTGGTCGCATCCATCAACGGCGTCGAGGTCGACACCGCCAGCGGAATCTCCTACGAGGTCGGCTCCGGCGACCTGATCGAGGGCATCGACGAGGCGCTCGACTCGCTCAGCGCCGGCGAGACCACCACGTTCAACTCGAAGCTCATGGGCGGCGACCACGAGGGCGAAACCGCCGAGATCGTCGTCACCGTCTCCGCCGTCAAGGAGCGCGAGCTCCCGCCCGTCGACGACGACTTCGCCCAGATCGCCAGCGAGTTCGACACGGTCTCCGAGCTGACCGAGAGCCTCAAGACCCAGGTCGAGCGTTCCAAGGTCTTCGGCCAGGGTAACCAGGCCAGGGACCAGCTCATCGAGCAGCTGCTCGAGTCCGTCGAGGTCCCGATCCCCGCGGCGATCATCGAAGACGAGGTGAACCGTCACCTCGAGGGCGAGAGCCGCCTCGAGGACGACGAGCACCGCGCGGAGGTCACCGCCTCGAGCGAGAAGACGTTCCGCCAGCAGATCCTGCTCGACACGATCGCCGAGGCCGAGAAGGTCCAGGTCAGCCAGGACGAACTGACCCAGTACCTGATCCAGGGTGCGAGCCAGTACGGCATGGACCCGAGCGAGTTCGTCCAGGCGCTGAGCAGCAACGGCCAGATCCCGTCGATGGTGGCCGAGGTCGCCCGCAACAAGGCGCTGGCTATCGCCCTGGGCAAGGCGAAGGTTGTCGACTCGAACGGCAAGACCGTCGACCTGTCCGAATTCAGCGCGGTCGAAGACGACGACACGGCAGAGGATGCCGCGGCGGACGAGACCACCGAGGACGACAGCACCGAGGACGAGAACACCGCTGCGCCGGTCGAAGCAGAGGCCAAGGCCAAGGCCAAGAAGAAGGCCGCTGCCAAGAAGTAGCACGCGCGCGCTCCGTCACGAGCGAGCGCCTCCGGGCCGGATGTCACACGACATCCGGCCCGTTCTGCGTCCCGCCCGTCTCCGCCCCCTGTATCTGGTGCCAAATCGGACAAATGTTCCCCGCGCACCGGCCACAGTTGTCCGCTTCGACAACAGTTGGCGGTTGAGGGGCAACGCCGCGTAATCTGCCGAGGGCGAACACAGCCGTTCTTCCGGCCGGGCTCCTATAGATTCATTCTGAAGCGACAAGCGAAACGGAGCGCGACATGGCCG
Organism: Cryobacterium tagatosivorans; assembly: GCF_004402215.1. Classification (GTDB taxonomy): domain Bacteria; phylum Actinomycetota; class Actinomycetes; order Actinomycetales; family Microbacteriaceae; genus Cryobacterium; species Cryobacterium tagatosivorans. The sequence goes on from NZ_SOEZ01000079.1 coordinate 111,278, forward strand.
ATATGACACCGACACCCGGCGTATTTGACCGACTGCTGAAAGACCGAATCATCTGGCTCGGCTCAGAGGTCCGTGACGACAGCGCCAACGAGATCTGTGCCAAGATCCTGCTGCTGGCCGCCGAGGACCCCAAGCTCGACATCTACCTGTACATCAACTCGCCCGGCGGGTCGATCACAGCCGGCATGGCAATCTACGACACGATGCAGTTCGTGCCGAACGACATCGTCACGGTCGGCATCGGAATGGCCGCCTCGATGGGCCAGCTGCTCCTCACCTCGGGCACCAAGGGCAAGCGCTACATCACCCCGAACACCCGCGTCCTCCTGCACCAGCCGCACGGCGGCTTCGGTGGCACGGCCAGCGACATCCAGACCCAGGCGCAGCTCATCCTCGACATGAAGAAGCGCCTGGCCGAGATCACGGCGGCGCAGACCGGCAAGACGGTCGAGCAGATCAACGCCGACGGCGACCGCGACCGCTGGTTCAGCGCGCAGGAAGCCCTCGAGTACGGTTTCGTCGACCACGTCCGCGAATCAGCCACCGACGTCGCCGGCGGCGGCGGCACCGTGGCCGCGGACAACAATAAGTAGCCCACCGAACCGAAGAGGAAGAACACTATGACCATCCCCACATTCGGTGGAACCGCATCCAGCTCGCGCGGCGGCCCCGCCGCTTCGATGCCGGACTCCCGGTACATCCTGCCCACGTTCGAGGAGCGCACGGCCTACGGCTACAAGCGCCAGGACCCCTACGCCAAGCTCTTCGAGGACCGCATCATCTTCCTCGGCGTGCAGGTGGATGACGCCTCCGCGGACGACGTCATGGCCCAGCTCCTCGTGCTCGAGAGCCAGGACCCCGACCGCGACATCGTCATGTACATCAACTCGCCCGGAGGCTCGTTCACGGCCATGACGGCGATCTACGACACGATGCAGTACATCCGCCCGCACATCCAGACGGTCTGCCTCGGCCAGGCGGCCTCGGCCGCGGCCGTGCTGTTGGCCGGCGGAACGGCGGGCAAGCGCCTCGCCCTGCCGAACGCGCGCATCCTCATCCACCAGCCGTCGGTCGGCGGATCGGGCAGCGGGCAGGCCTCGGACATCGAAATCCAGGCCGCCGAGATCATGCGCATGCGCGTCTGGCTCGAGGAGACCCTCTCGCACCACTCCAACAAGTCGGTGGAACAGGTCAACAAGGACATCGACCGCGACAAGATCCTGGGCGCGGCCGAGGCCCTCGAGTACGGCCTGATCGACCAGGTCCTGACCAGCCGCAAGAACCTGCCGACTCTCGTCAAGTAGACGCGCCACGCAGCATTCGAAACGGCGCGCCACCTTCGGGGGCGCGCCGTTTCGCTTTGGGCACGGCGTACACGCGGTGTCACAGGCACAGGCTAGGCTCGATGACAGCGACACCGATGGAGGAGGCTACAGATGGCCCGAATAGGCGAAAGCGCCGATCTGCTGAAGTGCTCCTTCTGCGGAAAGAGCCAGAAGCAGGTCCAGCAGCTCATTGCGGGGCCGGGCGTCTACATCTGCGACGAGTGCGTCGAGTTGTGCAACGAGATCATCGAAGAGCGGCTCGCCGAAGCCGGCTCGGAGGAGGGCAGCGGCGAGTTCGATCTCCCGAAGCCCAAGGAGATCTTCGGCTTCCTCGAGGAGTACGTCATCGGCCAGGAGGCCGCCAAGCGCGCCCTCGCCGTTGCCGTCTACAACCACTACAAGCGCGTGCGCTCCCGGGCGACGCTGACCGCGGCCGACGCCATCCGCGACGACGTTGAGATCGCCAAGTCCAACATCCTGCTCATCGGCCCCACCGGCTGTGGCAAGACCTACCTCGCGCAGACCCTTGCCAAGCGCCTCAACGTGCCCTTCGCCGTGGCGGATGCGACGGCCCTGACCGAGGCCGGCTACGTCGGCGAAGACGTCGAGAACATCCTGCTCAAGCTGATCCAGGCCGCGGACTACGACGTCAAGCGCGCCGAGACCGGCATCATCTACATCGACGAGATCGACAAGATCGCCCGCAAGGCCGAGAACCCGTCGATCACCCGCGACGTTTCCGGCGAGGGCGTGCAGCAGGCCCTGCTGAAGATCCTCGAGGGCACCATCGCGTCGGTTCCGCCGCAGGGCGGCCGCAAGCATCCGCACCAGGAGTTCATCCAGATCGACACCACGAACGTGCTGTTCATCGTGGCCGGCGCGTTCGCCGGGCTCGAAGACATCATCTCCTCGCGGGCCGGTAAGAAGGGCATCGGCTTCGGCGCCCCGCTGCACAGCAAGGGCGACGACGTCAACCTCTTCGGCGAGGTGCTCCCGGAAGACCTGCACAAGTTCGGCCTGATCCCCGAGTTCATCGGGCGTCTTCCCGTCGTCGCCACCGTCACGCAGCTCGACCAGGTGGCGCTCATGCAGATCCTGACCGTGCCGAAGAACGCCCTGGTGCGCCAGTACCAGCGCATGTTCGAACTCGACGGCGTCGAGCTCGAATTCGAGCAGCCCGCCCTCGAAGCGATCGCCGACCTGGCCGTGCTCCGCAAGACGGGTGCCCGCGGCCTGCGCGCGATCATGGAAGAGGTCCTCGGGCCGATCATGTTCGAGGTGCCGTCCAGCACCGAGGTGGCCCGCGTCATCGTCACCCGCGAGGCTGTGCTCGACAACGCCGAGCCCACGATCGTGCACCACAAGGCCCGGCGCGAAGAGAAGTCCGCCTGACCCCCGACCCGTGGAGATCACCCGCCCGCCCCGCCTGAGCGCGGGGGATCGCGTCGCCGTCGTCGCGACGTCCTGGCCGGGATCGAGCGTCTACCCGCACGTCTACCGAGCCGGACCGGCCACCTTGCGCGACGTGTTCGGCCTCGACGTCGTGGAGTATCCGTCCACCGTGGGTGCTCCCGCACAACGTCCTGGCCGAGCTCGACCCGGTTGCCCGGCGCTTCCGCCTGCTCGAGCCCGCCGTCTCCTAGCCCCCTTTCGCGCCTCCACCCCCGCGAAACCGCAGTTGTGCACGTTATTCGTGCCGTATTTCGCGCACAACTGCGGTTTCGCGGGAAGTTTTTGTTGACGGAGGGCGAACATTGTTCTAGGGTTTATTTAGTCCTAAACAAAGGGGAACAATGGTGTTTCGTCCCGCAGCGCGAACCGACGTCAATCGGTCCGCGATCCTGGCGCAATTGGGTGCGCACGGCCCCGCATCGCGGGCCGATCTGGCCCGCGTGCTCGACGTGTCGCCGGCGCTGATGACCCAGCTCACCAGGGACCTGCTCGCCGACGGCCTCCTCCAGGAACTGGAGCAGGCACCGTCGCAGGGCGGCCGACCGGCCCGGATGCTCGGGATCGTCTCGACCGCCGGGCACGCGATCGGCGTCAAGGTCGTCCTCGACCACGTCGCCTTCGTCGAGGTCGGAATCGACGGCGCCGTGCTCCGCTCGGCCAGTGAACCGTTCGACGCGTCGTCCTCCACCTTCCTCGCCGAGCTGACCGTGCTGCTGCGCCGCTTCATCGCCGGCGGGAGCTCGACACCGGTGCTCGGCATCGGCATTGGCGTGCCCGGCAGCGTGGACAACCAGGGCAGCGGCCTCGTCGACTCCGCCCAGCTCGGCTGGAGCCAGGTGCCGCTCGGGGCGACGCTGCAGCGCGAACTCGACCTGCCGGTGCTGGTCGAGAACAACGTCAACGCCCTGGCGATGGCCGAACGCCTGTACGGCGTCGGCCGCCGGCACGACAACTTCCTCGTCGTGACCATCGGCACCGGCGTCGGCGCCGGAATCGTCGTCGACGGCGCGGTGCTCCGCGGTTTCTCCGGGGGCGCCGGCGAGGTCGGCCACATCCCGGTCACCGAAGACGGCCCGGTCTGCTCCTGCGGGAACCGAGGATGCCTCGAGGCCTACATCGGCGAGGCCGCCCTCCTGCGCAGCGCCCGCACCGCCGGCGTCCTCGGCGCGCAGGGCGGCATGACCGCGCTCGGCGCCGCCGCGGACGCCGGCAACACGGCGGCCACGGCGATCTTCGGCCAGGCGGGCCACCGCCTGGGGCGCGCCCTGGCCGGCGTCGTACACACCCTCGACCCGGAGATCATCATCGTGCTCGGCGAGGGAACCTCAGCCTGGAAGCACTGGTCATTCGCCTTCGAGGTCGCGCTCCGGTCCGCGCTGATGCCCAGCCGCCGCCAGGTTGCCGTGGCCGTCGAGAACTGGCAGGACGAAAGCTGGGCGCAGGGTGCCGCGGCGCTCGTGCTGGCCACGCCCTTCGACTCCGACGGCCTCGCCGGCGACCAGGGTCGACTCGTTCGGGCCAGGCTGGTCGAGCAATCGGCACCGCAGGAGGCCGGATCGTGACGACCATCCCCGCCGTCCTCCCCGCCGTCGACGAGGTCGTGCAGCCGAACGCACCCCGGCCATCCGCCCGGCGCGGACGCTCCCGCAGGGCCCGCGTCACCTACGCCCTGACCGTGCTCGCCTTCATCCTGCCGAGCGCGATCCCGCTGGCCATGTTCACGCTCGGACCGATGGTCGCCGCGGCCTGGGTCAGCCTGCACGAATGGAACCTGCTCGCGCCGATGACCTGGGTCGGCCTCGACAACTACCGCTCGCTGCTCGCCGACCCGCGCACCGGCGACGTGTTCCTGCACACGATCTACTACATCGCGGGCTACCTGCCCCTCGTCTACATCGGCGGGCTCACCCTCGCCCTCGCCCTGAACACGGCACTCAAGGGCCGGTCGCTCCTGCGCGGGGTCTATTTCCTCCCGGTCATCACGAGCTGGATCGTCGTGGCCCTCGTCTGGCGCTGGCTGCTGAACCCGAGCAACGGCATCGTCAACACGGTCCTCGAGGCCTTCGGCATCGCCGGCCCCGGCTGGTGGTCCGATCCGGCCTGGGCCATGCCCTCGATCATCCTGGCCTCGGCCTGGAAAGACATCGGCTTCGTCATGGTGATCCTGCTGGCCGGCCTGCAGGCGATCAACCAGGACCTCTACGACGCGGCGAAGGTCGACGGCGCCGGCTGGTGGCGCCGCCTGGTCAGCGTCACCCTGCCGCTCCTGTCGCCGTCCACGTTCTTCGTCGTCGTCATCTCGCTGATCAACGGGTTCCAGGTCTTCGACCAGGTCTACGCGATGACCGGCGGCGGGCCCGGTGGCGCCAGCCAGGTGGTCGTGCAGCAGATCTACGACCTGACCTTCCGCTACGGCAAGGCGGGCGAGGCATCCGCACTGTCCTGGCTGCTCTTCGCCGTCGTGCTTTTCGTTACCGTCATCCAAATTCGTGGGCAAAAGAGGTGGGTCAACTATGGCTGATGCGACTATGGCTGATGCGACTACGACGGATGCGACTACGGCGGATGCCACGCCGGTCCGGTCGGTCGGCCGGCCGTCCCTGAAGCGGGACACCAGGTCGGGCACCCGCCGAACCGTCGGGTTCGTCCTGCTGCACGTCGTGATGATCATCGGCGCGCTGCTCATGTTCTTCCCGTTCCTCTGGACGATCATCACCTCGATCAGCCCGGGTGCCGGCCTGACCCTGGCGCCCGCGCTCTTCCCGGACAATCCATCGCTGGCCGCCTACCTGCAGCTGTTCACCGAGCGTCCGTTCGGCCAGGTCATGGTGAACAGCCTGCTGCTCGCCGTGATCACGACGGTCGTGCAGTTGTTCACCAGCGCCACGGCCGGGTACGCGTTCAGCCGGCTGCCCTTCCGCGGCCAGGGCGTCGTCTTCGCGATCTACCTCGCCACGATGATGATCCCGCTCCAGGTGCTGATCGTGCCGCTGTTCTCCGAGCTGAAGGCCTTCGGGCTGCTGAACACCTACCTCGGCGCGCTGCTGCCCACGTTCGCGACGGCGTTCGGCATCTTCCTGCTCCGCCAGGCCATCAACCAGGTGCCCCGGGAACTGGACGAGGCCGCCACGATCGACGGGGCCGGTCACTTCCGGATCTTCTGGACGATCATCCTGCCCAACATTCGGCCGGCCCTGGCCACCCTCGTGGTGTTCGCCTTCATGGGCAGCTGGAACAGTTTCCTCTGGCCGCTCGTCGTCCTCCGCTCGCCGGAGCTGCAAACCCTGCCCGTCGCCCTCGCCGGCCTCGTGGGTCAGTACACGACCCAATGGGATGTCGTCATGGCCGGCTCCGTCGTCAGCGTGCTGCCCATGCTGGCGCTCTACATCTTCGCCCAGAAGTACATCATCCAGGGCGTCGCAAGCTCCGGGATCAAGTAATCCCCGAGACCCCGCGCAATCCGTTTCACCCGATATCAAAGGAGATAGCAGTCACATGAATCGCAAACTCGTTGCCACAGCCGGCCTTGCCGCGTGCGCGGCCCTGGTCATGAGCGGATGCGCGGCGACCCCGTCAGCCGCACCCGCCGGTCCCGTCACCATCACCTACTCCAACTTCATCTCGAACGACGGCAACGAGGACAACCTCAGCAAGATCGTCGACGCCTTCGAGAAGGAGAACAAGAACATCACCGTGGACGTCAAGACGCTCCCGTACGGTGACTATGGAACCGCCCTGCAGACCGACCTCGCCGCCGGCACGGCCGCGGACGTCTTCGACATCGAGTACTCCAACTACGCCTCCTACCAGGCCAACGGCGTGCTGGCGGAGATCCCCGTCGACAACGCCGACGCCTACCGCGGGACGCTGCTGGACGCCTACGCCACCGACGGAAAGCAGTACGCCCTGCCGAGCTCCTTCTCCGACGTCGTGCTCTACTACAACGCCGACCTCTTCGACGCGGCCGGGGTCGACTACCCGACGAACGACTGGACCTGGGAGGACGAGAAGGCCGCCGCGCTGAAACTGACCGACAAGGCCAAGGGCGTCTGGGGCGACCACCAGCCGGTGAGCTTCTACGAGTACTACAAGGCGCTCGCGCAGAACGGCGGCGACTTCCTCGCCAAGGACGGCAAGTCCGTCGCGTTCAACTCCCCGGAGGGCATCGAAGCCGCCAAGTGGCTCGTCGAGAAGAGCGGCACCGTCATGCCGACCATCGAGCAGGGCCAGGGCACGGCGGACTTCGACACCAACCTCTTCAAGGACGGCAAGCTCGCCATGCTGCACACGGGCATCTGGGTGTTCGGCGCCGTCGCCGACGTTCCGTTCACCTGGGACATCGCCGTCGAGCCCGGCAACACGGACAAGGCCAGCGCTGTGTTCTCGAACGCCGTCGGCGTCTCCGCGACGTCCAAGCACACCGAGGCCGCGGCCAAGTGGGCCGAGTTCCTGACCAGCAGCGACACCATGGTGCAGACGCGCCTCGACGCCGGCTGGGAACTCCCGCCGATCAGCGACGAGGATGCCCTCGCCACCTACCTCGACAAGGGTGCACCCGCCAACCGCAAGGCCGTCTTCGATTCGCTGGACGGCATCGCCCTGCCGCCCGTCGTCGCCAAGGGCCAGACGGAGATGCAGGACATCACCGGTGAGGAACTCGTCGAGGCCCAGGCCGGCCGGAAGACCGTCGAGGAAGCGCTGAAGTCCGCCGAGAAGCGCATCAACGCCGTCATCGGCGGCTAGCAGCACCCCGGCCGTTCCGCGGCCGGTCGGAGGGTCCGGGGGCGCCTGTCCCCGGACCCTCCCACACACACACTTTCCGCACACATCAGCAGGAGAACCACGCCATGACCGAGGCCACCCTCAGACCCCGCCCGAGCGAAGCGCAGCTCATTGCCCTGGCCGGCTCCAGCTACGAGCTGATCCTCGAGTTGCAGGATGCCTCCGGCGCGTATCCGGCCAGCCCCACCTTCTCCGCCTACAAGGGCTACTCCTGGTTCCGCGACGGTGCCTTCATCGCCGACGGGGTCTCGAGCTTTGGCGGCGTCGACTCGGCCGGCCGGTTCTTCGATTGGTGCACCGGCATCCTGCTCGGCCGCGTGGACCAGGTGCGCCGGATCGTCGACGCGGCCGCGGCAGGGACCCCCGTCGGCGACGTGGAGATGCTGCCGACCCGGTTCACCTTCGCCGGGGAAGAGGGCGTGGATGACTGGTGGGATTTCCAGCTGGACGGCTACGGCACTTGGGTCTGGGCGGCCGTCGAGCACGCGAAGCGGCACGGGCAGGACCTGGCACGCTGGGAAGCCGCCATCGTGCTCAGCGTGGAGTACCTGGTCAGCTCCTGGCGGCGGCCGTGCTTCGACTGGTGGGAAGAGAACTCCGACCGGGTGCACGTCTCGACGCTCGGCTGCATCTCCGCCGGGCTGCGTGCCGCCCTGGGCTCGGGCTGCCTGGCCGATCCGCTGCGCGGCGCCGCCGAAGCGGCAGACGCGGACATCCAGGCGCTCATCCGGGAACGCGGAACCATCGACGGTCACCTCGTGAAATGGCTCGGCTCCCGCGATGTCGACGCGAGCCTGCTGGCCGTGGTCGCCCCGCTCGGGGCGATCGGCCCGTCGACCGACGTCGGCCTGGCCACCATCTCCGCGGTCTCCTCGGCCCTCAACGTCGACGGAGGCGTGCACCGCTACCTGGCGGACACCTTCTACGGCGGCGGCCAATGGCCGCTGCTCAGCTGCATGCTCGGACTGGCATATGCCCGGTCCGGGGAACCCGGCGCGGCGCTCGAGCAACTGGCCTGGGCGGCGGGGACGATCGGCGCCGACGGCTCCATGCCGGAGCAGGTGCGCGACCACCTGCTGGATGCGTCCCGGCGCGACGAGTGGGTCGAGCGGTGGGGCCCCGTGGCCCAGCCCCTGCTCTGGAGCCACGCAATGTACATTCGACTGGCCGTTGAACTCGACCTCAGCACACTGGAGAAGAAGCAATGATCCGCCACCGTCCCTTCGGGTCCGGCCACCCCTACTCCGTCGACACGGAGCAGCGCCGGCCGATCGACCCGGTCGCCGGCGCCGACCTCACCCTGGGCGTGCGCACCTCGGGCGACGTGGCCTCCGTCCTGTGCGAACTCGAACGCCGCACCGAGGGCCGGACCACCCGCGAGTCCCGGGAGCTCGCCCCGGCCCTGCGGTCCTCCCGCGGCCAGACCGTGGACGGCGGTCACCTCGCATCCGCCCAGGCCCGCCTGGCCCGGGCAAGCGGCGGCTGGCAGCTCACGCTGACCGACCTCGTCGCCGACGAGAACCTGCGCTACCGCTTCACCGCCACCGGCGCCGACGGGTCGGTGGAGAACACGCGCTGGTTCGAATGCGCCGTGTTCGGCTGGCGGGATGCCGCCGGGGCGGTCCAGGCGGACGGCAGCGACCGCATCGTCCCCGGCACCGTCAGCGTGCTCGTCGGCGCCGGCCGGATCCGCCGGGTGCGCTTCGCCCTGCCCCTCGCGGCGAACGAGCACGTCACCGGCCTCGGCGAACGCTTCGACACCCTCGACCACCGGGGACACGCCCTCGACTCGGTCGTCTTCGAGCAGTACAAGAACCAGGGCGCCGAGCGCAAAACCTACCTGCCGATGCCGTTCGCGCACGTGGTGGGGGAGTCCGGCTGGGGATTCCACCTGCGCACCTCCCGCCGGAGCTGGTTCGACTTCGGCGCCGAGCAGCCGGGCCGGATCCTCGTCGAGGCCGAGACGGATGCGCCCGACGACGGCACCCCGGTGCTCGCCGTCTCGTTCTTCGACGGCTCACCCGCCGCCGTGCTCGACGCGTTCCTGGCCGAGGCCGGGCGGCCGGAGGAACTGCCCGACTGGGTCTTCCGCCTCTGGGCCAGTGGAAACGAGTGGAACACCCAGGCCGAGGTGATGCGCCAGGTCGACCTGCACGAGCGGCACGAGATCCCCGTCGGCTCGGTCGTCATCGAGGCGTGGAGCGACGAAAGCACCTTCACCGTGTTCCGCGATGCCCGGTACGAGGTCGACGAGGAGGGCGGCCCGCTGCGGCTGGACGATTTCACCTTCCCGGCCGACGGCGCCTGGCCCGACCCGAAGGGCATGGTCGACGACCTGCACGAGCGCGAGGTGCGCCTGCACCTCTGGCAGATTCCGCTGGTGAAGATGCGGCCGCACCCCACCGGCCAGGCGGCGGCGGACGCGCGCGCGGCGGTGCGCGAGGGGGTGCTCATCCGGGAGGAAGCGCCCGACGGGTCGCTCCGCCCGTACCGCAACCGCGGCTGGTGGTTCCCGCTCGGCCTGATGCCGGACCTGACCGACGAACGGTCGGCCCGCTGGTGGACAGAAAAGCGGCGCTACCTCGTCGACGAGATCGGCATCGACGGGTTCAAGACCGACGGTGGAGAACACGCCTGGGGACGCGACCTCGTCTACCGGAACGGCCTGCGCGGCGACGAGGGAAACAACCTGTTCCCGGTGCACTACGCCAAGGCCTACGGCGACCTGCTCCGGTCGGCCGGCAAGGCGCCGGTGACCTTCAGCCGGGCCGGTTTCACCGGGTCCCAGGCGCACGGCGCGTTCTGGGCCGGCGACGAGAACTCCACCTGGGACGCGTTCCGCTGGTCGATGTTCGCCGGGCTGTCCGCGGCGTCGAGCGGCATGCTCTACTGGGGCTGGGACTTCGGCGGCTTCTCCGGGGACGTGCCGGACGGCGAGCTGTACCTGCGCGCGGCCGCCGCATCCGTGTTCGTGCCGATCATGCAGTACCACTCCGAGTTCAACCACCACCGCACCCCGTCCCGGGACCGCACGCCGTGGAACATCGCGGAGCGCAACGCGGATGACCGGGTGATCCCGGTCTTCCGGCGCCTGATCGAGGTGCGCGAACGGCTCGTGCCCTACCTCGCCGAGCAGGCGCGTCGCACGATCGCCACGAGCACGCCGCTGATGCGGGCCCTCTACTTCGACCACCCGCACGACGAGAACGTGTGGGCGCACCCGCTGCAGTGGATGCTCGGCGACGACCTGCTCGTCGCGCCGGTGCTCGAGGCCGGCGCCACCGACTGGCCGGTGTACCTGCCGGCCGGCGACTGGGTGGATGCCTGGACCGGCCAGGCCCTCGCCGGCGGCCGCACGCTGCGCCGCCCGGTGCCGTTGGACGAGATCCCGGTGTACTGCCGGGCCGAGTCGTGGGCGTCGCTGCGTCCCGTTTTCGGGAAGTGACGGGCATGACGGACCAGGCCGCCACGGAGACCGGTGACGCGGCGACCAGGGCGCGGTTCGACGCGTTCCTCGCCGAGCTGCGGGCGACGGCCGAGGCCGATCCCGAGATCGTCGGGCTCGTCGCGATGGGCTCGACGGCCGAACGCGACAGGGTCGACGAGTGGAGCGACCACGATTTCGCCCTGCTGACGGTTCCCGGCGCCGAGGACCGGTTCCGGGACAGCCTGGCCTGGCTCCCCGGGGCGGACCAGATCGCGCTCAGCGTGCGCGAGCATCACGGCGGGATGAAGGTCATCTACGACGACGGGCGCGTGCTCGAATTCGGGATCACCGACCTCCCCGGCCTGGCCGGGTGGCACGCGAACGCCTATGACGTGCTCTACGACGCGAACGGTGTGACGGATGCGATGGCGCGGGTCGCCGCCCGGCCCCTGCCGACCGGCGGGCCCGACGACGCGCGCGACCTGGCCCTTGTGCTCACCCAGCTGTTCATCGGGGTGGGACGCGCCCGCCGGGGCGAACTGCTCAGCGCCGGAAACAGCATCCGCTCGGAGGCCGTGGCGTACCTGCTGCCGGTGCTGGGTCGGCGCGTCCCGGCCACGGGGCCCGAGCGGCTCGACAGCCTCGACCCGAGGCGCCGCTTCGAGGCGGCCCATCCGGCCGTCGGGGCCCGGATCGACGACCTGCTCACCCTTCGCCCGGAGGACTGCGCGCGAGCGCTGCTCGACCTGGCCGAAGAGCTGCTCGCGCCCGGGTGGGCGGAGTTCCCGCACCGCGGCGTCGCCGCAGTCCGGGCCCGCCTGGGCTGGGACCCATTTCAATCCCGCGAAACCGCAGTTGTGCGCGCTAAAACGCCCGAATAAGGCGCACAACTGCGGTTTCGCGGTTAGTTGAGGCCGCGGCGGTCGAGGAGAGGCTGGATGATCGCGTCGCGGCCGCGGAAGTCGCGGTAGGCCTCCAGCGGATCCATCCGGCCGCCGACGCCGAGCAGGCGGTCGCGGAAGCGGTCGCCGTTCTCCCGGGTGAGCCCGCCGTTCTCGGTGAACCACTCGACCGTGTCCGCGTCGAGGACCTCGCTCCAGATGTACGAGTAGTAGCCGGCGTCATAGCCGCCGGAGAAGGTGTGCGCGAAGTAAGTGCTGGCGTACCGGGTGGGCACGAGCGGGTTGTCGAGGCCGACGGCGGCGAGGGCGGATGCCTCGAACTCGGCGACATCCGTCACCACCGTGTCCGCACCGATCCGGTGCCAGGCCTGGTCGAGCAGGGCAGCGGCGAGGTACTCGCTGGTCGAGAAGCCCTCGTTGAACGTGGCGGACGCGTGGATCCGGTCGACGAGCTCCTGCGGCATCGGCTCACCGGTTTCGTGGTGCCGGGCGTAGTTGGCCAGCACCTCCGGCTGGAGCATCCACATCTCGTTGACCTGGCTGGGGAACTCGACGAAGTCGCGGTACACGTTCGTGCCGGAGAACTTCGGGTAGGTCACCTGCGCGAACAGCCCGTGCAGCGCGTGCCCGAATTCGTGGAAGAGCGTGTTCACCTCGTCGAAGCTGAGCAGCGTGGGCTCGCCGGCGGCGGGCTTGGCGACGTTCATGTTGTTGCAGACGACGGTGGGCGTTTCCAGCAGCGCCGACTGGGAGATCAGCGGGTTCATCCACGCCCCGCCGCGCTTGGAATCGCGGGTGTAGAAGTCGCCGATGTACAGGCCGACGGGGGAACCGTCCTCGTTCGAGACCTCGAAGACCCGGGCGTCCGGATGCCAGGCGACCAGGTCGGGGCGCGGGGCGAAGGTCACCCCGTAGAGCCGGGTGGCCGCGTGGAAGACGCCGTCCTGCAGCACCCGCTCGAGTTCGAAGTAGGGGCGCATGGCGGAAGTGTCCACGTCGTACGTGGCCTGGCGCACCTTCTCGGTGTAGAACGCCCAGTCCCAGGCGGCGAGCTCGAAGCCCGCACCGGAGGCGTCGATGATCTTCTGCAGCTCGGCCTGCTCGACCCGGGCATTCCTGGCCGCCGCAGGGGCGAGGCGTCCGAGCATCCCGGCGACGGCATCCGGCGTCTTCGCCGTCTCGTCGGCCGTGACGAAGGCGGCGTGGCTGTCGAAGCCGAGCAGCCTCGCCCGCTCGGCCCGCAGGCGCGAGATCTCGAGGACCAGGTCGCGGTTGTCGTGCGCGCCGCCGCGGATGCCGCGGGCCGCGGAGGCCGACAGCAGCCGCTCGCGAACCTCCCGGCTGGTCAGGCTCGCCAGGTACGGGTGGGAGGTCGGGAGCACGAGGCCGATCAGGTAGCCATCCAGCCCGCGCTCCTTCGCGGCCTCGGCGGCGGCCGAGATCTCCCCGGCGGCGAGGCCGTCCAGGTCGGCGACATCGTCGACCAGGACGGCGAGCTCGTTGGTGTCGGCCAGGAGGTTCTTCTCGAAGCGCGTCGTCAGCGTCGACAGGCGCTTGTTGTAGTCGCGGAGGGTGGCCTTGTCGGCATCGGACAGCCCGGCCCCGGCGAGGGTGAACTCGGTGTGGTAGCGCTCGACCAGGTAGAGCGACTCGGCGTCCCGGCCCGGCTCCTCACGCTGCTCGTGCACGGACGCGATCCGGGAGTACAGCCCGGGGTCCAGCCGGATGGCGTCCTCGTGGGCGGCGAGCAGCGGCGCCAGTTCCTCCTCGAGGGCGTTGGTGAAGTCGTTCGAGTCGGACGAGCTCTTGTTGAAGAACACCGCGGCGACCCGCTGGAGGGTGGTCCCGCTGCGCTCGAGCGGCAGCAGCGTGTTCTCGAACGTCGGCTCATCCGGGTTGGACACGATCAGCGCGATCTCGGCGAGCTGCTCGGCGATGCCGTGGTCGAATGCCTCCCGGTAGTGCTCGTCCCTGATGTCCGCGAACGGCGGCAGCTGGTACGGGAGCGTGCTCGGAGCGAGGAAGGGGTTCACGGAGGAGTTCACGGAGTCAGCCATCCGACCACCCTAGTTGGGCCGCTACCTGAGTAGGCTCGGAGCATGACCGACTCGCCCGAACGCCCGGAGACGGCGCCGCGAGAGCACTACACTCACGGCCACCACGAGAGCGTGCTCCGATCGCACACCTGGCGGACGGTCGCGAACTCCGCGGCCTACCTCATCCCGCACCTGGCCGCCGGACTGACCCTGCTCGACGTGGGCTGCGGCCCCGGCACGATCACGGTCGACCTGGCCCGGCGGATCGCGCCCGGCCGGGTCGTCGGCATCGACGCCTCCGCCGAGATCATCGAGCACGCTGCCGGCCTGGCCTTCGACGAGGGCGTTCGCAACGCGAGCTTCCAGGTCGGCGACGTCTACTCGCTCGGGTTCGCCGACGACTCCTTCGACATCGTGCACGCCCACCAGGTGATCCAGCACGTGGCCAACCCCGTCGCGGCCATGCGCGAAATCCGTCGGGTGCTCCGGCCCGGCGGGATCTTCGCGGCCAGGGACGTCGACTACGGGGGAGTCATGTACTACCCCCGGCTGCAGGGCCTGTCGGAGTGGATGACCGTGTACCGCGACGTGCATTACTGGAACGGCGGCGACCCTGACGCCGGGCGTGCGCTCAAGGCCTGGGCGCGCCTCGCCGGGTTCTCCGACGTGGAGAGCAGCGCGTCGATCTGGTGCTTCGCCAACGCGATCGAACGTGAGTGGTGGGGCGAATCCTGGGCGGTTCGGGCGACCGAATCGAGCTTCGCGACGCACGCCATCGAGGCCGGAGTGGCCGACTTCGCCGACCTGCAGGCGATGGCCGCCGCCTGGCGCCAGTGGGCGGCCGACCCGGACGGCTGGTTCGGCATGCCGCACGGCGAGATCATCGCACGGGGGTAACGCACACCATGCCATTCCTGGATCGGCTCGAGCACTGGGCGCGCGTTCGGCCCCACGCCACCGCGGTGGAGGTGGGCGCCGACCGCCTGGGCTTCGCCGAGCTGCGCGACCGGGCGGCATCCCTCGTCGACGACGGTGCGGGCGCCGGTGTCGGCGCCGCTTCCGGTGAGGACCCACCGCTCACCGCGCTCAGCCTGCCCAACGGGACCGAGTTCGCCGTGCGCTTCGCGGCCGCCGTGGCCGGCAGCGGAGTCTGCGCCGTGCTGGATCCCGGGTGGCCGGATGCGCAGCGCGCGGCCGTCCGGGACCGCCTGCGCGAGTTCCGCCCGGGACCACCGGCCGCCGGCGCCGACACCGGACACTCCACCGGCGGCAAGCCCTCCGCCGCACTCGCGGACGGCCCCGCCGACTCCGTCTTCCTGCTCGGCTTCACCTCCGGCACGACCTCCCTGCCCAAGGCGTTCACCCGGTCCCGCGGGTCCTGGCAGCGCTCCTTCGAGCACAGCACCGCGTTCTTCGGCCTGACCGGCGCCGAACGCACACTGGCCCCCGGGCCGCTCTCGTCCAGCCTCACCCTCTTCGCCCTCGCCGAATCCCTGCACGCCGGGGCGGCTTTCTTCGCCCTGCCGAGCTTCGACGCCGGCGCCGCCATCGCTTGCGTGAGCGCCCGAAGGATCACCCGGATCGTGGCGGCGCCCGCCGCGTTGCGCCTGATCAGCGAGCGCGCCGTCGCCGCCGGCGCTGACGGAACCGGTCTGACGGGCATCGTCAGCGCCGGCGCGAAACTGGACGCCGCCACCCGGGCGCTGGTCCGACGCTGGGCCCCCAACGCGACCGTCTACGAGTACTACGGCGCCGCCGAACTCAGCTACGTCACCGCGTCGGCGCTCCGCCCCGGCGAGGAGCCCGATCCGTCGGCGACCGCCGTCGGCCGCGCCCTGCCCGGCGTGCACCTCGCCATCCGGGGAGACGAGGGCGGCGAGCTGCCCGTCGGGGTACCGGGCACGATCTTCGTGCGCAGCCCCCTCGTCAGCGACGGGTACGCCTGGGGTGACGACGGCGAGGCCTACCGCCGCGACGGCGACTGGTGCACGGTGGGCGACCAGGGATTCCTGGACGCGGATGCCGTGCTGCACCACCTCGGCCGCAGGGCCGACATGATCGTCACCGCCGGCCACAACGTCTACCCGCACGAGGTGGAGGTCGCGCTGCGGGACGTGCCCGGCGCGCGCACGATCATCGTGACCGGCGTGCCCGACCCGCGCCGCGGCAGCAAGCTGGTCGCTGCCGTGATCGGCGGCGCCGAGGCGGATGCCGCGGGCCTCCGGTCGGCCGCGGTGTCCCGGCTCGCCGCGCCCAAGCGCCCCCGCGCCTGGTACGCCCTGGCCGAAGAGCCGCTCACCGCGTCCGGCAAACTCAGCCGCCGCCTGCTCGGCGACTGGATCACGGAAGGGGACGACCGTGTCCGACCTCTCGGCTAGCGGCGGCGACGGCGCGCCCGCCGGCGTGCACGACACCGACGCGCGGGCAGTACGCCGCAACGCGGGTGATGCGCCGCCCGCGGAACGGCGCGCCGCCCGCGCAGCCGGAAACCTCCCCGGCGCGGCCCTCACGGGCGCGGCCGCGAGCGGCGCCGACCGGGAGCCGGTGGTCGTGCTCGGCCGACGCACCGCCTTCGGACGCCGCAACGGCGTCTTCGGGCGAGTTCTCGCCGACCAGCTGCTCGCGCCCGTGCTCTCCGCCGTGGTCACCGCCAGTGGCATCCCGGCGGCCGACATCGACGACGTGATCATCGGCAACGCGGTGGGCGGCGGCGGCAATGTTGCCCGGCTGGCCGCCCTCGCGGCCGGCCTGCCGACCCGTGTTCCCGGCATGACCATCGACCGGCAGTGCGGCTCGGGGCTGGAGGCCATCGTGCTGGCGTGCCGGCTCGTGGCGTCCGGCGCGGGCAACGCCTACCTGGCCGGCGGCGTGGAGAGCTGCAGCACGGCGCCGCTGCGTGCGCACCGGCTGACCTCGACGCCGGGGCATCCGGATTTCTTCGAGCGTGTGCGCTTCTCGCCCGACGTGGTGGGCGACCCCGACATGGGCGTCGCCGCCGAGAACGTCGCCGACCGGTTCGGCATCACCCGGGAGCGCCAGGACTCGTTCGCGCTGCGCAGCCACTGTCTGGCCGTCGTCGCCCAGGACACGGGCGCCCTGGCCGGTGAGATCGTGCCGTTGCACGCGGAGGCCGGCCTGGTCTCGGCCGACGAGGGTCCCCGGCGCTCGCTCACGGCCGAGTTGCTGCGCCGATTCCCGCCCGTCTTCCGGCCGGGCGGCACCGTGACCGCCGGCAATTCCTGCGCCGATGCCGACGGCGCCGTCGTGGTGCTGGTCACCAGCCGGCGGGTCGCCGAGGGCCTGGGGCTCACCGGCTTCCTCAGCTTCGTCGACTCGGCGGTGACCGGCACCGACCCCAACCACCTCGGCATCGCCGGCGCCGAAGCCGCCCGGCTCGTCCTGGACCGGCAGAACATCGCGAGCGCGGACCTGGCCCTGATCGAATTCAACGAGGCGTTCGCGGCCCAGGTGCTCGCCTCGATGGACATCCTCGGCATCCCCGAGGAGCGCGCCAATCGCCAGGGCGGCGCGCTGGCCGTCGGACATCCGTTCGGCGCCAGCGGCGCCCTGCTCGTGCTCCGCCTGCTCAAGCAGTGCCGGGCGTCCGGCCTGGCCGGCGAGCTGTCGCTGTCTGCCGTGAGCATCGCCGGCGGACTTGGTGTCGCGGCGCTCTGGCGGTGGGACGGCGCCGTGCGCTAGCGTGCGGGCAGGGACGTCGCCGGGGAAAGGGCACACATTCATGGACAGCATGGTCATTCTGATCGGCCTCATGGTCGTCGTCATCATGGGGGCGTTCGTCGTCCTGGACCGTCGCGAACGGGCGGCGCGCAGCCTGTCGGAGCGCCGCGAGCCCGGGCACGGCGAACCGGGGCACGGCGAACCTGGGCACAGCGATGATCAGGCGGATGCCCGCGCCGCCGCGCAGGCGGCGCAAATGGGGCGCGGCGGCTGGCCCGTACCGTAGCGGTCGCGGTGCCGACGGGCGTCAGGGCCCCGGTGGAAGCAAGCAGAACCAGGCAGAACCGAGTGCAAAGAAATAGTTGCAAAGAACCTGTTGCAAAGAAATCTTTGCAGACGTAGAATCGTCGCATGACCCCACAGGTGCCCGCCGATTCCCCGGACCGTGTCATTGACATGAGTGCGCTCAAGGTTCTCGCACACCCGCTGCGGGTGCAGATCATCGATGCCTTGTCGCAGCACGGGCCGGCGACCGCGAGCGGCCTCGCGGAGCGGCTGGGGGAGTCGAGCGGCGCGACGAGCTACCACCTGCGCCAGCTTGCCAGGCACGAGTTCGTGCGCGAAGTGGCGGGCAAGGGGACCGGTCGGGAACGGTGGTGGGAGCGTGTGCCCGGGCGCCTGACCCTCTCGCCGCACGACCACACGACCGAGTCCGGCCGCGCGGCGGCCACCCTGGTCATGCGCCAGTGGAGGACCGACCACGAGAACGCACTGGACAACTTCCTCGACCGGGGGATGGACGTGCTGCCCGAGCCCTGGCTCGAGGCGAGCGTGCTCGCCTCGGCCGATGTCCGCCTCACCCGGGAGCAGTTGCACGACTTCACGGAGGAGTGGCTCCGTGTCAGCGAACAGTTCCTCGGCAAATACCGGGGACTCAGCCAGCCCGGCTCGCGGCCGGTTCAAATCCAATTCAACGCGTTTCCGTTGGTCGACGGAGAGGAGACCCCGATATGAGCACCATCGCCCCCCGGGCACCAGGAATCTCGCAGTACAGTGCCGTGCGCTTCGAACGGGCGGCCATCCACGTCGGGCTCGCGCTCGCCCGCTGGGGGCGACGGCGGGCCGCACGGCGCCCAGTGCGCTTGAACGTCCCGGAGCATCCGCTCGCCGCGCTGGCGGCGGCGGACCTCGGCTCACGGCGACAGTTCTGGCTGCGCTAGATCCAGTCCTCGTCGTCTTCGACCGGACCGGCGGGCTGGGTGATCGTGGCGCTGTCTTCGCCCGCGTTGTAGCGGATGACGGTACCGTCGTCGAGTTCGATGACGGGCCTGCTCTCCAGCCAGGTCAGCGTCCAGCGCCAGGTCCCGGTCTCCTCGCCGACCGCGACGAGTTCCTCCTCGACCGCCTTGACGGCGATCTCGACGACGTGGGGGAGGCCGGAGGGCGCCGCAGCGCCGACGGACCAGCGTGTTCCCAGTTGCATGAGCGGCCTAGAGCTCGATCTCGTAGGTGACCCAGCTGGTGCGGGTGGCGACCTCGTCGTAGAGTTTCTGCGCGGACTTGTTGTCCGCCGCGGTGAGCCACTGCAGCTGCTTGAGGTGGTGTTCGCCGGCGTAGTTCTTCGCGAACTCGATCAGGGCCTTGCCCACGCCGGCGCCGCGCTTGCCGGACACGACGAAGAGATCGTCGAGGAACAGGCCCCGGTCGGCGCTGAGCGTGCGCGGGTAGGCCCGGTAGTGGGCGAAACCGATGAACTCGCCCTCGTCGTTGAGGGCGACGGCGCCGGTCAGGTCGTGGTTCTTGTCGATGATCCAGCTCCAGACCCGGAGGGCCTTCTCGTCGGTCAGCTCGCTCTTGTAGAACTCGCTGTACCCCTCGAAGAGCCCCAGCCAGGAAAAGAAGTCCTTGTCGCCAAGCGGTTGTACCTGAACAGACATCCGGTTCTCCTTAACTTTCCGACACGGTGGCAAGCACGATACCAGTCACAGCCAGTTCACTGCCTTCGACAAACGTCAATTCCGCGATGCGACCAACCGCCTGAAGATCGGCTGCGGCCTGCGCGAGCAGACCGACCTCCGGTGCGGTTCCACTAATTACAGCAGATGAAACGGCAGTTTTCTGCGAGGCCTTCGCATCGGTCTTCGCGCGCCGGATTCCGGTGAGGGCCCGGCTGGCCAAATCGAGCAGCGCGGGGTCACCCGCTTCGGCCGTGGCGAGCTCCTCGGCGGCCGGCCAGGACGCGGTGTGGACCGAGCCCTCGTTCGACCAGGACCAGGCCTCCTCGGTGGCGAACGGCACGAACGGGGCGAACAGGCGCAGCAGCGTCGACAGGGCCGTGCGCAGGGCGGCGACGGCCGAGGCCTGCGCCGCGCCCGGCTCGCCATAGGCGCGTTCCTTGACCAGTTCGAGGTAGTCGTCGCAGAAGGCCCAGAAGAAGCTCTCGCTCGTTTCCAGCGCCCTCGCGTGGTCGTAGTTGTCGAAGGCGGTCGTCGACTGGGTGACCACGGAGGCGAGGCCGGCGAGCATGCTCCGGTCGATCGGTTCGGTCACCGGGGCGTCGGCCGCGCCTTCGAAGCCGAGGATGAACTTGGACGCGTTCAGGATCTTGATCGCCAGGCGACGGCCGATCTTGATCTGGGTCGGGTTCATCGGGTCGAACGCCGCGTCGGTGCCGAGCCTCGACGATGCCGCCCAGTAGCGCACGGCGTCGGAGCCGTGCTGCTCGAGCATCCCGGCCGGGGTGACCACGTTGCCCTTGGACTTGGACATCTTCTTGCGGTCGGGGTCGACGATGAAGCCGGAGAGGGCGGCGTGCTTCCAGGGCGACATCCCGTGCTCGAGTTCGGAGCGCAGCAGGGTGGAGAACAGCCAGGTGCGGATGATGTCCTGGCCCTGCGGACGCAGCGAGAACGGGTAGACCAGGTCGAACAGCTCCGGGTCGCGCTCCCAGCCGCCGGCCAGTTGCGGGGTGAGCGAGGAGGTCGCCCAGGTGTCCATCACGTCGACCTCGCCGACGAACCCGCCGGCCTGGCCGCGCTGGTCGGCCGTGTAGCCGGGGGCGGTCTCCGAGGACGGGTCGACCGGGAGCATCGGGCGGGTGGCGAGGATCGGGGCGTCGAAGACCGGGTTCGCGTCGGCATCCAGCGGGTACCAGACCGGCAGGGGCACGCCGAAGAAGCGCTGGCGGGAGATGAGCCAGTCGCCGGTGAGCCCGTTGACCCAGTTCTCGTAGCGCACCCGCATGAAGTCGGGGTGCCACTCGAGGTCGGTGCCGTGGGAGAGCAGGCGTGCGCGCAGCTTCTCGTCGCGGGCGCCGTTGCGGATGTACCACTGGCGGGTGGACACGATCTCGAGCGGCTTGTCGCCCTTCTCGAAGAACTTCACCGCGTGCACGATCGGCCTGGGGTCGCCGAGGAGGTCGCCGCTCGCGCGGAGCAGCTCGACGACGGCCTGCTTGGCCGAGAACACGGTCTTGCCGGCGAGCTGGGCGTAGGCGGCCTGGCCGTCCTCGGAGACGATGGCCTCGGGGGCCTCGGCGATGATCCGGCCGTCGAAGCCCATGATGGCCCGGTTGGGCAGATCGAGTTCGCGCCACCAGACGACGTCGGTCACGTCGCCGAAGGTGCAGATCATGGCGATTCCGCTGCCCTTGTCCTTCTGGGCGAGGTGGTGCGCGAGAACGGGCACCTCGACGTCGAAGAGCGGGGTGCGCACGCTTGTGCCGAAGAGCGGCTTGTAGCGCTCGTCATCCGGATGCGCCACCAGGGCGACGCAGGCCGGGAGGAGCTCGGGGCGGGTGGTCTCGATCTCGATGGTGGAGCCATCCGGCTTGAGGAAGGAGACCCGGTGGTACGCGGCCGGAACCTCCTTGTCCTCGAGCTCGGCCTGGGCGACGGCCGTGCGGAAGGTGACGTCCCAGAGCGTCGGCGCCATGGCCTGGTAGGCCTCGCCGCGCTCGACGTTGCCGAGGAACGCCGACTGCGAGGTGACCAGCGAGTCGGGGCCGATCGTGCGGTAGGTCTGGGTCCAGTCGACGCTGAGGCCGAGGGTGCGCCAGAGGGCCTCGAACTGCTTCTCGTCTTCGATGGTGAGTCGCTCGCACAGCTCGATGAAGTTGCGGCGGCTGATCGGCACCTGGTCGGCGGCCTTGGTGCTCTTGCCGTCTCCGCCCTCGAAGGGCGCCACGAAGTCGGGGGTGTAGTGCAGCGACGGGTCGCAGCGCACGCCGTAGTAGTTCTGCACGCGGCGTTCGGTGGGCAGGCCGTTGTCGTCCCAGCCCATCGGGTAGAAGACGCTCTTGCCGCGCATCCGCTGGAAGCGCGCGATGACATCCGTGTGCGTGTAGGAGAAGACGTGGCCGATGTGCAGCGACCCGGAGGCGGTCGGCGGCGGCGTGTCGACCGAGTAGATGTTCGCGCGGGTCGATGACGCGCGGTCGAACCGGTAGGTGCCGGACTCTTCCCAGCTGCCGCCCCACTTGGCTTCGAGCCCTTCGAGGGCTGGTTTGTCCGGAACGCTGGCGATGGGCATGGTTCTCCGATTCGAACTTGGCGGCACTGTGTCGATGGTGAAGTGCCTGAATGCTGGGACGTTCCCAGTCTCCCAATCTATCGGAGGCCATCTCTCCCCGCGAAACCGCAGTTGTGCGCGCCAAACGGCACGAATAACGTGCACAACTGCGGTTTCGCGGGTCGGGGCGGGGGATTAGGGGAGGGAGGGGACGGCGGAGAGGAGACGGCGGGTGTACGGATGCTCGGGGGCGGTGAAGACCTGCGCGCCCTGTTCCACGATCCGTCCCTCGCTCATCACCGCGACCCGGTCGCTGACGTGCCGCACCACGCCGAGGTCGTGCGAGATGAAGAGGAGGCTGAGCCCCAGATCACGCTGGAGCTCGTCGAGCAGGTCGAGCACCTGCGCCTGCACGCCCACGTCGAGCGCGGAGACCGGCTCGTCGCAGACCAGGACCTGCGGCCGGGACGCCAGGGCGCGCGCGATCCCCACTCGCTGCCGCTGGCCGCCGGAGAGTTCCAGCGGCCGGCGGGCGAGGAGCGCGGGGGACAGCCGCACCCGGTCGAGCAGCTCGGCCACCCGTGCCCGTGTGCCGGCCTCGGCGGCCCGTGCCCGCGCGGGCCGCGAGCCGGGCGCGAGCAACCCCGATCCGGGCGGGTGCCGGCTGTCCGGGGCGACGGCATGGTGCAGGATGTCCCGGACGCTCAGCCGTGGGTCGAAGGAGCCGAGGGCATCCTGGTAGATCGCGCCGACCGAGGTGCGCAGCGGGCGCCTCGCCTGTTCCGACACGGCGCTCCACGCCCGGCCGAGCACCCGCACCTCGCCGTGGTCCGGGGTGGCGAGGGCGAGCACGAGGCGCGCCGTCGTGGTCTTGCCCGAGCCGGATTCGCCGACGATGCCGAGGGTGGTGCCGCGCTCGAGCCGGAACGAGACGTCGTCGACCGCGAGCAACCGGGTGCCGTCGGGCATCCGGAACCCCTTCGTCAGGCCGGTCGCCTCGAGCACGACGGCCGGGCCGACGCCGGGGCCCGGGGTTCCCGCGGGCACCGACGGCGGGCGCGGCTCGGTTCTCGCCGAGGCCGCTGTCGGAGCCGCCGTTGCCGTTGCCGGTGTCGCTGTCGCAGGTACTGCCGCTGTCGCCGGCACCGCCGCCGCGAGCCGCGTGCCGCGGGGCTTCCCGGCCGGGACGGCGGCGACCATGGCCCGGGTCTCGGCGTGGCGGGGGCGGCCGAGGACCTCGCGGGTGGGGCCGGTCTCGACGATGCGCCCGTTGCTCATCACCGCCACCCGGTCGGCGATCCGGCTGACGACGGCCAGGTCGTGGCTGATCAGGATCAGGGCGGTGCCGCCGCGTTTGACCCGCTCGAGCAGCTCGAGGATCTGTGCCTGCACCGTGACGTCGAGCGCGGTCGTGGGTTCGTCGGCGATCAGCAGGGGTGGGTCCAGGGCGATCGCCGAGGCGATCAGCGCCCGTTGCCGCTGGCCGCCGGAGAGCGCGCCGGACCGCTGCCGGCTCCGCAGCTCACCGTCCGGCAGACCCACCGAGTCGAGGAGTTCGAGCACGCGGCGGGATCGGTCGGCCGGTCCCAGGCCGGTGTGCAGCCGGAGGGAGTCCGCGATCTCCCGGCCGACCGGGCGGAGCGGGTCGAGGGAGGCCAGGGCGTCCTGCAGCACGAGCCCGACGTCCCGGCCGCGGCGCCGGCGCCAGGCCGCCTCCGACAGCCCGAGGACCGACTGGCCCGCGATCGACAGCTCGTCGGCATCAACCCGTGCGCCCGCCCCGGCGAGGCCAAGCAGGGTGCGCGCGGTGACGCTTTTGCCCGAGCCCGATTCGCCCACGATGGCCAGGCACTCGCCGGCCGCGACCTCGAACGAGACCCCGGACACGACCGGTTCGGCTCCGAAGCGGCCGAAGCCGACGCTGAGGTTCCGCACGCGGAGCGCGGGCCCGGAATCGGGCGCGGGGGGTATCGGCCGCGCGCTCATGCGTGCCGCATCCGTCGTTCGATGGCTCGGCCGAGGGTCGTCGCGGCCACGGCCGTCAGTACGATGAACAGCCCGGGGAAGAAGCTCATCCACCAGGCCGAGGTGATGTAGGTGCGGCCCGCGGACAGCATCGCGCCCCATTCCGCGGCCGGCGGCTGGGCGCCGAGCCCGAGGTAGCTGAGCGCGGTCGCCCAGACGATCGCCTGGCCGATGCCGAGGGTGGCGAGCACGAGCAGGGGAGCGAGCGTGTTCGGCAGGATGTGCCGGGCCAGGATGCGCCACGCCGTGAGCCCCTGCACGGTGGCGGCCTCGACGAAGGCGGAGGAGCGCACCGAGACGAGCTGGGCGCGGATGATGCGCGCATAACCGGGCGCGGTGGACAGGCCGACGGCGATCGTGGCCGTCGCCACCCCCGGGCCGTAGATCAGGATGACCAGCAGAGCCAGCAGCAGGCCGGGAAAGGCGAACAAGACCTCGAGCACGCGGTTCACCGTGAAGTCGACGAAGCCGCCGAGCATGCCGGCGAGGGTGCCGAGCAGCACGCCGAGCCCGAGTCCGATCGTCGTGGCCAGCACGCCGATCAGCAGCGAATTGCCGGTGCCGTGGACGACCCGGGTGTACAGGTCGCGCCCGGACTCGTCGGTGCCGAACCAGTGCGGCAGGGACGGCGGCTGGAACGCCGAGAGCGGGTCGATGGCGAGCGGATCCCCGGGGGCCAGGAGCTGCGGCACGACGGCGGCGAGCACGAGGAACAGCGCCACCGCGCCGGCCAGGCCCTCCGCCACGCCGATCCGGCGCGGGCGAGGGCTCGCGCCCTGCCGCCGGGCGCCGAGGCCGAGCTCAGCCTGGAGCTCGAGGTCGCTCATCGTGCCCTCACCCGCGGGTCGGCGACGCGGGTGGCCAGATCGGTCAGGAGCGTCATCAGGATGTAGGCGACGGCGACGAGCATCACAACGCCGATGACCACGGGGACGTCCCGCACGGTCACGGCGTTCAGCAGGGTGCGCCCGAGGCCGGGACGGGCGAACACGGTCTCCACCACGACGGCGCCGCTGATCAACGAGCCGAACGCCCAGCCCGACAGGCTGATCGCGGGAATCGAGGCGTGCCGGATGGCGTGGATCCAGCGAACGCCCCTGGCGCTTTCGCCCCGAGCCAGGGCGGAGAGCACGAACGGCGATTCGAGGGCGGTGAGCAGCGGCTCGCGGATGACCTGGCCGAGGAAGCCGGCCAGGGGCACCGCGAGGGTGAGGACGGGCAGAACGAGCCCGGCGAGTCCGGGGGTGCTGATCGGCGGCAGCACCCCGAGCCAGATGCTGAAGAGCACGATCAGGGCGGTGGCGAGCCAGAAATGCGGCAGGGACGCCGCCACGATTTCGAGGCCGGAGCCCACCCGCGCCGCGACGCGTCCGCCGCGGGTCGACCACGTCGCCAGGGCGAGGGCGATGATCCAGGCCAGCGCCAGGGACAGGACGGCGAGGACGAGCGTGCCGCCGAGCTGGCCGAGCACGAGAGGCCCGACGTCGAGCTTGAGCGCGTAGGAGCGGCCGAGGTCGCCGGTTGCCAGCCGCCCCAGCTGGGCGAAATACTGCACGAGGAGCGGCTGGTCGAGGCCGTATTCGGCGCGAACGGCGGCCAGCGCCTCGGCCGAGGCCTGCGACCCCGGGCCGCCGAGGATGGCCTCCGCGGGGTCGCCGGGGATCAGCCGGACGGCGAAGAAGGTCAGCGTGGCGACGGCCCAGAGCACGAACACGGCACCGCCCAGCCGCGCGGCCAGGAGCCGGGGCAGTGGAGTGCGCCTTACCGGCTCAGCCACGCGTCGTAGAACGTGGGGGTGGAGACGGTCGGCAGGGCGCGGGCGCCCTCGACGTCGGCGCCCAGCAGGAAGTGGTTCTGCTGGTCGTAGAGCGGCAGGATGTAGAACCCCTCGAGGAGGAGGTTCTGCGCCTCGGTGTAGAGATCCTTGCGCTTGTCGGCGTCGGACTCGCGGCCGGCCTCGGTGAGCAGCTCGTCCAGTTTCGGGTCATTCACCTGCGCGTGGTTGGCGAAATAGCCGCTGGGCGCCGGGGTGATGCCGTCCGAGTGGAAGAGGATCCGCAGCACGTCGGGTCCGACCTTCGTGTACGGCGCGCTCACCGCGTCGTACTCGCCGTTGCCGAGGGCTCCGTACCAGCTGGACAGGTCCATCGGGGTGAGCTTCACCTCGAAGCCGGTCTCCTTCGCCGTCGCCTGGATCTGCTCGAACAGCGACTGCTCGGCCGGGATGGACTGGTTCGTGCTGACCGGGAAGAACACGGTCAGGCGCACGCCGTCCTTTACCCGGTAGCCGTCGGCATCCGTCTCGCTCCAGCCGGCGGAGTCGAGCAGCTTGCCCGCGGCCTTCGGGTCGTACTCGAAGAGTTCCGGCCGCGACACGGCGAGGGCCTCGGCGCTGGAGAGGGCCGAGTAGGAGCGCTTCGCCGTGCCCTGGAAGAGGCTGGCGACGCCGTCGTCGACGTTGGCCGAGCGGATGAACGCCTCCCGGACCTTCGGGTCGGTGAACGGTCCAGTGCCGGAGTTGAGTTCGATCCGGTTGGCTGCCCCGGGCCGCGGTGCGTCGAGGTGCTGGATCGAGTCGCCCTTGTCGGCCTGCACGATCGTGTCCGGCTGGGCGTTGTCGATCACGTCGACCTCGCCGGCCTGGAGCGCCGCGTAGCGGGACGCCGACTCGGGGATGAACCGCCAGACGATCTTCTCGAGGTAGGCGGGACCCTCGTGCCCGGCGTCGGCCGGCGGGGAGTCGTAGGTGTCGTTACGCACGAAGGTGATGGCGTCCTGCTTCACCCAGTCCTTGATCACGAACGGGCCGGTGCCGATCGGGGCGGCGCAGTTCTCCTCCATGCCGCGGGCGAGGCCTTCGGGGGACTCCATCGCCAGCCACGGCTGGGAGAGCGATTCCAGCAGGGCGCTGTCCGGTTCGGCCAGGGTCAGGCGCACGACGGTCGCCGAGACCGCCTCGGTGCCGGTGACCTTCTGCAGAGCCAGGTAGCCGGTGGACGAGCCCGTCGCCGGGTCCTGGAGGTGGGCGATATTGGCCTGCACAGCGGCAGCGTCGAAGGGGGACCCATCGCTGAAATAGACGTTCTCCCTGAGCGTGAACTCCCAGGCCAGGCCGTCGTCGCTCTCCGACCATTCGCTGGCCAGCCAGGGGATGATGGCGCCGCTCTTGTCGCGGGAGACCAGCGACTCGAGGAATTGCGTGCCCGTGAGCGCCTGCGGGTAGTTGCCGCCGACGTGCGGGTCGAGGCAGTCGGGTTCGGCGTCGCCCGAGGCGTAGGTGAGGGTGCCTCCGACGACGGGTTTGCCGCTGGCCGGCGCGTCAGGGGCGGCGGTGCAGGCGCTGAGCAGCAGGCCGGCGACGGTGAGGGTCGCTCCAGCGAGCAGGGCGCGGCTGGTGCGGGTGTTCCCGGAGGACTGCATGCGTTTTTCTCTTCTCCCGGCCGGGCGGCGGCCGAGTGTGCAAATGTTGGGCGCGGTACACAGGGGAAATGAACCGAGTCCAATCGTACGTCGACGCCGGATACCCGGGCGCCCGGGTCGCAGGGTAGAATCGGCTGATCGACTGTGAACCGGCCATCACCGGTGAGTCTTCGGAAGAGCGGCGGCCACCCTCGGGTGCGCGGCCGGGTAGAACCGAACGGGTCGGGCCCGTCACAGCCTCTGAACAAGCGGTCACCCAGGTGAACTCCGGGGCGGCAAGCGAGGTGGTACCGCGGTGGATCCCGTCCAGGGTCCGGCGTCCTCGTGGAACAGGCAATATTTCCGTAACCTCGCCTCGTCCAGGAGAAGCATGACGTACCCCAAGGGTCAGAACACCAGCGGTCAGAACGCCCACGACGGCGAACCGAGCGGCCACCGCCGCGAGCAGGCGGCCGGCGTCGTCCCGTCGCCGAGCTTCCCGCAGATCGAGACCGAGGTGCTCGCGTTCTGGGAGGCCGACGGCACGTTCCAGGCGTCGATCGACAACCGCGCGGATGCCCCCGAGTGGGTTTTCTACGACGGCCCGCCGTTCGCGAACGGCCTGCCGCACTACGGCCACCTGCTGACCGGCTATGCCAAGGACCTGTTCCCGAGGTTCCAGACCATGCGCGGCAAGCAGGTGCACCGGCGCTTCGGCTGGGACACCCACGGACTGCCGGCCGAACTCGAGGCGGAGCGGAAGCTCGGCATCACCGACAAGAGCGAAATCGACAAGATGGGCATCGCGGCCTTCAACAAGGTCGCCCGCGACTCCGTGCTGGAGTACACCGACGACTGGCAGAAGTACGTCACCCGCCAGGCCCGCTGGGTCGACTTCGAGAACGACTACAAGACCCTCGACATCACCTTCATGGAATCGGTGATCTGGGCCTTCAAACGCCTGCACGACAAGGGCCTGGCCTACGAGGGCTACCGCGTGCTGCCCTACTGCTGGCGCGACCAGACGCCGCTGTCCAACCACGAACTGCGCATGGACGACGACGTCTACAAGATGCGCCAGGACCAGACCGTCACGGTGACCTTCCCGCTCGTCGGCGCGAAGGCGGAGAGCCTGGGCCTCACCGCCGTGCGCGCCCTGGCCTGGACGACGACGCCGTGGACCCTGCCGACGAACCTCGCCCTGGCCGTCGGACCGGAGATCACCTACGCCGTCGTGCCCGCCGGCCCGAACGGCACCCCCGACGCCACCGTCGTCCGCGAGGACGGCGCCGCGCCGCACGCCGGAACGCCCACCGAGGTGCTCGGCGGCGAATACCTGCTGGCGATCGACCTCGTCGGCAGCTACGCGAAGGACCTGGGCTACGACACCGCGGAGGAGGCATCCGCGGCGATCTCGCGCACGGTGCTCGGCCGCGACCTCGAGGGCGTGTCCTACGACCGTCTCTTCGACCACTACGCGGATGCCGAGACCTGGGGCACCGAGAACGCCTGGCAGTTCCTCGTCGCCGACTACGTCACCACCTCCGACGGCACCGGCATCGTGCACCAGGCGCCCGCCTATGGTGAGGAGGACCAGAAGGTCTGTGAGGCCGCCGGCATCCCGGTGATCATCTCCCTCGACGACGGCGGTAAGTTCCTGCCGGCCGTCACCGAGGTGGCCGGGCTGCTCTGGTCCGATGCCAACAAGCCGCTGACCCAGCTGCTCAGGGCCGAGGGGCGCCTCATCCGCCAGGCCAGCTACGAGCACTCGTACCCGCACTGCTGGCGCTGCCGCAACCCGCTGATCTACAAGGCCGTGTCGAGCTGGTTCGTGCGCGTCACCGAGTTCCGCGACCGGATGGAGACGCTCAACCAGGACATCAACTGGGTGCCCGAGAACGTCAAGGACGGCCAGTTCGGCAAGTGGATCGGCAACGCCCGTGACTGGTCGATCAGCCGCAACCGGTACTGGGGTTCGCCCATCCCGGTGTGGAAGAGCGACAACCCGGAGTACCCGCGGATCGACGTCTACGGTTCGCTCGACGAGCTCGAGGCCGATTTCGGCGTGCGCCCGACCGACCTGCACCGTCCGTACATCGACGCGCTGACCCGCCCGAACCCCGACGACCCCACCGGGCAGTCGACCATGCGCCGCATCTCCGACGTGCTCGACGTCTGGTTCGACTCCGGCTCGATGCCGTTCGCCCAGGTGCACTACCCGTTCGAGAACGCGGACTGGTTCGACAGCCACAACCCGGCCGACTTCATCGTCGAGTACATCGGGCAGACCCGGGGCTGGTTCTACACGCTGCACGTGCTGTCGACGGCGCTGTTCGACCGCCCGGCGTTCAAGAACGTCGTCAGCCACGGCATCGTGCTCGGCAACGACGGCCAGAAGATGTCCAAGTCGCTGCGCAACTACCCCGACGTGAACGAGGTGTTCGACCGGGACGGGTCGGATGCCATGCGCTGGTTCCTGATGAGTTCTTCGGTTTTGCGCGGCGGCAACCTCGTCGTCACCGAGGAGGGCATCCGCGAGGGTGTTCGCCAGGTGATGCTGCCGCTGTGGAACACCTGGTACTTCTTCTCGCTCTACGCCAACGCGTCGGGGCCGGAGGGCTACGAGGCCACCTGGCGCACGGACTCCACCGACGTGCTCGACCGGTACCTGCTGGCCAAGACCCGCGACCTGGTCGAGCAGGTCACCGTCGACCTGGAGGCGCTCGACAGCACCCTGGCCGCGGCCACGCTGCGCGACTTCACCGACGTGCTGACGAACTGGTACGTGCGGCGCTCGCGCGACCGGTTCTGGGCCGGCGCCGGCGGGGTCGCGACCGGCTCGACCACCGCGACCGGCTCGACCACCGCGACAGGCTCGACCACCGCGAACGACGCCTTCGACACGCTCTACACCGTGCTCGAGACGGTCACCCGGGTCGCGGCGCCGCTGCTGCCGCTCGTGTCCGAGCGCATCTGGCAGGGCCTGACCGGGGGCCGCAGCGTGCACCTCGAGGACTGGCCGGACGCGGCATCCTTCCCGGCCGAGCACGAACTGGTCGCCGTGATGGACCAGGTACGCGCCATCAGTTCCACCGTGCTCTCCCTGCGCAAGCAGGCCGGCCTGCGCGTGCGGCTGCCGCTGGCGAACCTGACCGTCGTCACCTCGAACACGGCGGCCCTGGCCGCCTACGAGGGAATCCTGCGCGACGAGCTGAACGTGAAGACGGTCACCCTGGTCGAACTCGCCGGCGACAGCGCCGACGCGTACGGGATCACCTCCAGGCTCACCGTCAACGCCCGGGCGGCCGGACCGCGCCTCGGCAAGCGGGTGCAGCAGGTCATCCAGGCCGCCCGGGCGGGCGACTGGAGCGAGAAGGACGGAACCGTCACCGCCGGCGGGATCGACCTGGTCGCCGGCGAATACGAGCTGGCCCTCGCTGCTGGCGCGTCGGGCGACGGCTCCGGCGACACCGCCCTCGCCCTGCTCGCGGGCGGCGGTTTCGCGCTGCTCGACACCGCGACGACCCCCGAACTCGACGCGGAAGGCTTCGCCCGCGACATCATCCGGGCCGTGCAGGACACCCGGAAGTCCGCCGGGTTCCAGGTGAGCGACCGCATCCGCCTCGACCTCGTCTTCTCCGACGAGCAGGACGCCGCATCCTTCGGGCTGGCTTCGGGAGTGGACGTGGCGGGGGAGACCCTGGCCACCCGGCTCGCGACGCACCAGGCCACGTCCGCCGACGCCGGCACGCTTCCCTCCGAGTGGCTCGAAGGCCTCACTGGGGCGCCGGTCGAACACTACGCGCGCTTCGACGCAGGGCGCTACGCCAACCGGGGCCTCGTGCTCGTTGCCGTCGCCCGGGAGAAGGGACTCACCCATGTCTGATCGTCACTCTGATCGAAGCGATGACGCCGCGGGCGCCTGGCGCGAAGCCGGGGACGCCGTCCTCACGGCGCTGCTCGGACGGGTCGGCGAGGCCGCCCCACGGCCGCGCCTCGCGCCCACCCGGCGCGCGGTCGAGCTGCTCGGCGACCCGCAGAACGCCTATCCGATCATCCACATCACCGGCACGAACGGGAAGACGAGCACGAGCCGGATCGCCGAGAGCATCCTGCGCGCCTACGGTCTCCGCACCGGGCTGCTCACCAGCCCGCACCTCGTGCGGCTGAACGAGCGGATCATGATCGACGGCGAGCCGATCAGCGACGAGGACCTGGCCGCCAACTGGGTCGACATCCAGCCCTACCTGCAGATGGTCGACGCGGAGCTGGTCACCGACGGCGACGAGCCGCTGACCTTCTTCGAGGCCCTCACAGTGCTGGCCTTCGCCTGCTTCGCCGACGCCCCCGTGGATGTCGCGGTGATCGAGGTCGGGATGGGCGGCGAGTGGGACTCCACCAACGTCGCCTTCGGCCAGGTGGCCGTGTTCACGCCGATCGCCCTCGACCACACCGCGCGCCTCGGCGGCACCGTCGCCGAGATCGCCCGCACGAAGTCCGGGATCATCAAGCCGGCGGCGAACGTCGTCACGGCGAAGCAGGGAAGCGAGGCCCAGGCCGAACTCGAACGCGCCGTCGAACTGACCGAATCGACCCTGGCCAGCGAGGGCGAGGAGTTCGCCCTGCTGAGCAGCCAGGTCGCCGTCGGGGGACAGCTCATCTCGGTGCGCGGCCTGGCCGACACCTACACGGACCTTTTCCTGCCGATGTACGGCACCCACCAGGCGCAGAACGCCGCCGTGGCCATCGCCGCCGTCGAGTCGTTCCTCGGGGCCGGCACCCGGCCGCTGGTGAACGACCTGGTCGCGGAGGGGCTGGCCACGGCCACCTCGCCCGGCCGGCTGCAGCTGGCCGGCGTCGAGCCGACCGTCCTGGTCGACGCGGCCCACAACCCGCACGGCGCGTCGGCCCTCGCCGCGGCCCTCGAGGCCTACTTCGACTTCGACGAGATCGTCGCGGTTGTCGGCATCCTGGCGGACAAGGACGCGCACGGCATCATCGAGGCGCTGCGTCCGCAGGTGGCCCGGTTCCATGTGACCCGCTCGCACTCCGAGCGCGCCGTGCCCGTGGACGACCTGGCCGACAAGGTCGCCGACTGGGCCGGTGACGACGTCACCTTCCGGTTCGACGACCTCACCGCCGCGCTCGACGGCGCCCGGGAGTGGGCCCAGGAGGCGCCGCGCCGCGCCGTCATCGTGACCGGTTCGATCACCCTCGTCGGCGAGGCGCTGGCCCTCGCGGACGCCCGGGAATGGATGAAACAGTGAGCGTCGCGCGCGCCGCCCGGGACTCCGGACCCCGGTCGGTCAAGCGGACCCTGGCCACGATCGTGCTCGGCTTCGAAATCTTCGTCGTCGCCCTCGCCGCCCTCGTCATGTTCGGCCTGGACCAGCTGCCGCCGGCCGTCGCCCTCGGCGGCGGAGCGGCCCTCTGCCTCGCCATGGTCGCCCTGATCTGGCTCCTGCGCTTCGACTGGGCCTACGCCCTCGGCTGGGCGCTCCAGGCCGGCCTGGTCGCCACCGGATTCCTCAACCCGGCGATGTTCTTCGTCGGGGCAATGTTCGCCGCCATGTGGACCTACTGCATGATCACCGGCACCCGAATAGATCACCAGAAGGAGATCGCATGAGCACCCAGGTCGAAGAAACCCTCGTACTGATCAAGCCCGACGGGGTTGCCCGCAACCTCACCGGCGAAATCCTGCGTCGCATCGAGGCGAAGGGCTACTCGCTCGTGGACATGAAGCTGCTCCAGGCCGAGCGCAGCCTGCTCGCCGAGCACTACGCCGAGCACGAAGGCAAGCCCTTCTACGAGCCGCTGATCGAGTTCATGGAGAGCGGCCCCATCGTGGCGTTCCGCATCGCCGGCAACCGCGTGATCGAGGGCTTCCGCGCCCTGGCCGGCACGACGGATCCCACCACCGCCGCGCCCGGCACCATCCGCGGTGACCTCGGCCGCGACTGGGGCGTCAAGGTGCAGCAGAACCTCGTGCACGGCTCCGACTCGCCCGAGTCCGCCGCCGCCGAACTGGCCCTCTGGTTCGACTAATCGCCTCACGCCCCCATTCGCCGAACTGTGAGTTTGGCACCTTCCCGGGCCCCGCGAAGGTGCCAAACTCACGGTTCGGCGTGGTTAAGCGAGGGGTGTGTCGGTGAGGATCAGAGGCGGTTGAGGAAGTCCATCTGCAGCTGGGCGATGACGGCGACGGTGATCAGGCAGCCGAGAGTGATCAGGGGAACCCAGGCGTAAGCGACGGATGCGACGCGGCGCACGGACTCCGGGACCGGGATGTTCCCGGACTTCAGGTTGTAGAACGTCACGGCCAGGAAGGTCGGGAAGGCGACCGCCCAGGTGACCATGCACCACGGGCACAGGATGTCGAGCACGAAGATGCTCTGGCCGATCAACCAGATCACCAGCGCGATCGCGCCCGTCGCCCCGACGTTCAGCCCGATCCAGTACCAGTGGGCGAAGCGGGCACCGGCGAGGATCGCGGCGCCGGTCGTGATCACGACGCTCCAGCCCATGACGCCGATCAGCGAGTTCGGAAAGCCGAAGATGTTGCCCTGGGGCGAGGAGAGGTTCGTGGCGCAGCCGATCAGCACGCTGAAACTGCAGGACAGCTGCGCATTCGGGTCGGCGAGGAGATGCAGCTTGTCCAGCGTCAGCGTGAAGGCCGCGGCAAGGCCGATCGCTCCGGCGACAATCAGGAAGACGGCGAGCCCGGTGGGGCGTGCGGAAGGCTCGAGGCGGGGCATCCTCGGATTATGTCACGTGGCTCTGCACGCGTTCTGAAGAATGCATGCGATAATCGAAGCAGTCGCTCGAGCCGCGCTCGGGCAGACGCAAAGAAGCTTAATGGGCGGTAAAAGCCCAGATTCATTGGTCCCACGACCAAAGGTATTAGCAGCCAGAGCCACGGGCCGGCTGCGAAACAACAAGGATTCGCGGGGGTTTCGCGCAGGCGCAGCCCTCGCCGAGAGAGTAAACCGGATGGATGGCGCGGTCGCCCATTTCGGTCAAGGAGCGCACCAGAGATGGTGGAAGACAAAGAAATCAAGAAGCGCAAGGGCCTGTTCGGCACTCGCAAGACGTCCCGCAGGGCCGGCGCGGCCGTGACGCCGGTCGTCCCGACGGATGGCCCGAGCACCCCCACGGACGTCCCGGTGGCAACACCCACAGAGACGCCGATCGACGCGGCGCGCACCGACGCGGCGCAGAAGCCTGTGACGGAGCGAAAGCCAGTGACGAAAACCCCGACCTCAGCCGAAGACGGCCAGGCCACAGCGACCGCCGTGAACGAACAGGCAACGGATGCGCCCGCGGGCGCCCCGGCAGAGAAGGCCTCGCCCGCGGTGGAGCCGATCGGGCGTCGTCCGTCGCTCTCCCTCCTGTTCCAGGCTCCCGAGATCGTGCCGCTGCCCGCCCGCGCACCGTCGCGCCAGGACGCCCGCCAGGACGCCCGCCAGGATGACCGCGCCGGGGTCCGCCAGGACGAGGACGAAGACGAAGAGACCTCGACCGTGCGTCGCCGCGCCCGTCGTCGTTCCGGCGACGAGGGCCGCTCCGGCTCGAATGACCCCGCGAACACCGTCGTCAAGGTCCGTGCCCCGCGTGAACCGGAACAGATCACCGAGCCGCAGCGCATCAAGGGCTCGACCCGGCTGGAAGCGAAGAAGCAGCGTCGCCGCGACGGCCGCGACGCGGGCCGCCGCCGTCCCGTGATCACGGAGGCAGAGTTCCTCGCGCGCCGTGAATCGGTCGACCGCTCCATGGTCGTGCGCGCCAAGCACAACAAGATCCAGATCGGCGTGCTCGAAGACGGCGTGCTGGTGGAGCATTATGTCGCGAAGAACCAGGATGCGTCGCTGATCGGCAACGTCTACCTGGGCAAGGTGCAGAACGTCCTGCCGAGCATGGAGGCCGCCTTCGTCGACATCGGACGCGGCCGCAACGCCGTCCTCTACTCCGGTGAGGTCGACTGGGAAGCCGCGGCGGCGAACTCCGGCAACAACAGCCAGGCCCGCCGCATCGAACTCGCGCTCAAGCCCGGCGACAAGGTTCTCGTGCAGGTCACCAAGGACCCGATCGGCCACAAGGGCGCTCGCCTGACCAGCCAGGTTTCGCTGCCCGGCCGCTACCTCGTCTACGTGCCCAACGGCTCGATGAACGGGATCAGCCGCAAGCTTCCGGACACCGAGCGTGCCCGGCTGAAGAAGATCCTCAAGGAAGTCCTGCCCGACAACGTGGGCGTCATCGTGCGCACCGCGGCCGAGGGCGCCACCGACGAACAGCTCACCCTCGACGTCAACCGGCTCACCTCGCAGTGGGCTTCGATTGCCAAGCAGGTCGACTCGGTCCAGGCCCCCGCCCTGCTGCACAGCGAGCCCGACCTGCTGATCAAGATCGTCCGGGATGTCTTCAACGAGGACTTCCACAAAATGGTCATCGCCGGCGAGGATTCCCGCGAGACCATCGAGGCCTACCTCCGTCAGGTCGCCCCTGACCTGGTCGAGCGCGTGCAGAAGTACGAGGGTGACGTCGACGTGTTCGACGAGTACCGCATCTCGGAGCAGATCGAGAAGGCGCTCGACCGCAAGGTCTGGCTGCCGTCCGGCGGTTCGCTCGTGATCGACCGCACCGAGGCCATGACGGTCGTCGACGTCAACACCGGCAAGTTCGTCGGCTCCGGCGGAAACCTCGAAGAGACCGTCACCAAGAACAACCTCGAGGCGGCGGAAGAGATCGTTCGCCAGCTCCGGCTGCGCGACATTGGCGGCATCATCGTCGTCGACTTCATCGACATGGTGCTGGAGACCAACCGCGACCTCGTCCTGCGTCGCATGGTCGAATGCCTCAGCCGCGACCGCACCAAGCACCAGGTCGCCGAGGTCACCTCGCTCGGCCTCGTGCAGATGACCCGCAAGAAGCTCGGCCTGGGCCTCCTCGAGTCGTTCAGCGAGAACTGCGAAGCCTGCGCCGGACGCGGGATCATCGTGCACCACGATCCCGTCGTGAAGCACCGCCAGACCGCGCAGCCCGCCCAGGAGCGCCGTCCACGCAGCAAATCCGGCGGCAACGGCGAGAACGGCGGCCGCGACAACCGCGGCGGCAACGGCGGCGGTTCGCAGCACTCCGAGACGGCCAAGGTCGGCGGAGGCACCCACGGAATCACCGAGGATGCCAAGCACGCACTTGCCCTGATTGCCGCACGCACGATCGCCCGCCCGGTCACGGCCTCCATCCCGGTCATTGCCGAGAGCCACGCCGAGACCCGCGCCGAGACCCGCGCGCCCGAAGCCACGGCAGCCGAAGCCACGGCACCGGTCGCCGCTGCACCCGAGGCTGCCGCGCCTGAGGTCGCCGCGTCCGAGGCTGCCGCGTCCGAGGCTGCCGCGTCCGAGGCTGCCGCGCCTGGGACCGCCGAGTCGGCTCCTCGCCGGTCGCGTCGGTCCTCCTCCCGCGGGACCACGACCGGCACGGCGGCCGTCACCGCCCGCGCCACCACGGTCGAGACCGTGCTCGAGACCCCGGCCGCGCCCGAGCCGTCCAGCGAAGCGGTCGCCATTCTCGACATCCCCGTCAAGAAGGCCACGCGCACCCGGCGCCCGGTGAGCAAGCAGGTCACCGACCAGATGCTCGACTCCGTGCTCGAATCCCTCCCGGAGCCCAAGCAGCCCGGCCAGGGGCGTTCGCGCAGCCGCCGGGTGACCACCGCCGGCGGTTCGACCTCGGCGGCTCAGCCGATCGTCATCCCGGATTCCGGCAAGTAGGCAGACAGCACGCCCGGTACGGAAACACCGGCAGTGCCGAACGAATAGCAGCACCGAAACGAATAGGCAGCGCACCCCGGCCGGGCGCGCTGCCTATTCTTCTGCCCGCTTGTGTGCGGCTTTCTTCTGTTCGTCCTGCTTCGCGGCGCGGTCGCGGCCGGGCACCCGAAGCCCGCTCGCGCGGAGCCGGGTGACCAGCTCGCGGTTGGTCACCGGGAGAGCTCCGGCGGCCACGAGGGCGTCGTAGCGCTCCGCCGGCACGTCGTAGTGGTCCAGGTCGAATCCGCGGCGGGGGATGGCATTGGCGGCCGCGAACGCATGCAATTCCGCCAGCGAGCTGTCGCTCACCAGGTGGGACCAGAGCATGCCGTGCGCCGGCCATGCCGGCTGGTCGATCAACACGGTCATTCCCAAAGTGTACGGACCCCGCCCCGGTTTGACCGGGGGTGGCGGATCAGCTAAAGTTGACCGTTGGTGTGCGGTGGGCCTGAGTCCCCGCGATCGCCAAGGTTTTCTGATGGTGTGCGGCCGATTTGGCCTGTTCGCCCCAGTAACTTTCCATCATAGGAAATTGGGCCTCACGGCTCCCCAGAGATAGGTACGTAAAGTGGTTTACGCAGTTGTGCGCGCCGGAGGGCGGCAGGAGAAGGTAGAGGTCGGGACCATCGTTACGATGGACCGAATCAAGGCTGACAAGGACGGCAACGTCGAGCTGGCCGCCGTGCTTCTCGTCGACGGCGACAAGATCACCTCTGACTCCCAGTCGCTGGCCAAGGTCAAGGTCACTGCCGAGGTCCTCAACGACCTCCGCGGCCCGAAGATCGTCATCCAGAAGTTCAAGAACAAGACCGGGTACAAGAAGCGTCAGGGGCACCGTCAGGAGCTCACGCGCGTCCAGGTCACCGGCATCGCCTAAGGCCTGAGGAGAAGAACAGATGGCACACAAAAAGGGTGCGAGTTCCACTCGCAACGGTCGCGATTCCAACGCTCAGCGCCTCGGCGTGAAGCGCTTCGGAGGTCAGGTTGTCAGCGCGGGCGAGATCATCGTTCGCCAGCGCGGCACGCACTTCCATCCCGGCGTCAACGTCGGCCGCGGCGGAGACGACACTCTCTTCGCCCTCGAAGCCGGCTCCGTCCAGTTCGGGGCAAAGGGTGGCCGCAAGGTCGTCAACATCGTGGTGGCTGCCGAGTAGGTATCCACAGCTAGAGAACGTGAGGGCGGGCTTCGGCTCGCCCTTACGTGTTTTACCCCCCACTTGAAAGGTTTTCCATGGCTACATTCGTCGACCACGTCACGCTGCATTTGCGAGCTGGCCACGGAGGGAACGGCTGTGTTTCCGTCAAGCGGGAGAAGTTCAAGCCCCTCGCCGGCCCCGACGGCGGTAACGGCGGAAGCGGCGGCGACCTCGTGCTCGTCGCCGACCCGAACGTCACCACCCTGCTCGGCTACCACCGTTCTCCTCACCGGTCGTCCGACAACGGCGGCCCCGGCATGGGCGACCACCGCAACGGCCATACCGGCGAGCTGCGCGAACTCGCGGTCCCGCTCGGCACCGTGGTCAAGGACATGGAGGGCAACGAGCTCGCCGACATGACCGAGCCCGGGATGCGCCTGGTCGTGGCCCCCGGCGGGCAGGGCGGCCTGGGCAACGCCGCCCTCGCCTCCACCAAGCGCAAGGCCCCCGGCTTCGCGCTCCTCGGCACCCTGGGCTGGGAAGGCGACGTCCAGCTCGTCCTGAAGACCGTGGCGGATGTCGCCCTCGTCGGCTACCCGTCGGCCGGCAAGTCGAGCCTGATCGCCGCCATCTCCGCGGCCCGGCCGAAGATCGCCGACTACCCGTTCACCACCCTGCACCCGAACCTCGGCGTCGTCGATGCCGGCGAGGTGCGCTACACTGTCGCCGACGTCCCCGGCCTGATCGAAGGCGCCAGCGAGGGCAAGGGCCTCGGCCTCGACTTCCTTCGCCACGTCGAACGCTGTACCGCACTGCTGCACGTGCTCGACTGTGCCACGCTCGATCCCGGTCGCGACCCGATCAGCGACCTCGACGTCATCCTCGGCGAACTCGCCGCCTACCCGGTGCCGGAGGGCCAGAAGCCGCTCCTCGACCGCCCCCAGCTGGTGGCGCTGAACAAGATCGACGTGCCCGAAGCACGCGAACTCGCCGAGTTCGTGCGCACCGACCTGGAGGCCCGCGGATACCGGGTCTTCGAGATCTCCACGGTCAGCCATGAGGGTCTCCGCCAGCTCAACTACGCGCTGGCCGAAACGGTCGAGGCCGGACGAGTCGAACGGGCCGCCGCCCTGGCCACGAAGCCGCGCATCGTCATCCGTCCGAAGGCCGTCGACGACAGCGGCTTCGTCGTGCGGGTCGAGGGTGGCTCCTTCGGCAACATCTACCGGATCCTGGGCACCAAGCCCGAGCGCTGGGTGCAGCAGACCGACTTCACCAACGACGAGGCGGTCGGCTTCCTCGCGGACCGCCTGGCCAAGCTGGGCATCGAGAACGAACTGTTCAAGTCCGGAGCGGTCGCCGGTTCGACGGTCATCATCGGCCCGGGCAACGGCGTCGTCTTCGACTGGGAGCCCACGCTCACCTCGACGGCCGAACTGATCACGGCCCCGCGCGGTACGGACACGCGACTGGACGACTCGAAGCGACGCACGAGCAACGAGCGCCGCGAAGAGTACTTCGGCCGGATGGACGCCAAGGCCGCGGCGCGCGCCGAACTCATCCGCGAACGCGAGGCCGGCATGTGGTCCACCGGCGAAGAGGAATTCAACGGTCCTTCCCCGGCGGAGGACGCGGAGGAGAAGGCGGCCAGGGAATGACCGTCTTATCGCGCGACCAGGCCGCTGCCGCCAAACGCATCGTGCTGAAGGTCGGCTCCTCGTCCATCACCGGTGACAACGAGGACCAGATCAATCGGCTCGTCGACGCCCTGGCCGAGGCGCACGGGCGCGGCACCGAGGTCGTGCTCATCTCCTCCGGTGCGGTCGCGGCCGGAATGCCGTTCCTCAAGCTGGAGGAGCGCCCGGCGGACGTCGCCACCCAGCAGGCCGCGGCATCCGTCGGTCAGAACGTGCTGATCTACCGCTTCCAGGAGAGCCTGGACCGGTACGGGATCGCGGCCGGCACGGTGCTGCTCACCGAGGGCGACGTGCTCACCGAGCCGCACAAGAGCAACACCCGTCGGGCCCTGGACCGCCTGCTCGACCTCGGCATCCTGCCCATCGTGAACGAGAACGACACGGTGGCCGTCTACGGCCTGCGCTTCGGCAGCAACGACCGGCTCGCCGCCCTCGTCGCGACGCTGATTCGCGCCGACCTGCTCATCATGCTCAGCGACGTCGACGCGCTGTACACCAGGGCGCCGCACCTGCCGGGGGCGGAGAAGCTCGACTTCATTGCGGCGGATGACCCGCTGACCGGATTCGAATTCGGCGCCGGCGGGCCCAGCGGCGTCGGCACGGGCGGCGCGAGCACCAAGGTGGTGGCCGCGCGGATCGCGACGAAGGGCGGCACGGCCGTCCTGGTGACCTCCACCGACCTGGCCGCGGAGGCGCTCCGCGGCGAGCACGTCGGAACCTGGTTCGAAGCGGTCGTGAGGCCCGACGGCTACTCGCTCCTATAGGCTCGATTGGCGACGCGGACCGCACTCGGTGGGCCCCGCAGGGAAGGCTCGGTCGAGTGAACACGCTGGCGCGCGGCGACGTCCAATCCGCGGCACGAATCGTCGTGAAGGTCGGCTCATCGTCGATCAGCGGCGCGAACGCCGGGCAGATCGCACGGCTGGTCGACGCCATCGCCGAGGCGCACGGCCGCGGCACCGAGGTGGTGCTCGTCTCATCCGGCGCCATCGCGATCGGGATGCCGTACCTGCACCTCAGCGAGCGGCCCACCGACCTGGCAACCCAGCAGGCCGCGGCATCCGTCGGCCAGAACCTCCTGATCTTCCGCTACCAGGACAGCCTCGACCGCTTCGGCATCGTCGCCGGCCAGGTACTCCTCACGGCGGGCGACCTCGAAAACCCCGCTCACCGCAGCAACGCCCGGCGAGCCATGGACCGCCTGCTCGCCCTGCGCATCCTGCCGATCGTGAACGAGAACGACACGGTCGCCACCCACGAGATCCGCTTCGGCGACAACGACCGCCTCGCGGCGATGGTGGCGACGCTGATCCAGGCCGACCTGCTCGTGCTGCTCAGCGACGTCGACGCGCTGTACACGAAGCCGCCGCACCTGCCCGGCGCGGAGCGGATCGACCACGTCGCTGCCGGTGAAGCGCTGGCCGGGATGGAGTTCGGCACGGCCACCGGGTCGGGGGTGGGGACCGGGGGAGCGAGCACGAAGGTGTCGGCGGCCCGCATCGCCGCGGATGCCGGAACCGCCGTGCTCGTCACGGCGACCGGCCTGGTCGCCGAGGCCCTTCGCGGGGAGCATATCGGCACCTGGTTCGCCCCCGCGACCACGCCGAGCGGGCACCCGCTGCCGTAGCCGGCCCGCCCCGGCAGACAGCCGGGTCCGCGAACCGGGGGCGTAAACTGGTCCGATGTCCCCGTCGCAGCAGTCCGTCACGCCCGTCGCCGCACCCGTCACCGCGCCCCTCACTGCAACGCTCGAAGCGGCCAGGAACGCGTCCCGCGCCCTCGCGTCCGCGCGGACCGAGGTGAAGAACCGCGCACTCGAGGCGATCGCCGCGGATCTGCGGAGCAGCGTCGACGAGATCATCGCCGCGAACCGGCTGGACCTCGCCGCCGGCGAAGCAAACGGACTGACCGCCGGCCTCCTCGACCGGCTCGCCCTCGACGCCGGCCGGATCCACGCCCTGGCCGACGCGGTCCTGCAGATCGTCAACCTCACCGACCCGGTCGGCGAGGTCGTTCGCGGCAGCAGCCTGCCGAACGGGATCAAGATCAGCCAGGTGCGCGTCCCCTTCGGCGTCGTCGGCGTGATCTACGAGGCTCGTCCCAACGTCACCGTCGACCTCGCCGCGCTGGCGATCAAGAGCGGCAACGCCGTCGTCCTGCGCGGCGGCTCCGCGGCGGAGAACAGCAACCGCGTGCTCGTCGCCCTGATCCAGGCGGCCATCGAGTCGGCGGGCCTGCCCGCCGCGTCGGTGCAGACGATCGACCCGTTCGGCCGCGCCGGCGCCACGGAACTGATGCAGGCGCGCGGCTACGTCGACGTGCTCATCCCCCGGGGCAGCGCCAGCCTGATCAATGCCGTTGTCACCCAGTCGAAGGTGCCGGTGATCGAGACCGGGGCCGGCGTGGTGCACGTCTTCCTGGACGAGAGCGCCGACGCCCAGTGGGCGATCGACATCGTGCACAACTCCAAGGTGCACCGTCCGAGCGTGTGCAACGCCCTCGAAACACTCCTGGTGCACGAGAACGCCGCCGAGCGGCTGCTGCCGGACGTGCTGGCCAGGCTCGCGGCATCCGGGGTGACGATCCACGCGGACGCCCGCGCGCGGGAGATCTTCCCGGACGCGGTGCCGGCGACCGAGGACGACTGGTCCACCGAGTACATGAGCCTCGACATCGCGGTGAAGGTCGTCGACTCCCTCGACGCGGCCATCGACCACATCCGCCGGTACTCGACCGGGCACACGGAGTCCATTGTCACGAACGACGTCGTCAACGCCGAGCGGTTCCTGAACGAAGTGGATTCGGCAGCGGTGATGGTTAACACGTCCACCCGATTCACCGACGGCGGCGAGTTCGGCTTCGGGGCCGAGGTCGGCATCTCGACCCAGAAGCTGCACGCGCGGGGCCCGATGGGGCTGCCGGAGCTCACTAGCACGAAATGGATTGTGCGCGGCACAGGCCAGGTGCGGGCGTAGGCCCCGCTAGAATGAGTGCGACGGCGGGGGCCCCGCCGTTGTGCCTTGAATGGAGAACCCCATGTCGTTTGTGACTGCAGTGCTGGCCGAGATCGAGCACACCCCGCTGCCCATGCCGACCCTGATGTACGGCGCCATCGCCCTCGTGGTCTTCTTCGCCCTCGGTTTCGTCGTCTGGACCTACCGCGACGTCGCCAACCGCCACCAGGCGAAGGCGGATGCCTACGCTGCCGCGCACGGCGGAGCGCGCAGCCACGACGGTCACTGACCCATCGACCGCCCTGTGGCTTCGCGTCGCCCCCGCATCGGCGTGATGGGCGGAACCTTCGACCCGATCCACCACGGGCACCTGGTCGCGGCCAGCGAGGTCGCCCAGAGCTTCGACCTGGACGAGGTCATCTTCGTGCCCACCGGCCAGCCGTGGCAGAAGCACGGCGTGTCCAAGGCGGAGCACCGGTACCTGATGACCGTCATCGCCACGGCGTCCAATCCGCGATTCACGGTGAGCCGCGTCGACATCGACCGCTCGGGCCCGACCTACACGATCGATACCCTGCGGGATATCCACGCCGAACGGCCCGACGCCGAACTCTTCTTCATCACCGGGGCGGACGCGATCCAGCAGATCCTCGGCTGGAAAGACGTGCGCGAACTCTGGGACCTGGCCCATTTCGTGGCTGTGAGTCGCCCGGGACATGAGCTGAGCATTTCTGGATTGCCTGACCAGGACGTAAGCTTGCTGGAGGTTCCGGCTCTGGCCATCTCGTCCACTGACTGCCGGGAACGCGTGAACCGGGGATTCCCGGTCTGGTATCTGGTCCCCGACGGGGTTGTCCAGTACATCTCAAAGCATCATCTGTATCGGAGTGTGGCATGACGTTGGGTAACAGTCCCCAGCCTCCGCTGACCCGTCGCCAGGAACGTGAATTAGCGCGCCAACAGGCGTCTGCGCCGGCCGAGCAGCTCGAGCAGCCCGAGATCCAGCCTGCGCCCGGCAAGCGTGCCGTCGTCGCAGAATCCGTTCCCGTGTCGGCCTTCGCTCCGCGCGGAACAGAGCCTGCCCCGGCCGAGAAGCCGATGACCTCTGCCAAGCGGCAGGCCCCCGAGCGCACGCTCACCCGGCGGCAGTTGCGCGCCATCAAGGCCGCCGAGTCCGGCGAGACGGTGTCCGCGGACGTCGAGGACGTTGCCCCCGACGCGGAGACGCACACCACGGGAGGGCTCAACCCGCCCGTTGGCCACTGGTCGGTCGACCGCGGCGAGGACGAGCACACCCCGACGATCGACCCGGGCCAAACCTTCGACCAGTTCATGTCTCGAGGCACCGGCGGAAGCGGAAGCCCGACGACGACGAGCGCGCTCATCCTGCCGTCGATTCCGCAGCAGGGTTCGAGCTCCGGTCCGCTCACGAGCACCGGTGAGATCCTCATCACCGGTTCGTACGACCTTCCCCGTAG
Organism: Cryobacterium tagatosivorans; assembly: GCF_004402215.1. Lineage (GTDB taxonomy): Bacteria > Actinomycetota > Actinomycetes > Actinomycetales > Microbacteriaceae > Cryobacterium > Cryobacterium tagatosivorans. The sequence continues at coordinate 155,890 of NZ_SOEZ01000079.1, forward strand.
CCTCGGTTCGACCGGGCACCACCCGGGCAACTTCGACTCCTCGGACATCGACCAGACCGACGATCACGACGACGCGGGCTACAACTCCACCGTGGCGCCCGTGAGCGCGAGCAGGGCCGTGAGCACGCACGCGTCCAACCGCGGCCTCGTGGCCCCGCCGCAGAAGAGCGGCAACTCCCTCCCGACCGTGCTCGCGGTCACCGCGGCCGTGCTGGCCGCCGGTGTGCTCGCGCTCTTCGTGCTCGGCTACGTTTTCAACATCTTCTAATGCCAATCATTTCGACTTCACAAACCCAGGGACTCATTCGATGACCGCTTCTGCCCACGCTCTCGAGCTCCTCAAGGTGGCCGCCGCCGCCGCCGACTCGAAGGCCGGGGAGGACCTCGTCGCCATCGACGTCTCCAACCCCCTGCCGCTGACCGACATCTTCCTCATCGTCACCGGCCGGTCGGAGCGCAACGTCGTTGCGATCGCCGGCGAGATCGAAGACAAGCTCATCGAGGCCGGTTACAAGCCGCTCCGCCGAGAAGGACGCGCCGAAGGCCGCTGGATCCTCGTCGACTTCGGCGACCTCGTCGTGCACGTCTTCCACGAGGAAGAACGCCAGTATTACTCCCTCGAGCGCCTGTGGAAGGACTGCCCGGTCATCCCGATCGAGCTTCCCGCGCCCAAGGCCGCGGAGTAGCGCTGGTTCGCGCGGGGCTCTCGCGTGTAGTAGCCTAGACAAGTTGTTTCGGAGCAGTCCGAAACACAATCTGGGTCCGTGGCGCAGCTGGTAGCGCACCTGCATGGCATGCAGGGGGTCAGGGGTTCGAATCCCCTCGGATCCACCAGGTTCAACGAAAAGCCCCAACTTCGGTTGGGGCTTTTTTCGTTCCCCGGCTCCTTTGTCGGAATATTTGTCGGAATCTTTTTGGGGTTCTTTTCACTCTCTTCTTGGATCCTGTCGGTTTCTCTTGCTGAGGGCGAACCGTCGATAATTGGGCTGTGTCCTCGCCATCCTCGCCTCTGGTCCCCGTCACCGCGACGACGCGCTGCCCCTGCCTGAGCGGGGAGACCTACGGCGAGTGCTGTGGCCCCCTGCACGCCGGGCAGGGATCCGCGCCGACAGCCGAACGCCTGATGCGCTCCCGCTACGCGGCGTTCGCAGTGGGCGCCGCGGGGTACCTGCTGACGACCTGGCACCCGAGCACTCGACCCGACTCCCTCGAACTCGATGCCGAGATGAAGTGGGTGCGGCTCGACATCCTGAGGACCGTCCGCGGAGGACCGCTCGACACCGACGGGGTGGTGGAGTTCGTGGCGCACTACCGGCTTGACGGGCAGCGAGGCCAGCAGCACGAGTCCAGTCGATTCCTGAAGATCGACCGCCGCTGGTTCTACCTCGACTCACTGGGCTGAACCGCGCCCCATGAGCGGCGGCGCGGTTCAGCAGAGCCGGGCGTCAGAACGGCGGTGGCGGGTCGATCCGGGTGGCCGGTTCGGTCGTGTATTTCTGGCCGGCGGGCGAGGTCCAGGTGAGGGTGCCGTCCCTGGCGTGGGTGACTGCCCAG
>NZ_SOEZ01000007.1 GCF_004402215.1 Cryobacterium tagatosivorans
GAGGACCCCCATTCAGGGGAAGGCGACTCGTCAGACGAAAGTGCGACCGGCGGAGACATGGCCCAGGCACGCGGGCTCAATCTGCACAAACGCAACGGAGGGGGGCCGCGCGTCAGCGGCAATGAGCACAGACCGCCGAAGGGGCGATGCGAGGGCCCGGGAGCCGGATTCCTCACCAACGAGACTCACCCGGACCCCAGGCCAGCGACGAGGCCGACACCATCCTCTCTGGTGTGTTAGCTCGCTGCCGCCGCTCTCCTGGTCACCGTCGGACTCATGCCCGCCATGGCTGACGTTGTGGACTCTACCGTTTCCGGTGGAGCCCTGACTTCCACAACGGGGCGCCACGCTGAGCGGCGTGACGCTTTTGACGGATCCAACACCCAGGCGGCGACGGGTTCTTCGACGCAGTGGAGCATCACTGACGCCCGTGGGACTGGCGCGGCTTGGACAGTTTCGGTCAGCGCCACGGTCCCCACGAGCGCGGCGGGGACCACGGAATTGGTCGCCCGCACCCTTCCGGTCGGTAATCTGACCATCACCCCGGGCGCGATCACCGCTGGCGCTGGCTCTGACGCCGCAGCTGGAATCATCGCACCTGCTCTCACGACGTCCCATGCCCTGGTAGCGGCAGAGGCAACGCACAAGGGGACCTACACCCTGACCTCCTCGTTCAGCCTGGCCATTCCCGCCAACGCTTTCCGGTCCAACTACGCCGTTGGGTCCAGCGGCGCCCTGAACCCGTACACGACCACCGTCACGTACACCATCGCCTAAGAGCGAGCATGTTGAGTAGCCCGTCGGCCGTGCCCATCAGGGGCATCCCCCCCCTGTCGAGCGCGGGCGTCCCGGTGCGGGTTGGGTTGGGCGCGCGGTTCTCGGATGGACTCGATCAATGACTGCGGTGCCAGCATGTGACTTTGTCAGATCCGGTGGGCGGCTCAGCCCGTGGGCTTCGAACTGAGATACCGGCGTAGACCGGGGATGGCGAAGTCGACTTTGCCGTACCCCACCGATTCAATGAGTCCGGCTGCCAGGAGCCGTGTCCGGTAGTTGGCGACAAGGTTTGTCTTGGCGCCCAGCCGTTGCCCGATGTCGCCGGCGGCCGAGGGTCCGTCGTCTTTGGCTATGGCATGAAGGAATTCCATGTCTTTGGGTGAGGCTGTTGAGAGAGCAGCTTCGATCACGGTGCGTGCGTTGCGTCGGTGGGCGGCTTCAATGGCCCTGCCGACAGCCTCAGCATCCAGCGATCCCTCGTTGTTTTCGGCTTCCCGCCAGAGGAAGTAGTCGACCAGTTGGATGAGAAACGGGTATCCTCCTGTCGCTTCGGAGGCTTGCCGGACCAGGGCCGGTGAGATGTTGAACCCCGCCGTCGCGAACGTGTCGGCGAACGATGTCTCCACGTCCCGGACTGCGGCCGCATGCAGGTCGATCTTGTCGGCGCGGCGGAGGAACGTCGCCACGCCTTCGTTGAGCAGGTCCGACACCGCGGCCGGCAGGCCGGCGAAGGCCAGTCCGGTGGGAAGCCGGTCCTGGATCAGGTGCTGGACACTGGCGGCCAGCTGCGCCAGTTCAGCACGGTCAGCGGCGTGGATTTCGTCCACGGTGATGACCAGACCGGTACCACGGCCCTGGAGGAGCCGGAGGAGTTCTTCAGCGAGGTTCCGCCACGCGACCTGGCGTTCGGGCGGGAGCTCTGTCGTGAGGCTGAAACCGGCGACGGAGACCGCCGTGATCCGCCGGCCCTGCGGCCCGTTGCCGAGTTCTTCGGCCAGCTGGCGCATGGATTCGCCGATCCTCCCCATAAAACCGCCGGTGGCCGTCTCGGAGATCACGGCCCATCCGCGTTCCCTGGCCATGTCATGGGCGGCACCGAGCATGACGGTCTTGCCGATGCCACGGGCACCGGTGAAGATGGTGAGGAGCCCCGGCGCACCAGAACCCAGGCGTAGGCCGTAGTCGAACTCGTCGAGAAGTCCTGCGCGGCCGATGATTTCCGGCGGTGTCGCGCCCGGCTGAAGGCCGGAAGGGGTTCTACATGGTGGATTCCTTGTGAGTAGCTGTGTATCTTGTGAGTTTTGTGAGCTTCGGCACCACCATACCTGCCCGCATCGACATTCGTACCAATTACGGGCATGAGTATCCCCGTCCCCGCCAGGCAACCAGGTCGCCGCGCGTACGAGGACTCTGTGCGGGCTGGACACCGGCGGGATCGTCACCTGCGCGAGATCCTCGGCGCCCAGCTCGTTGCCTACGTGGGCCGGGTCGATTCGCGCTCCGTTCGTGAATGGGCGGAAGGCTCCCGCGCGCCTGGTGCGGACGTCGTACAGAGACTTCGTACCTCTTATTGCGTTGCCGGCATTCTGGTTGAGCGTGAGAGCGCGAAGACGATCCAGCCGTGGTTCCAGGGCATGAACCCGGAGCTGGGCGACCAGTCCCCCGCTGCCCTGTTGCGCGTCGAGCCGCTGGATGGTGTGGGCCCGAAGGCCATCGGGGCTCACAGGTATGGTCCCCACTCGTGGCGGCGGCTCAAGGCGCCGTGTTCGGTAAAACACTCTTGTCCGCTGGCGGCGAAAAAGGCATGTGTACCGAACAACGGAACGGCGTGCTGGTGGTCGGCGACGAACAAAGCGAGTCTCAAACGTTCAGCGACTCCCGGCGCCGACCCCGACGCCTTGCTCTGTTGGGACAAGCTCCCTCGCACGGCTTCTACACTTAAGCCGGCCAGAACCTGCGCCATTCGGAACGAACTGGAACCTCATACGCCGCTACTTCGGGAGCGAAGCGGGTATCGCGTTATGAAAATGACCCGCTTCATTGATGTACGCAACCCTATTGATGTGTGCAAGCACGTTGCCTTTTCGGTTGGTTCACAGACCGGCGCCGTATTGAGAGGGAGGCGACGCTGAACCTCGCCTCGCGGTTCACCAGGACTTACTCCTCTATTGTTGTGCTGAATCGTCAAGGAGGATACGTGTCGCTAAATGGCGTCTTTGGCCACGAGTCCGGGGCCTTGGGCCAAATTCGCACCGAGCCCATGCAGCAGCGGAGTGCGGCACGTCTTTCCGCGCTGCTGGATGCCGCCGCAGCCGTCGTCGACGAGGTGGGCTTCGACCGCATCACGACGGCGATGGTCGCCGAGCGTGCCGGCGCATCGATCGGCACCGTTTATCGGTACTACCCTGATCGGGTGGCCGTACTGCACGCCCTACGCGAACGCGCCGTGCTGCGCTGCAGACAGCGCGTCGCCGAGGAACTAGGCGCCAGGCAACCGAAGACCTGGTGGGATGCCGTCGATTGCGCGGTCACCGCGTTCGTCGGCCTCTACCGCTTCGAGCCGGGCTTCCGCATCCTGCACTTCGCCGACCGCGACCGAGCACCCATCAGCGAGACAGACGACGTCGCTGGCTTCTTCGCCCGCCAGCTCGCCAACGTGCTCGTCGACGAATTCGGACTGCCGGCAGGTCCGGACCTGATATTTCGACTGGAGATGACCGTCGAGATAGCCGACGCGCTCCTGTCGCGCGCGTTCCAGTCCAACCCGCAGGGCGACCCGCGGTTCATCGCTGAGAGCCGACGCATCATGCATGACTACCTGGCTGGCTTCTACGGGCCGAGCGCCGGCGCCCCGCCGACGCTCCGAGCTCGGGCTGAGGTACAGCCCACCGTTCGCTAGCTCAGAAAACGACTCCGATGTCAGCGAGACCCAAGGAATCGGGAAGCTGCACATCGTTGGTGCTGCTTGACTCCGAGGGCCTCAGTTTCGGATCGCCGCCCGAGAGCGAGGGGACTCAACGCGAAGGCAAACGACGTCAGCGTAAAGAGCCACAGTGGGATGGTCAGTGAGTACCGACTGAAGAACTCACGAAGCACACCACACGATGGCTCCAACAGTTGTTGTCGTCGACATCCAGGTTCGCCGAATGCGTGTGGGTTCCGCATTGCTCACATTGGAACCAGATTTCCTCGTCCAGGAGGGTCAACGTTGCAGGGGCGAGCACGGCGCATGCCACCTTCGCATCCCGTTTCCTGGCATCGGGGGTGGAAGCTCACCTTTATCCTTCTCCTTCATTTGTGTATCTCGCGCACAAGGGCGGTGTGCTCGGGCAGGGGTCGTAGCTCCAAGCCCGCGACCGCCGCATGTGTCTAAAATCTGGACAGCACCGCCGTGTGGCAGCCCGGGCACACCCAGTAGGGGTGGGCCGTTGTCCCTGACGTTTCGCACCTGGTCGAACAGTTTGGGCAGTTCGGTGGATCGAGGGGCTCGAGGTCGTCCATCCCGGGACTCTACGCCGCGAAGTCCGCGACCGGAAGGGGCACCTCTGGCAGGACAATCAATAGTTCTGTGATTTGACAGAGTGACTGGGTGGCCTCATTGCTGGTGAGGGTGAATCCCAGGCACAATATTGACAATCGGGCCACACTGGAGATGTGAACGATGACGGCGACGTCCCTGGTCGGTTTAGGACGGTCTGCCCAACATGCGAATGTGTGTTGGATGTGGAGTTCATTGAGACGTAAACTGTGTCAGCGGTCTTCAACAGGAGAAATTCAACTGGTAGGCTCGCGCCAGGTGATGATTCCATTACTGGCGAGGCGGTTCTCAACGTCAAACGCAAAAGGCACACCCGTCGTAAGGCGGCGTCGCAAAGGCACGGGACCTTCGGGTTAGCCGGCCCGCCGAATGGACAAGATTGATGCCAGAGGTCCCTTCTCTCCCTGCCGTGCCTCCCAAAGGAGCAAGCGGCCCCACCGCGTCGGCCGGCGTGACTCTTGATTGTCACATCTGCGGGGGGCTCGCGACAGCTCGCGCGAATCCGTTTTTTGGGACGGGGTTGTCCGTGCACGAATACATTGTCGAATGCTCTGCATGCTGGGGCGTAGGTTTTGGGTCCACTGTTCCCACACAGGCTCACAGCCGTAACTCGTGGCGTTTTGGTAGCCGGTCGCGCCGGATATGGGTCCGATACTTCGCAACCTGGCGTTTGCGTCGACGCCGGTAGGCGTGTTTGGCTATGGCCGTCCGCGCGCGGAAAGCCTACGCTGGCGCGGGCTCACCTTGGCCGTCAAGGCAACAGCCCGGGAGTCGGGGTCTACGCAACCCGTTAGATTCTCGTTCTCGCCGCACCTGCGAATCAGCTTAATTCGGTGGTCGTAATCGTCGCTGAGCTAACGGTCAACTTGGCCGTTGACGAGAACCGTACCGACTTCAAACTTCATTTTGACGTGCGCTTTCCTTAGTCCGCGACCGACCCCTTCTCGTCTCAGCGCAATCTGACGTAAGAAGTACCGTCAGTTCTGTCGCCGAGGTCGTCGCCGAGCCACATCCCTTGTACAACGCGCCCATCGCCGTCAACGGGGTCAAGGAGCACGGCGGGCAGCTGCCCATGCCGGTTCGCGTTGACGAGGATGATCGCCGGCGGCTTTGACGCGTCGACCTGGTGAAGGGTAACGGAGACTTTGAGTGAGCTTCTCATGACATTCCTTGTATACGGGCGGTCAAGCCAGGGTGAGGTCTTAACAGTGGGCGGCGCCCAACGGAGGCCACCGTCGCGGCACCGAAGCATCACGCCCGTTACCGGTTGACGACAGGGCGCTGACGCGAAGCGTCGCTCGGAGGGCCCAGCCGATCTGATTACTCATCCCGCCACGACGCTCGAGACCCAGATAGCGTCAGAGGCAACTGTGCCGAGATGGATCTCCTGGTCGTGACCGAGGATTTGGATCGTTGTGACGTCGGAGTACGAGCGCGTTTTTCGTACTGTCAGCCTCGTTTCAACGGTCAGGCCTAGCCCTGACAGGTATGCGAGCATGGCCGGCTCGTTCCCTGTGACGCGGATGACAGCCAACTCCCGGCCAGATTCGGCATCGGTGAGTTGCGTCACAAGGCGGCCTACCGGCCGACCGAGGGCCGAGGGAACGGGGTCACTGTGCCGCGTGGATTCGCGGAGGTGGTTGTCGATGCGCTCCACCATCGCGTCCGAGACGCTTCGTTCCAGATTCTTCGCCTCATCGAGCGCGTCGTCGTAGGTGTAGCCCAGGGTTTTGATCAGGAAGGTGTGGAGAATCCTGCGTCGACCTACCCTGCGTATCGGGTGAGTGCGTCCAGCAGCCGTGCTATCGACTGACCCGGAAGGCGCCAGGATTCCGCGTTTGGCGATTGCCCGATCATTGTTCGACATTCGACATCCTCATTTCAGTTGATTGGTCCGCAGTGCGGGCCCGATGGGCACTGCCGCATCAGGAGGGCCTATAGGAGGACCTCGAAACAGGTCCTTTTCGCTATGCGTCGCGGTGTCGTGCACGGCCGCTGGGTAATATGGCGGTCGTGGGCGCGTGGTTGTCCGGTCCAGCGCGGGCAACTTGAGCGATCGCACGTCGGGCGCGGCGGACAAAGCGGGCGGCACGCCAGAGGCCATAGACGACAACGGCGAGCAGGAACAGGCCGACCCCGAGGAGCAGCCAGGGGGCGTAGACAATACTGGCCTGCGCGTGGTCAGTGCCGGCCTCGGAGGTGATGGTCGCATCCGCGGTGCCGGCCTGGATGGGGGGCGCCTTGAGCAGTCGGGCCTTCAGGTCGAGATTTTCCCCGGGGAGGATGCTCTCGGGTGTATCGAAGTTCAGGTTGGTGTTCGCTCCTATCCAGCCGCTGAGATCAAGGGTGGCGGTCGGATGCAGGATGGAGTTTCCGGTATTGCGCACGGGCAGGGTGAATGTGACGGTGTCCCCGGTCTGCTTCCAGCTCAGGTCTCCAAGTTCCAATGATTTGAGCGCGGTGCCTGCGACGTTGAGGTAGATCCGAACTCCCTGGCGCTGGATGACGTCCAGGCGCACGGCTGTGTCACCCCCGACGATGGATGTTTCGCCCTCAACGGGTGGGCTTTGGATGATCAAACCGCCGGCGTAGTCGCCCGGTGGGGTGTTGGCAGGAACGCTGAGCCGGAAGGGGACCTTCAGGTCCGAGTTCGCGGGCACCGTGATCTGAGCGGTGTCCAGTCGCACCCAGGCTCCAATGCCGGTTCGAGGATCTGTTTGGGCGGCGAGGGCGAAGGTTCCCTGGGGGCTGCTTTGGCCGTCTACCGGATAGGTGAGTAGGGTCACCGGGGTGTCGGTGTGGTTGCTGACGATCGCTGTGGCGTCGGTGGCTGCGCCAGGGTAGAGCGAAAGGTGGAAGAAGTCTGATTCGTTGGACGGACGGATTCCGAGCGTCCCGTTATCGATCGCAGCCGCGGGCCCGGCGGTGGCGAGCAGAGCCAGGGCCAGCACGGCAACCGCCACGACACTACGCAGAGAATGGTGCGGCCGGGCGCGAGGAGTGGTCACAGAGAAATCCTTGGGAAGTCCGCCGGGTTGTCCCGGATGGGTCGAGTATCAAAAAATGAAATGCCAAGCTGAATGCCACGCTGTCCTATCAGCAAACCGGCGCGCAGGCCGGGCTGCAAACGACGATGAAGATGCAGCCCGCCGACCAGTGCCCCGGATGGGCACGGCCTGCGGGCTGCTCAACATGCTCGCTCTTAGGCGATGGTGTACGTGACGGTGGTCGTGTACGGGTTCAGGGCGCCGCTGGACCCAACGGCGTAGTTGGACCGGAAAGCGTTGGCAGGGATGGCCAGGCTGAACGAGGGGGTCAGCGTGTACGTCCCCTTGTGCGTTGCCGTTGCCGCCACCAGGGCCTGGGACGTCGTGAGCATCGTGAGAGCAGGTGCGGTAATGCCTGTAGCGGCGTCAGCGCCAGCGCCAGCGGTGATCGCGCCCGGGGTGATGGTCAGATTCCCGACCGGGAGGGTGCGGGCGACCAGCTCCGTGGTCCCGGCCGCGCTCGTGGGGACCGTGGCACTGACCGAAACTGTCCAAGCCGCGCCAGTGCCACGGGCGTCAGTGATGCTCCACTGCGTCGAAGAACCCGTCGCCGCCTGGGTGTTGGTTCCGTCAAGCGTCACGCCGCTCAGCGTCGCGCCCGCCGTCGTGGAAGTCAGAGCGCCACCGGAAATGGTGGAGTCGACAACGTCTGCCATGGCTGGCGAGAGTCCGGCTGTGAGCAGGAGGGCTGCGGCTGCGACGACGCCGGCAACCTTGGAAATTGTACGCACGATGATGCTCCTTGTTGTTGTTGTTGTTGGTTGTGGTGGTCTTTGGGTGAGACGACTGCACCTGAAACAGATGCGTCACGCCGTGGGCTGGGCACGGGAGAGAAACGCGGAGACGAAGAATGCGGCGGCGTTGGCCCCGAAAGGCGAAGGAGACGCGCTCGAATTTGTCCTCAGCGACCTCTCTAGTCAGACGGCAACACGAATGCCGTCCCGGCTTGCTCCGAATACCTTCGTCTGCGACGAGGCGAGGAATGGCCGGAGTCTCCCGGGTGGACGGTCGCGGCGCTTATCGTAGGCAGGGGCCCGATCTAGCGGGCCTTGGCTCTAGCGCCGCAATCCAATGCGCACGCTCGGCAGGACATCAGTCCGGTCGCCGCAGTGGTATCGCGGGCAACCTCGAAGACCTGAGCCCCTGAGGGGAAAGCTCATCTGGCAGAGTCCTATCCATTTCGGTAGACCGGCTAACCCTAAGGTCCCGTGCCTTTGCGACCCCGCCTTACGACAGGTGTGCCTTTTTCGACTGACGTTGAGAATCGCCATGCCGGCGACCGTATGATCGCCTGAGCTGAACGTAGCAGGGCAGTACTGCCTTGGGGAGCCCCCAGAACGGGGCGTCTATCCCCACACGACCGTTCACCGACCAAGTAGCGCTGTCCGACGTTAGGCCGGACAAACACCGGCGGCATGAACGTCCATCAAGAACTGATCGCGAGGACTCTTGCGAAGTCTCTTGCCGATCCTCGCGCCATGGACTCTTAGCAGCCGCCTCGAAACCAGCCGGGTGGCTTCCGTGGACGAATTCTTGGGCGTGCAAGCAACGTGCGGCTTCAAGCCCCTGCGGAGGTCAACGACCGGGCGTTCTGACCTCTTGGAATGCAAGAGAGATTGGCCGAGGGCCTCGTCCTCGCGTCCCCGTCAGACCCGACCGTGACTGCCGACTTGGTTCGCGTGCACAGCTTCTTCCGAGATAGCGCCCCGAGTCCGGTACGACCGGGAGCCTGGACCGAGTGTGAGCGGTTCATCGGGCGGTCGGTGCAGCAGAACCGCAATTGCGCAGGGACGTGTTGGCCTGTCAGGCCACGCTTGTTTGCTCCCTCAGCCCGTTTGACTCCCGTTCTCGTCGCGTCTGCTGGTCAGTTCATACTTGGTGCCGTCGTAACCGTCCCCGAGCCACATGCCAAAGAGAACCCGCCCCGTGACATCAACCGGGTCGACAAGGACCGTGGGTAGCTGACCGTGTCGATTCGGTTCAAGGATTACTGTGAATGTCGGTTCCAAAGAACCCACAGAGTGCAGAGTGACGGTGGTCTGCGTGCGGGAGGTTCCGAGCACAGCACCGACTTCAACTCCATCGTGGACGGGCATCGGGGCTCTTTGCTTGAGCCCCGATCGTTTGAGGCGTGCAGCAGAAACCCACCTGGGAAACGCGCGCGGTGCTGACTTCGGCTGAGCACTTGACTCAATGGCGGGAAAGCTCATTTGACATCGATCCTGTCCATTCGACGGGTGGGCCGGCCGCCCGCCCGAAGGTCTGTGTCTTCGCGGCGCCCGCTCTACGACACTCCTCCGTCTGCAAGTGGCAGGAGAACCGCTGGGCCAGAGTCTCGGGACCGCTCAGTGAACCTAACAGCCTGACCCTTCCCCGGACGAGCCCCAGAACGGGGAACCTGTCCTCCGAAAGTGACGGCCCGGGCTCGTTGAATCGATCAGGACCGTCCGCCTGCCATAGCGACGGGATTCTGCGCACACACCCACTCGAGCAGTCTCCAGCGCAGGACCTGGATGGAGGCTTTGGCCCGCTTACGGATCGCACACCCATCGGGGCTTCTCTCTGTCGTCGTCGAAGCACCGGGCTCATGAACGACGCCGAGGATGTGCTCGCTCGGCCCAGCGCGCACCTCCTCCCCCGGCTCGCCCAGACCATCCGGACCGCCTTCGCCGCCACCTTCTCGGGCGTTCGAGAAACCAGCGATTGTGTCCGGATGGCAGCGGATCAGCCCCGGGCACGCCCGCAACAGGCGCTCTGGGGAGACCGAGCGGCCGCTCGGTAAGCCAGAAAGTGTCATTGACGGGTTCGAGCTGCAGCAGCTGATTCCTACCCTGTGGCGGTGCAGGCGACGCAATCGCGGCCGAACGTAAGCATTGACGATACGATCGCGGTGGAGAGCCCACGTACCTGGCCTCCTGCTCCAAGAGGGAAGAGTTATGAAAGACAGCGGTTCGAATCCGGACCTGATCGCGCGGTCGGTTACCCAACTGCAGTCCGACTATGAGTACCGTGAGCTCCTGGAGGCAGCGCCCGATGCCATGGTGATTGTGAATGCAGTTGGCAAGATCGTGCTGGTCAATGCTCAGGCGGAACAAATTTTCGACTACCCCCGTGCGGAGTTGCTCGGTCAGCGACTTGAAATCCTGTTGCCGGGACGGTTCCGAGCAGGACATGCTGTTAATCTCGCCCGTTTCGCTGAATGTCCGAGCGCCCGGGCCATGGGTTCCATCGAGCTTGTTGGCCTTCGCCGGGACGGATCGGAGTTCCCCGTCGAGATCTCACTCAGTCCCCTGGTCACGGCTCGGGGGATGCTCTTGTCCAGCGCCATCCGTGACATCACCGACCGCAAACGCAACGAGGCGACCCTGCGGATGCTCTCGGCGCAAATCGAAGCGTCGAGCGACGCGATCTTCAGTTGTGCCACCGACCACACAATCACCACCTGGAACGCGGCCGCGGAGTCCATGTTCGGCTACTCCGCGCAGGAGGCTGTGGGGCAGCCCGCAGCGCTCATGCTCGGCGATACAGATCGCGACATTCACACACGCTTGGATGCGGGCGACCAGGTTCGGTCGTTAGAGACGATCGGGCACCGCAAGGACGGAGCGTCCGTTGAGGTTTCGCTCAGTGTGTCCCGCCTGTTTGACCCCGAGCATGTGCCGATCGGGACCTCCTGCATCGCCCGCGACATCAGCGAAGCGAATCGTCGTCGAGCGGAGTCGGAAATCGATCGTGCCCGCCTCAACACGGCACAGCACACGGCGCGTCTTGGCAGCTTCGAGATTGACCTGGTTACCGGAAAACGATGGTGGTCCGCCGAGTATTGGCGAATCCTCGGGGTCGACGTAACGGAGACGGCGTCGCTGGAACTGATGCTGACCAGTGTCCACCCAGACGACCACGCAACCGTGGAACGGGCCGCGCGAGAGCTCTTCTCCGGCGGCCCGGCGATCGACCTCGGCTACCGCATCGTAAGTCCTGCAGGCGATGTCCGATGGGTTCGCTCGCGCGCGAATACCGAATACTCCGAGGGGGGATCCCCCGTTCGAATCCTGGGAACGTTGATGGACGTGACGGATCTGCATCGGGCAGATACCCAACGCCGGGAGGCCGAGACCAACTTCCAGTTAGGTTTTGGCCTTTCTCCTATCGGTACGGCCATGACCAGTCTTGACGGGCGGATTGACCAGGTGAACCCAGCGGTGTGCGAGATTCTCGGGCGCACAGCGGAGGACATTCTCGGCAAACATCTCCGAGACTTTCGTCACCCCGTGGAGCCTGCCGGCCCACTTGAGCCGCTCGTGCTTAGCCGAGTGATCAAACCAGGACCAGCGCACATCGTACGACGATACCGGCAGCCTGACGGCACCCTGGTGTGGGTACAGGAGACCGAGTCAACCGTGCCTGGCGGGGATGGGGGTCCAGCGTATTCGTTCGTGCAATTGCAGGACATCACCGCCCGGAAGGAAGCCGAGGCTGAACTCGTCCGTCAAGCCTGCCACGATCCCCTAACCGGCCTGGCCAATCGCCTGCTGCTGACCGAAACCCTTGACCGATCCCTCGCCGCGGCCCGGGCTTCACAGGCCGAAGTGACCGTCTTCTTCCTCGACGTCGACCCGTTCAAGAACATCACCGATGGGCTGGGGCACACGATCGGGGACCGGCTGCTCGTACAGATGGCCAAGCGGTTGCAATCCATGGTTCGCCACACCGATACGCTTGCTCGACTCGGCGGCGACGAGTTCGTCATCGTCTGCGAAAACATGGCTCGTCATAACGCGGAACTCATGGTCGAGCGCATCATCGAATCGACCGAGCAGCCATTCCTGCTCGGAGGGCAGGAGGTGTTCGTCTCGGTGAGCGTGGGTTTCGTCCTCGCCTCAGGAAATGACGACGCGGTGGCGGTGCTGCGCAGCTCGGATGCGGCCAACTACCAAGCGAAGAACCATGACCGGGTGCAAGCGATGGTGTTCAGTGAGGAGATGTACCGCAAAGCATCGAGTCGGCTGGACCTCGAATCACAGCTGGTGCGCGTCCTGGAGAAGAACGAGTTGCGCGTCTACTACCAGCCCATCGTTGAAGTCTCCACCGAGAACGTCGTCAGTTTTGAAGCCCTGGTGCGGTGGGTGCACGGGGAACGCGGATTGATTTCGCCGCTTGATTTCATCCCGATCGCCGAGGAAATCGGCATGATCATTCCGATCGGCGAGTGGGTACTGCGCCAGGCTCTGGAACAAGTGAAGCAGTGGCGTGCGGAGATCACCGGCGTAGAGAACCTGTCCATCTCCGTGAACCTCTCGGCCTTGCAATTGCAGGATCCCGATTTTGTCGGGGTCGTAGCCGACGCGCTCTCGGCGAGCGGAGTAGACCCGGTAGCGCTGCATCTCGAAGTTACGGAAACGATGCTGATGAGTGACGTCGATGTGGCTGTTGAAACCTTGCACGCGCTGCGCGCGCTCGGGGTGAGCTTGTCCATCGACGATTTCGGAACCGGGCATGCCGCGCTCGGCTACCTGCGCAGCTTGCCCGTGCAAACGATTAAAATAGACCGGTCCTTCGTCGACGGCCTGAACAGGGGCGACCCCAAGGCAACGTCAATCGTTGACGCGATTGTTAGTCTTGCCCGCGCGCTGGATCTCGACGTCATCGCGGAGGGGGTGGAAACCACCGGGCAGTTGGCAGAATTGCGCCAAATGGGTGCCCGCTTGGCCCAGGGATACCTCTGGTCCCGGCCTCTTCCACCGGACCAGGTCCCCAGCTGGCTGAATGAGAAGCGACGAGCCGGTTCGACGTAGTGGCCAACCGCGCGCGATCGACGTCTGCCCGTGCGCTGCTCGTGGCATCCTGCAGCTCCCGCAAACATCGAAAGACGCACCCTCAGCAAGGCCCGGTTCGAATTCCGCTGGAATGACCAGTTCGCGTTATCCCTCGACCCCGACACCGCCCGCAGCTTCCACGACGAGACTCTGCCGGCGGAGCCCGCGAAGACCGCTCACTTCTGCTCCATGTGCGGTCCCAAATTCTGCTCCATGCGCATCTCCGCCGACGTACGGGCGTACGCGGAGGAGAATGGGCTCTCCAGCCTGGAGGCGATCGAGGCGGGGATGGCCGACAAATCCGCGGAGTTCGCCCGTATGGGCAGCTCGGTGTACCTGCCGATCAGGGCGCTCTGAGCATTGCTCCGACTGCTCCGCCGGTGATCTTCAACGTGCTGAGCATCGCCGGCACCGACCCTAACGGCGGTGCCGGCAGCCAGGCGGACCTGAAGACGTTCTCGGCCCTGGGCGTGTACGGAACGAGTGTCATTAGCGCGCTCGTCGCCCAGAACACCAGGGGGGTAGCGGCGATCCGCCACGTTCCCCCGCCCTTTGTCATCGCACAACTCGACACGCTTTTCGACGACGTTCGCATCGATGCGGTCAAGATCGGCATGCTCGGTACGGCCGGCGTCGTCGAGGCGGTCGCGGCCGCGATGCGTCGACATCGGCCGGCCTTCATTGTGCTCGACCCGGTCATGGTCGCGACGAGCGGAGACCAGTTGCTCGCCGGCGACGCGCTGGCCGCGCTACGAGAGGAACTCTTGCCTGTCGTCGACCTCGTCACGCCGAACCTGGCAGAGGCCGCCGCCCTGCTCGGCGAGCACGAGGCAGCCAACGAGGAGGAGGCGCTCGGCCAGCTGGAGCGGCTCCGCCGGTTGTGCCCTGGCGTGCTCATCACGGGCGGTCACCTCGGCGGCGCCGAGAGCGTGGATCTCCTCCTCGTGGACGGGACGATCACCCGGCTTCGTGCCCCGCGCGTGCCGACCCGGAACACGCACGGCACGGGTTGCACGCTCTCGCCACTCATGATCCCCAACTCGTAGCGCGACTGCAGGACGAGTTGGGTGATGAGTTGCGGGCAGAGCACGTGGAGTTCGAGATGCTGCATGGCCTCGGCACCGAACTGCTCGACTCGCTCAACCAGCAGGGATTCTCCACTCGCGAGTACATCGTCTACGGTCCCGAATGGTGGCTCTACGTCATCAATCGCATTGCGGAACATCCCGAACGTGTCCTCGAAGCGATCGCAGACATCGGCCCTTTGGTCTAACACTTGGCCTCACAAAAGATCAGGTCAGGCACGTCTCTGAGCGCGTTAAAGCGCAATGGTTGGGGCGCCACACCGCCGGAGACTGCCTGGCACAAACACCTGCCAACGGATTGGTCGGGGCATTCGCATCATCGCTGAGCGCCAACCCGGCTCATAGGGGCACAATAATGCCTTCAATGGGAGTCGCGATGACCACCCATCACCCCGTCTGGGTTCCCCCGCTGAATCCCCGCCGAACTGGTCGTTCTGCAGTGTGCCCTGCGTGTGGATGTTCGGATCCCACCGCGCGATCTCGCTCGGTTGATCACAGCCTGCGACGGTCAAGCGCTTGTGGAGGCGGGCGAACTCGTCGAAGTGGTGGAAGTTCTCATACCAGCGCCGGTTGATGTATGCGGAGATGTGGAAGGCTGTGCAGAGTCTGGTGCGGCCGAACCGGCTGATGAGATTTCGGTGATGGCGTGATGCGGCCGTAATGCCCGGGCAGGTGCGCCCGGAAATCTGGTTTCCGGGCGTCTCGACGCCGTCGCCGAGCCAGAGCGGGTGGTGTGGGCAGACGACTTTCTCGTGGTTGGTGAGCCCGGAACTTCAGCCAATCCGGCGAGTTACCGCCTCATGCGGACATCCTGCGCTCCCGCTTCCGGGTCCCACTTCAGGGCACCTTCGACGACGAAACGATGCTTGCGATAGAAGGCCTGGGCGCGGTCGTTCTGCTCGACGACCCAGAGCGACGCCGACTGGTGAAGCAGGACAGCTTCCAGCAGCCGGGCAGCCACTCCGGAGCCGTGGCAGCTGACGTCGGTGTTCAGAACGTACAACTCCGTTTCGGCAATCGGCTGGGCGTCGTGCGAAGGCCCCGCCGAGGCGAATCCGACAATAGCTCCGTCCCGTTCGGGATCAACCGCGACGATCGTGCGCCTCCCGTCGTCCGTGCACAGGATCTTCCGCCAGTCGGCGATCCAGTCGGCGGTGTCCAGGCCCGCTAGGAAATTCGGGTCCATACAGGTTTCATAGGTGGCCCGCCAGACCGCGATGTGGAGCGTCCCGAGGGCATCCGCATCCTCGAGTACGGCCGCCCGGAGGGTGAACCGGTCCTTGCCCGTCACTGTGGAATCCTTTCAGCAACGAGGGCACCCGGGATGACGGCCACCCTGACCTCGGGCGTGAAAGTCGCGGAGAGGTCGAAGGGCCACAGGCCGGCTGGCAGGTTCCGGAACGGAAAGGTGGAGAAGTCATTCGACGCTACACCCGGTGCGTCCACGTAGATAATCTCCCCGACCAGGGGTTCGAACGCTGCGCGAAAGTGGTTCTTGACCTTCATGGCCAGCAGGTCGTAGCCGGTGACGTCCAGCCCAATGTGCCCGAACACCTCCGGGTCGTTCGCGGTGATCGGCCGCCCGGTCACGAGGATGTCGGTCCCCTGGGAGCGCAGGTGCACGGCGCCTTCGACGTCGACCTGGAGTCCGGTGTTCATCGGACCGGTGTTGCGGAACCGCCCATCGCTGACGCGAATGATGTCAACCTCGAGGTCGAGCGGTGCACCGAATTCGGGCGATATCTTCCCGCCCAGGCGGATGCCAATGGTGGCGCCCTCCCCCGCGGCCCGGCACTGCTCGACGACCTCCGCATCGCACAGGGCGCCAATCAGCGACTTCGGCACGTGCGCGTTGAGCACCTCGGCGACCAGGGCCGTCGTATCAGCGCTGCCGCCGCTCAGCGGGTTGTCGGCGATGTCGGCCAGCACGACCGGCCGGAGACGCTCGGGCTTCACCGCCAGCGCGACAGCGGCCGCCGCGCCGGGCAGCTCGGTGACAAACTCACCGCGCAGCGACCACAGCAGTGACGCAAGGCTCCGGCAGCTCTCCTCGCCCAGCGCGCGGTCGGTGGCCAGCACGACGACGCTCGCACCGGCACCCGCAATGTCTGCGTAGGGATACCCGCCGAAGACGCTCGCCGCGACGATGCCGTCCCTCTTCTCCCAGCCCTGGGCCGCGGTGACCGCCTCGTGCATCGGGCCTTCCGCCGTGCGCATGTTGACGCTCGGCAGGAGCGCCGGCAGCTTGGCGAAGCACTGGTAGTACGTGATTCCGTCCCGAACCTGGCGCATCAACGCGGTTGCGGCGCGCACGCCCTGCTCGTACGCATCGACGTGCGGGTAGGTCTGGAAACCGAAGCAGGATGCCCGCTGGTCGATGAGCCCTCGGGTCACGTTCGCGTGCAGGTCCAGCGTCACCGCAATCGGGAACGCCGCCCCCCGCTCCCGCCGGATGTGCTCGATCAGGTCGGTCTCCGGATCCTGGTAGTCATCCACGACCATGGCGCCGTGCAGCGCCAGGAGCAGTCCGTCGAGTTCACCGGCGCCCCCGAGGGCCGTCAGCATGTCGCCGCGAATCTGCTCATAGGCCCCAGTCGTCACCTGGCCGGCCGGAGAGGCCGCCGCCGCGACCAGCGGGACCGGGACGAACTCGGTTTCCTCGAGCGCGTCGATGAAACCGCCGAGCTCCGTCTTTGTGCCGCGGTAGGCCTCGATCAGATCCTCGCCGCTCAGCAGGGCCTCCTGGCGGAAGGCCTCGAGGTTCGTGCGGAGCGGGCTGAACGAGTGTGATTCGTGATAGAAGAAGGCAAGCCCAAGCCGGCGCGTGCTCATGCCCGGCCGCCGCTCTTTTCCCACGCGCGCTGGACATCGTCGTGGCCTCGCTGCACGTTGGCATCGAACTGGAACTCCATGGTGCGCCGGGCGCCCACGAGGTCGAGTGCGGCCCCGGCCGCGTCGCCGCCGCGCCGGGAGGAGAGGCCCAGGTCGTCGATGATGCTCAGCGCGACAAGTGCGCCCTGTTTCTCGGCGATCTTGGCGCTCTCGATTCCGATCGTGTTACCGGCGACATACATCCCGTCAAGCTGGGTCCGAAGGGTGTCGCTGTGCACGGGAACCGTACCCCCGAGGTCGGGAGACCGGAGGAAGGAACAGTCCAGCGTGGCCAGTAGTTCGTTGAGCGGGATCAGTCCGTTGGCGAGGCAGACCGCATCGACGGCCACCTCGCGTTCGCTGCCGGGAATCGGCGTTCCGTCGGCCGTCACGTTGACCAGGGCCGCGCCGGTGACCTGGTCCGTTCCCTGGATGACCACCAGGGAGGTGCGGAGTTGGAGCGGCATACCCCACATGCGGAGCGTGCGGGGAACCAGCCGTGAAGCGAGGGCCTGGACCCAGGGCCACCCGAGGAAATGTCCGCCGAGTCGCATGTACCTCGCCGGTGCGAGTTTCGCCATCGGGGCGAGACGACTGAGCGTGGCTCGGGGGGAGCTGCCCTCCACAGTCGTGGGCGGCAGGACGATGCCCACAACGTCAACGCCGGCCAGTTGCATCGCCCTGGCGATGGTGAGCGAGAGCACGTCCATGCCGACGACGAGCACGCGGTGACCCGGCTTGACCCGATGGATGTTGGTGAGCACCTGGGCCGCACCGATAGTCATCGCGCCCGGAAGCGTCCAGCCGGCGACGGGCATCGGCCGCTCGACCGCGCCCGTCGCCACGAGGACCGCACGCGACGTGAGCTGGCTGGGACCGCCGGTCCGGCCTGCCGGGTAGGTCAACCGCACGGTCCAGCCTGGCTCGAGTCCCCAGGCCACGACGTCGGTCATCATCTGCGCTCCGGCGTCAACGGCATCCTTCTCGGCCTGTTCGGCCAGTTCCCAGCCCTTCCACCAGCTGGAATCCGCGGGGTCCTCGTGCAGCTGGCCGCGCAACTTGCCGCCCATGGCATGGTTCTCGTCCACGACCATGACCCGGCCTCCGGCGGCCGCGACATCCCGAGCCGCGGTGAGACCGGCCGGACCGCCGCCGATCACGACAAGATCGAAGTCTTCGGTTGTTTCCTCGGCGCTCATTCTTCTGTCCGCTCTGACGCGAAGGAGTCGCCCTCGGTCGCCGGGGTCAGGCACGCGCGCACCTGGGTGTCGTTGTTCAGCCAGACGCGGCATTCGTAGCAGTGCCCGATGCCGCAGTAGATCCCCCGGGGCTCGACGGCTACCGGCGAGACGCGGAGCTGACGCACGCCGTTGGCAAGCAGGGTCGCCGCAACGGGCTCGCCCTCGCGGGCGGTGTACGGCTCCCCGTTGAAGGTGAAGCCGACCTCGTCTGCTGGAAGGTCCGGCAGGACAGGATGTCCGGTGATTCTCATTACTGCTCCCTGATGATGACAAGATCCTGCAAGGACACGGGCCGAATGGGTAGGTGCACCGTCATGCTGCTGGTGCTCTGCAGCACGCCCTCGCCGCTAACCCCGACCATCGCTTCGACCGCCGGCCGGCAGACCCGGCCCTGGCAGGGGCCCATTCCGGCCCGCGTGCGCATCTTCACTTCTTGCGCATTGCAGGCGCCGGCGTCGATCGCGGCCCTCACGTCGGAGGCGGTGACGTCTTCGCACCGGCAGATCATGTGGTCATTCATGGCTGTTTCCCTTGCCTTGCGTTGAATCTGTCCGGACCGAATTCCCCGACCACTGCGCTCACCGCCGCCGGCAGCGGGACTCCGTCCGAACCTGAGCGGATGAGATCGACTGTGAGTCGACCCATGGCCGCGCACAAACCGAAACCGTGTCCGTTGTACCCGGCCGAAATCCAGAGGCCTTCCATGGAGGGTGCCGGGCCGAACAACGGAAAGTGGTCGGCGGTCAGTTCCACCGTTCCGGCGAAGGCGCGGATGATCGGGGCTCCGGCCAGGCCGGGGAAGAGCTCCGACATGTGCTTGCCCAGGAAGGACAGTGCCTCATAGGAGCTCGTGACGTTGTAGCCGTCCTGTTCCCAGGGACCGCCGCCGCCGATCATGATGTTTCCGGCGTGGGTGCGGCGCGCGTAGACGCGGTTGCCCGACACGAAGGGAAAGTTCTCCATGCCCGCGATCCGCTCGGTCACCATGATCTGTGAGCGCCGGGGGCGCACCGCAAGGTTGCAGCCGGCCGATTCGCTGAAGCCCGCCAGCCAGGGGCCGGCGCAGAGAATGACGTGGTCGGCTTCGGTGACACCGAGCGCCGATCGGACTCCCCTGGCCTGGCCGCCACGTTCAATGACCGACTGCACACGGCAGTGGTCACGGATGATCGCGCCGGCCGCGCGCAGCTCGGCGATGATCGACGAGACCGCGGTGAACGGGTAACCCTGCCCATCCGTGGTGCCCATCAGCGCGCCTGCGTTGTCGGGCGACACACCGGGCAGCACGGCGACCGCCTCGTCGGGGGTCAGCCTCCGGGTCGGAAGCCCGGCCAGCGCATAGTGGCGTTCGGCCATGTCCAGGAGGCCTCGCTCGTGGTCATTGAGCGCGATCATCGCATGGCCCGGGCGGTGGAAGTGACTGTCGAGGCCGCCGAGAGTGAGGTCCTCCCACAGGTCCATGGAGGCGCGTGCAAGGGCGACCTCCCCGATCGCGCGACCGAAGGCATAGATTCCCCCGGCGTTCCGGCCCGAAGCCGCAGCCCCCAGTGACTCGGCCTCGAAGAGCTCCACCCGGGCCCCCGCACGCGTGAGGTACAGCGCCGTCATCAGGCCGATCACGCCGCCACCGACGATCACCACACGTTGCCCGGCCATGGTTCCCGCGGTGTCGGCCTGCAGGTGTGCGGTGAGGTTCGCATAGTCGGATGCCGCGAGAGTGGATTCCTCCTCGGTTGTCGTCAGCGGGTCCATGGACAGCATGGTCAGGCGATTTTCGAGTGCTACAGACATACGGTCCTCTCAGAAACTCATGTAGACGGACTTCAGTTCCGTCATGACGTCGAATGCATGCGTCGACACTTCGCGGTGGCCGTTTCCCGACAGGCGCATTCCGCCGAAGGGCACTCCAGACTCCGCAGCTGATGTTCCGCTGTTGACGTAGACCACGCCGGAATGGAGATCGGTGGCCGCGCGGTGCGCATAGTGCAGGCTTTGCGTGTAGATCGAGGAAGACAGGCCGTAGTCCGTACTGTTGTTCGCGGCGACCGCCTGCTCGTAGTCGTCGACGTCGATCACGGCGACGACCGGACCGAAGACCTCGGTCCGGGCGATCGCGTCGGTGGCCCTGACCCCGCCGAGAAAGGTCGGCTGGTAGAAGCTGCCATTCGGGTACTCCGCGAGCTCCGCCCGGGAACCTCCGCTGAGCACCTCGGCGCCGGCCTGGACGGCGGCGGTGACCAGCGAGGCCACCCGGTCCAACTGGGCAGGTGTGGCCAGCGGACCGAGATGCACGGCCGCATCCGTTCCATGGCCGAGCTTCAGTCGTTCGGTGCGGCGCAGGAGTTCGGCCAGCAGCGGCTCGCGCACAGACCGCTGCACAATCACGCGGCTCGCCGCGGTACAGCGCTGGCCGGACGTGGCAAAGGCTGACTGCATGATTCCGTTGGCGGCAAGGGTGAGGTCGGCGTCCTCGAGAACAATGATCGCGTTCTTGCCGCCGAGCTCCAATGAGACGGGGGTCAGGGTTCGGGCACAAGCCTCGGCGATCTCGATACCCACCGCGGTGGAGCCGGTGAATGCGACGGCGTCGACGCCGGGGTGGGTGGACAACCGGCGACCAGCGTCAATCTCGCCCCCGGAGAGGAGGTTGACTACTCCCGCGGGCGCGCCTGCCCTGACAAGCGCCTGCGTGAACAGGAGCGCGCTTCCGCTGATATTCGGTGCGGGCTTCCAGACGACGCAGTTACCGGAAACGAGGGCAGCGAAGATCTTGTACGCGGCAAGCGCGATCGGGAAGTTCCACGGCGTGATGCAGGCGACGACGCCGACGGGTTCACGCACGGTCATGATCGTCCGGTTCGCCGATGCCGACGGGAGCACCTCGCCGAGGGATCGAAGTCCCTCCCCCGCCATGAAGCGGCAGCTCGCGATCGTGGCGTCGACTTCCCCCAGCGACTCGGTGAGCACCTTTCCCATTTCCAGGGTCATGGTGCGGGCGAGTTCGTCCTTGACTGCCTCCAGCTCCTGGGCGACTCGGTGCAGCAGCCGCCCTCGGGCGGGCGCCGGCTCGCGCCGCCACGTCGGGAAGGCCAGCCGTGCGGCGTCGACGGCCGCGTCGACGTCGGCGGTAGTCGAGACGCCGTATCCCTCGAGCCTTTCGCCTGTTGCCGGGTCGCGGGTCTCGAATCGCGTCAGTCCGCTCGTACCCTGCCACGCGCCACCAATGAGATTTGCGCTGCTAGCTTCTGTCATGCCCTTGCCTAACTCACGTGCCGGAGAAAACCGCGGAGACGTTCGCTCTGCGGGGAGTCGAACAGCTGGTCCGGAGGCCCTTGCTCTTCGATCACGCCGTTGTGCATGAAGATGACTCGGTCGGCCACTTCACGGGCAAACTTCATCTCGTGCGTGACGACGACCATGGTCATTCCCTCGGCCGCCAGCTGTTTCATCACCTGCAGCACCTCGCCGCGCAGTTCCGGATCCAGGGCTGAGGTGGGTTCGTCGAAGAGCATGGCGCGCGGATTCATCGCCAGCGCCCGGGCGATGGCCACGCGCTGCTGCTGACCGCCCGAGAGCTTACGCGGGTATACGCGAGCCTTCTCGGCCAATCCAACCTTCGCCAGCAGTTCCGCGGCCAGGGTTGCGGCCTCCTTCTTCGGCATCCCGAGGACCTGGATTGGTCCTTCCATGACGTTTTCGAGCACCGTCATGTGCGGGAACAGGTTGAACTGCTGGAACACCATGCCGATTTCGCGACGGATCTCACTGATCGCACGTTTGGATCCGGTGAGGACCGTGCCGTCGATGAGGATGGTTCCCGAGGTGCTCTGCTCGAGGCGGTTCAGGCACCGGAGGAGGGTGCTCTTGCCCGACCCGCTTGAGCCGATGACCGCAACCACTTCACCGGACTTGACTTCCAGCGAGACCCCTCTGAGGACCTCGAGCTCATCGAATGACTTATGGAGGTCGATGACCTGGATGGCTGCTTCCGACATGCTTTCCTAACGCTCGCTCACGGACATGCGGAACTCGATCTTCCCCAGAATCCAGGACATCCCGGTGGTCATGACCAGGTAAATCACCGCGGCCACAATGTAGAACTCCATGTACGCGTAGTTCGTGGCCGCGAACCTCTGGGAGACCATCATCAGCTCGTTCACCGTCACCAGGGAAGCCAGCGACGACTCCTTGAGCATCGAGACGGCCTGGTTGCCGAGGGCCGGAATGCTCAGCCGGAAGGCCTGCGGCAGGATGATCCTGCGCATGACCTTGGCCGAGCTCATGCCCAGGGATTCCGCGGCCTCGATCTGCCCCGCGGGCACGGCCAGGATTCCGCCACGGAGAATCTCCGCAACGTACGCCCCGGTGTTGGCACCCAGCGCCAGCACAGCCGCCAGCATGGCCCCGAGCTCGATCCCGATTTGAGGAAGACCGAAGTACACGATGAACAGCTGAACGAGCACCGGGGTGCCTCGGATCGACCAGACGTAGAAATCCGCGACCCATCGGATGGGCTTGAACGGACTCATCCTGGCGAGTGCCGCGATGAGCCCCAGCACCAGGCCGAGCGCCGTGGCCAGCACCGAAATTTCGATGGTGACCAGGGCGCCCGTCAACAGGAACGGGAGGAACGGTGCGACGAGACTGAAGTCAAGCAAGGTTGTCTCCCATTAGCGAATGTCGGTTCCGAACCATTTGGTGCTGATCTTGAGGTACGTGCCGTCGTCCTGGATCTTCGCGATCGCGGCATTGAGCTTCTTGAGCAGGCCCGCGCTGTTCTTGTTGACCGCGATGCCCGCTGCAGCGTCGATGAGCGGAGTTCCGACGGCCTTCATGTCGTAACCTCCGACCTGGATGGCGTTGCCTCCGACCGGTCCGTCGGTCAGGAGCCCGTCCAGGCGGCCGTTCTTGACGTCCTCGAACGCAAGCAGGTCGGACTTGTAGGTGACGACATCCGCACCGAGTGCCCGTGCCTTCTCCTCGAAGGTTGTGCCGATGGCCACGCCGATCTTCTTGCCCTTGAGATCCTCGGGGTCGGTGATGGACGTGTCGGTCGGAGCGAACAGCTGAGAACCGGTGTGGTAGTACGGTTCGGTGAAGTCGACCTTCGCCTTGCGCTCCTCGGTGATCGCCATGCTCGAGATGATGATGTCGTACTTCTTGGCCAGCAGTCCGCCAAGGATGCTGTCCCACGGGGTGGCGACGTACTCGATCTTGACGCCCATGTCCTTGGCGAGTGCCTTGGTGATGTCAACGTCAAAACCGACCAGCTTGTTGTCTTTGTCGTAGTAGTTGAACGGAGGGTACGCGCCCTCAATGCCGACCTTGAGGGTGCCCTGGGCCTTGTCTTCGGTGGGAGCGGCGACGCTGCTGCTGCACGCGGCGACGCTGCCGACCAGCAAGACAGCCATAAGCGCTGCAATTGTTGTGCTTCTGATTTTCATAGTGCATTCCTTTCGTTGATGATCAGACTGCTTACTTCGACGTCGACATCGGTCAACGTTTGTTCCAGCACGTCGAGCATCAAGTCGATGTCAACGCGCTGGATCGTCAATGGGGGTGCGATGAGGAGATGCTGGCCACGGATGCCGTCGATGCGGCCCTTGCCCGGGTAGAAGATGGCGCCGTTCTGCATGGCCATCTCGTTGAAGGCTTCGGATGTGATGTGTCGCCGGCCCGGAACGTCGAGCAGATCGAAGCCGAGGAGCAATCCCCTGCCTCGCACCGGCCCCATGCGAGGCTGGCGCGCCTGGAGCTCGTCAAGCTGCTCGCGGAGGTAGCGGCCCTGGGTCACCACGTTGTCGAGCACGTCGTTGTCTGTGTAGTAGGTCAGCGCGGCGTTGCCGGCGGCCAGGCAGACGGGGTGGCCGCTGTAGGTGTAGCCGTGCCGGAACACGCCATCGCTGCGCTCCCGGATGACGTCGACGATTCGGTCGTGCACGATCATGCCCGACAACGGCGCATAGCCGCCGGTCACACCCTTGCCGAACGTGATGATGTCGGGGGTGACGCCGAAGTGCTCGACGGCGAAGTTCTTGCCCGTTCGGCCGAAGCCGGTCATCACCTCATCGATAATGAGCACGATGTCGTGCCTGTCACACAGCTCGCGCACCCGGCCCAGGTATTTCGGGTGAGGAACGACGGCTCCCTGCTGACTACCGACTATTGCCTCGCAGATAAACGCCGAGATGTTTTCGGCCCCGACCCGGGCGATGACTTGTTCGAATTCGCCGATGTAGTCAAACTGCTCGCCAGGGCCGCCGTCGTGGGGGCACACCGATTCCAGAGGCTCGTTCTCCGGCGCCGAGACATGGGGGTACGGCGCCAGCATGGGGCTGAAACTCGTCCGGCGCCCGACGTCCCCGCCGGCGCTCAATGCCCCCAGCGTATTACCGTGGTAGCTCTGCCACCGGCCGACGACCAGGTGTTTGCCCGGGCGCCCACTGTCGAGGTGGAACTGGCGTGCCAGTTTCATGGCTGCCTCGTTGGCCTCTGACCCACCGGAGGCGAAGTACACCGTTTCTAGGCCTTCCGGGGACAGATCGGCAATCCGGCCCGCGGTCTCGACCATGACCGGTGTCTCGAAACGCAGAGTGTGAGCGAACGCGACCTGACTTGCCTGCGCTGCCATCGCGTCGACTATCTCCTGGACGCCGTGGCCGAGGTTGGCGGCGACTGCGCCGGAGGAAGCATCCAGATAGGCTTTGCCGTCGCTGTCGAAGATGTAGACCCCTGCTGCTCGCACGGCCACGGGGTACTTCTTGAGCAGGTTTCGGTGGAACACATGGTCCCGGACGGGCGCCTCGGCTGGCGCTGCAACGTTGCTCACCAGCTCTGACTCCCTCGTCGAGTTTGTACGTCAGGCGAACATTATGTCGCCGTAGCGAACAGACTAAGGGGCCAGCGCGGGCAGAGTCAATACTCATTTGGGTAACGAATTTATCTTCAGCAACTCCGGCCGATTAGGGGCCCTGGCTACGCCGTCACTGCGGGCACCAACAGCCTTGACGCCGAGCGGTGGGCACGAATATAGTTCAGATGTCGCACAATCGTGCGACAAGCGAACATTATTCGCCACGTGGCGTGAACACCGGAGTTGGCATGAATCAGGCATTCATCTACGACGCCGTACGGACGCCATTCGGCAAGTCCGGCGGCGCGCTGGCCGGCCTGCGTCCGGACGACCTGGCTGCTCACGTAATCCAGGCATCCCTGTCACGCGTGCCGACATTCGATCCCGCCCTGATCGACGAAGTCGTTCTGGGCAATGCCAATGGCGCCGGCGAAGAGAACCGCAATGTGGCTCGGATGGCGACCCTGCTCGCGGGACTCCCCACGTCGATTCCCGGCACCACCGTCAACCGTTTGTGCGGCTCCAGCCTGGACGCGGCGATCATCGCTGCCCGTCAGATCGGCGTCGGGGATGCCGACGTCGTTCTTGTCGGTGGCACGGAGTCGATGAGCCGGGCCCCCTGGGTCGTACCAAGGACCTCCGAATCCGCCGACGGGGACGATCGCGACCTCGTCTCGACCGAGCTGGGCTGGCGTTTGGTCAACCCGAGAATGCCGTCCGAATGGACGGTGTCCCTGGGCGAAGCAACCGAGCAGCTCAGGGAGAGGTACGACGTCAGCCGCGAACGTCAGGATGCATTCGCCGCCCGCTCGCACCATTTGGCGGACTCGGCCTGGGCCAACGGCTTCTACGATGAGCTGGTAACGATGGTCCCCGACACGGCGCTCACCCGAGACGAGTCAATCCGGCCCGGAAGTACCGTGCAAAAGTTGGCGACGCTGTCCCCGGTCTTCCGCCCTGCGGGACCGGGGCCCTCGGCCGGCACGATCACGGCGGGCAACGCGTCACCGCTGACCGACGGAGCCTCCGCCGCCTTCCTGGGAAGCGAGGCGGCCGCCGACCTGCTGGGCCTGTCCCCCCTGGCACGTATCGCCGGGCGCGGAGCGGCAGCAACAGATCCGCAATTCTTCGGCTTTGCTCCCGTCGAGGCGGCAAACCGCGCTCTTGCTCAGGCCGGCGTCACGTGGTCCGACGTGGGCGCCGTCGAAATCAATGAGGCCTTTGCCGCCCAGGCCCTGGCCTGCATCGACGCGTGGGACATAGACCCGACGATCGTCAATCAGCACGGTGGGGCGCTCGCCATCGGCCACCCTCTGGGGGCCTCCGGCACGCGGCTTCTCGGCACGCTGGCGCGCAGCCTGCAGGCCAGCGGCGAACGGTGGGGCGTGGCGGCCATCTGCATCGGCGTCGGCCAGGGCCTGGCCGTTGTCCTGGAGAACGTTTCCCCCCGGCGGACGCCGACAATGGTGGGCGCATGCTGACCATCCACGACGATGTCGATGAGGCCGTATCGGAGATCACTGACGGCGCGATTGTCCTCATCGGGGGATTCGGCAAGGCCGGCCAGCCGATTGAGCTCATCGAGGCCCTGCTTCGGCGAGGGAGCCGCAACCTGACGGTCGTCAGTAACAACGCGGGGAACGGCACGGTTGGGCTGGCGGCGCTCATCGGAGCTGGGCGGGTCGCCAAGATCATCTGCTCCTTCCCTCGTCAGTCGGATTCAGAACTGTTCGACGCCAAGTTCCGTGCCGCCGAGATTGAATTGGAGCTCGTGCCGCAGGGAAACCTGGCCGAGCGGATCCGAGCCGCGGGGTCGGGAATCGGAGGTTTTTTCACCCCGACCGGTTACGGCACGATGCTGGCCGCCGGCAAGGAGACGCGCATGATCGACGGGCGCGGCTTCGTCCTCGAGAGTCCCATCAGAGCTGACTTCGCCCTGATCAAGGCGCTCAAGGCGGATGGAGTGGGCAATCTCGTCTATCGGAAGACGGCACGAAACTTCGGCCCGATCATGGCTTCTGCTGCCGCCCACACGATCGTTCAGGTTTCTGAACTCGTGGAGACGGGCGACCTCGACCCGGAGAACGTCGTAACACCCGGGATCTTCGTCAACAGCGTTGTCGTCGTCCCGGCCCAGGTCGCATCCAACGGTTCGACGGAGGTCGCACTGTGACTGAGAGATTGACCCGCAATCAGCTCGCCAGGCTCGTTGCCCAAGACATCCCATCAGGCGCCTACGTCAATCTCGGCATCGGCCAGCCAACACTGGTGTCGGACTACCTGACGCCGAGCCAGAACGTCACGCTGCATACCGAGAACGGAATGCTGGGTATGGGACCCGCGGCGGAAGGCGACGAACTCGATGAAGATCTGATCAACGCAGGGAAGATTCCGGTTACCGAGCTCCCTGGCGCTTCCTACTTCCACCACGCCGATTCGTTCGGGATGATGCGCGGCGGGCACCTGGATGTCTGCGTGCTGGGTGCGTTCCAGGTCTCGGTCGCCGGGGACCTGGCGAATTGGCACACGGGCGACCCGAATGACATTCCGGCCGTGGGCGGGGCGATGGACCTGGCCATCGGCGCCAAGGATGTCTTCGTCATGATGAACCTGCTCACGCGTGACGGGCGCAGCAAACTCGTGGAGGCCTGCACATATCCCCTCACGGGCGTCGGATGCGTCACCCGCATTTACACGGACATGGCAGTCCTTCTTGTCACCCCCGACGGAATCAGAGTGCGCGACACCCACGGCTGCACCTTCGAAGAACTTCTACGGCTGGTCGATTTGCCCCTGCTCGCGCCCGAACGTGAAAGTATGCTGAACGCATGATTGAGGGGACCATCTCCGTGGAAGAGCCAAACGTGCAGCGCACCAGTGACCAGTTTGTTCAATCCTTGGCGCGCGGACTCGCGGTCATCCGCGCTTTCGACGCTGACCACACGCACATGACCCTCACCGAGGTAGCCAAGCGGACAGATCTGACTCGGGCCACAACCCGCAGATTCCTGATGACCCTGGAGGAGTTGGGCTACGTCCGCTCTGATGGGAAGAACTTCACGTTGACACCGCTGGTCCTGCAACTCGGCTACGCCTATCTCTCCGGTTTGAGCCTCTCGCAGGTGGCCCAGCCGCACCTACAGGATCTTTCCACCAAGCTTTCGGAATCCACGTCGGCCGCCGTTCTGGACGGCGCGGATATCGTCTACGTGGCCCGCGTGTCGGCCCGACGCATCATGACGGTCGGCATCAATGTCGGCACGCGGTTCCCCGCGTATGCCACCTCCATGGGACGCGTGTTGCTCGCCGGTCTGTCCAGGGCCGAACTCGACGCGTACCTGAATTTCGTACCTCTTATCGCCCTCACGCCTCGGACCATTTCAACTCGCGGGGCTCTCCTCGACGAACTCCACAAGGTCAGAGCCCAGGGTTGGGCCATGGTTGATCAAGAACTCGAGGTAGGCCTCATGTCAATGGCCGCGCCCATCTACGACAGATCAGGCCGTGTTGTTGCGGCGGTCAACGTCTCTCTCCCGGCCCAAAACGGCATGAGCGGCAGAGAGTCAATCGACAAGGTTCGGGAGGCGCTGATCCATGCGTCGGAAGCGATTTCGACGGATATCACCCTCATCGGCGACGGTGCGGCGAAGGGGCCGGGCCGAATCTAGCGTGCCGCCTGTCCGGCGCTGAGGGTCCCGCGCGCGCGGCGTTCTTGAGTGCTGGATGTTCTGATCAGGAGCGATTCTCGGGTGGGCGCGTCCCGGGTCATCGAAGGTCAGGCCGTTTCAGCGGCTACGTCGACATATCCCAGATACTCGTCGGACACCCTGAACGTCGCGGGCCCGGCGTGGTGTCCGCGGTGTTCGCTGCGGTCGCGGCATCCGGCGAGGCCGGCGCGGAGCTTGAGCGAGTCGAGGGTTGGCCAGAGTGCGCGTTGGTGCCAGTCCACGAGGGTGGAGGAGGCTTTGGCGGAGCGGGTGTCGTACGCAGCCCGGTGCGAGACCATGAGCGCGGTGAGTTCTTCGACGGCGATGGGGTGGCGGTACCAGCATTCCGGGAGCCTGTAGCTGGGGTCGGCCAGGTTGGTGAGGTAGCGCCCGTCGAGCCAGGTGACGAATTTGCCGAGTTCGTCCCAGAGTTTGACGGCTTCGTCGTGGTTGAGTGCCGCCCAGTAGTAGGGCCCGCCAGCAGCCCGGAGTTCGTACATGTCGAAGAGGTCGGGAAGGATCGTTTCGACGTTGACGAGGCGGGCGTCGAGGCCTTCGATACTCATCGGGTCGAGGTCGTCGTCGTTCATGCGGTGATTCCCTCGAGCCCCAGGGACCATTCTTGGGACTGGTGCAGTTGGTCGGCGTCGGGGCGTTTCCACCAGGGGGTGAGTTGCACGATGGCTTCTTTCTCGCGGTAGAGAAGGAGGGCTTTGCCTTCGGGGATTTTGCGGATGTCTTCGACCTTCATCCGCCGCTCTTCCCGCTCACTCGTCGACGTGGAGGTGGTGCCCTGGCCGGCACCGTTACGCTGCAGGGATTTGCTGGTTTGGGTGACCTGGTGGGTGCCGATGAGTCGGGAGATCTTCTCGAGGAAGGTTTCGTCGGCGAGGCCGCCGAAGATGATTTTCGCGGCCGAGGATTCGAAGATCGTGGTGGCCGCTTCGGGCCCCCATTTCCCGACGAGCTGGGACATGGATTGGGCGAAGATCCAGGTGTGGAGGCCGCGGCCGCCGCCGTCGCTCATCAGGTTCGGCAGTTGCGGGAGCGGGGACACGTTGGCGACCTCATCAAGGACGAGCGTCATCGCAGTGGGCAGCCGGCCACTGGTCGTGTGCTGGGACACGCTCTTGGCTTCCTCGATGATCGCGGAGACCAGGGCGGTGATGATGGGCGCGGTCGAGGACTCGCGGGAGTCATCGACCAGGCAGTAGACGGTGTCGGTGGAGAGCACGAAGTCCCGGGCCCGGAACGATGCCACGGGCTCGTCGCCGTCCGCCTGGGCTGCCGGGCAGAGGAGGTCGAGCACGCGCGCGTCGGTGAGGGATGCGGTGATGCGGGAGAGGGTGGTTTTGGTGTTGCCGATGGTTTCAGGGGCGTCTTCTCGGCACCACTGGTCGAGTTCGCGGGCCCAGATCGCCCCGTTGGGTGAGAGGTCCCGAAGAATGGCGGAGGGTTCGTGGTCGTTGAAGTCTTGCGCCCACCGGACGACGTCGCGCATGTTCCCCCCGGGGATGAGCGCGGCGGCGTGGAGGAGGGAGCGGAGGATGATCTTCACGCCTTCGACGAAGTGCGCCGAGTCTTTCATCCCCGCGGACCCGGCCGGTCGGGCGTTGACGATCGCAGCGGCACGGGACTGGGCGGCGTCGGGGTTATCGCAGCCGGCGACCATGTCCCAGCGGGCTTTGCCCGGCCAGCGGGTGATGCCGTCGAAGTCGAACACGAACACGTGCCCGAGGTCGCTGCGTTTCTTGACCGTGACCCGGAACACATCGGCCTTTGTGGAGGTGGCGACGACGGCGCCGGCCGCGTCGACGATGCGGCCGATCGCCAGGTAGGCGCTCTTTCCCGCGCGGGGCGGGGCGATCGTGCAGGAGGTGTCCTCTTCCCGGATCGTGACGGGCTTCCCGTCCAGGTGCGCGAACGGGACGACCGCGGCGACCCCGTGCCCGGTGACCCGCTTCCGCAGCTCCGCGCCGGTGGACAGTTCAGCGCTCCGGGCGCTCTTCCGGCGGTCCCAGAGGATGAACGAGCCGCCCAGCGTCACGGCGACCACGACCACCCAGAAGCCCAGCCAGATGCCGAGCATTTTCGGGTCGGGCGGGGTGAGGCCGCGCCGGGTGAATCCGGCGTCGTTGCCCGTCATGGTCATCACGGCCGCCTGCAGGGTCTGGTCCAGGCGCAGCACACCGACACCGGTCCCGGCAGAGAGGAACGCCAGGTGCAGGGCGAGCACGACGGCCAGGATCAAGCCGAGGAGCAGCCAGGGTGGTTGGTTCTGCTGGGGTTGGCGCGGCGCGGCCATGGTTAGAGGCCGTCGGCGACGGCCGCGCCGGCTGCGAGCCACGCGTTCTGGGTTGCGGTGCTCACGGAGTCGTACCGGAGCGCCCCACCGTGGAGGGCCCGGTCGAACGGGATCGTGACAGCTGCCCGGGCGATACCCGAGAAGCCGTCGGCGATCCGCTGCGCTTCGGCCAGAGTGCCGTTCCGTTCGGACTGCAGGACGACAACGACCGCGTTTCGGGCCAACGCGGCCGAGTGCTCGTCGCGTTCGTGCAGCGCTTCCAGCAGGAGGGCGCCGGATTCGGCGGACTCCCCCAGCGCCGTGGTCGCCACGACGAGCTGGTCGGTGTGGTCGATCATGCGCAGCCACCTTGGTGCGGACTCGTCGTTGCCGGAGTCGAAGAACACCAGACGGAAGTACTTGGCGGCAACCGAGTGGAGGGCGTCGAAGTCGCCCTGGGTGATCCGCTGCTTGGTGGCGAGCAGTTCCGGGTTTGAGC
Organism: Cryobacterium tagatosivorans; assembly: GCF_004402215.1. Taxonomy (GTDB): domain Bacteria; phylum Actinomycetota; class Actinomycetes; order Actinomycetales; family Microbacteriaceae; genus Cryobacterium; species Cryobacterium tagatosivorans. Next base: position 31,719 of record NZ_SOEZ01000007.1, read on the forward strand.
GAAGCACGTCGTATTTGTCGCCGGTCTGGTGGTGCACGTACCGGGCCAGGTCGGAGATCTGCGAGGACGGTGAGAGCAGTTGGCCGGTGGCGGGAAGCAGGTCCTGCACGGTGGAGTCGTGGGGGCCTTTCTCGGTGCGCCAGCCTAGGGTGCCGCGGGTGTCGTTGTTGTCCCAGGCGAGGACGCCGGCGCCGCCGTGCCTGGCGAACACGGCCGTGAGCATCGCGGTGGTGAGGGTTTTGCCGACGCCGCCTTTGCCGTTGACGACGGAGATCTTGCGGGGGCCTGGCCAGTGCTGGCTGACGGCTTGAACGTGCCCGCGACGCCTTAGTTCCGCCTCAGACGCGGGGACTTGGAGGCCGGTGGTGCGGGCGAGGACGCCGCGCCACCCGTTGGCGGCCGCGGGCTCGCGCCGCTCATCGACGATGAAGGACGCACGCAGGGCCCGCGGTGCTGCAGGCTCCTCCCCCGCTGCCGACGCGTCTTCCGCGTCGGGGACGGGCTCCGAAACTGGGGGCTGCTCTGATCGCCTCGCCCGCTTCGAGGGCTCGGTGGGCTCCGTCGACGTCGTGCTCGTTGGCAGAGGAGTCACCGTGGCTACCGGCGGCGCCTCGGTCCCCCTTACCAGCGGCGGCTCCACCAGCACCAGCGACGGGGCGCTCTGCGCTGGCAGATCATCGGCGGGCTGACCGGCGGGGTCAGGGTCGTGGAGCTCTCCGTCGGCGCCAGCGATAAGCCGCCACTGGCCGTCCTGGTCGTGGACGGTGAGGTGCACGTTGCTGCCCAGGCCGCTGGCGAGCTTCATGACCCGGCTCATGATTTTCTTGCGCACGTCGACGTAGGTGTCGGCGGTGAGGGTTTCCTGGTTGCCGAGGACGCTGAGCTCGGCGCTGTTGCCGGTGACGACGGCGCGCACTTCATGGCGGGGAACGGATGTGGTGAGGCTCATTTGATGTGTCCTATCTGTTCTGCAAACTGCTTGGCTTCGCCGGTCGGCCAGAGCCGATCCAGCATCGATTCATCGAAAACAGGTTCGTCCAGTTCCGACACGAACTGCGGGAAACGTTGATCTTCGGCCGAGCCGGCTTCGACGGCGGCGTCGGTCTTGAACAGATCTCGTTCCCACTGCGTTGAGGTGGCGAACGCATCGACGATGTAGGAGAACCGGCCCACATAAGCGAGGAACACCCCGGGCTGAAGCGTCATCGCCAGGCGGGCGTGCGCAGGCGAGAGCTTCAGCCGACTGATGAGGTTGCTTTCCTCTTGCGTGTTTTGACGGAAGATGAACTTGTTCTCCATGTCCCCGGCGATCGAATACGCGAGGGTGCGTTCCTTGGAGCCCTCTTCGCCGACGGCGTCGAAGTCGCTCATCTTGTGCAGGATGACGATGTTGGACACCCCGTAGTGGCGGGAGAGTTTCAGCCACTGCTGGTAGGTCCGCAGGGCCTGTTCGGTGGCCATGTCCCGCCACCCTTCCTCGCGGACAAGGTACCGGGTGCGTTTGGCGGAGCGGTCCGAGATGACGGCCTGAATCCAGGACGAGGTGCAGATCTGGGTGAGCTGCGCTGCCAGCTCGCTGCGGTCAAACAACGCCGACGTGTCAACGACAACCATTGGCGCGTCCGGGTCGAACGCGACCGTGCTCTCCCCCTCAAACAAACCCTGCAGGTCCCCGGCAACGAAACGCTCCAGGACGTGCCGGGCCCGTTCCCCGTTGCTCTCCATCTCCGGCCGGTACCCCGGCGCGGCCGCGTCAGGGGACACGAGCGCCTGCCACACGTGGGTGATCGTCGGCCGGTCGTCGGTGGTGCGGATGGCGTGCTCGAGCGCCCAGTTGATGGCGGTGTGTTCCATCGGAGACAGTTTCGCCTGGCCCTGGATGGTGGCCTCGATGACGCTGGTCAGGGTCGCCCGGCGGCGGCCCTGGACCATGATCTCGTCGACGTCGTCCGAGACGCCCGTCAACCGGGGTCCGCGGTCGAGCGGGTTCAGCCGGGCGGTGGTGTTCTCCCCGCCAAGGGCAATGACCTGGCCGCCAACGGCTTCGGCCACGATCACCCACTCCCCCTTGGAGTCGGAGGGAACAACGACCTGGTGCCCGAACGCGAGAGAGCGGGTGCAGAGCTGCTTGATGGTGCCGGATTTCCCCGACCGGTACGCGCCGATGACGAGGATGTTCGTCGACAGGGCAGCCTTCGCGGTCGTGTTCATGTAGAGATCCCACGGGGAGAAATGCCAGAGCACGTCCGCGTTCAAGTCCACGCCGAGGAGGGGGCCTTCATGGCCGAGGCCGTCGTCGGCGACGAACGGGTAGATGCCGGCCAGGTTATGGCTCGTGGCCTGGTGCGGCGGCTGCGCCACCTGCAACCAGTTCCAGTACTCCCCCGTCGACACCCCCGGGCCGAGCGGCCCGGCCGCCGGCGCGGGAAAACGATTGTCACCATCTGCCGTGCCCGTGTGGTCGGTGGATTTGCGCAGCTGGTCGACTTGGCGGCGCAGCTCGGCGCGCTTGGCGCGGGAGAGCCTGCCGGGTGGGGTGACGTTGAAGACTTCCTTGGCCATTACTTCATCCCCTGTCCGAGCGGGAGGGCGTTGACCATGAGCGCTTCGGCTTGCTGGCAGTAGAGGATCTGCGGTTCCATGCCGGCCCGGGTGAGTGCGTTGCGCATCCCGGCCAGGGAGGAGTTCAGTTTCTCCTCGCTCGTCGCCGACACCGTCAGGTAGGCGCCGTACCGGTACTCGCCCTCCCCCGCGACGATGCTCTGCTCCTGATCGATGAGCGCGTCCCAGTCGGCGTTGTCGGCCGCGCTGTCCTGCTGGTTGCGTTTGGCTTTCACCCGCTGGTTGGTGCGCCAGGTGCGCTTCTCATCGTCGATGCGCTTGAGCGCGGACCGAGTTTTCACCGGGGTGAGCACGAGCGAGAAGATGTGGGTGACGGCTTCACCGGAGTTCGGGTGCCGGGCGAACACCAACGGTTCGATGAAGCCGACGTGGGTTTCCGTGCGCGGCCATTCGTGGATCCACATTGTCGAGTGCCAACCCGAATCGGACCGGACGATGTCGTTCTTGCCCTGGGGCTCGTCGAGCGCCATCGGCCCGATCGCCGCCAGGTCAACGCCGGCGTCTTCGTGGAGGCGGCTCTGGGTGGCGGAGAGGTACTCCGGGTCAAACGCCGTCCGGCCAAGCGCCGCCCACTCCCGGACGCTCAGCCATTTCCGCACGTCGAACCGGGCCGCACGGAGGGCGTCGGTGACGTTGGCGGTCTCGATGCGGGCCAACGCGAGAATGCCGGCCTTGCCGCCGCCGAGGTTCTTGATCTGACCCTGGAGCTTGAGCAGGTCAAAGGTCAAGGTCACATAGTTCTTGTGCGAGACCGCGAAGGACTCGGACTGATCGAGGACATCGCCGTAGTTGCGGGCGACCGCCGAGTCGGGGTCAAGGCCGCGGCGGGTGACGGTTTCGGCGTAGAACTGGCGGGCCGGAAGGATCGTCGTCGGCACGGTTCGTTCCTGCAGGGAGACGCGGGTGATGCCGTCGCGCTGGGTGAACCCGGCCAGCACCTGGCCCCAGTTCCGGGCCAGCTCGTTCCGCTCGGGCATTTCGAGCATCAGGAACCCCTGCACCTCGAGCTCCGCGGTGATCGAGATGGTCTTGGAGAACGGGTTGTAAGCCACGGCCTGCCCATCCGTGTCCCACACCTGAATGCTGGCGAGCCTCCCCGGCAGGTTCAGGGTGCCGGCGATCTGCGGCCGCTCCGGCCGGAACCGAGTCGTCGTGCCGCCGAGGGTCCGGCGCACGTGCAGGGACAGCCACTGCGCCGCGATGCGAGGAAAGGCGACCCCGTGGTGTTGGGCGAGACCCGCGATCGCCAACGGCAACCAGATCGGCATCGACGCGAAGAACGCGGGAAACCCCCACCGGTTGATCGAAATGATCGCGATTCCCGCGGAGACGGCCAGCGTCGTGAGGTTCCACATGTCCAGGCCGGCGATGATGCCCTGAGTGCTCTTGCGCGCCAAACGAATCGGGCGATCAACCATCGAAGTGTGAGTGCTCATGCGTGGATCCTTTGGTCTACCTGGTCGTGGGCGCTGCGGATGGCTGCGCCTTGGGCAGCGCGCTCTGCTGCGCGGTGTGCTGCCCGGTGGGTGGAGCGGTTGGCGGGCGGGTGGCGTTGTTTCGCGCCGGGCCTGATTGGGCGCGCGGGGCTGGCCCGCCGCCCGACGGGGCGGGGCCCTGTGTGCGTCGACGTACCGCCGCCGTCCTACTCGCGACTGCTGAGCTGAGGCTTCTGGCCGCCCGGCTGCCGCTCTGCTTTGCGCTTGAGCCGCCGCGGGAGGCGATGTTGTCGATCGCGGAGGTCGCTCCCTGACCGACGAAGGAGAACAGCCCGAACACGGCGACCGGGGCGAAGGCGATCATGATCATCCCGAGACCCAGCGGGAGAGCCTGGATACTCCACATGCTGTCAACCTCGGCGAAACCCTTGAGAACCAGCATCAAGAAGCCCAGGGTGAGCGGGGTAGTCAGGATCAGGGCGATCACGGCGGAGAACCAACGGATGACCCATTGCACGCCGATCTTCATCGGGAACAGCATGAATGCGACCGGCCCCAACGCGACCAAAGCGGCGAGGGCGAGATTGCGGAAACTGAACACGAAGACCAGCACTACGACGCCGATCACGAGCAACGTCAGCACCGCCTGGGCAAGCCAGATGTTCCCGAGACCGCCGCCGAAAATGATGTTCTCCACCGTTCGGTAGAGCCCCTCCCCGTTGCCACCACGCGTGAGCAAGGGGTCGACGAGCTGGTCGACCATGTTCACGATGTTCCCCACCAGCCACAGCGACACTGCGGAGAGTGGAACTGCCAGGAAAAACCGGATGATGGCCGCGGTCAGTTCACCGCTGTCGCGCGACCACAGCGCCGTGGTGATGGCCACGATGCCGGCGATCAGGATGACGATCAGAACTACCCAGCTCCACCAGGCCCACTCGGTAATTGCCGCCGTCCACAAGTAGGAGTCCGTATTGAACGACGTGTTCTCAATCACCCAGGCGATGCCGCCCGTGATCACTGACGCGATGCCGCGGGCCATCGACTCCGCAACCGTGCAAATCGCGTCGACCGCGCCGCAGCCATACTCCAGCTTCAGCTCCTTGCCGCCCGTGTCCGTCAGGGCGCCAACGTTGTCATCCGAAAGCGTGCATACGGTGACGCTGCGGCCCTCGTACGGTACTTCTTTGAAGCAGCGTTCGGGTTTGCTGTCCGCAGCGTTCTCCGGGGAGCAGGAGATACGTGCAGTGCTTCCGGTGCAGTTGATCGGGAATGCGGGTCCGCTCCACGGCTCGCCCTCGATCACTGCCGCCGACGATGCCGCTGACGGGTGGGGTGTCGCTGCGTGTGCGGGGGTCGCTCCGGTGGCGCTCAGTGTTCCCGTGAGCACGAGGGCAGCGGCAACGCCGAGGAGCCAGCGCATGTTAGAAACCGAAGTCGAAACCGACAGCGAACGCGAAGATCGCGTTGACCGCGCCGAGGCCCGCGCCCACCGCGAGGATCTTCAGGATCCACTCCCCCGCCCAGGACTGGTACCGCTCCGAGCCGCCTCCCTTGGTCACCACACCGACGAACGCGATGATCAGCATGATCAAGGTGAGGATGAGTGCTCCGGCCAGAATGAACGAGCCGATGCTGGTGAGTCCGGAAATGAAGGGCGCGTTCCAGTCGGGGCTGATGTCTGGGACATCGACCGCGGTTGGGATGGGCCAGGTGGTGTGCTGCAAGGGGGTGCCTTTCAATTGGTGCGACTAGAGAGTGATTCCGCGGGCTTGCAGGAACGGGACCGGGTTGATCCGTTCCCCGTTCAGGCGAGTTTCAAAGTGGAGGTGACAGCCCGTGGACATGCCTGTGGTGCCTTCTCGGGCGATCACGGTGCCGGCCTGGACGGTGTCGCCGGGCGAGACTGTTGCGCTTCCGAGAGCCAGGTGCGCGTAGAGGGTTTGCACGGCGCCCGGGTGGTCGATCATGATTCGGAACCCGTAGGAGCCTTCCTCGCCGACCTTCACGATCGTTCCCGAACTGGCGGCATAGACCGGCTCATCGCATCCGCTGCCCATATCCATGCCCCAGTGCAGGGTGGAGCAATACGTGCAGGGAGCAGCCCGGGGACCGAAGTCGTCGTTGATCGTGTAGCCGGTCACGGGCAAGGTCCAATCCCCACTGATGACCGGCCTCGCCGATGCGGAGTCCGTGGGGGCAGTCCCCCCGGATCCCAGCGCGATTGCGAACACGACGGGTAGGGAGAGCATCGTCCCCAACGTGGCGAACATGACCAGTACTACTGCGAGTGCCAGCTGGAGGATGCGCTTTGGCCCGATCGCTTTGACGGCTGCAACAGCGGCGGGCGCAGCCATGGCTACTTTCTCGTTTCGGGGAAGAACCGGATGAGTTTGCAGTCAGCTGGGGTCTGGCCGGAACTCTCGACGGGTGCTGTGTTGCCGCACAGAACTTGCACGCTGACTGCGTATCGCTCCTGGTAGCTAACGTCGCCGCGGCCCGTGTAGGTCGCCAGGATGTTTGTCGTGACGAGGTGGTAGCCGTCCGTCATGAGCGCGTCCAGGGAACCTGGTTGGGGGCTGAGGTGGTCGTAGTCGACAAGAACTTTGCCGTCGACTTTCGCCGTCACCTCGATGTCATTGCTGGCTTGTGCGTCCCAGTCGGTTTCCGGCACGATCATGCGCCGGTTGAGCTCTTCGAGCTTGCCCGCGAGTGCGTCCTTCCGGTCTGCCTCGATGTCATAGCGGGGATCAAGGGTGTGCCAGGTGCTGAGCTCGTCGAGGAACTGCTTGCGAGTCGCCAACGTCGTGTTGTATGTGGACCCTGCGATCGCTGCCGCTGTTCCGTAGGCCGTCGCATCTGTGGTGATCGGCTCGGGCAGCCAGCCGAACTTGGTCACCGCCGGGTCTACGACAGAGCCGGGGTCCGCTGCCGGGTCCGCACTGGGTGACGTGGGGCCAGTGGTTGAGGTTGGCGGTGACCCTCCACCGTCTTTTGAGACAGTGATGAGCGCCCCAACGAGCCCAACAACACTCGCCAGCACGACGGCGCCGGCAGCGCTTGCCCAAGCGATTTTGCGCGTTCTGCGCTGGCTGTCTGTGAGTGCCGCACGTTCTCGCCTGGCCATGTCATGCCTCCCGGTAGGGGCGGGCAGCACCGAGCGACAACGAGACACTCCCCCGAGGCCGCTGACCGCTCCCGCTCTTGTGGTCATGCGTGTGGGTTCGTGTAACCCGTTCAGGGGTACTTTAGCCGCTGCCAGTGACACACTCAGCGCACGACGCCTCTCGATTGTCCCCTGGCGCATTTTGTCCCCCTCTCGCGTGCTTGTTGTAAGCTAATCATATAATGATTAGGGTTGGTGTAATTAAGAGAAGCGAGTCGGGCGGTCGGGCAGAATGGCAGAATGCCCCGTTATGTCCGCCCCGCTCACGATGAATTCGTGGAGGAAGCCATTGACGCTTTTGGTAACCGTGCGCGTGTCGCGGTCCTCAGCTACGTGCGACGACATGGGCCCTGTACGCGTGGAGAGATTGCGGCGGCGCTCAGCATCGCCCCGCCGACAACGTCGAATCACCTGGCGGCTCTCGAGACTGCGGGCCTCATTGTTTCGGCGCCGGCGCGAGATCAGGCGAAGAGTGGCCAGTGGGTGCGATATTCAGTCGTGCCAGAGCGTGTTGCCGAGCTCTACCAAGCTCTCGGGCGCGAACTGGGCCAGAACGAGGATTAAACGAGAGCTCGCCGCGTGTCGCGCAATCTTGAATGGATTTAACGACAAGCTTTGTCCCATGGCAGTAGCAAAGGGCAGCAAGATTCGCCGGGACCACACTCCTACGGTGTTGTTCCAGACGCGAGTCGACCCCGCGATCCGCGCGGAAGTCAATCTAGCCGCAGCCGCAAGCGGCGTCTCGACGGGTATCTATCTGGAGGCGCTGCTTCGACGAACCCTCGAGGACCTGGGCAAACTGCCCGTCCTTGATCTCATCCGCGATCAGAAAGAGGAGCTGCTTATTCCAGCCGCTTAAAAGAAAGAGCCCGCCGCTTTCGCGACGGGCCTTTGCAAGTTTCGTAGCTCAAACCCTGTGTGCTTGCCGGCCAGGGGGTTGGAGCTAATCCAGATCAACGGCCCTCACGGGAGGTTTCTCTATGCCACAGAGCATAGCGCACGTGACGCTTGATGCACCTGAATTTGTGTGCGGCGTGTCCACTTATGTGTGGACCCCTTGGGAATTGACGCGCCGGATAAGTCCGCGTGCTGAGGTGCGCGTCATGGTGGCGGAGGCCGATGGCCGTCTCCACATGAATCAGTACCCCCGTTTATACCGTCTCGGGCCTGCCGCACCCACGACGCCGTGGTGTGTCCGCCTGGCCGATGACGACCAGGTGTTCCGACTGTTGTGCTTCGACTTTGACGCCAAAGGCGGCGATGACGCGGTGGAGCGCGCCGTCGATGACTGCGACGCCCTGTCGGGCATCCTGCACGCGAATTCGATCGCGCATGTGGTCTGCCAGTCATCTTCTGGTGGCGGCCGGCACGTGTGGGTCGGTCTCCGCGGCGGCGCACCGGCAGCGGTTGTGGCCGGTGTTGCGCAGGCCGCGCACGCCACGTACCGCACCCTTGACCACGGCATGCTCCTGAACCCGCGCGAAGGCGCAGCTCGCCCGCCGGGCGCCCCGCACCGCGACGGCAGCACCTCGATCGTTCTGCGCGGCCGCGTCGAGTCACTGACGGACCCGACGACGACGACCGAGGATCTCGGCCGGCTCGCTGAGGCGCTGCGTGAGCGTGCGCCGGCGGCCCGGCCGGAGCATTCCCGCCCGTCGGGGCCTCTGGATGCGTCCCACAGAGCCCACCGCGGGCTCAGCCGGTGGGGTGAGGGCCACATGGCCACTGTCGGCGGCGGCGACAACCCGTCCTGGACCGGATTCATGTGCCTCCTGGCCGCTGCTAGCGCCGGGTGGAGCGTCCGCGACGTCGAGCAGGCCGCACAGACCGCACCGGGCATGGAGCACTACCGGACGAAGAACAGCGGCCGCGGCACCCGCCGGCCCCGCAGCACCGCGGAGGGCGCCGAGCGCCTTGAGCGGCAGTGGGCCAAGGCCCAGCAATACGCCGCCCTCCAGCAGTCCCTGCCGGAGGCGCGGGAGCCGGCCGATCTGGCGGAGCTGACCGCGATAGTCGCGGACGTCGATGACATCCTGCACCGGCTTCGGGTGAGCCCCGGCCGGTGGGGTCAGACCGAGGCGGCCGTCTCTCAGCGGAGCATCCTCACTGCCCTGGCCTACCTCACTCTGCAGACCGGCAAACGCGTCGTCGCAGCGTCGATTAGGGATCTGGGCCTGATGGTGGGCCTGGGCCGGACGACCGCGGCTGACGCGCTCCGTGCCCTGCAGGCGGCGGGATTCATTGACCGTGTCCACGGCCCCGACGGGGTGAACGCCGCCGAATGGCGCCTAACCCCGAGGTTTTCCACAGGTACAGGATCAGTCCGGTCACAACCACTTAATAACCCCCGCCCCCCTACCGAACTCTTCCTCCAAAGAACTGTTCTCGTCCGCTCGATCGAGGACCAGCTCACCGATCAACTGCATGACCTGTTTACCCGGAAGGGGCTGGGTCATCTGGCTGGCCGGCTCTACGCGTTGCTGCGGGAGCATGCGTCTCTGACGATCGAGTCCGCAGCCCGGCTGCTCGGGGTCACCGCCCGGCATACCACCGTGATCCTCAGTCGTCTGCGACGTTCGCGTCTGCTGGTGAAGCATGAGGAGGGGTGGGCGAGGGCGCGTCGGGATCTCCGTGACCAGGCCGCGCGACTTATTCGGGTTGCTGGCACGTTGGTCGCACGGCAGGTTGCGTATCAGGCCGAGCGGGTGGTGTGGGCGTGGTGGTTGGCCGAACAATCCACGATGAGTAGCAGCCCGAGGGATCGTCCTCGGAGGGCTCACGTGTCGAGCCGGCCTTTGTTTGATGTGAATGCGCCGGGCGAGCGGGTGTGGCCGCGGTACCCGCGCTCGGGCGATGGCCGGGCTAATCACCGTGAGGCCCGCTACTACGTTAACGCGGGCGTGCTGTCTCCCACGAGCCGGTGGCAATTGGCTGCCGGCTGAGACGTTGATGCATCGGTTGGTTGGCTGATTCGAGGTTGAGGGGCCGTGTCGATCATGTCCGATTTGGGGGATAAACTGGTTGTCTTCTCGCGTTTCTGGGATTTTTCGAAGAAGGAAGCTCCCTGGTGGGTTCTTTGACGTATGACCGGTTCACGGTCGAGTTTGACGACCGGATGTTGGCGCATTTGCAGATCGTGATTGTGCAGAAGTTGCGTCGTGGTGAGAGCTTCGTCTTTTCTTGGCGGATCTCGCAGGAGTCTGGGGGTGGTCGATGTTCGATTTGGTTGAACCCGGCGATCCCGTTGTACTTTCGGTTTTCCGGCAGCAGGCCCCCTGGGATTAATGCGGTTTGGGTGGCTGAGTTGACTGGGTCTGCGAACCGTCCGCAAGGTCTTGTGGCCACCGGTGAGACCCTGGGCTGAGGCGGCCTGCCCTCGCAAGGCTTCCGGTCCGGTCGTACGGTGAGTTCCACCTGTTTTGTGCCCTGTTTGAGGGGCGCAGTTTGGTGCGGCCGATGCGAGCATCGTCCCCCGCCCTTCTCAGTCGCCTTCCAGCCGCGGCGCGCACCATCGAGACAGCCATCGCGTCCCTTGACAGGCGTGAACGCGAGGTGCATGAAATGGAGGACTTATTGCTCTACGGTCCGGGCGAATCCGGTCCGTACCGTGGGAATGTCAGCGTTATCGGGTCAGCAACGACGTGGCTCGAGAGCCTGACGGCAGAACTCGCAAGGTAGGCACCGCTCAATGACTATCAACTGGGGGAAAATAACTGTGAAGATACTGCTTCGTCCGGGCCGGAAGTCTTTCTGATGAGTGCGACTGCGAAAGCGCCTTCGATACCGTCGTCAGGCGCGCGATATGACCGCGGATCGACCGATGCGTTCGGTGACTACCTCACAAAGATTGGCAAAGAAACACTTCTCACTGCCTTGGAGGAGGTTGATCTGGCCCGGCGAATTGAGGTGGGCCTGTTCGCGGCCGAGAGGCTACAACAGGGGGTGTCCGACCCGACTCATCAGCGCGAATTGGCGTGGCTCGCCCATGATGGGAAGCGCGCCAAGAACCGTTTCATCGAGGCCAACCTGAGGCTCGTGGTCAGTATTGCCAAACACTATTCCGGTCGTGGCGCTCCCATCATGGATCTGGTCCAGGACGGCAACATCGGCCTGATGCGTGCGGTGGAGAAGTTCAACTACATGGTCGGCTTCAAGTTCTCAACTTATGCGACGTGGTGGATCCGCCAGTCCATCCATCGCGGCATGGCAGACAAGGTAAGGATGATTCGCGTCCCGGTGCACACGGCCGAGAAACTCAACAAGATCAAACGGACCCGCCGAGACCTCACCAGCATGCTTGAGCGTGACCCGACCGTGGGGGATATCGCGGAGGCCAGCGACATTCTGCCATCCGAGGTCGTGAAATTGCTCAAGTACGATCAGGAACCGATCTCTCTGGCTACGCCGGTCGGTGACGGGGCCGCTGATATCTCGGAGTTGATCATCGACGGTGACTGCGCGCAACCTGACGAGTGTGGGATGCTCGCCCTGCGAACGATTGATATTTCTTTTTATCTCGACGCGCTGCCGGAAAGGGAACAGTCGATCCTGCGGGCCCGGTTCGGCCTGACCGGTGACGCACCGTTCACCCTGGATCAGATCGCGGTGGTTGAGGGTGTGACTCGTGAGCGAGTCAGGCAGATCGAGAGTCGCGCGTTGGCGGCGTTGCGCGTTCCGCGCTTGCGGTTGTACTTGACCGATTAGGTCGAGTACAGAGCGGTCACGTCGGCCAACGCCTGCCGCTTCCCGAGCGGAATGAAACCTGTTCTATCGCGTGTCGTCGGGTCACGGACGCCTGCACCGGAGTGCTCGCAGTGTTGTGATTCCACAACCAGGGGATCGTTCTGAGTCTTCTTTGAAAGTTGGCCGCACTAGTTAGAGGTGGCCCATGTCGTCCCACTCGAAATCGGTGAAGGCAGTGGCTTCGATGAAGGGATATCGTGGCGGAGCGCTCAGGACGGCTTGGGTGAGGGCGAGGAGGTAGGCGACTGCTGTTTTGGTGTCAGGTCTGTCCCACGGTGATTCTTCGGGGATACTGATGAGCTCACTCGTGGGACCTGCGAGCATCTTCACGATCACCGTCTTTCCCTTGGTATTGACGGCCGGTATTTCGAGCGTCAGGGTTGTGTGGCTGGCTGACAGTGCGGCGACCAGCGGAAACAGAGCATCCGCGACCGTGCTTGTGGTCAGGAAAGACGCCGCACCGTAGGAAATTCTTCTCATCGCTAAACCCTCTCGTTTCGGGTGTGTATGTGGAAGCCCCTTGCGCTGAGCAAATGTGGGATACCCCAAATTGCACCCGAGACCAATTCGGGTCAGGGTGACACCCGAATGTCCCCTGACCGCCTCTGCAGAACATGACGCGTCGAAACCATGCCGACAAGTCGGCATTTTGACGGACACGACGACATCGTCGTCTCCGTCAGAGTGAACCGTCCCAGTCGGACGGCTGAGCTGTGTTGGGCCTCGTGGCCACGGCGTGAGAATTGCGTTGCCGTTGCCGTTGCCGTTGCCGTTGCCGTTGCCGTTGCTGGTGTGCGCTGGAAAGTGAATCGTCTGCCCGACAGGGGCCGGCTGAGGGGCCGGCTGAGTCGACGGCCGCGTAGACGCGGTTGGAGCCGCTTCGCGGCACTGTTTCTTGCCCGTTTTTTCCTTTCCGGCAGCCGATCGTAGTTCGCTCCCGGCCCTGCGTGCCCGGTTTCCCGGGCGCGGTCGCAAGCTCCCTTATATCGCCCGGGAAACCGGGCACTCCGGGCCTTGCCGCTCTCAATCGATCTCTCTTGCCGGAAAGGCAAAAAACAAGTTGTTTGAGGGAGAGGAACCCCAGCATGAGCACCATCACCGAGACCAGCACCGACACGATGACCGTGACCATCACCGAACTTGCCGCCGAGTACGGCGAGCCGATGAGTGTCGAGCGGGTCGCCCGGCTCGCGTGGACTCTGGTGTGTGAACCGGGTGATGTCACCGCGGGGGTGTTGATCGACGAACTCGGTGCCGTGGCCGCACTGGATTGGGTCTTGGGCGGAGGCGAAGAGAACCCGGACGTGGCCGTGTTGCGGGAGCGCGTCCTCCCTCGCGCCCAGGTCGGAGAGCTGCGGCAGTTGCTCCGGGCGGTCACCGAGCACGGGTACACCGTGTTGATCCCCTCCGACGCGGGCTGGCCGGCCGGACTTCTGGACCTGGGCACCGCGGCGCCGTATGCCCTCTACGTCGCCGGTGATGCGAGCCTGCTCACCGTGGCTGCCCCGCGGATCCTGGTCTCGGGGTGCCGGGCGGCGACCGGGTATGGCGAGCACGCCGCCAGGGACATCACGGCCGGGCTGGTGGCGCGTGGCCACATCATCTTTGGGACGGGCAGTTACGGGATCGCGGGGATGGCGCACCGGGCGGCGTTGGCCAGCGGCGGGAAAACGGTGGTCGTGTCCGCATCTGGGCTTGGCCGTGGCTTCCCGAGCGGTCACGACGCCCTCCTGGCCCGTATCGCCGAGGTGGGGGCGATCGTGTCCGAGCTGCCCCCGCACCGCTCCCCCACACGGTGGACCTTCATCCAGCGTGGCCGGCTCGCGGCTGCGCTGACGGATGCGGTGCTCGTGGTCGAGGCTGGGGTGCGGTCGGGGAGTTTGAACGAGGCCGCTCATGCGGGCGCGCTCGGCCGGCCGGTGGGAGCGGTGCCCGGGCCGATCACCAGTGTGACCAGTGACGGGTGTGTCCGGTTGATCCGGGAGTTCGGGGCAACCCTGATCAGCACGACTGAGCACGCCGCGGAACTCACGCGCGGGTAGTGCCGGTCGGCCGGAAGGTCGGCCGGTTCCCCTCACACTCCCCCGCTCGGCCGGCCATGATGGAAGTGCTTTCGGCGGAGCCGCTTCCTCGGTCTCACCGGGAACCGGTCGGCCGTCTCCGACGCGATGGGACGCGGGAACACCCTCGCCCACCACCTCCTGAGCATCGACTCCGCACACGGCTACCGCGCCGCCGACAAGATCGCCGCCCACGCCAAAACCAAACACCCGACCAAAGCTCTGCATGTGGCTCTGGCCGTCGTCCTGGGCGGGATCGAAGAGTCCACCACCCGCACCACCTGGTGCCACCCCGACACTCGCGCCGCAAGCTAGCTGAGCCTGCTCGCCGACTGGGGATACACCCTCTCGCCCGTCGAGCAGCTCGTCACCAACCACACCCCCACCACCTAGCCCGGGCCGGGCGCACGGACACCACACCGCGCCCCTCGCGCTCCCCCGGTCAGGGCAACTAGAGGTTCGTGCGGGATCGGCGGCCCAGCGAGTGTGTGCCGAGGCCTATGACTTGGAAGCGGGCTTTCCGGGTGCCACCTTCGCGGCGGTGGCGGGTTGGGCTTCGGCCTTGTCGGCGCGGCTGCGCTGCTCGCGCGCGTCCTGCCGGGATTCGGTCAGTTCCGTACGGATCTGCTCGGGCTGCTGGTCCTGGCTGGTGCGCAGGTCAGCCACGCGCTGATCGCCGTGCGCCCGCTCCCGCTCAGCGTCAGCCCGGGCCGCGTCCCGCTCCACGGTCACAGTGGCGACGGTGCCGCGCAGCGCACTGATCTGCTCGCGGAGACCCTCACGCTCCGTGCGGAGCTGGTCCAGCTGCTCCCGCACCAGGACCAGGTTGGCCTCGGCACGCTTGGCCCTGTCCGCCTCCTCGTCAGCGCGAGCGACCGCGCCCCGCGCACGCTCGTCCGCTTCCGCCCGGGCCGCGCCCGCGGCTTCCGCCCGCACCGTTGCGTCGGCGCGAGCCTGCTCGGTCTCGGCCAGACGCGCCTGGGTGGCGGCCAGCTGCTCGCCCAGCTCGGTCAGCTCAGCCTGGGCCTGACGGTCCCGGGTCTCCCCCGCCGTTCGGGTCTCGGCCAGCTCGGCCGTGGCCTGGTCCAGAGCCTGGCCCTGCAGGTCCAGCTGCTCGCCCAGCTCGGTGAGGGTTGCTTGCTGCTGTTCGGCCAGCTCGGACGCTTCGACGGCGGCTGCGTCGGCCTCGATCCGTTCGGCTTCCGCCTGGCGCTGGGCCTTCTCAGCCCGGCTCGCCCGTGCGGACGCTGAGGCGACCTGCTCGGCGGCTTCGCTCGTCACGGATTCAATCTGCGCCTCGGCCGCGTCGGGGTCGCCCACGGTGCGCAGCTCCTCGACCAGGGCGTTCAGCTGGGCGCCGAGGTGCTCGACCATGCCCGCGACCTGACCGCGAATCTCGCTCGCACGCTGACGCGCAGCATCGACCGGACGCTTCTCGTCCTCCGCGCTTCGCGCCGGCTCCGCGCTCATCCGGCGACGGGCACGCCACGCCGCAGCCCGGTTATGCCCCTCGTCCTCGCAGTACTCCGGCGGCCGGCCAGTCCCGGCCTCCGCGGCCACAGCCGGCCGCTCACACCCAGGAAACCGGCACGTACGCTGCTCCGTCTGCTGCAACACATTACTCATAACGTCACACTAACAGAACTTAACACGAAAGACGTAACAAAACAACGAAAGACGAAACACTAAACGGAGGATGCGCCCGCGGAGACGGTGCGAGAGCGCGTGAGAATGCTCATCTCGATGTCTGTGGACCGTTGAGCCGGCGGTGAACGACCATCCCCACGACCCGTTCCACCTTGATCCACGACCACTTGGGCGCTACCGCGCCCCGCGACCGGCATGGACGCCCCGCGGGGCGTAGCTGTATGCCGTCCGCCGCCAGCTCGCCTGCTACCCCCGCGACCCGGACGGGAATCTCACCGCGCTGGCACCCCGCCTCAATGTCCTGTACGGGCCCTGGAACTCACCGATCACCCCAGCCCAGAACGTCCCTGAACGAACGCGCGTGAGACAGGAAGATCATCAGACCGCTCCCTAGCAGTCCCAACTGGCCGCACGCAGCGATCTTGGTATCTGACAGCCAATTGAGCAATTTACTGACATCGAGATGAGCATTCTCAGTTAGACCTCCCGTCAATCGGACGCTCCGGGTCTGGAGGGGGTGGCGCGGCGCGAACGCTCCCCCGCTCCCCTGATCACTCATCGCCCGGGCCAGAGAATTGCCGGTATTGATGGCATTACCGGTATTACTGTCATTACAGTGAATGGCGCTAATGCTGCCATTGCTGGTAATGTAGGCATTACATTCAATAACAGCAAAAGCAGTAACGCCAGCAAAAGCAGTAACGCCAGCAAAAGCAGTAACGCCAGCAAAAGCAGTAACGCCAGCAAAAGCAGTAACGCCAGCAAAAGCAGTAACGCCAGCAAAAGCAGTATTACTGCTTATGCCAGTAATGACAGCATTAGCTGTAATGTCGCTATTGACCACTAGAGAAACGAGAACGCATGCCTCCGGCACTCAATCGCACCGCGTTGGATCGGGTTATCGCCGTCATCAACGGCAAGGGTGGCGTCCTGAAGACCACGCTCACGGCCAACATCGGCGGGATGCTGGCAAACAACGGGTACCGCGTTCTGCTGGTGGATCTCGATCCTCAGGGCAATCTCGCCGAGGATCTCGGATACACCGACGACGACCGGGACGACACCGGCCGAGCGCTCGCGCAAGCGCTCATGTTTGGCGGGGGAGCGGCACCCATCCGAGAAGTACGACCCAACCTCGACGTCTTCGCCGGAGGCCCAGCCCTCGACCAGGCCACTGCCGGTCTTGCGGCCAAGGCCAACAAAGACCCTGACGGGGCCAAGCTTGCCGTCGCACATCTCCTCGAGCCCATTGCCGGCGACTACGACATGATCCTGATCGACTGCCCACCCGGCGACGAAACTCTGCAGACAGCCGCCGTCGCGGCCGCTAGATGGGCACTCGTACCCGTCAAGAGCGACAAATCAAGTCGCAAGGGACTCGGCGCCGTTGCAGCGCGACTCGATGCCGTCATCGGAGTGAACCCGACCCTCGACCTCCTGGGAGTGGTCCTGGTCGATGTGGGAACCTCCGCCCATGTCGTCCAGCGGGAAGCACGCGAGCACATCGCGGAGCTCTTCAACGCCGACAACAACGTCGTCTTCACCGCCACCGTCCGCCACAGCGAAGCGACCGCCCAAGCGACGCGAGAACGCGGCCTCCTGGTACATGAGCTCGATGCACAGGTCCGAAAAGGCCCGAAGTGGTACGAAATCCGGCGAGGCGACGCTCAGGCACAAACACTCGCACCACGGACGGCCTCATCGGTAGCCGATGACCTTCAGGCCATCACCCAAGAAGTCGTGGCCCGAATCACAGCAGCCGAGAAGCAGGAGGCCCTCGCATGAGCGACGACACCCCCAACCGCCAGATCGGTGGACTCACGCCTCGTGCCAAGACCCAGGATCTGAGTCGACTCCAAGCCAGAAATCGAACCGAACCCAAACCCGAGACCGTTCAACAGCCCAAACCGGTGTCGGTCAAATCGGTCAAGCCCCCACGGGCACCGTCACGCAAATCCGCAACAGTTGTAGTGGACTCGACCGCGAGGATGACCACCTACCTGTCAGCAGCGACGCGTGATCGGGCGAGAGCCACATACCGGGCGACGAGCCACCTCGAGGGTGACAAGAGCTGGTCCGACTTCGTAGAGCGGGCGATTCTGGCAGAGGTTGAACGCCGTGAAGTCTCACACAACGCAGGGGAGCGGTACGTGGGCGACAGCTCGCCGTTACCTGTCGGACGGCCACTTGGCTGAGCGATGACCAAGACGCCGGCAGGATTCACTGAAGCGCGAACAGGCGGGCGAGTACTGTGGCCGACATGGACGACGACCTTGGTGTGCCGAACTGCGAACGATGCCTAGTCTCCATGGTTGTCGAGGGCACAGATGAAGGCCCGTTCTGGGGCTGTCCGGCGTGCGGTTTCGTTCGGCTCGTTTGACGCGCAGCGACCTCTCCCGCTCTCACACGATTTCCTTTGCACGGGTTCGACGTCGCCGCTGGAGTCAGAGAACCGTCGCGACGGAAAGTGATGCGGCGAATGATCGAGCTGCTTCCGTACAGCCGAGCTTTACTAGGAGAGTGCACGAGCGACCGGAACGCTGCTCCCCACAGGCGCTGGATCTCCCGCGCGCCTACGGATTGGACACAGTGTTCCACCTGGGCGATTGTCTCTCGTGACATTACGTATTCCATCGTCGGCGCCAACCCTGGTGCGACGGGAATCCTCGAAACCCAAACCGCCTTTGCGCGAGTTCCTCGGGCCATTGGTGATGTCAATATGCTGACACGTTAAATCTGCTCTGCGGCCTACCCGGTGGAGTGAGAAATGAGCGTGGCTGAGAGGCCGGTGTCTCCGGTGTAGGGGAGAATAAAGCTGTGACTCTGGCCTCCCTTAACCCTGCAGACTCGCCCGAGCTCCGTAAATTGCGCGGAGCTTTCTTCACCCCACAGCCCATTGTTCGGTTCATCGCGGACTGGGCGCTTCGAGACGCTACGGATGCAGTCTTCGAGCCGTCAGCCGGCGACGCTGAGTTTCTTGTCCAATCAGTGCGGCGGCTTCGTGAACTCAGCGACGATCCGGCGTTCGAGCCCACGGTCCACGGTGTGGAGATCCACAAACACAGTGCTCAGGTGGGGCGCAGCCGAGTCCGCGAAGCTGGGGGGCGTCCCCGTATCCAAGTCGACGACTTCTTCATGGTTGATTCAACTCGGAAGTATGAGGCGGCGATCGGTAACCCCCCATATGTGCGTTACCAGGACTGGTCAGGCCTCGCGCGACTTCGTTCGCGCGAGGCAGCACTTCGTGCAGGGGTCTCCCTAACCGGCCTTGCATCGAGCTGGGCGGCGTTCGTTATCCAAGGCTCTTCGATCCTCCGTGACGGAGGACGACTTGGCCTCGTGCTGCCGGCTGAACTCCTCTCGGTCAACTACGCGGCTCCCGTTCGACGGTTCCTCTTCGATCACTTCCGCAGCCTTGAGATCGTGCTTTTCGAGGAGCAAGTCTTTCCGGAAGCGGAGGCCGATGTCGTGTTGCTTCTTGCAGACGGTTACAATCTGGGCCCGACTGATCATGCGACGATCCGGCAGGCTAAGAATGCTGCCGGCCTCGCCGATCTTGAGATCGGAATGCAGTGGGCGCCGGTCGATCCCGCGGGCAAATGGACCGGTGCTGGACTCGTGTCGCCCGCGGCGACGATGCCCCTCGCTCGGCTCACTGCAGGGAAGTCCTTCATTGATTTGGAGTCCTGGGGCGACACAACCCTTGGCATGGTCACCGGCAACAACCGGTATTTCGCACTTTCGCCTGCTCGGATCAAGGAACTGGGCATACACCGCAACGAGCTCCTGCGACTCTCCCCGCCTGGCAGCTCGCACCTGCGCGGTCTTGTTCTCTCCGATGACATGCTCAAGCGACTCGGGCGTGAGGGGAAAGCAACGCGAATGTTTTACCCTGCAGCGGAGCCGTCGGCGGAGGCGCAGGCCTACATCGATGCCGGGCACGCCGCAGGGGTCGATCAGGCGTATAAGTGCCAAGTCCGCAAGACCTGGTACCGCGTACCGCTCGTTGCGCCTGCCGATCTGCTCCTCACGTGCATGAATGCAGATACACCCCGACTTACGACAAACCTTGCCGGCGTACGCCACCTGAACTCTATCCACGGGGTCTACCTCAAGGACGATGTTCGAGAACTGGGCCGTGAACTCCTGCCGTTAGCCTCGCTGAACTCGATCACTCTGCTGAACGCAGAAATGGTCGGCCGGACCTACGGTGGCGGAATTCTCAAACTCGAACCCAAGGAAGCCGACCAGTGGACGATGCCGTCACCAGAACTCGTCAGATCCCGTGCGGACGAGCTCCGCTCAATCCGTGACAAAGTCGCTAGGAAACTTAAGGCTGGCCAGCTCATCGCTGCAGTGCGACTCGTTGACCAGGCTCTCCTGCTCGACACCGGGCATCTGGCCCTTGAGGAGATCGAGCACGTTCGTGCCGCCCACGCCGAACTGACTCGTCGACGCACAACGAGAGGCAGACGTGGCTGAGCCAACCGCCAAGGACAAAGCATGGGTCATATTCGACCGCATCATCGCTGACGCCTCACCCAGAGGAATCCACACCAACCCGTGGCGCCTCGTGGACGACAAGCGGCAGTACATGCCGGACATCGCGATACTAGAGCGTCTTCTCGGCGTCCCCCTCTACCTAAAGGCGACCGTGCGATCGGGCGTGCGGGCTCTCGCAATCGATGTATGGCTCGCTTACGAACTTCGCAGGGCTGGATTCGAAGCAGATGCTGTCTGGCCACGAGCCAGCCACCCCCGTATCCTTCCGGTGCCGATCACCAGCCTCTTGGACGCTTTGCCGAGAGCAGAAAGGGCGAAGCTCTTAGAGCGGTTGACTAAGAAGACAGCGATACCCGGTGTTACCTCGTCGAGCGCATCGATCCTAGGTAAGAACTATCTCAAGCAGGTAGATGTGATCATGACGGACTGGGCGACCGGTCCCGAAATCCTGATTTCGACAAAGCGGATGGACTCCTCCTACGGCAAAAACGCGGCGAATCGGATCGAAGAATCGTACGGAGACGCCAAGAACCTAAGACTTCGCCACCCCATGGCGGCCCTGGGCTTTTTGATCGCTCTGCGCTCTGACGTGAAGGTCAAGGAACCTCTCATTTTCGACTGGCTTACCGACCTCGTGGGGAAGCTCGGCCAGGAGGATGATGCGTACCATGCAACGTCATTGTTGCTTATGGATTATGGCGATGACCTGGTCGTCGAGGAGGAAGATGACGATGAGGAACCTGAAAATCCGCTCGCTGAGGTAGGCGCAGAGCCGGAACCTGGAGGAGCTGAGGACGTCGAGGAAGTGCCGCTTTACGAGATCGAGGCCGCATTGGCCGGTCTTCCTCGAGTCGTCATTCAGGAAGATCTCGTAGAGCCCCACCTCCGCGCATCGCCATTTATTGCCAATATCGTCAATCGTGCGCTCGACGCCACCCCCATCAACCTTCACAAGACGGCTCGCGCGCTTCGAAAGAACGCCGCGGCAGTCGATTAACCCGCGTCGACCAATCAAGCTTGACGCCCAGTGGGGTACACCCCAGCTGGACGTCAGGTGGTTACATCGGAAACCGTCAAGACGGAGTCAATTTCTTATTCGTTGGCAGCTCTCGACCTCGGGTCTCAGGGTCCAAACGGGCGGGCAGGAAAGCTCCGTGACAGGTCAGCGATTTGCATACGTGCGGGGCGCGACCGGTGCGCAGTTCGACTGGGATACGGGCTCGGACGAGACGGCGACCTGTCAGTATTGGGGTATCTGGGATGGGAGATTGTGGTGGCACTTGCAGGTCCAGGCGAGTTGCTCACAGCTCTCGACGTCCTCGAAAACGCTCTCGGATCCCGCCCTACGCCGGAACAGCTCCGCAAGCTCACCATCCCGGAACTCGATGAGTTGTCCGGCCTCCTAGGCGAGCTTTCCGAGGCGCAATGCGACGACGAAATTCCGGGGGGCGCATCTCTCATCGGTGGTTGGCTCGGTGGCTACTGGAGCGAGCCATCTCTCCGTGGAGATCTCGGAAAGTCTCTGCTCTACTATTCGAACCTTCTTGTGCTTGACCCGCTCGCTGACTACTTCGATGATCGTTCGCGTCTGCCAGCAACTCGCCCTATACGAGTGCGCAGGAAAGAGGATAAACAATTCAACACGCTCACATCCGGTCCGGACATGTGGAGCAGGAACGGTTCTTTCGGGTCTCTAAGGGATGCTCCGGAGGAAGCGGTCGGCCGCTTTGCTGCGATTGTCGGGAACCTCTATTCGTTGGAACCGCTCATTAGGAGTGGTGTCGTGGTGCTCCGAAGCCAGTGGCCGATCCTTTCCCGGAATTCAGAAGCTTTGGCGGCTTCCGTTCGGCACGACATTCGTTCGAAGGAGATGCAGTCGCTTGCACGTGAACCTTCCACAGCGGGCGACTCCTTCGCCGTTTGGGACAATTTGCGCGGTGGGGCAGTGAGCTTCCCCAGCGGAGTACTCTCCAGCGACGAGCCTTGGGAAACCCAGCACGTTTTCTATGACTTGGCCAAGACCCTCGCGATCGCAGACGCCGCGGGGGCACAACACGTGCCGTCGACGGAGCGGGACCTCGAACTCCTTCGCACAAAGGTGAGTTCGGCAGCAAGGTCCACGTATCCACGTGCCTTCCTTGGAGAAGTTGCCCGAGTGGCCGTTCCGTCATTTGATATCCCGATCCAGCAAGCAGTCGCAATGCGAGAGTCTTCAGCGAGCTTTGAGGATTGGCTGGACCTCATTCGCCGCGCGGGAGCTGCGGACGATGCTGGGCAACTTCGAGAGAGGGTCCAGGACGAGCTTCGGCCGGCTATTCGGTCCGTGGAGGCTGAGATCGGCAAGAGCACCATGCTCTCCCTGTTGGACAAGACGCTGGCTGATGTGATTTTCACTGGCGGTGTCGCCAGTATCGCCGCCCTCGCAAGTGGAGGGAGCCCAATCGCGTCGGCGGGCGCCGCCGCCGCCTCGGGCATCGTGAGTTGGATACGACGCGCCTACGGCCAGCGGTCACTTGGCGGTGCCGAAGCAGTCCTAGCTGCCCTCGTTCGCGGTAAAGAGAAATCCTGAGCCGCGCAGGCGTGGGAACCCGAAGTCAGTACGGAAGGCAGCCTGGCCGGGTGCGTCCCGAACGTCACATTGACTGCTTCCGTTTCGTTTGCGACACGCTGAATAAATGACTGGTTGTGTGACGTTTTTTGTATCCGTTGAGGTTACGATCGTCTTGTCACGTATTCGGACGTATAGATGACACATGTCGAGCATGGGTTGAGCGCCCGTTAGCGGAAGGCCGTACGGGACACTCGGCGCTGACGTAATCCCATTTGGATTGGCCGGGTTGTCTTTTTATTGGGAGAGGTCGAGGTTAGCCTCGTCGTCGTGCTGCTTGAGCGTGTCTGGCGATGTCACTTCACGATCTGAATGGTCTGCGGGCCTGGTTGCGCGAGCGGATGCATGTCAGGGCAAGTACTTGTCTCGCCGGAGGTGCCGGAGTTTCGTGGTGATGTTGTGATGCGAGTCGAGGCTGTCCGGGAAGCCGGCTTGACGTATCTTGATGGTGCTCTGGACCATGTCGAAGTCGGCAGACCAGAGGCTATCCGTGAATTGCCACGAGGTGAGTTGTCCATACGGAGTCGGCCGCAGATCGTGGGCAGTGCGCAGAGCGTTCCAGGCTGGCTCCTTGTCGAACATCTGCGCGGCGAGGCTCATCGGTTGCGGGGCCGCGGTCGGCATGTTGAATGCGTTGGCGATGTCTTCCCAAATGTGCTCCCACCGGAACTGGTCGCCGTTGGTGACGTTGAAGATCTCACCTCGTGCGGCTTCAGCGGTGAGCGCCCAGCTCACCGCTGAGGCGAGGAGGTCGGCATCCGTGATCTGATGCAGTGCTGTCCACGCGCCCGCGGTTCCGGGGAAACGGAGCGGAACGCCGGCCGCTTTGGATAGTGAGGCGTAGACGCCGATGGTATTGAGCAGATTCATCGGCGAGCCCAGGCTGAACCCGATCACCACGTCGGGGCGGAGCACTGAGTAGGTGAAGTCGTCTCGGTCGGCGCGGGACGCGAGTAGGTCTTCCTGGTCGTTGTAAAAGATCGGACCCAGGAACCTTGGATCGGCTTCTTTCGCCGGCGTCTTGTACGCGCCAAGGTGTTCCCCGTACGATTTCCCACCGCCGATGAGAACCACGTGTTCGAGCGGTGCGCCGACTGTGGTGAGGCCGTCGAGGACATGTGTGAGCATCGCGAGGTTCGGTGCGGTGGTTTCGACCATCGTCGGGCGTTCAACATAGGCGGCGTAAACGAGATGACTGACCTGGCCGAGGATCTCGGCGTCGGTAAGCGCCTGCGGGTCCAACAGGTCGACGCTGAGATGTCTAGCGTTTAGGCCGGCCGGGGCGTCGCGGCGTGAAGCGGTGATTACGTCCCACGCATCGTCGACGGCCATCCTTCGGGCGATAGCGCCTCCCACGACTCCGTGCGGTCCGATGACGAGGACGGTGGGCTTGTTCATGCGTTGACCTTGTCTGACTTTGTGGGGCGAAGAAACAGCGCGATAGCTGCGGCGGCCAGCACGCACAGCAATGCGTTCACGCCGATGGCGGTCGTGACACCGCCGAGGACTCCGGCGGGTCCGGTGTCGTCGAGGGTATTCATCCGTGCGGTCACGATCGCGGACATGATTGGGATTCCCATCGTGATTCCGACTTGCTGGCTCATCGTGACCAGGCCGGTGGCCAGGCCCTGTTCCGTATCGGGCAGGCCGGAGGTGGAGGTGACGACGTACCCGACGATCGCTACCAGGTTTGCGACACCCCCGATGAAGGTGGCGATGAGCAGGAGAAGCATCCAGTCGGAGTCGGGGCCGAGGAACATGAGCGGAATCGTGGCTGCTGCCTGGAGCAGGAATCCGGCGACGATTGCACGGCGTGATCCGAGTGTGCCAATGACTTGCGGGCCGATGAGTCCGCCGAGTACGGTTCCCGCTCCGAGGACAGCGAACGAGAGTCCAGCGGCAAGAGGCGAGTAGCCGAGTACTTCCTGCAGGTACAGCGTCAACAGGAACACCAGCGAGGTTTCGGTGGCGAAGGCCAGTAACCCGGCGATGTTGCCCCAGGCGACCGTTTTCCGTTTGAGGATAGCGACAGGAACCAACGGATGCGCCACCCGCTTCTCGATCGCCCAGAAGACGACTAGGAAGACGAAACCAGCCAGGATCGACCCCCATGCCATCGGGTTTCCCCACGAGGTTTCACCCGCCGTGGTCAGCCCGTAGACGAGAGAGAGAAGCCCGAAGGTCACGGTGGCAGCGCCGGCGAAGTCAAGCTTGGGGCGTTCGTTGGGGCGGCTTTCCTTCAGGACGAAAGGTGCGATCACGAGGACAACTACCGCGACGAAAACGTTGATGAAGAATGCCCACCTCCAGCTGAGCAGGTCGGTGAGGACACCGCCGAGGATGGCCCCGGTCGTGAACCCTGCCGCCATCAAAGCACCGTTGAGGCCGAGCGCCGTGTTTCGCTGCGGTCCTTCGGGGAACGAAGTCGTCAAAAGCGTAAGTGCCGCTGGCACGACCATCGCCGTCGCGAGCCCCTGGGCCACCCGGGCAACGATCATCAACACGGGTTCCTGCGCAAAACCGCCGACAAGAGAGGAGACGCCCAGCAGGGCCATGCCGAGGAGGAAGAGGCGTCGACGACCGAACAGATCAGCGATCCGCCCGAAGAACAGGGTGAACCCTGCCGCGCACAGGGCGAACGAGGTCGCGATCCATTGCAAATGATCGAGGCTGAATCCAATGTCGGCGCCGATGGTGGGCAACGCCACGTTCAGGATCGAGAAATCCACGGCAAGGGTGAAACTGGCCGTGAGTAAGACGAAGAGGGCGAGGCGTTGCCGCCCCGTCAATCTCGTGGCGTCCCCGCCGGGGTCTGCATGGTTGACGGCGAGGTCGGAAGTTTGAACGGTGCTGGACATGCCCGTCCTTTCGGTAGAGGGAACAATTTATGGGCGCCGGGAAAACCGGCACCATGCCACAGTGGGCCACCGTGCGCGCATCAACCAGACCCGCGTCATCCCACCCCCGCGGTGCCTAGCACTGACAGGGACAGGCTTGATCCGCTTAGACAGTCGAGAATGTAGCCATGGCTGGCATGAACCACACAGAAGAACTCGGCGAGTTCCTTCGAGCTCGGCGCGCACAACTCACCCCCGAAGCGGCAGGGGTCACCTCCTACGGTGCCCGTCGGGTGCCCGGTCTCAGGCGCGAGGAACTCGCTCAACTCGCCGGCGTGTCGGCCACCTACTACACACGGTTGGAGCAAAGCCAATCGACGAACGCATCCGAATCCGTGATCGACTCGATCGGGCGGGCGTTGAACCTGAATGACGATGAGAAGGTGCACTTGCATGACTTGGCGCGACCCGCCAAAGCCAAGCGCCGCGCTCCGGGAAAACCCGACCAGGCAACGCCTGGCACGATACGTCTGCTGAACGCGATGACCAATGTGCCGACCGTGATCATGGGCCGAAGGAACGAAGTCCTGGCATGGAACCCGCTCGGGCATCTGCTCGTCGCCGGGCACACCGACTTAGACGCACCCAGCCGGCCTTTTGATCGACCAAACCTCACCCGGATGCTCTTCCTGGACCCCCACACGAAAGACCTCTATCGCAACTGGCGTGACGAGGCCTCCCTCGCTGTCGCATCCTTGCGGTTCATCGCCGCACAACACCAAGACGACGCCGAGCTGACCCAGCTCATCGGCGAACTCACGCTCAAGAGCCCTGACTTCGCTGCTATGTGGACGAAGCACCCAGTCCAACAATGCGTGAGCGGTGTCAAGCGTTTCCACCACCCCGAGGTTGGGGACTTCGACCTCAGTTTCGAGGTCCTCCACCTCCCCGGTGCCAGCGGACACCGAATGATGACGCACGTTGCCGAACCCGGCTCAACCGACGCCGCAGCCCTGGAGCTCTTATCGGCTACAAACGAGACCCCTGTCGCGCGACACGTTCCGTCACGGATCTAACGAACGCTCTTACCGGAGGTAAACCTCGGACCTTTCAAACCCGGCTCGCTGCACGCTCCAGCTCTTCGGACACAATTCGACACGATCCGATTCTCAGTGCCCAAGGCTGAGGACCGAGTTACCCTGACGCCAATCGCCCCATTCCGACAGATCAAGCTTCGATGCCCGCAAGGGGACGCTGACGGGCACAAACTGGGGATCAGGCAGCAGTCAGTTGTTCCACGATGCGCACCACAACAGGTACGGGGTCAGTGGGCGTGCGGCCAAGGAGATCGCCGAGGTCGCTGGAAGTTCGTGAAAGAAAACCGTGTGCCCCGCTCGAATAGGTCGAGAGGAGCATCGCCGGCTGAAAGGGCAGCAGCCCGCTTTCTTCCAGAGCAGCGCGGTGACTACCGAGAGAAGCTGGGCGATAGAGCAAACTAGCCCCCTCGGCGATCTGGCCAGCCGTGATCGCGTGCGACCCAACCAGGTCGTACACACGATTGATGTGGCGGTCCGGGGCGGCCGCCACGTTGGCCGCTGCCTCCGCTAAGTCAGCGCGGGTCACCACAGCCACGCCAGCGGAGCCGAACGGCGCGGTGATGACACTCTGACTCGGTGCGAGCAACGATCCGAAGAGCTCGGCATAGAGACCATTGCGCAGAATCGTCCACCGCAGAGTGCTGCCCTGTATTCGCCGCTCAGTCCAGCGATGTGCGAGGGCGAAGCCCAAATGATCCCCATCTGTGGCGACGCTGGTGTAAATCAGGTGCTGCACGCCGTCGCGTTCCGCGGCCGCGACAACGTTCTCATGCCTGTCAATCACCACGTCATCTTCCTCATAGCCCGCGGAGACCATCACGACCGTGGCGAAACCGGTGAAGTTCAAAGAACTAGGTTCGTCGAAGTCAACGTGGCGTTGTTCGCTGCCGTCGGCCGGTCGTCGTGTCCCCGCGGTGACAGGCTGGCTCGCGCCGGCCAATCGCTCGACGATGGCACGGCCTAACTGGCCGGATGCTCCGGTAACCAAAATCATGTGCAAGTCCCCTCGGTGGTTCTGAATAGTAACTAGACTCATCCTCGGTAACTCACCGGCACTCCACAAGGACGCACTTTCGTGTCAGACAGTCACATTCAGGTAACCGCCTCGATCGAACCCTGCGGCCTGGACGAGCACCCGGACTGCGGAATCCGCGACGTGCTCACCCGAGTGGGCGATAAATGGTCCGTCCTCGTCATCGTTGAACTTGCCTCCGGCATACGCCGCTTCCGAGAATTACAACGCGGCATCGACGGAATCTCCCAACGCATGCTGACCCTCACCGTGCGCCGGCTGGAACGCGACGGCCTTGTCGCCCGAACCGTGTACCCCACAGTCCCCGCCCAAGTCACGTACGAGCTAACGGCCCTCGGCAGCAGCCTGACCCACCTCGTCAAACAACTCGCCGACTGGTCACTCGAGCACCGCGAAATCATTGGACACTCGCGAGCCAACTACGACACCCACCACCCCGCCCACGAGATTCACTAGATAATGGCCGCCCGTAAGGAGAACCCCGAACGAAACGATAGCTCCGGTGCTTCCGTCCAGCTGCCGCCGCAGCGGAGAAGCGATCCGTCTCGATGTCAATGAGGATCTAGGCAACACATCGACGCCCTAGCCTTGGTTGATGCTTATCACGAAATAGGCTCGGGAACTCCGTTGGTCCTCCTACATGGCTTCGGGGTCGATCATCGGATCTTGCTGCCCTTGGAGGCCACGCTGGAACACGCCGGCGGGTGGCGGCGCATCTACATTGACCTGCCGGGCGCGACCGGATCGCCAGACGATCTCGTAAGCAGCGCCCAAGAAATTGCCACGGCGACGATGGCCGAGGTGCAGTCTCGTGTTGGTGCTGAGCCGTTTGCAATCTTGGGAAATTCATTTGGCGCCATGATTGCCCGCTACATCGCACACGAGCGTCGATCACAGATTCTCGGGCTGGCGACGTTAGCAGGCGTCTTCGTCCCCGAGCACGGCGACCGGACGGTACCGGCCCGAGCCGTACTCCACCAAGACCCCGGCGTGGTACCAATCCTTCGCGACGCACTCGATGACTACCGCGAAATGGTCGTGGTGGAATCACCAGCAAGCGCCCACGCTTTCCTGGAGTACGTGCTGCCCGGCGTTCGCGGTGCCCACCAATCGGCACTGGAACGAGTTGCCACGAATTACACACTGACCCAGCATCCAGAGGATGCCCACCCCGCGCCCTTTCTGCAACCTTCGCTCCATGTCACTGGCCGACAAGATCATATTGTTGGATACCGCGATGCCTGGAACCGGATTGAGCACTACCCACGCGCGACATTCGTGACGCTTGACGGCGCGGGCCACAATGCCCATCTCGAACAACCCGAGATCTGTGCCGTGCTCGTGAAGGACTGGCTAGCGCGAATTCGGCGATCCATCGAGGGAACCCTCTACGGGCTGTGACGCCGGGGTGCGCGCGAGCTCCGAGCTTGCATTGCGTGTGTGTTGGCGCCCATCTCGGTAGCAATGGCTATGCATCGAGCGACTGGGATCGACAAGGATGACTCCTCAATAACATCAAGGAAATACCTGGAGGTATTAGGCAAATACATTGCTATCGTAGGAAATGGGGAAAGGTGGCCGCAATGGCACGAATAGGACTGACGACGCAACGCGTGACCTTCGCAGCGGCTGACCTGGCTGACGAGATCGGTTTCGAGGGCGTGACCGTCTCGGCTGTTGCGCGCATCTTCGGCGTCAGGGACGCGAGCCTCTACTCACACATCAAGAATGTGCGGGACCTCCGGACGAGGGTGGCCGTGCTTTCATTGGCCGAACTCGCCGACCGAGTCGCTGCCGCATTGGCTGGCCGTGCAGGCAAGGATGCGCTGGTCGCCTTCGCCAACGCCTACAGGGCTTACTCGAAGGAACATCCCGGGCGATATGCAGCAACACGGCTGGAGCTTGACCCTGAGGTGGCTGCCGCCAGTGCGGCGGGTAGGCACGCGTCGATGACCAGGGCTATCCTCCGGGGCTACGCACTCGAGGAGCCGGACCAGACCGACGCTGTGCGGCTGCTGCACAGCGTGTTCCACGGATACGTAAGTCTGGAATGTTCCGGTGGCTTTCAAAACACGCAACGCGCAGCGGATGCATCGTGGTCCAGGGCTCTGGACGCCCTCGATGTTGTCCTGAACAACTGGCCGCCGGCCTGACGACACCGTTTAGCTCCCTACCCCGGACCGCACCACTCTCAATCCACGGATCAGCGACACAGACAGAGAAGGCATCCGCACCTCATGCTCCAGCTCACCGCCACAGACATTCGGTCATCATTCATCAATGCTTCACTCAGGGAACGAAAGGCGCTCACCCTTCCCCGGGACCTCGAAAACCTGCCATGGGACAACCTCGACTACCTCGGCTGGCGGGACCCCAAGATCCCGGGAATCGGATATGTCATCGTTGAACTCGAGGAGGGCCTGGTCGGGATCCTGCTTCGTCAAGCCGACGGGAAGACAAAAACGCGGCCCCAATGCTCGTGGTGCGAAGACGTGCATCTCCCGAACGACGTGGTGTTCTTCAGCATCAAGCGGGCCGGCCAGGCAGGGCGCAACGGAGACACGGTCGGCACTCTCGTATGCGCCGGCTTCGAATGCTCTGCAAACGTGCGCAAGCTCCCCCCGGTCGCCTACATCGGCTTTGACGTGGAGGCAGCGCGACAGCGACGCCTCGAAGCGCTGGGAACACACGTCCGCAACTTCGCACGTAGTGTCCGCGACGGAAAATAGGGCCGCCCGCAAGCTGGCCTCCGCTGAGCACAGATTCCGCCGCTAGGACTTCGAGCCGTAGAGGGGCTGACGTGCCAGCCGGGAACCCCCCACGCGACACCGGTTCTAGTCGCCAGGCGATCGCTGGGTGAGGGTCATTGCTATGGCCCTGACATGTGAAAGGACCGCCTTTGCATTGTTTCGCTCAAGAGTTTCGGGTCGAGCAAGGCAGTCGATGTGCCGGCCCAGCCCAGGGTGGGCGAGCGGACGAAGGACCAGATCCCGGTGGTCGCGGATGTTGGTCGTGTATCGGGGCATGAGCGCGATGCAACCGCTCGCTTCGACAACTGCGGCAGCCACGGAGAACTCGTTGATCCGGTGCAGGATGCGCGCCTCACTCCCACCGATTCCTGAAATTACGGAGAGAGCCTGCTTGAGCGGGAATCCTTCGTGTACAGCGACCCATGCCTCGTCCTGAAGATCTGCCGGCTCGATCGCGGCTTTCGCTGCAAGGCGGTGATCGCGTCGGATCGCGATATCCAGAGGCTCGTACAGGAGCGGTTCCACACGCACCGACCCCGGCCACGACGGGCTACCGACCAGCCTGTGCGCGAGGACAAGATCATGATCAGCCGTGAGAGGGGGAAAATCCTCCTGGGCCACGTCGAAATCACTCAGCCGGACATCAGGCTGATCTGGACTGCCACATGCAGCGATCAGAGGACCAAAGACCGCAAGGCCCACGCTATGGAAGGCCGCCACTGAAACGGCGCCCAAGCGATCGTCTTGGAAGCGTGCCACTGCCTGACCGGCACGTTCGAGCGCCACTTCCACGTCGATCGCCGCCATCGCTAGGGCGCGCCCGGCGTCGGTGAGGGCGGTCCGCCGTCCGTCCCTGTACGTCAACGGTGCGGCCGAGTGACGTTGCAAGGCGCTGATCTGTTGCGAGACCGACGACGGCGTGACGTACAGCGCCGCAGCGACGGCGGTAATACTTCCTCGGTCACCCAACTCTCTCAAAGCGCGAAGCTGACCCAGTTCCATAAGTTTAAACTAAACCATCCAGCACGAAACTTCTCTCTTGTCTTACGTGAAATCAAACCGGACGATGGTGGAATGACCGCTCCACTCAGCCGATTCCGTGTCGACCTACTCCTGCTGTTAGTCGCCGCCTCGTGGGGATCGACGTACCTCGTGGCCAAAGAGCTAGTCACGCCCGATTCCGTAGTGGCACTCCTCGAGCTGCGCATGCTGCTCGCCGGCGCCCTCATGGCGGCAATCGTGGCCGCCCGGCGGCACCGTGTAACTGGAGCCGAACTGCGAGCGGGTGTGATCCTCGGGATCGTGTTGGCTTCAGTGTTCGCATTCGAGACTTTCGGGATCGCCCACACGTCAGCAACGAATGCCGGCCTCATCATCAGCCTGACAATCGTGTTCACTCCTCTTCTCGATTCCGCGGTATCCGGTCGACCTCTGCCCGGCAAGTTCTTCCTTGCCGCAATGATTGCCATCATCGGGGTTGCACTTCTCGCCAGCAACGGCACTTTTCAAACGCCAAGCCTTGGCGACCTACTTATCCTCATCGCGGCAATCGTTCGCGCCATCCACGTCACGTCGATGTTTAAACTCACCGGCAACAAACCGAGGGACTCGCTTCACCTCACCACGGTTCAACTCGTTACCTGCGCGACAATCTTTTCGGCGGCGTCACTGTTCTACGGCGACCCGATCCCACACTTCCTTACCGGCCTCGACCCGCGACGCGCGGTCATGTTCCTCTACCTCGTCGTCGCTTGCACAGTCTTCGCCTTCCTGGTACAAACCTGGGCGGTCCGGCGAACATCGCCATCGAGAGTGAGCCTCCTCCTCGGAACTGAGCCCGTCTGGGCCGTGATCATCGGAATTACGATTGCGCGTGACTTCGTGACCGTCACTGGATATTTAGGTATCGCCCTCATCCTCGCAGGAACAGCATGGGGTCGCTCCATCGAGCAACGGCACCAACTCACCCTTGCCCCACGTGACCGTCAAGAGTTACGAGCGGCATCTGAAGGCTGAACGTGTCCGCAAGGCGGACGGCGACCGGGAAACCTTCGAATCATCGTCGTCTACTCGGTTCCCTGCGGCGTCGAGAGGGCGATCGTCCCGTAAGCCCCGTCCGAGAAAATGCCCGGTGAAGGGAGGCTATGCGGGGCACGTTCGGACGCCTCAGATGACTCTCCGGCGAGGTCCAATACCCGCCCTCGGCGATAGAACGTTGCTCGAGACATTCCAAGATCGCGGGCAACCGTTGTCACTGGCTCTCCACCGTCGATGAGTCGACGCGCATTGCGGATTTGGCTGTCGGTGATGAGCCGCGGCCTCCCACCGAGGTCCTTGCCGGCGTTGCGGCGCTTGTTGATGGAGTCGATCACACGTTCTCGTTTGATTTCGTGTTCCATCTGTCCGAGTGCAGCCATGATCGTGAACAGCATGGACCCCATCGGTGTCGCAGTATCGACATCGCCGCCGCCCAGGTTGAGTACGCGAAGGCCGGCGCCGCGACCGCGGAGCTCCTCGGCGAAAGCGAGCATGTTCTGCGTCGATCGGCCCAGCCGGTCCAGGGTCGTGATGACGAGAGTGTCGCCGTCGTGGAGTGCGGCGAGCGCACGGTCGAACTGAGGCCGTGATGCTTGAGCACCGGAGATGCCGTGGTCGACGTAGAGGTCGTCACGCCGGACGCCAGCGGCGAGGATGTCGATCTGTTGCCGGTCGGTGGACTGCTGTCGCGTGGACACGCGCGCGTAGCCGATCAGTTTCGTCATTTCTGCCCCCGGGGGTGTCTCATAACCAATGGTGTGTACCACACTTCAAGCATGCGGTTATGCGACGTAGTTATGAGAATCGGCGCGCCGCAAGATTCCGGCGAACGTGGAGGGGGCCAAGACGTGGTCGTGAGACGTCTTGTATCTCTAGGGTTTCGAGACAGTATCAGCGCAGGAGGATCATCTGCTCTTGCCTCGCAGGCGTTTCGTCGTGCGGCGGGCCGATGGTGGGATGGGGCGGCTCTGCTCGCCCACCGGCTCGAGCCGAAGCTCATCCACCACCATGTCGAGCGCGGGATCGTCGCTGATCGGCGAATTGATGTAGTGGGTCCGCTGGAGCTGCCCATCTTGAGCGAAGAGAAGCCCGTACGCCCGATCGGATCGGAGTTGATACCGCTTCGCTGACATATACCTCAGCAGATGGGACGCTGCTGTCCCGTGAGTACCCGGAGGGCAGGTCGCCAGGAACAGCGCAGGATGCCCCCAAAGCCCTGCAAACGACAGGACGCACTCGTGGCGATCGCCGTCCTGGCGAGTGCGTCGAGCACATTCGCGGATCGCGTTGAGCACTTTTCGCTGGGTATCGCCGGAAAGTCCCAGCAGGTCGGTGGTCAGGCGCAGCCATCCGGGTTCCTTTCGAGTGGCGATCTCTTCTAATAGAGGAATCAGATTCGGCTCGATGTTGAAGCTGGGCTTCTCGGGGTGGTGCTCTCCGATGGGGATCGCGTCGCGCCCCATCCACACGTTGAGGTCGTGGCAATGGTCCGTGACCATCGTTCCGACAGCGTCCTGTGCGTGCCGGCGTCGATCGCGCTGTTTCGCTGGAGGTGCGGTCGGGTTAAGCTCCCGCACGAGTTCCGGATCGGGCTCCACGTAGAGTCCGCCTTCGAGGAAGAGCATGTAGAGGTCGAGCTCATCGACCGCTCGGTAGTGCGTGGTGACGTCGCTGCTGGTGCGGCGGCGCAGGTAGAGGAGAAACTCGCCTGCGCGGTCAGAGACCTGAGCGATCGTAGCCAGATCGTGGAGAGAGGCCACCCAGGGAGGGTCCGTCTCGCTGACGATGCCTGCCATCTTCAGATCGTCGAGGGCGGTCCCTAGCGGCCCGATGTCATCAAGGACCGCGACGATGCAGCGGATCTCGCGGATGTGGGAGAGGTCCAGCCAGGATCGGTTGCCAAGCCAGACCCCCTGGTTGGAAGAGATGAGTTGCTCGAGACGCTTGGCCTGGTCGCATCCATCCCCGAGGGTGGCCTTCAGGTCGGTTTGCAATCGCTTAACGTCGCCGCGGCGAGCTTGCGGAGCGATCGATTTCGCTTTGACTTCGACGATGATCGCGACGTCGTCGATGAGGAACAGTCCGTCACCCTCGACCTCCTTGCCTACCTCGGTCAGGTTCGTGCACTGCGGCCCCAACTCGGAGGTGCCAGTGGGCGTCGTCGCCGCATAGTAGGTGAAACCGCTGTGGGCGACGGGTTCGCCGAGGATCGCCTCGAGATGCTCGATCGCGAGTCGCTCACTCACGATCTGGCGGTTGCGCTTGTCGTACTTGCGCATCTCGAGTGAGTTCGGGGGCAGTGCTTTCTCGAACACGCGGCGCAGCGAGTCGAGGCCGACGTCGTTGACGGTGGAGAGGTAGTTTCCGTCGTCATCCGAAACGAGCGGGGTCGCTAGGTAAGGATTGGTTGAGGTGAGGAGTTCGAACACGCGCGCGCCAGCCGAAATCGTGGCATCGAATCGTTGTGAGTAGG
Organism: Cryobacterium tagatosivorans; assembly: GCF_004402215.1. Lineage (GTDB taxonomy): Bacteria > Actinomycetota > Actinomycetes > Actinomycetales > Microbacteriaceae > Cryobacterium > Cryobacterium tagatosivorans. The sequence goes on from NZ_SOEZ01000007.1 coordinate 66,731, forward strand.
AGCTGAGGACTGCATCGGCCGTCTCAACAGTGATCCCAGCGACTGCCGCCACGTCTTCATGGCGCGTGACCGCGCGGTCGCCTGGCAGGAAGATGAACGGGATCATCAACTCCATAAAACGCTCGCGGTCTTCGCGAGGCACCTTCGACGGATGGACGTCTCTGTAGCGCATGAGGATGTCGCCGCTGTCGTCGCGGAGTTGCGTCATCCTGCCCCCGGCGAGCTTCGTCACTGCGGATCGGACCTTCATCAGCTCCGGGTAGTCGTATCCGAGGAACTGGCGCATCAGGGGCGCGACAAGCTGGTTATCGAATAATCGTTCATCCTGTTCACGCCGGACTTCGTCGTACTGAAGATTGCGGATGTTCAGCACCGCACCCTGATACTCGGCCGCCAAACGGGCAAGGGGATGCCCGCTCATCCTGGCTTCGAACTGGAGTCTGTAGAGCGCGAGGCGGCCAAGGCGCTGCGCTCTGTCGTGGATTTCGGTTATGTGCTCGTGAGGTCGAGTCTCGTCGCGGGGGCGGGGGTCCGGCTTGCGGGATGGTCGGGACAGCATAACCGCGGCGACAATCTCGACCGGTAGCGCGGTGCCGTCCGGAACGACAACGCGGGGATCTGGTACCGGTGCGAACTCCCGCATTCGCATGAGCTCGATGACGTCGAAGGCGTCGGCATCTGCGACGAGCTCGGCGATCGCGGTCGTCTCATTCTCGACCTCGCTTCGTAGAATCGCACGCAGGTCGCTTGGAGTTGCGCACTCCGCAAACAGCGAGAGTTCCCGCACCGGATCGCCGAACTGGCCCGGATCTACATCGCCGATTACCCGTCGTAGCGGGTCCCGTGCCGCGCGCATCAGTTCTCCCCGCGCTGGTTGGAATCGTATCGATGGGCGCATTCAGGAGGTGGCGGCATGGCCACATACTAGGAGGAGCCACCGACATCCAGAGTCACCCACCTCATCGGACGGACCCGTTCCTGCCTGGGCTCATGGGCGTTGCAGGCGTCATCGGAGCGTCACGCCAGTAGGAATAGGTTCAGGCTTTGCTCACCGCGACCGGGTCGGCGACGCCCCTCAGCGCGTTGCCGTGGTCGGTCAGACATCGATCGCCATTCTTACCGCCAGGAGACACAGCGACCGCGATCGCTAGCCGGACCGTGGGATCAGACGCTGCCCCGGTGTCTCACAAGCTCACCGTCTCATAACCCATGGGATGCGAGACGCTGACCCCGCATCTGAGGCGTCACTGCGCGCCAATCAGCAGGAGAGAACGGACGTGGTAGTCGATGAGACGACTTATCGTGACACCGACGAGGCCCACATTGTGGGAAATTCGCCGTCGCTTGCGGGCGAGGAGCAGTGCCTTGAAAATCATTAGCTTTTGAGACGTTCGGCACTGGCTTCGCCGTTCGGCCGGACCTGAGTGCAAATGCATTCTCAGGATCCCAGTTCGGGAACCAGCCGTAGACTTCCGCGCCAATTCCAACGCTCGTGCGACGCCCACCCCAATGGGACGAACAACTCAACCGCCTCGGCGAGTTGCCCGTGTGCAGGAGATCGAGCCCCGCCAAGTCGCTGAGCAATCCGGTCGGCGTTCTGCTGTCGCGTGACCTTTTCTATCCGTCCGTGTCTCGGGCCAATCTGCCATGCGTCCGCCACGCGGCCAGTCGCGCCCCTGCTGGTCCTAGTGCTTGGTGTCCTTTTTGGGGCTCTCGTTCTTTGACCCGGAATCGCTGTCGCCCCATTTTCCGTTTAGCTTCTGGGATCGAACTTCACCGTTGCCTCCGCCGCTCTTTTCGACGATTTCCTTCGCGCGCACTTCGGCTGCTTTTTTAGTGGGAAGGTGCGCGGATGCGCGTTGGGCATTTTCCTTCTTTACATCCCATCCGCCGCGATCCTTGTTGGGAATCACGTACCGATCGTTGTTGTTTCCCTTGCTCATCGGTTCTCCCTTTTTGTTGCGTTTGTTGGAAGTGGGGCCTTTTTGGACTTTCTTCTTCCAGTCATCTGCCGAGTCGTCCCCCTTACCCATGGGCGCCGCTCGAGAAGGCTGCGGACGTATCCGTTGAGTTGGTGTTCGCGGAATCTCCCGACGTAGGGATGAGCGCGCCTACCAGCGTGATTGCGATGCTCAGCGTGAGCGCGATGAAACCACCTCTCGCCCAGTAGCCGCGGACGATCAGCCAACGTTCGTCGGCCTCGAGCACTTCGAGTTTGGTGGTGATGAGCTTGTAGCGGCCTTGTTCTAGTTCCATCTTTAGGAAAGCGTCGCGCATAGCCCGAACATCGAGGGCATCGCCCTGTCGCGGAAACACAACCACGACTCCAGCGACAGCGGCAACAAAGGAGAGGGCGAGGTTTGCAACGACTAGCCAGGAATGGTCCATGGAGACCTGGAGAGCTCCGACCACGCTAGCGGCGCCGATCAGGATCGTTGCTCTCTGTTCCATCGCGGTTTTCCGAAAGGCGAAGGATGCCGTCTCCAAATTCAGCTCGTCGGCGATGACATTTAGGTGTGCAGACTGGCGGCTCAATTTCCTCTTCGGAGTTGAAAACGCCATCGGGAAAGCTACGCCTTCTTAGCTGGCTTCGGGGGCGCAGGGCGTGGTGGGGGCGCCTGAGTATTACGGCCGAACTCCCCGGACTTTCGCTCCTGCGCCTTCTGGACTTGCTTCTTCCAGTCGTCGTTCCCCGCGCTGGGCTTGTCTGCCATCAACGGTCCTGTCAGTTTGGATGTCTCGACGAGACCTACTGGCACCACACTAGCGTCCGGTGCCCTCCAATAGTTGGGGGACTCGGCCTGCAACGGTGCGGGACATGGCCTGCGAGCCGGCTGATAATTCCGCCCGAGGGAATGGCGGGGGAGGTTACCCCCACTCGAGAGCGAGTACCCAGGATCCGTCAGTGTCGCGCCGTAGGTCGTAGCGGTGTTGTTCTTCGCCTCCGCGTGATGCGTCCAGACGCCAGGGTTCGGTGTCGATGCGGGGCGGAACCCCACTGGGGTTCTCCCACCACCGGGTGCGGGTGAAGATCGCCTGGGGCTGTCCGATAACGGTGTGTTCGAACCGGTTCCAGATGAAACCGCGAGGGTCACCGTCGGCCGACAGCTCAACATCGGTGTGAAACTTAAACGATATATCGTTGATACATCGCAGAGGTTTGCGGTTATGTCGATTGTTCTCAATAACACGAAAGGTGGATGCGATCATGAAGCGCATATTTCACACACAGGGGATGGAGTTTGGCCCGGAGTTCAGCCGTTCCCACCATGACTCGTCCGAGCACGGCCCGCAGGGCCATGGCCGCGGGTTCGGCAGGGGAGCAGGATTTGGTCCGGGCGGTTCCGGTTTCGCTGGCTTTGGTCCGGGCTTCGGACGTGGTGCTCGCGGCTCCAGGCGGGCAAGCAAGGGCGACGTCCGGTCCGTGATTCTGTCGTTGCTGGCCGAGGGTCCGTCCAATGGCTATGGACTCATCAGGTCGATAGAGGAGAAGACCGGTGGCGCCTGGCGGCCGAGTCCCGGCTCGGTGTATCCGACGCTGCAGCAGCTCGTGGACGAGGAACTCATTTCTCCCACGGGCGACGGTCGTCGCACCGAGTACGAGTTGACGGAGACTGGCACGGCGTACCTGGCCGAGCACGCGGACGATCTCAAAAGGGCCTGGGAGGCAACCCCGGGCCAGTCCGAGGCGGATGCTGCCTTCCATGAGAGCGTCGGGAAGCTGTTGGGTGTCGTCCATCAGTTCCGCTTCTCTGCCACCGACGCCCAGCGCTCGGCTGCGATCGAGAAGCTCGACGAGACCCGACGCGCTCTCTATCTGATCCTCGCCGACTGAGTGTTGCTGCGCGGTGCCGCTCGTCGACCGCTGCCGGGTGCTGCGGGCGTGCCAGTAATGGGGCTGTGTTGACCTGTTAACCTCGAAACACACCCATTCGGGGGACAGGGGAGTGGCGTATGGCCGGCAGGCGTTCGAAGAAGCATGTTTCAGAGGATCAGGGCGAATTCGACCTCTGGGGACTCGATGAGAGCAGTGCTGACGCTCAGCTTGAGGCGGAACGCACCGTTGAACCGTCGCCCGTTGAGGCCGCCCTTGTTGGTGGCCGGCTGAGCTTTGATGACTTTTGGATTGAACAGGATGGTGGGACCGATGAACCAGTACGGATTGTTAGCCAGGGATCACTGGATCAAGGTGGCCCCGAGCCGGTACGCGGCGTTGCCGAACCCGGGGGAGTACTTCGAGGGTCTGGGCGAGCAGGTGCAGAGCCAGGTCGACAATCTGAGCCAGAGGATCGCCGGGTCGGACCTGGCGGGGGAGACCTACTTGGAGAAGGTGGGCCGGCTCACGATGGCGAAGAGGCAGGCCGAGGAGATCGTGCTGGCCGACCTGGTGTGGATCACACCGGAGCTCTCAGCGGACGAAGCCCGGGAGGAGTGGGGGTCGGTGCAGCCGCCGGTGGAGGCTCTGGCGGATTGGGCGTTCCTGATGCAGGACGAGGATCGGGAGTTCAAGTCCGTCGATCCGATCGAGCAGCTGGCGGAGGATTGGATGCTTCCGGAGAGCTTCTTGGAGGTTCTCGCGGTCCAGGACAATCCGTACCGGTTCCTGAGCGAGCAGGCGGAGATCTTGACGGAGAGCGCGAACCAGCGGTATCGCCGGTTCCGGGAGACGCAGGGCCAGGAAGAGTAGCCGCATCCAGCTTCATCCCGGACACCCAGGACGGACTCGCCCCCTCGGGCGCGAAGGCCCGCTACGGCGCGAACGTCGCCGCCATCCGGCTCTCTCAGCAGCTGCAGGCCGAGGGTCGTCCCGCCACGAGCGCCGAGCACCAGGTTCTCGCCCGCTGGTCGAGCTGGGGGGCGGTCCCCGACGTCTTCGACGAGGCCAAGGGCAACTGGGCCAGCGAACGCACCGAGCTGAAATCGTTGCTCACCGGTGATGCGTACGCGGAGGCGCGGCGCACGACGATCAACGCCCACTACACCGACCCGGCCTACGTGCGCGAAATCTGGTCGGCCCTGACGGGGCTGGGCTTCGAGGGCGGCCAGGTCCTCGAACCCGGTGCGGGCTCAGGCACGTTCATTGGGTTGGCCCCAGGCAGCGCCCGGATGACCGGGGTCGAGCTGGACAGCACGACGGCAGCGATTGCGAGTGGTCTCTACCCGCAGGCCGAGATCCGTGCGGAGTCCTTCGCCGACAGTCGGTTCCCGGCCGGGTATTTCGATGCCGCGGTCGGCAACGTTCCGTTCGCCGATGTCCGCCTGCATGACCCCGCACACAACGCGGGCCGGCACTCGATCCACAATCACTTCATCATCAAGTCCCTCGCCTTGACCCGGCCTGGCGGCCTGGTCGCGGTGCTGACCAGTCACTACACGCTCGACGCGCAGAACCCGGCCGCACGCCGGGAGATGAATGCGATGGCCGATCTCGTCGGTGCCGTGCGGTTACCGTCCGGCGCGCACCGCCGCTCCGCCGGCACCGACGTCGTGACCGACCTGCTCGTCTTCCGCCGCCGCGAGATCGGCCAGCCCGCGGTGTCGCAGTTGTGGGAAACGGTCACCGCTCACCAGGTCGACGAGCAGATGGTGAAAGTCAACTCCTACTTCGATCAACGCCCCGAGAACATCCTCGGCGAGGTCCACGTCGGTACCGGGATGTACGGCAACGAAACGTTGCACGTCACGGCCACCGACCTCCAGGCCACACCCACCGCGTTCCGTACCGCTCTGGCAGGGGTTGTCGCGGATGCCACCGAGGCCGGCCAGTTGATGACTGCTCGCAGTGCCCTGTCCGAGCGGAAACTCTCGACCTACCGGCCGGCCGAACCGGCCGAGTGGGACGGCACGATCACCGTCCAGGAACACGGGACGTTCACCATCGTCCGCACCGGTCAGCACGAGCCGCTCCACGTCCCGAAGAACGGGGTCACCGAACTCACGGCGCTGCTCGGCCTTCGCGACGCGGGGACAGCTCTCCTGGCGGCGGAGTCCATCACGGTGGACGACACCGACGAGATCGTCGCCGCCCGGACAACTCTCCGCGACCGGTACGACACCTACAAGGCGACCTACGGGCCCCTCAACCGGTTCACCTTGCGCCCCACAGGCCGTGACGATCCGGAAACAGGCGAACCGGGGATGGCCCGCATCACGCCGACCCCCGCCCGGATCCTGCGGAAAGACCCCTTCGGGCCCCTGGTGATGGCGCTGGAGAACTTCGACGAGGAACGACAGAGCGCCGCGCCTGCAGCGATGCTCAAACAGCGCGTCGTGGCACCACGCCCCACCACGCGCGGCGCAGAAACCCCAGCCGAGGCCATCACGCTCAGCCTGGACCGGACGGGCCGCATCGACCTAGAAACGATCGCGCACCTGCTCGGCCAGGACCAGAGCGAAGCGCGCGCCGGCCTGGGGGAGATGGTCTACGACGACCCGATAACCGGCCAGCTCATCCACGCACCCGAGTACCTCTCCGGTGACGTACGCGTCAAGCTCGATGCCGCGCAGGCCGCCGCGCAAACCAACCCCGAGCAGTACACGGCCAACGTGAACGCGTTGGCCGCGGCCTTGCCGGAGAAGCTCACGATGGAGCAAATCCGGGCGCGCATGGGAGCCGTGTGGATCGACGCCGACACGCACAAACAGTTCCTGCAGGAGCTCCTCCGCGACCGAGGCCTGAGGGTCGAGAACCCGATGGCGGGCATGTGGGAAGTGCGCGGCAACCGTCAGAGCCTCCGGGCCACCAGCGAATGGGGCACCAAACGTCGCCCCGCAACCGACATCGCCCAGGCTCTGATGGAGCAGAAGCCCCTCATCGTCCGCGACGACATCGAAGAGCTGGGCAAGAAGAAAAGCGTCGTGAACGCTTTGGAGACGACGGCCGCGCAGGAGAAAGCCGACAACCTGCAGGAACGGTTCGCCAACTGGATCTGGGAAGACCCCGAGCGAGCGACACGCCTCACGGACGAGTACAACCGCCGGTTCAACTCGATCGCGCTCCGCGACTACAGCCACGAGGGCGACTATCTGACGTTGCCCGGTGTGGCGTTGAACTTCGTCCCGCGGTCGCACCAGCGCGCCGCGGTCGCACGGATGCTCTCCGAACCGGCCGTGGGGTTGTTCCACCAAGTCGGTGCGGGCAAGACCGCGGAAATGGTCATGGGCACCATGGAGCTTGGCCGGATGGGACTCATCACCAAACCGGTGGTCGTCGTTCCCAACCACATGCTCGAGCAGTTCGCCCGCGAGTGGCTCCAGATCTACCCGCAGGCCCGCATCCTCGCCGCGTCCAGCGATGACCTCGCCGGCGACAAGCGACGCCTGTTCGTCGCCCGCGCGGCCGCGAACGACTGGGACGCGATCATCATGACCCGCACCGCATTCCTCCGCATCCCGCTCTCACCCGCGACCGAGGCGGACTACGTCAACCGTGAGGTATCCGCCGTGCGAACGGTGCTCGAAGCGGCCACCGGTGACGACGCGATGACGGTGAAACGCCTCGAGAAGACCTTGATGGCGTTGGAAGAGAAGTTCAAGAAACTCACCGACAAGCCCCGCGACCCAGGCATCACATTCGAGTCCACCGGCATCGACTACGTCGTCGTGGACGAGATGCACGACTATAAGAACCTCGCCACCGCGTCCAACATCAGGGACGCCGCCATCACGGGCGCGGATCGCGCGATCGACCTGCACATGAAGCTCGAGTACCTGCGCTCCCAGCACGGCGACCGCGTCGTCACCGTGGCCACGGCCACCCCGCTGGCCAACAGCATCACCGAGGCGTATGTGATGCAGCGCTACCTCCGGCCCGACCTGCTCGAGAACGCCGGCATCGGACACTTCGACGCCTGGGCGGCGACGTTCGGGCAGACGGTGACCGAGATGGAGATGGCGCCTACCGGTGGCGGTAACTTCCGGTTGAAGACCAGGTTCGCGAAGTTCCAGAACGTGCCCGAAATGCTCCGGATGTGGCACGTGTTCGCGGACGTCAAGACCGCCGAGGACCTCAAGCTCCCGACACCGTTGTTGCGTGAGCGTGCGGATGGGCAGCGGGTGCCCGAGAACATTGTGCTGCAGCCGGGTCCGGAGCTCGAGGCGTATATCGCGGAGATTGGTGAGCGGGCCGAGCGGGTGGCGAATAAGTCGGTGCGGCCCGAGGAAGACAACATGCTCAAGATCTCCACGGACGGTCGGAAGGCTGCCCTGGACGTGCGTATGGTCGGTGGCGACCAACCGGGTGGGCCGACGAAGATCGACGCGGTCGCTCACCAGGTGCTGCGCATCTGGAACGACACCAAGCACCTCACCTACCTCGACGACGTCACCAAAGAGCCATCGCTGACGCCAGGCGCGCTGCAGCTGGTTTTCAGCGACCTGGGCACGCCGAAACCTGACCGGTGGAACGCGTACGACGAACTGCGGGCGAAGCTCGTCGACGGCGGGATGCCCGCCGAGTCCATCCGGTACATTCACGAGGCCAAAACCGACCCCGACAAGGCACGCCTGTTCGCGGCCGCGCGGGCCGGGCATGTGGCCGTGCTCGTCGGGTCGACCGCGAAGATGGGTGTTGGCACGAATGTGCAGGCCCGCGCGATCGCCCTGCATCACATGGACTGCCCGTGGCGCCCCGCGGACATCGAACAGCGCGACGGCCGCATTGTGCGGCAGGGAAACCAGAACCCTGAGATTGGTCTCTACCGGTACGTCGTCGAGCGCAGCTTCGACAGCTACATGTGGCAGACCGTCGAGCGGAAAGCGAAGTTCATTTCCCAGATCATGCGCGGCCGGCTCGACATGCGCGAGATCGAAGACATCGGTGACGTCGCCCTCGGTGCGGCCGAGACGAAAGCACTCTCGTCCGGGAACCCGCTCCTGATGGAGCAGTCCGTCGCCAACAACGACGTCTCCAAGCTGCAACGCCTCGAGCGCGCCTGGCAGCGCAACCAGACCAACCTTGCCAGTATGCGCGTCAGAGCCACCACCCAGCTCGGAACGCTGGACCGCCACATCGACGCGCTGACGGCCGCGCTCCCACGCGCCGTGGACACCAGCGATGACCTCTTCCAGATGACGGTCGCCGGCCGAGACTACGGCAAACGAGCGGACGCGGGCATCGCGATCGGGGAGTGGGCGGCACGCAACGGCGTGGGCTACCTGCCCACAAATGTCGACCGGAACCTGGGGAATCTCGGCCACGTCGGCGGGTTCCCCATCGACGTCACCTCACGCACTTCTTTGGGCCAGGTGCGCATCGTCGCTGAGCTCCGCGACGTACCCGGGGCGAGCGTGAACGTGCCGCGGGACCAGTTCTCCGAAGCCGGTGTCGGGTTCGTGCGGCAGCTCGAGAACCGGGCCGCATCACTGCCCAAACTGATCGCCGAGACCAAGCAGAAACGCGTCGAGGCCGAGACCACCATCACGGAGGTCGACGCGCGAATCGGCGACCCGTTCAAACACAGCGACGACCTCCACGAAGCGCAGACCCGGCAAGCCCGCGTCCTCACGGACCTCGCGGCCCTGGCCAACGACCAGAACCAGCGCACAGAGACGACCGGCGATGCCGCGCCAGCTCGTGCGGATGAACAGGCGACCGGGCGTGATCGGATGAAGAAACTCGCCGAGCGAGCTCGGACCAGAGCCGAAGGCGGCGACCAGGACGAGCACGGGGATCAAGGCCCCGAGATCAGGGCAAGCCCGCCACGACCTCAGGTGTAGCGGCCTGGTGTTATGTGGGCGGTTTCTTCCAGTTCGATGGTTAGGCTCTGCACGCTGGACCGGAAGGACTCGAACCCCAAGTCCCGGGACGAGCGGAATCTGACCCACTGTGCGGCCCGGTCGGCAGTGCGACGTCGGCCCTTCTGCCTCGCGTGGGGTTCAGGATTGCTTGAAAAGTAAATACCTACTATACTTTTCAAGTATGAGTGTGGTGGTTGAGCCGATCCTTGAGGATCTAGCTTCCGGGCAGTGGGGGCTGTTTACGGCTGCTCAGGCGCGGGTGCGACTGGTGAGCCGCGCTAATCTGTCCCACCGGGAACGTGATGGGCGTCTCGTGCGGCTCGCGCACGGGGTGTACCGGCTGGGTGGGGTGCCGGTGGCGCCTCTGGATGAGCTGCGGGCGGCTTGGATGTCGACGGAGCCGGAGAAGCTGGCTTGGGAGCGGGTCGATGCTCCGGAGGTCGTGGTTGGAGGGGCAGCAGCGGCCGCAGTGCATGAGTGTGGCGATATTGAACCGGCGCCGTACCGACTATTTTCGCGCGGTCGGCGTCAGACTCAACGGGCGGACATTGCGTACCGGCAGCGCGTGCTGGATCCAGAGGATGTTGTTGTGGTGGGGGGACTTCCGGTGACGAGTATCGAGCGCACCGTCGCTGATCTCGTCGATGAGGTTGGGGATCTCTCCCTGGTCGGTGATGTGCTCGCGGACGCGACCCGGGGAGATCGCGCGGTTGACCTGGACCGCCTTGTCCACCTGCTGGCCCCCTACGCGGCACGGTATGGGCACTCTCGCGGGGATGGGTCAGCGCTGCTGGAACAACTCCGCAGGAGTGCGGGCATCGACGATGTTGCTGTTGCTCGCGCACTGGTGCAACGTCCCGCTGTTGGCGCTGCCCTGGCAAACGTCATCAGCCGAGAAGTTGCAGAACAGCTTCGAGTCATTGCCGCTCAGTTTCAATCCCAGCTGGGGGAGAACGCTCAGTTCCGCGAACAAATAGACCTGATGCTTGCGCCCCTGCACGAGCAGAGCCGTGTCGTCTCCGAGATCGCGGACACGGTGCTTGCGCCGGTCCTTCGACAGAATCGAGAGCAGATGAATCAGATCACGAAGACGATCGCATCACAGCTACCCACCATCACGATGCCGAGGCCCACAATGCCAGTCATAAATTTCCGCACCGATACGCAGACCGATGAGTAACGGCCAGCCGTACCCGGATGGGCGGGCGGTGCTGTCCGCGATCAAGGAGAAGGCGCTCTCCGCGCATCGCAGCGGGGTGGGAACGTCGGTTCAGAGCCTCATTGAACTGGCAATTTTCGATCGCTTTCTCTGCCGGGTGTTCTCCGCCCGGGACTGCCCGTTTGCTCTGAAGGGTGGCACCAGCATGCTGGCGAGGCTTCCTGGGGCGAGGCGGACGAGAGACGTTGACTTGGAGACGGCGGAGATGAGTATTGACGAGGCCATCACGCAACTCCGTGCGACGGTCAGCGTCGACCTGGGGGATCATCTGGAGTTCCGATATCTGCGCCACCGGGACACGGGCGGACGCAATCAGCCTGAACTCCAGGCGGCCGCAGTCACCTTCAGCGTCACAGTGCGTGGCGCTGGAACCCAGAACCCCGTCCATGTTGATCTGGCTATCCACAAACGCACGCCCGCGGCACCGCTGGATAAGATCACCTCGGCTTTCAGACTCGACATGTCTCGCCTCGGCCCCGTCGTGGCGTATCAGGCGATCGCTGTCGAGGATCAGATCGCTGACAAGGCGTGCGCCACCCTCTCGATCTACGGCGGGTAATCCTCGACCCGATCGAAAGATCTCGTCGACCTGGCCATCCTCGCCCGAACAATGCGCATCAACGCGCGGCAACTACGCATCAGTGTTCATACCGAAGCGCTCCACCGGCACCTTTCAGCATTCACAACGCTCGTGGTGCCGCGATCCATGACTGATGGGTACGGCAAAGTTGCCCGAACAGTCCCACTTCTGGGCGATCTCCTCAACCCCGACGACGCAATTTCTGTTGTCAACGCGATGCTGCAGCCAGCTCTCAGCGGGGATATCACGGACGGCCAATGGGACCCCACGCAACAGCAGTGGGTCGATCAGCACTAACGATTGAGCACCAGGCCTTCAGCCGGCAGCCGCACCAAGGTGCGGCGCTGTGTCGCTGAGAGCGGTGGTCTCCCGGCCGCTAGCGCGCTCACAAAAGAGCGGGCCGACCACCCCGCTCGAGCGGCCTCACATCCAGGGATTGGCGAAGGCCCACTGCAATCGCGGTGGGCCCTCAACCATCAAAGTAGCCGACGCCACTGACAACGCCACCTCAAGCGGCGCGTTCCACAGGGCGGAGGCTGGCGACTGCCCGGACCGATTGCAGGCCAGGAGCGGGGCCGCGCGGGTCTGTGCCGGTCGAGGGTGTCACGCTGCGCTCGCGGGAGCAACTCGCCCCGTTCCTGCAGGAGCCGCAGTGCCCGGGTTGGAAGTCGGTTCACGAGCTGCCGAAGATCGGCACGTTCGGCGGTTAGCCGAGACATAACGTCACCTTCATCTGCCCGGCCCTGGGGTGCGCCGCAGCCTCGAACGCGCTCTGGGCATCCTCGTAGGAGTAGGGCGTGCCCAGATACGCGCCCACCAGTTCGGGATGCTTGGCCACATAGGCATCAGCAGCGCCGAGCACCCGTCGACGATGAACCACGGGAGTGACGCCGGAGATCAGACGGGCGTTCTTTCGCAGGAACTGGTCCATGGGGAAGGGATACACGCGATCGTTCGGGATGCCGAAGTAGAAGATCGTGCCCCCCCAGGCTAAGGCCTCCACGGCGCTGGTCAGAGTCTCGACCTGGTGTCCGACCGCTTCCACGATGACATCGGGCCGCTCTGATTCGGCGAGTGCGCCGGCCCAGGTCTCGGCGTCAGCGTGGACGACCTCGTCGAGCCCGAAGACGGCCCGGACGTCGGATCGGTCGACCCGATCCACACCGACGACGCGAGACGCGCCTCGTGACTTCACCACGTGCGCGAAGAGCGCGCCGATGGGCCCCACGCCCAGCACTGCCACAGACCTGCCGGCGAGGTCACCCAACTGGTCGACGGCGTACAGCACGCAGGCGAGTGGCTGGAGCATGACTGCGATCGTCGCATCGAGATCCTTCGCGATGGCGTGGAGGCTCGCCCCCCGCGAGACCACGAACTCCGCAAGCCCGTCGGAAGAGGAAGCCCACCCGACGGCCCTGTCTCCCACCGAGATCCCCGCGTCTGCTGAGGCGACGACCTCGCCCACGATCTCGTGCAGCGGAAAACCCGGTTGCGCCGGGTCGCCCGTTCTGGCGAGGGGATTCGGGCGGCCGCGGAAGAACGGCAGATCACTTCCGCAGACCCCGCCCGCCAGGCTGCGCAGCAGCACCTCGCCCTGCTGCAAGTGCGCCTCTACGGGAGCCGGAACGACCCGCGTCTCGAATGTCGACGGGCCCGTCAGTTCGAGGGCCCACATGGATGCACCAATCGCCACTTGCTCTTCTTCCGTACTCTTTACAGGGACCGCCTCGCGCAGCAAACGGTAGCATGTTACTGCCGGGATTAGTAGCATGCTACTCGTGCACCCTTCCTCGATCGCGCCCTCCGCCGCTCCCTCAGCCAGCCGGGATCCGCTCGTAGCCGACCTCGTCGACGCGCTGCACCGGGCCGGTGTGGAGAGCGTGGACGGGTCGACGAGGCGCCGAGCCGAGTACTCGACCGACGCCTCGAACTATCGCGTCGTGCCCCTGGCCGTCGTTTTTCCCCGCACGACCGACGAGATCGAAGGTGCGCTGACTGTAGCCCGTGACCGTGGCACCCCGGTGACGATGCGCGGAGGCGGCACGTCGGTGGCCGGGAACGCGGTGGGCCCGGGACTCGTGCTGGACACCTCGCGCCACCTCGGCCGCATTGTGGAGATCGATCCGGAGGCCCGAACCGCGGTGGTGGAACCGGGTGCGGTTCTCGGCGCACTCCAGTCCCGGGCTGCTCCGTTCGGACTGCGGTTCGGCCCCGATCCGTCCACGTGGGCTCGCTGCACCATCGGCGGCATGATCGGCAACAACGCCTGCGGACCGCGCGCACTTGCCTTCGGCCGCACTGCCGACAACGTCGTCGACCTCGATGTCATCGACGGCGCCGGGCGCCGGTTCCGCGCGGGGTCGGGCTACGCGGACGTTCCCGGGCTGGAGGAGTTTGTCCACGGCAATCTCGACATCTTCCGCACCGAGCTGGGCCAGTTCGGCAGGCAGATCTCGGGTTACTCGCTCGAGCACCTCCTGCCGGAGAACGGCAGGAATCTCGCGCGCGCCCTGGTGGGCACGGAGGGGACCTGCGTGGTCATGCTCGGCGCAACGGTTCGACTCGTCGAGATTCCTCGCGAACCCGTTCTCGTCGTGCTGGGGTATCCGAGCATGGTGCACGCGGCAGACGCGGTGCCCGCGCTCATCGGTCATGGCGCCATGGCGATCGAGGGCCTGGACGCCCGGATCCTGGGGGTCCTGCGAGCCAAGAACGGGGCAGCGAGCGTTCCGGATCTTCCGGCCGGATCGGGGTGGCTGCTCGTCGAGATCGCCGACCGCGAGCCCGGGGATGCCATGAGCAGGGCTGCGGCGCTCGCGGCTGTCGCGGGAACATCGGCGGTACGGATTCTCCGGGCCGGTCCCGAAGCGCGCGCGATCTGGCGCACCCGCGAAGACGGAGCCGGTCTGGCTGGCCGCACCCAGTCGAACCGCCAGGCGTGGCCGGGCATCGAAGACGCGGCCGTGCCCCCCGAGAACCTCGGCAAGTACCTCCGTGACTTCGAGAAGCTCACCGATTCCTACGGTCTCGAGGGCATGCCGTACGGCCACTTCGGCGATGGCTGCGTCCACGTGCGACTCGACATCCCGCTGGAGACCGACGGTGCCGTGCTGCGGTCGTTCATGATGGATGCGGCGACCCTCATCGCGAGCTATGGCGGCTCCCTCGCCGGGGAGCACGGTGACGGTCGCGCCCGCAGTGAGATGCTCCACCACATGTACTCGCCCCGGATGCTCGCCGCATTCGCCGCCTTCAAGAACGTCTTCGATCCTGCGGACATCCTCAATCCGGGTGTCATCGTGCGGCCGGCGAAGCTCGATCACAACCTCCGGCGACCGGCGGCGCTCACCGTCTCCAAGGTGAACGGCATGGCATTCACGCACGACGACGGCAATCTCACACGCGCCGTGCATCGGTGCGTCGGTGTCGGCAAGTGCCGTGCCGACAACTCGGCCTCGGCCGGGTTCATGTGCCCGTCGTACCAAGCCACCCGTGACGAGAAGGACTCCACGCGTGGGCGCGCCCGAGTGCTGCAGGAGATGATGAACGGAACGCTCATCACCGACAGCTGGCGTTCCCCCGAGGTGCACGCGGCGCTCGACCTCTGCCTCTCCTGCAAGGCCTGCGCGAGCGATTGCCCCGCTGGTGTGGACATGGCGGCGTACAAGTCCGAGGTGCTCCACCGCTCGTACCAGGGCCGGCTGCGGCCGATCTCGCACTACACGCTCGGGTGGATGCCGAGATGGGCGAGATTGGCCACTCGATTCGGGCCGATCGCCAACGCCGCGATCTCGATCCGGGGCGTGGAGAAGTTCGCGCTGTTCGTCGGCGGTATGGACACCCGGCGGTCCATCCCGCGCTTCGCTCGCACGCCGTTCCGGTCCTGGTGGAGACGCCGAGCCGCCGCGGTGCCGCGCAGGAAGAAGGTCGTGCTGTGGACCGACACGTTCTCGGACAATTTCTCCCCCGACATCGCCCGGTCGGCGGTGGCGCTGCTGGAGGGAGCCGGATACGAGGTGATCGCCCCGGAACGGCCCGTGTGCTGCGGCCTGACCTGGATCACGACCGGTCAGCTCGTCGCGGCCCGCCGTATGCTCGGCGACCTGGTCGACCAGTTCCATGGCTATGCGCTGGACGGCGTTCCCGTGCTCGGCCTCGAGCCGTCGTGCACGGCCGTGGTGCGCTCGGACCTCGTCGAGCTCCTGCCCGATGACTCCAGGTCGGCGGGCGTCGCAGCGAACATGTTCACCCTCGCCGAGCTGCTGACGGCCGCGGAGCCGATCGGTCCCGGTAGCGCGTGGCGACGACCGGATCTCACGGGAACCACCCTCGTCGTCCAACCGCACTGCCACCACCACGCGGTGATGGGCTTCACTCCTGACGAGCAACTGCTCATCGAGCTCGGAGCCACCACCACTGTTCTGGCGGGATGCTGCGGGCTCGCCGGCAACTTCGGCATGGAGCGCGGGCACTACGAGGTGTCGGTGGCCGTGGCCGAGAACTCGCTCCTTCCTGCGCTCCGAGCCGCGGACGAGTGCACCGTCTTCCTCGCCGACGGGCTGTCGTGCAGGACGCAAGCCGATCACCTGGCGGGCGCCAAGGGCGTGCACCTGGCGGAACTGCTCGCGGGCGCCGCGAGACCGATAGCGTGGGGGGCATGAGCGGCCGAGTCAGCCTGAAGGATCGGGCTTACGCCTACCTGCGCGACTCGATCGTGTCGGGCGAACTGGAGAACGGCTCACACCACTCGGTGTATCGCCTCGCGGATCAACTGGGCATCTCGCGAACACCCGTGCGTGAGGCAGTGCTGCAGTTGGCCGAGGCCGGACTGGTGACCGTCGAGAAGAACCGCGGCATCACGATCCACGGCCTGACCGTGGGCGACGTCCGCGACATCTTCGAACTACGTCTCCTCATCGAGGTGCCCGCGGCCGCCTATGCGGCCACTCACGGCGGCGAAGACTTCCGAGCTCGCCTCCGATTCGAGGCATCCGCCATGGAGACATCATCGGTCGAGAACGACGAGGAGGGATTCCGGTCGCACGATCGCGCCCTTCACGATCACATCGCCGGCGTGCTCGCCAATAGCCGGCTCGCCTCGACCCTGGGCGGGCTGCGTGACGTGACGCGAGCCCATGGCGCCTGGACGGGCAACCGCACACGCGAGCTCAGCGAGATCATCGGTGAGCACGAACACATCGTGGACGCGCTCATGGAGAGGGATCCCGAGCGGGCCGCCCGAGCGATGAGAGAGCACCTCATACGCACCGGGACGCTGCTCATGGAACAGATCGCGCCCGGAACCGGAGAGACCGTCCCGGTCGACTGGTGGAACCGGCTCTGACGAGCCCGCCGCCCCGCCCTACCCCGGAACGTCCCGGTCCTGACCGATATCGAGTTGCTTTGCCTGATCGCGGCCCAGCACCTGCTCGGGATCGCCTCGGACCGGAAATGGATCCGCTACGCACGCACTCACCGCCGAAGCGGGGCAGCCGAACGCGAGTCATCCGGTCCCGTCTGAGCGCACCTCGTGCGCCGGAGGGGCCTTCGTCCTGCGCGGACTCGGACGAGCCAAATTGTTACACGAACGTAATGCGCATTCGTTCGAGGCGATGTATGTTTGTAAAAATAAAAATAAAAGTAACTTTCGAGGAGTGAAAGTGGCCGCAGCAGAGTATTCGAATCAATCAGTGAGTCGCGCCTTCGAGGTTCTCCGTTGCTTCGACATTGCACGCAGGCCTCTCTATATCTCAGCCATAGCCGCGATGACCGGATTGCCGGTTCCCACCGCCTTCCGATTCGTCCGAGTGCTCGAGCACGAGGGCATCGTGGAGAAGCTCGACTCGGGCGCCTACCGTCCCAGCCTGGCTCTGCTCAGGCTCGGGTTCGCAACGCTGGACTCGATGGATCTCGTGCAGTTCGCCGATACGAGGCTCAAGGCACTCGCCGAGGACACGATGGAAACGGTGAACCTCGGCGTTCTCGACCGGCTCGACGTGAGGTACCTGATTCGGATGCGTAATGCGGACCTCGTCACGGCCGACATCCGGGTGGGATCGCTGCTGCCCTCGGCGAGCACGTCGATGGGCAAGCTGCTGCTGGCCTATCTCCCGGAGCCCGAGCTGGAGGCACGTCTCGACCGTCTTGACTACTCGAAGGCCCGCGGTGTCAATGCCATTCGCACCAGCGGCAAGCTCCACACCGAACTCCAGGAGATCCGCGAACGAGGATGGAGTTACCAGGACGAGGAGCTCGAATACGGGTTGCGCTCGATCGCCGCTCCCGTGCGCAACCACCACGGGACGGTCATCGCGGCCATCAACATCGCCGTGCCAGCGAGCCGGTGGTCGATCGTCGAATTGGTCGACAAGTTCCTGGGGCAGCTCGTCGACTGCGGTAACCAGATCTCGAGGGACATCGGCTTCAACCGGGCCTTCGACAACGACACCTTGCTGCATCGTGGCTCGGGTATCACGTCCTCCTCAGCCGGGGCGGCGACCGAAACGGTACAGGAATTGGGGGGTACGGCAGAGTGAGTGAGTGGCTCCAACTGGCAGGCAAACGGGTCATGGTCGCGGGGGGCGGAGGCCTGGGCGCCGCACTGTGCGCGGCGTTCGCAGACGTCGGAGCGTCGGTCTTCGTGGTTGACCGTGACCCGGATGTACTCGCGACCGCGCTCGACTCGTGCCCGGACGGCGTACTGGGACAGACCGCGGACGTCGGTACGAAAGCTGGTGCGGATGCCGCCGTGGTGAGTGCGGTGGCCGCGCTCGGTGGTCTCGACGTCCTCGTCCACGCCGTCGGCATCAATCTCAGGCAGGCGATCGTCGACATCGACGTCGAGAGCTGGCAGCTCACGCAGGATGTGAACACGGCGAGCTTCCTGTGGCTGGCGAAAGCCGCTAAGACCGAGCTCGAAGGCGGGGGACGGGTCGTCACGATCTCCTCGGTCTCCGGCACGCTCGCCCACCCCGACCACGGCTCGTACGCGGCGAGCAAGGGCGCGCTGAACCAGCTAGTCCGCGTGATGGCCGTCGAGTGGGCTGCCTCCGGGATCGCCATCAACGCGGTCGCGCCCGCGTACACGATCACTCCTCTCACCGAGGCCTACGTCGCGCGCCCCGGACGGCTCGAGGCACTCGTCAAGAGGGTCCCCGCAGGGAGGCTGGGACTTCCCGAGGACGTGGTCGGGCCCGTGCTCCTGCTCGCATCATCCCGGGCCGAATTCGTGACCGGGCAAGTCATCAACGTCGACGGCGGACGGACCCTCGACTGATGAACATGCACACCGACCGGAGGAAACCACCAATGGAGAACCAACGCACGGCGATCCACGAGACCGCTCTCGCGGGCGAACCGCTCGACTGCCTCATCATCGACGCGCACGCGCATGTCCAGAACGCTTCCAACGTCGCGGCGTACACTCCGAACCCCTACGGGGACGGGCTCCTGAAGTCGATGGATGCCCTCGGCATCGACGTGGCATGCATGAGCGTGCTGGGCGCGGGGGACCAGAACAGCATCATGCTCGACCTGGTGTCGGAGCATCCGGACCGCTTCGCCGGGTTCGTGCTCATCAATCCGCGCTATCCGGACGACATCCTCCCGGTGTTGGAGTCGTGCTTCTCCAACCCCGCGGTGAAGGGTATCGGTGAGGTTCACCCGACCTCGTACTCCCACGACTATCCCGTGACCGGGTCGGCCTACGTTCCCGTCTGGGAGTTCGCGCACCAGCGGAACCTTCCCGTGCTCATCCACGCCGGTCCGACCTCCGAGGCGAACCGGTGCCGCCCGAGCGATCTCGGCAAGGTCGCGGCCGCGTACCCTGGCATGAACGTGCTGATCGGCCACGCCGGCGGGTATGACTCGTGGGACATGCTCGATGAAGCGATCGCGACGGCGCGCACCCACGACAACGTCTTCCTCGAGATCTGTGCGATGGGCAGGCACCCGGGTGTCATCGAGTACATCGTGCGGAAGCTCGGCGAGGACAAGGTCGTGTTCGGCACCGACGCACCGTTCCACGACTGGACGGCGGAGATCGCTCACATCGCCTTCTCGAAATTACCTGATCGAGTGAAGGAGAAGGTATTCGGCCTGACGATGGCCGACCTGCTCGCACAAGGGAGGACAGCATGAGCGTCGACCTGAACTTCTTCGACGCCAACTGCGTCGTCGGACGCGTGAGTCGGCCGTCGCCGATGATGCTTCACCAACCCGCCGATATTCTCGCCGAACTCGCTCGGCACGATGTGCGGGAGGCCCTCATCGTGCACGCGCACGCGGTCGAGCGC
Organism: Cryobacterium tagatosivorans; assembly: GCF_004402215.1. Taxonomy (GTDB): domain Bacteria; phylum Actinomycetota; class Actinomycetes; order Actinomycetales; family Microbacteriaceae; genus Cryobacterium; species Cryobacterium tagatosivorans. The sequence goes on from NZ_SOEZ01000007.1 coordinate 86,562, forward strand.
GCACACGAGGACAACGAGGAGGTGTTCGAGGTCACGCGAGCCTACCCCGGCACCCGAGCATCGTGGGTCGTGCCGCAGCACAGCACCATCGACATCCCCGACCCGGATGAGTACATGTCCGACCTGCTGTCCAAGTCGGTCGCCGCAGTGCGGGTCGCCCCCACGAGGTACAACGGGTACACGGTCGACCCGTGGGCTCTCGGCCCCATCTGGAGCCGATTCGACGCGGTGCGGCTCCCCGTACTCCTGCCCAACAGCGACCTCGGGCGGTACCCGGACGCTCCTGCCGTCGGCTACAGCGCGCGCAATCTCTATGACATGGCCAAGAGCTTCCCGAACACGCCCCTGGTCATTCTGAGGATCAACTTCTCGTCGCTGCGCGTGCTTGCACCGCTCATGCTCGAGTGCCCCAACATCTACGCCGAGATCTCGTTCTTCACGGCCCATCAGGGCATTGAGACGCTCGTCGGCCTCGTCGGCGCCGATCGGTTGATCTTTGGCAGCGGGATGCCGTGGGGACCTCCCGGGCCGGGTATCGTCGCGACCCGTTACGCCGCGATCGCGGAAGAGGACAAGGCGCTCATCGCCGGGGACAACCTGCGGCGCCTCATCGGCGGCATTCGACAGTGAGCCTCACCGACCTGACCTCGATACCGCCGGAGGAGCGGCGCCCCGCAGGTTCCCCGGTGGAGCAGCGTGCTGCGCTCTCAAGGTCCAGCGTATCGGTGCTCATGCGGCCCATCGCCAAACTCCCTGCGGCCGGGACGATCAGCTTTGCCGTGATCGTGCTGCTGTTCCTGGTTGCGGCCGTCGGCCCGATGCTCGTGCCGTACGACCCGATCCGGCAGGACTTCGCCCAGCTGCTCGCCCCGCCGTCCACTCAGCACTGGCTCGGCACGGACCAGCTGGGTCGTGACGTGCTCGCGCGCGTGGTATCCGGTGCGCGGATCTCGCTCCTCATCGGGGTCGCGGCCGTCGCGATCGCAGTGACGCTGGGAACCGTTCTCGGCCTCATCGCCGGTTTCGTGGGCGGGTGGGTCGACAACCTCATCATGCGGATCACGGACCTGTTCCTCGCCTTTCCTGCACTCATCCTGGCGATGGCCGTGTCGGCCGCGCTCGGCCCGAGCCTCACCAACGTCGTGATCGCGGTGAGCGCCACCTGGTGGCCGGAATATGCCCGGCTCGCGCGGAGCGTGGGCATCGTCGAGCGGAACGTGCAGTACGTCGACGCGGCGCGCGTGCTCGGCGTGCGGACCGTACCCATCCTCGTGCGACATGTCTTCCCCGCGGCGGTGCCGCCCCTCCTGGTCAAGGCGACCATGGATGTCGGCATCGCGATCGTCTACGTGGCCGGCCTGAGCTTCATCGGGCTCGGCGTGCAGCCCCCGACCCCGGAGTGGGGCGTGATGATCTCCGAGGGCCGTATCTACATGCAATCGGCCTGGTGGATCGCCACCTTCCCCAGCCTCGCCATCCTGCTCACCGGCTTCGCGTTCAACCTTGCCGGCGAGTCGCTCAGAGACATTCTCGACCCGCGGCACCAACCAACTAGAAGGAGAAAGCGAAATGTACTACAGATCCAAAGCTAGGAAGGTGACGATCGGGGCGGTACTCGCGATCGCATCCATCGGCCTCGTCTCGTGTGCAACTCCCGGGGCGGACGAACCCGCGGCCCCAACGACGCTCCGTATCGGCTGGGGTAGCGAGGTCCTCACCCTCGATCCACCCAATGAGTCCGGGGAGACTGGTATCGCGGTGTTGCATAACGTGTACGACACGCTTGTCGGCTACGACTTCCAGTCCGCCGAGCTCGTGCCGAGCCTCGCCGAGAAATGGGATATCTCGGACGACGGTCTCGTCTACACATTCCATATTGATCCGGATGCCACCTTCGCGACGGGCGACCCGGTCACGGCAGATGACGTGCTCTTCTCGTACCAACGCGTGATCGACTGGCCGGAAGCCGTGCAGGGCGGGCAGATCCGTCCCGCGCTCAGTACGGCGACGATCTCGACGATCGACGATTCGACTGTCGAGATCGCGCTCGCGACCGCCAGCGCAAGCTTCCTGCCCTCGCTCGCCGGGACTGCCGCGAGCATTATCTCCGAGGATCAGGTTGTCGAGGCCGCTGGGGACGACGTCGAGGCCCAGCGGGCCTGGCTCAATGAGAACACTGCGGGGTCGGGTGCCTACCAGTTGGGCGAATGGCTGCCCAGCAGCTACATCCAGCTAGCGGCGAACGAGTCGTGGTGGCGCGGGGTGCCGACGTACGAATCGGTCGAGGTCCAGATCATCGAGGAATCGTCGCAGCAAGCAGCAGCTCTGCAGCAGGGCGACATCAACGTCGCTCTCGACCTGCTCCCACAGCAGGTTCAGGGCTTCGGTGAAGGCTTCGACATCCTGTCGGGTGCGGATCTCTCGACCTACTACCTCGCCATGAATCTCGCGGTGGCACCGTTCGACAGCCTTGAGGTGCGTCAGGCGGTGAAGTACGCCATCGACTACGACAACATCATTGGCGGGCTGCTCGGCGGCCAGGCAGAGCGGGCTGGCGGAGTGATCGGAAAGGGGATGCTGGGCCACGACCCTGCCCTGGCTGATCGCTACGAGTACGACCCTGAGCGAGCACGAGACCTTCTCGAGAAGGCCGGATATGGGGACGGGTTCACGTTCGACCTCTACTACGAGGCGAACGCCACCGTCCGCGGCCTGGGTATCCCGGTGTCAACGATCGCCGAGAAGATTCAGGCCGATCTCGCCGAGGTGGGAGTCACACTCAATATTGTCGCGCAGGACATCACGACGCTCTTCACGGCGTATCGCGCCGGTCAGGTTCCCGCGTTGATGTGGTACTACGGATCGACTGTGCCAGACCCCGACCAGATCGTGAGTGCGCACGGCGATTGGAACGCCCCGGCCCCGAAGCGGGTCGCGTTCAACGATCAGGACATCACCGCCTCGATCCTCGAGGCGCGCACAATGACGGACGAAAAGAAGCGGGCAGAGATCTACATCGCGGTCGGCGAGCGGCTCTCCGATGTTGGACCCTACGCGTTCATGTTCCGCCCGATCGTCGCGGTCGTCACGACTGCTGGCCTCAAGGGCTTCTCGTGGACGCCGATCTGGGGGTTCAACCTTAGTTGAGTTAGCACGCCCCGCCACGGCGGGATCAAACGGACAAACAGAGTAGGAGGTGGAGCAGCATGTACGTCGCACAATTGGTGATCAGGAGGGTTCTCCTGATGATCCCTATCCTCTTGGGCGTCACTTTGGTGACCTTCCTCCTCACCCAGGTGATTCCGTCCGATCCCGCCGCGGCGATCGCGGGCGACACGGCAACAGATGCGCAGGTCGAGGCCGTTCGCCAGCGGCTCGGTCTCGACCAGCCCATCTGGGTGCAGTATGTGACGTATGTGAGCCGGCTCGTGTCCGGCGATCTCGGCACCTCGATCTATACCCAGCGTCCCATCTCGTCCGAGATCGGCGTGTACCTCACAGCGACGATCGAGCTGGCGACTGTGGGCATCCTCATCGCCGTAATCCTTGGAGGCACGCTCGGTGTGCTCGCAGCGGTCCACCGCGGCACGTGGGTCGACCGGTTCGGCAGGCTGTTCGCGATCTTTGGGGCGTCCATGCCGGTGTTTTGGCTCGCGCTCCTGCTCGTGCTCGTCTTCTACAGTCTTCTCGGGTGGCTGCCCGGTGGTGGTCGATTCTCCATGTCTGTCGCCCAACCCGCTCCCATAACCCAGTTCCTCGTCATCGACAGCATCGCCCGTGGCAATCTCACGGCACTGGGTGACGCGTTGTGGCATCTCGCGCTACCCGCTGTGACGCTCGGGATCATGGGGGCGGGTTCACTCGCTCGCGTCATGCGGGCGAGCATGCTCGACGTGCTGTCGCAGGAATACATCAGGGCGGCGAGGGCGAAGGGCCTGACCCGCAAGCGGGTGCTCTACGTGCACGGGGTCCGCAACGCGCTGGTCCCGCTGGTCACCGTCGCCGGACTGGTCTACGGTGCCCTGCTCGGCGGAGCCGTGCTCACCGAGTCGGTCTTCAGCTGGCCCGGTCTCGGCCGGTACGCGGTATCGGCGATGTTTCGGAAGGACTTCCCCGCGCTCATGGCGGTGGTCATCATCATCGCGATCGCCTACGCAATCGTGAACCTCGTCGTCGACGTGCTCTACGTGTTCCTCAATCCCACCATCCGCCGATAGGAGACATCACTCGTGAACCGCACCATCCGCCGCCTCCCCGGAGCGACACTATGAAGGTCATGGTCATCGCCGCACATCCCGACGATGTCGAACTGTGCTGTGCGGGGACGATGGCTCGCCTCGCGCACGCCGGCCACGACCTCGTGCTTGTGCACATGACCTACGGAGACAAGGGCGGGCGGGATGAACCGGACGTTCTCGCACGCACGCGTCATCAAGAGGCGATCGATTCGGCCGCCATGATCGGTGCCGTCGTCGACGGCCGATTCTGCGGGGATCTTGAGCTCTACCCGGACGACGTGACAACGAAGGCCCTCGCCGACGTGTGGCGTAAGCACGATCCGAGCGTGGTGTTCACCCATCGCCCCGACGACTATCACCCCGACCACCGCATCACGGGCGAACTCGCACTCGCGGCAGGCGCGCAGGTAGCGCAGTCGACCCCGATCTGGTTCATGGACACCGTCGGTGGCGTGGAATTCTATCCGACCGACTATGTGGACGTCGCCGCCACCCTCGACCTGAAGGTCGAGATGCTCGAGTGCCACAAGTCCCAGATGACCTGGATGGCGGCCGCTCGCCACGCATCCATGCCGTACATGATCCGCTCGGCCGCCGGCTGGCGGGGGTTGCAGTCGGGGATGGCCGCCGCGGAAGGGTTCCAGCCCGCCCGCGCAGGCGACGCCTGGCCATTCGAGGACGTCACCAGTTTAACTTTCGACAAGGAGGCAGCGCGATGACCGTTGGAGTCGCAGTGTTCGAGTATCACGAGGAGATCGCCGCAGCGCTGGACCGCGCCGCCGCGCTCGGAGTCAGCCAGTGCGAGCTGACGGTGCCGGGGAACATCACGGTGGAGACCGCGGGCAGCGTCGGGGAGTTGCTCACCGAGCGCGGGCTCACGGTCAACTCGGTCGCGAGCCTGAGCAAGATCAACGCGGTGGACACCGATGAGGCCGCCGCCGCCATGGTGGCGCTCCTCGACGCGAGCGTGCGATGCGCTTCGACCCTCGGAGCGCCTAACGCGATCGTGTACTTCGGGGGACATCCGACCCGGCCCATCGACGAGGCGGTGGAGCGGTACGTGCGACTCATCCGTCCCAGTGTCGCGATCGCCGAGAGCCTGGGGGTGACGATACTCATCGAGAACCACTTCAGCCACGCACCGGGAGAAGTCACCAACACCGCGCAGGGGTGCGTCGACCTCGTCACCGCGGTCGGCTCCGACAACTTCGCTGTCAACTTCGACCTGTGCAATTTCGCGATCGGCGGCCAGCAGTTCCCGGCCTCGTACGAGACGCTCAAGCCGCACATCCGCAATGTGCACATCAAGGATGCGCGCAAGTTCGACCCGGTCTCGGACGCCGACTACACCGGTCGCATCGTCACCGACCTCGTGCACGGCGAGTTCATGTTCGTGCCGGTAGGCGAGGGAATCACGCCGAACGCGGAATTGCTGGACCTGCTCGTGCGCGATGGTCTGGATGTGCCCGTCACGATCGAGGCCCATGTTCCCGACGGCCAGCTCGACGACGCCTTCCGCCTAGGTCTGCGGCTGTGCGCATCGAAGGGGGTGTGACGATGCGGATACTTGCCATCGGCACCGATCCCGTCGACCTTCTGGTCGCGAGCGGGGGAACGCTGCTGCTCTACACCCAGGCTGGCCACGAGGTCAGCGCGGTCATCGTGACCGATGCCCCCGTGCCGCAGTCCGACATCGAGCGAGCGAAGGCGGCCTTCGCGTCCCTCTCGGTCTCGTATCTCAACCCCGTGCTGGTCGATACAGTCGCGGACTTGCGCGCGAGCCGGGATGTGCTCATGGACGTGATTCGCGAGGTAGGGCCGGAGGTGATCATCGGCCCGTCCTCCAACTCGATCCGCGAACCGGAGCGGGCCCTGTCGCGGCTCGTGTTCGGGGCAGCGTACTGCGCCTGCGTGCCGAACTATCCCTCACCGCGGGGTGTGGAGGCGGCCACCGTTCGAGCGGTGATATTGCACACGGATCCCACTCTCGGGTTCCACTCCGGCACGCCCGAATATGTCGACATCGTGCCCGTCTGGGACGCCAAACGCGAGGCGATCGAGTTGTTCGACAACGCCGCGGATCACATCGTTCGCGCGGAATCGCTCGCGGGAGCCCGCGGCGTGCAGGTGCAGCGGGAGCTCGCCGAGGCCTTCGGCACGGAACCAGCCTGGGGGCGACTGCGCCCGTACCGGGTACTGCCATGAACCCTACGAAAGGAAACAGAACAATGCCCAGGGTCCAACACAGCGTCTTCCGCACTCTCTACAGGCCGCCCGAAGGGGTGAACGTGAAGGTGCCGTACAGCTTCCTCGGCGCTCCCTACGGCGAGGAGGAGCTGAATGCTGTTCGCCGGGTCATGGAGAGCGGGTGGCTGACCACTGGCATGGAGACCCACCTCTTCGAGGAGGACTGGCGCGAGGCCCACGGGGTCGAGTACGCCTACACGGCATCCAACTGCACGACGGCCCTCCACATGGCGGCGCAGCTGTGTAAGCTGCAGCCCGGAGACGAGGTCGTCACCACGCCGATCACCTTCATCTCCACCAATCAGGCCGTGCTCGCGCAGGGAGCGGTCCCGGTGTTCGTCGATGTCGACCCCCGTACCTTCAACATCGCCCCGGACGCGATCCGGGCAGCGATCACACCTAAGACCAAGGCGCTGTTCGTGACGCACGTGGCGGGGCAGATGTGCGACATGGACGAGATCATGGCGATCGCCGAGGAGCACGGGCTGCTGGTCGTTGAGGACTGCGCTCACACGCAGGGCGCGAGCTACAAGGGCAAGGCTGCGGGATCGTTCGGCGATGTCGGGTGCTTCAGCTTCCACGCGATCAAGAACATGACAACCCTCGGCGAGGGCGGCATGCTCACGACCAACCGCGACGACTTCGCCGTCAAGATCCCGTGGCTGCGGTCGATGGGCAGCCGCTACCCGGGTGACCCGCACGACGACGGCACGCCCGGCCCGCGGCCCTATGGGGTGGACGACGTTGACGGCTACATTCCGTCGAACCTCCGGATGACGGAGGCGCAGGCGGCCGTCGGCCGGGAGCAGCTCAAGAAGCTGCCGGCGTTCATCGAGCGCAGGAGGCAGATCGCACACCGCTACAGTGGGGCCCTCGCCGATCTCCCCGGTGTCACGGTTCCCTACGAGTCGCCGGATGCGGTGCACACGTACCACATCTATGCCCTGCTCATCGATTCGGACCTCACCGGCAAGACGAACCATGAGCTCTATGACGTGCTCATGAACGAGCACGGCGTGCACACCGTGCCAGGGCTCTACCGGCCGAGCTATCTCTTTGATCTCTACGCGAAGAAGGGGTTCGTCGCGAGTTGCCCGACGGCTGAATGGTCGGCGGCCAACTCCCTCCAGCTGCCGCTGTACCCGCACCTGACCGACGAGCAGATCGATCATGTGATCGCCTCCGTTCGCTCGGCCCTGGGGAGGTAGCGGACCGGATGCTCGACTTACGACGACTCGGCCTCATCAGCCTCGACTTCGCGTCACCACAGGAGTGTCTCGAGGCCACGCGGTCGCGTGGCTTCGGCTGGATGGAGGCGTATATCGATGGTGTGGCCAACGATGACGTGCATTCCCTCGTGCGGTGGAGCATCAAACGTGGAGTGACGGTCTCGACCCTCTCGACCCTGTCGAAGCTGGGGAGCTCGGAGGATGACGCCGACCGGCATATCGCCGCCGTCGAGCGCTCGATCCTCCTGGCCGCGGAGACCGGAGTGGCGAGAGCGGGCTTCATGTACGGCGGTTCGAGCACGCTCGGCGAAGTGGCGGCGAGACGCCGTTTCGCCGAGCGGATCGAACCGCTGCTCGGCATGGCGGAGAGTCTCGGGGTGCGGCTTGTCATCGAGAACGTGTTCTCGCGCGGCACCGGCGTCGATCTCGAATCGGTCGCGGCGATCGAGGAGTTGTTCGCCGTTCTCCCTCCCCGTGCGATCGGACTGACTTTCGACCCGGCGAATTTGGCGATCGCGGGCGAAGAGGCTTACCCGTATGCGCTCGCGCGGCTGCGTGAGCACTGCGCGGTGATCCACCTCAAGGATGTGACGCGCCATGTGCCAGAGACGCACGGTACCGAGGCCGACTGCCGACCGCTCGTCGAGAGTCGCCGCGGCCGGTTCATCACCGTTCCCCTCGGGGAGGGCTCGCTCAACATGCTTGCCCTCGCCGGCGAGCTCCTCGCCTCCGACGACGACACGCCCCTGCTGCTCGAGCCGTTCCGTTCCGGGGCCAGCCGGGAGGCCTGGATCGACCGCTCCCTCGCCAACCTGTCCCGACCGGCTCTCGTGGATTCGGGCGCCCGCAATGGTTAGCGTGGCCGAGGCCGTCATGTCCGTGGCCGAATCGCATGGTGCGAGCACCGCCTTCGGTCTCCTCGGCGAGGCCAACCTCGCGATAGTGCTGGCGCTCGAGAAACGGGGAATGCGCTGGGTCGCCCTCCGGCGGGAGGACTCGGTTGTCGCCGCTGCTGACGGCTACGCGCAGGGCACCGGAACGGTGGGCCTCGCGATCGTCTCCCAGGGACCCGCTCTGGCCAACGCGGTGAACCCGCTGATCGGAGCGACCAAGGGCCGCACGCCGATGGTGCTGCTCACCGGCTCTCTGCCGGTCCGGTCGACTCATGAGCCGCAGTGGCTCGACCAGCGCGCCCTGGTCGAGGCATCGGGCATCCACTACGCTCGCGTCACGGACGCGAGCAGCGCGGGGGAGGTGATCGAGGCCGCGTTCGCGCTGGCCGTCAGCGATCGCAGGCCGGTCGTGCTCGACGTGCCCACGGAACTCCAGCTCGAGCAGACGGCGGAACCGCGCTCCGGGTCACCGGCCGAGGTGTCCCCTCCGGCACCGGAGCCCACCGGGCTCGACCTCGCCATCGAGGCGATCGGTCGCGCGCAACGCCCGGTCGTGCTCGCGGGCAGGGGGGCGATCCACGCCCGCGACGAGTTGCTGCGGCTGGCCCGTGCACTCGGCGCACCCGTGGCCACGACCCTCCTCGCGAAGGGGCTCTTCGACGGTGTGCCGAACGACGTCGGAGTCATGGGCGGGTTCTCCACCGCACACTCGCACGAGGTGATCGGCCGCTCCGACCTGATCGTCGCGTTCGGCGCCGGCCTGAACCAGTTCACGACGGAGCGAGGTCGCCTGCTCAAGGGAAAGCACGTGGTGCGGGTCGACCTCGAGGCCACCGCGACGGCGGACCAGACAGGCGTGACCGGCGACGCGGCCCGGGTCGCGACGGCCCTCGCCGACGCCCTCGCCACGACGGCACCCTGGGCGGAGCCCGCCCCGGCGAGGGACCCGTTCCACGACCGGTCCGACGAGAGCGGCCTCGACCTCCGCCGCGTGTCGGTGCTGCTCGATGAAGCACTCCCGCGCGATCGGGCGCTCACGACGGACCTGGGCTACTTCAGCTCAGAACCGGCGGTGCACATCGGCCTGAGGCATCCGTCTCGCCAGTCCTTCCCCCTGCACTTCGGATCCATCGGGCTGGGGCTCGCGAGCGCGATCGGCTTGTCGTTCGCGCATCCGGGGCTGCCCACGCTGTGCGTCATCGGGGATGGCGGGCTCGCGGCATCCCTCGCCGAACTGGAGACCGTCGGGCGGCTCGCGCTCCCGATCGTGATCGCCGTCTTCAACGACGACGCGTACGGGGTCGAGGTCTACGAGCTGCAGCATCGCGGGGAGGGGATCGCTACGGCCGTGTTTCCCCCGGTCGACTTCCGGGGGGTGGCGGAGGCGCTCGGCATCCGCTCGCTCACGGTGTCCACGGCGGCCGACCTCGACGTCGCCCGATCGGTGCTCGCCGACCCGCGGTCGCCCCTCCTTCTCGACTTTCGACTCAAGCGCGGCGTGATGACCCGTTGGTACCTCACAAGCGTTCACCCCGATTTCTCAACATCGACCTGATCCAGAATGGAATCCACGACCATGCCTTCGACTCCCGAAACCCTCCAGACCGCCGCGCAGTCCCTCGTGCGAGTAATGGTCGCGCACGGCATCACGACGGTGTTCGGAACGGTAGGCCACGGCAACCTCTCGCTCATCGACGCGATCGCGGGCGAGAAGCGACTGAACTTCGTGAGCGCATTCCACGAGCAGGTCGCCATTCACGCCGCCGACGCCTACTTCCGCGTGAGCGGGCGGGTCGCCGCCGTCGTCACGACCGTGGGGCCAGGCGCGACCAACCTCACGACGGGACTCGGCGACGCGCTGCTCGACTCGTCGGCCGTGATCGTGATCACAGGAGGCGTCCCCTCCGAGTACGTGCGCAAGGACCCGCTCCAGTCGCTCTCCGTCGCCGCGGACAACTCGCAGTCGGAGATCTTCCGGCCGCTCACGAAACGAGTGTTCGAGGTCGGATCGTCGGCCGATCTGGTGCCGACGTTCTCCCGCGCTTTCAGCGAGGCGATCAACGGCCGGCCGGGTCCCGTGCTGATGCACGTTCCGCTGGACTTCTTCGCCGGTCCGGTTCCCGCGACGAATGCCGAATCCGTCGCCCCCGCCCGTTTCGTCCCCTTCCCCGACCCCGCCCAGATCGCGCTCGCCGCGAAGGCGATCGGCCTGGCCGAACGCCCGGTGCTGTACTGCGGCGGAGGGGCGCAGGCCGAGGGAGCACCGGAGGCGATCACCGAACTGGCGCGGGAGTTTGGCATCCCGGTGGCGACCACGATGTCTGGGCAGGGTGTGATCGACGAGGATGACCCGCTTGCGATGGGCACGACCGGCGTCGTGGGCACGCGTCCGGGCAACACCGTCGTGCGGGAGGCAGACCTCGTCATCGCGGTGGGAACGCGGTTCCCCGAGATGGACACGAGTTCATGGCGTTCCGACTTCTTCTCGGGGTTTCCCCCGGCCAAGCTCATCCACATCGATATCGACCCCCTCGTGCTCAACCGAGTGTTTCCCTCCGATGTCGCAATTAACGCGGACGCCGCTGCGGCCGTCCGCGCGCTGCGTGCCGAGCTCAGGAGTGTCTCGCCGGAGTGGTCGGACTGGAGCGAGCGAGCGGCGACGCTTCGCGAGGACTGGTCGCGCGAACTCGAGGAGGTGCGCTCGACCCCGTCGATGCCCTTCGAACCGGCTTTTGTGCTGACGCGCCTCCGCGAGCAGCTGCCAGCGGCAGCCGTGCTCGTGAGCGGCGTCGGCGTGAGGCACGCCGTGGCCCAGCACTACCCCGTGCGCTCGCCGCGCACCCTCGTGGTCGCAAGCGGTTTCGGCACAATGGGCCAGGAGACGGCGGCGCCCCTCGGCGCCGTGGAGGCGCTGCCCGGCACGCCGGTCGTCGCCGTGGTTGGCGACGGTGCCGTGCTGGCATGTCTCGCCGCGCTTCCCACCGCGGCTGCAGCGGGGGAGAACGTGACCTGGGTCGTGCTCGACAACGGCGGATACGCGTCCATCGCGATCTACCAAGCGAAGCACTTCGGACGGCTGCTCGGCACCGACTTCGTCGACGCCGCGGGCGCACCGTACACGGTCGATTTCGTGCAGCTTGCGCAGTCGTTCGGCATCAGCGCCGACCGAGTGGTCTCGGAGTCGGAACTCGACGAGAAACTGGCCGCGGCGATCGCCCATGGGGGACCCTCGCTCGTGGTTGTGCCGATCACTCGCACGCCGCGCATCCAAGGCACGGGGCACTGGGACGTCAACGACATCTTCGCGGCCGGTGCCACCTATTCAAGAGCTGGTGAGGGCGGAGATGTCTGATCCCGGCATGACCGGTCTCGAGCCCGCGGTTCTCGACGTGCGGGACCTCTCGGTGCGGTTCGCGACCGCGAGCGGCGATGTGCCGGCCGTCAAGAACATCAGCTTCCAGGTTCCCCCCGGGGGCTCGCTGGCCCTGCTCGGTGAATCCGGATCGGGTAAGACGGCTACCGCGCGCGCCCTCATGGGCATCCTGGATGACTCCGCCGTCGTCTCCGGCTCGGCGATCTACGACGGCCGAAATCTGCTCGAGCTCACCGACAAGCAGATGCAGCGCATCCGCGGCACCGAGATCGCGATGATCTTCCAGGACGCGCAGTCGGCTCTCAATCCGGCTTTCACCGTGGGGTGGCAGGTCGCGGAGGTATTCCGCAAACGCGCGGGGCTGAGCAGATCGGAGGCGCGGACCCGCGCGTTCGACACGTTGCGCGGTGTCGGCATCCCGGACATCGACCGCCGGTTCTCGCAGTACCCGCATCAGTACTCCGGCGGCATGCGCCAGCGCGTGCTCATCGCTATCGCTCTCGCGCTCGAGCCGCGGATCCTCATCGCCGATGAGCCTACCACTGCACTCGACGCCACGATCGAGGCACAGATCCTCGACCTCATCCGCACTGCCCACAGTGCGAGCAATACCGCACTGGTGCTCATCAGCCATGACCTCGGCGTCGTGGCCGAGATGGTCGACCGTGTGATCGTCATGAATCACGGCGAGATGGTCGAGGAGGGCAGCATCGAGGACGTCTACCTCCGGCCGAATCATCCCTACACGCAAGCGCTTCTCGAGGCGTCGCCATCGTTCATCGGCACGCGAGCCCACGGGAGCGGTACAGGAAGGAAAGAGGAGTCATGACCGATCGGTTGCTTCGAGTCGAGAACCTGGAGAAGCACTTTCCGCTGCCGTTCCTTGACAGGGTGCGCACCGGCGCACGGTCGGTGCGAGCACTCGACGGCATCTCCTTCTCCGTGCGGAAGGGGGAGACCGTCGGCGTGGTCGGCGAATCCGGATGCGGCAAGAGCACTCTCGCGCGCACCCTCGTCGGTCTGGACAATCAGACCGCTGGCACGATCCACCTCGAGGGCCGCGACACAGCCACGTTGTCGAAGCTGGAGGGCGCGAGGTTCCGCTCGCGCGTGCAGATGGTCTTCCAGGACCCGTATGCGTCGCTGGACCCGCGGATGCGCGTGCGCAGCATCCTGGAAGAGGGGTGGCGGGCGAATCCAACCCTCGTGCCCCGGGCCGACCGGACGGCCGCGGCGGAGAGCCTTCTGGACTCGGTGCGCCTGCCCGCCGAGAGCCTCGCGCGGTTTCCTCACCAGTTCTCGGGCGGGCAGCGCCAGCGCATCGGCATCGCGCGAGCCCTCGCCGTGCAGCCCGATATCCTGGTGTGCGACGAGCCGACGTCAGGTCTCGACGTCTCCGTGCAGGCGCAGGTGCTCAAGCTGCTCGCGGAACTCAAGGCCGAGCGCGAGCTGACTGTCATCTTCATTGCCCACGACCTGCCCGTCATCCGGTCGATCGCCGACCGCGTCATCGTCATGTACCTCGGCAAGATCGTCGAGATCGGGCCGGCCGAGCGTATCTTCACCGCACCGCACCATCCGTATACGCGGGCGCTGCTCTCGGCGACGCCCGATCCCCTGCGGATCATCGAGAAGCGCAAGTCGGACCGGATCGTGCTGCGAGGGGATGTGCCGAGCCCGATCAACCCGCCGAGCGGATGCCCCTTCCGCACGAGGTGCTGGAAGGCGCAGGATGTCTGCGCCACAGTCGCGCCCCTCCTGGCCGACGACGTCGACTCCGCCGCGTGCCACTTTCCGGAGAACGTCGGTTTCACGCCCGCGTCCGCGGGCCTAGGACGAGCGCTGTGAGCCGGTTGCCTCTGCTCGGCGACGGCCAGCTCGAGCCGGACCAGGAAATCGTCTTCCGGTCGATCGCGGGCGGCAAACGTGCCGCCTTCTTCCGTTCGATCGGCATGACCAGTCTGAATGAGGGACTGCCCGGGCCCTTCAACGCGATGGTGATCGCGCCGACCGTTGGTATGCCCCTGCATCGCCTGGGGGAGGCGCTGCGGTACGAGGGGGTCCTCCCGCCGCTCGTGCGCGAGGTCGTCATCCTCACCGTCGCGGCGGTTCGCGATTCGCAGTTCGAGTGGGCCTCCCACGAGCCCGAGGCGCGCAAGCAGGGCGCGGACGCCGCAATGCTCGACGTGATCAGGGACGGCTCGGAATCCCTCGCGGACGACCAATGCGCCGCAGCCGTGGCCTTCGCGCGCACGGTGCTCTCGGGCGCGCACGTCGACGACGTGCTGTTCGATCGACTTCAGGAGATGTTCGGAGACTCCGGTGTCGTCGAACTCGTCGTTCTGCTGGGCTACTACGTTCTGCTGGCAGAACTGATGAGCGTGTTCAGCATCGAGTGAGACTGCGGTGTGCCGGAGGCGTTGCGCCAGGCATCGCCTCCGGTTCACCGGCCATAGGGGATTTCCCCAGTTGGACGCGGTTGTATGGAACTGTGCCTAATTGAAACTGGGCGGTTTCTAGCCAACGTCGCATCACCTGAGTGTCAGGAGTAGCGATGTCAGGTAGTCCAAGGACGCGGGGAAAGGGTTCCGGCGCACTGCCGATGGTCGAGACCCGCGCCAAATATGCTCAGCTGATGAGGCAAGGAATCAGCAACGCCGAGGCGTGTCGAACTCTGAAGATCAACCGGCGCACGGGCATGCGGTGGCGGCACGGGCGGACGGTGACGAACGCGCAAGGGCGCGCGAAGACGTACGCGTCGATCTCGCTGAAGGCGCCACCGACGATTTCGTCACGATACCTCTCCGAGGGCGAGCGGATCCAGATCGCCGATGCGTTGCAGGTCGGGAAGAGCCTGCGTCAGATCGCGGCCGAGTTGGGCAGAAGCCCGTCGACGGTCAGCCGTGAGGTCGTCCGGAATCGGGCGCCACGCCAGAAACGATATGCTCCTCGAGCGGCGCAGGCTCTGGCGGAGGCCGCGCGCAAACGCCCCCGGCCGGGCAAGATCGCCGGGAACCCGCAGCTTCGGGATGCGATCTCGAAAACACCTTCTCGAACAATGGAGCCCCAGGCAGATCAGTCACCAGCTGCGGATCGATTTCCCGGGACAGCCCGAGATGAACGTCGTGCACGAGAGCATCTATCGGGCCTTGTATTCGCCGCACACCACCGGGCTGTCCCGGGGAATGACCCGTCACCTCCGAACCGGGCGCTGCGGGCGCCTGACCCACCGTCGGGCCACATCGTCGACTACATCCACTTGCTGCGTTTGAAGATCACGTAGAGGAGGGCGGCGAAGCCGACCATGAGGGCGATGGCGAAGGGGTAGCCGAATGCCCAGTGCAGTTCGGGCATGACGTCGAAGTTCATGCCGTAGATGGCTCCAACGAGGGTGGGGGCGAAGAGGATGGCGGCCCAGCCGGAGATCTTCTTCATGTCTTCGTTTTGTCGTTGGGCGACGAGAGTGGCGTTGACGTTGAGGATCTGGGCGAGGGCGTCGCGGAGTTCTGCGGCGTGGGTGCTGGCGCGGGCGAGGTGGTCGGAGACGTCTTGGAGGTAGGTCTGCAGTTCGTCGGGGATCGCGTATTTGCCGAAACCGCCGCGGAGCGCTTGGAGGACTTCTGTCATGGAAGCGACGGCGTGTTGGACGTCGATGATCTCTTGGCTGAGGCGGTAGATGCGTTCGGCGACGGCGGCATCTCCGCTGAAGACCTGTCGTTCGATTTGTTCCTTGTCGATGGCGAGGCCGTGGAGAACGGGTGTATAGCCGTCGACGATGGCGTCGAGGAGCCGGTAGACGACTGCTTCAGGTCCGAGGCCGAGGAGATGCTCGTCGGCGAGGAGGGTGTGTTCGCGGCGTTCGGGGTCGGCGAGGTCTTCCTGGGTGATGGTGGTCCCGTCGCTGCCGTCTATCCATTTCCCGCTCTTGCACAGCAGTGCTACGGCGTGCGGGCGGAGCAGGACGTGGAATTCGGCGAAGTCGACTTCCTCCCCGTGTGTCGTCATAGCGTGCGGAGCGGACGACGAGGAAGAGCACGTCGCCGTAGCGTTCGAGTTTGGGGCGCTGGTATCCGGCGAGCAAGTCCTCTCGGAGGATGGGGTGCAGATCCCATGCATCGGCGAGCTCGGCGACGTTCCCGGGCGTCGGGGCGGGGTAGAAGTGCATGGCCATCCGGTCCGTACCGGTGCGAGCAAATTCCAGTGCGTCGGAGACCGTCGCGCCAGGCGGGGCCGCTGTTGGCAGTCCTCGGTTCACATAGCGGGCCAGGAACGACGCCTCGGCCGGTCCCGGGGTGGGCGGTGCGGCGCTTCGTCGTCTGGCATGTTCCGCCGAACTCGCGATCGCCCGACGGCTCCGCCAGGGATTCATAGCTGCCGCCCTTCCGAATCCTGGCTCCTGCGTGGGCCGGTGCTGAGGTGCGCGGCTGCTGCTGTGGGAACGAGGATCTGTTGGATCGCTGGTCCGATGACGGCGACGAGCGTTTCGGTGTCAGCTGCGACGAGCGTGGGTACTCCGATGATGCGACGTCCGGTGACGATGCCGACGAGCATCGAGGAGGCGAGGCCAGCTCGGAGGACGGCGTCGGGGTCGTGGCGGTCGCGGGTGCCGACGAGCAGGCGGGACTGGATGAAGTCGCGCAGCTGCCCGCTCGCGGTGTCGTTGACGACGAGAAGATGATCGTGGAGGACGTCGATCTTGACGTGGTGAGCGAGCACGGCTACGAATCGCACCCACGCCGCGCGTTCGTCTGTCGTCAGCCAGCACGTCTCGTCCACACCTCCGGTTCTGCCCAATAGTTGTCAGCAGAACTAAAGGGAGGCTGCGATGGTGGTGAGCGGGCCTGGAGCAGTCAGCTCCAAGGAGGACAACGCTGGAGGTGGCCGCCCCAGGTCCCGTTCAAACCGCCGGGCGGTGTTCTATGTGGACGGTCGGTACGTGATGCCTGACCCGCACCTGCAACGTGAGATGCCCACGCCGCGCCAACACGACACACGCGACAGCCGCCGCCAACGCCGGCATTCCGCCGGAGACCATCATCCCGATGTGAGCCCCGAAAGTCGTGATGATCCAGCCCATGAGCGGGCCGCCGATGGCCTGACCGCCGAGGAGGACCAGCACGTACAGGGACATGACGCGCCCGCGAACGCCGATATTGCTCGACATCTGGATGAGGGAGTTCGACGCGGTCAGGAAGAGAAGGGACGCCATGCCGACGGTGATGAGCATCAGAGCGAAGGGCGCCACGCCGGACATGAGCCCGGTCGTCGCCTGCAGGAGCCCGGTGATGCCGACGCCGATCACAATGGTGCGGAGTCGGATGCTCGCGCGCCGGGTCGACAGCAGCGCTCCTGCCAGCGCCCCGACGGCGACCATGGAGTTGAACAGACCGTAGCCGCCCGCTCCGACATGGAAGACGTTGTCGGCGAACGATGCCAGCAGTACCGGCATCGTCAGGCCGAAGACGGCGAAGACAGCGGCGAGCAGTACTGGCCAGATGATGGTCGGCTTGCCGACTGCGTACGCGAGGCCCGCGCGCAGCTGACCGGGTACTCGCGGCGGTGCTGCCATCCGGGTCATCTGCGAAGTGCGCAACAAAGACAGCATGATGACGACCATGATGCAGGCCGCTCCGTTGATCGCGAACGCCCAACCGGCGCCGACGGTCATGAGCAGGACGCCAGCGATGGCGGGCCCGATCATGCCGCCGAGCTGGAAGACGGACGAGTTGATGCTGATGGCGTTGCGGAGGTTCTTCTGACCGACGAGCTCGGTGACGATCACCTGGCGGGCGGGGTTGTCGATGACGGTCACGAGGCCTGTGAGGAAGGCGATGCCCCAGACCATCCATGCGTCGACGTTGCCGCTGAGGGTGAGAGCTGCGAGCACGAGGCTGAGGATCGCGAAGGCCGACTGCGTGAACATCAACAGCATCCGCTTCGAGACGCGGTCGACGAGGACTCCGCCGAGAAGCCCGAAAAAGAGCATTGGGGCGAACTGCATAGCGACGGTGATGCCGACTTTCGTGGCGCTGCCGGTGAGCTCGAGGACGAGCCAGTCCTGTGCTATGCGCTGTATCCAGCCGGCCGTCATGGCGATGAGATTGCCGTAAGTCCAGATGCGGAAGTTAGGGACGGCAAGGGCGATGAAGGTGTGACGCCACGGAGGCCGTTCCGTGACGATCGAGAGTGGTTCGGTGGGCGGGGAGGCAGTCGTCGTCGGCGAGGTCACGCGGGGAGTCCTGAGGTCGGAGGAGGAAGATCGATACTCTTCAACGGTACGGGGAAGATTCGCATTTGGTTCCCGAACGGGCATAATCAGTGGTATTGGGGCTCTCCTTTCTGTTCCGTGGGTTGAATCCGACCCGCGCTGAAGTCATCGATGCTCTCCGAGGATGGAGCCACGTCCCCATCCTCGTCGTCTCCGGCCGCACTGGCGCAGCCGACAAAGTCGAAGCGCTCGACAAAGGAGCCGATGACTGCGTCACGAAACCTTTCTCGATCGAGGAGCTCCTGGCCCGGATCCGCGCCCTGACTCGCCGAGTCCCCGCCTCGGATGAGGAACTCGTCATCGTTTTCGGCACAGTCACCGTCGACCTCCCCGCCAAACACATCGTCCGAACCGGCGCAGGCGCTCCCGAACCGATCCGGCTCACCCCGACCGAATGGCAAATCCTCGAACTGCTCCTCCGAAATCCGGGGAAGCTCGTCAGCAAACAGACCCTTTACACCGCAGTGTGGGGCCCCCACCGCACGAGCGACACCGGGTACCTCTGCCTCTACATCGCTCAACTCCGAAAGAAACTGGAACCGGCCCGCTACCTTCTCACCGAGGCCGGCATGGGCTACCGATTCAACCCTGACCTCGACCCGGCGTACGCCGGCGTCGTACACGTCTACGACACCAAGGTCGTGCGCTAGGCCATGACGCGGTTCGTCCTGTACCGGGTGGCACAATCACTGTTCGTCGTCGTGGGTGTCGTCCTGCTGACGTTCGTGATCGTGCGCCTGGTACCCGGCGATCCGGCCGTCGGCTATGCGGGCTCCCGGGCGACCCCCGGGCAGCTAGCCGCGGCCCGCGAGAAACTGGGGCTCGACGGTTCGGTGTTCACCCAACTGCAGCACTACATCGCCGATCTGCTGAACGGAGATCTCGGAGTAAGCATCCACACCCGTCAGACGGTGGTCGCCGACCTGACGCATTTCGTGCCGGCGTCGATCGAGCTGGTGTTGTTCGCCATGGTGATCGCGGTGCCCGTCGGATTCGCCATCGGCCGGTTCGCGGCGAGGCACCACGGTAAGGCCGCCGACATCGTCATGCGGATCATGACCGTGCTCGCCGTGTCGTTCCCGGCGTTCTGGCTTGGGCTCATTCTGCAGACGACGTTCGCGAGTACCCTCGGCTGGTTTCCCATCGCCGGCGAATACACCTCGTCGCTCGACGGGACCTCGCCGCTGCATGTCTGGACGAACCTGACCCTCGTCGACGCCGCGATAACGGGCAACGGGCCCGTCTTCCTGAGCACCCTCCAGCACTTGGTGCTTCCGGGGCTCGTTGTCGCCGCATACCCCGTCGGCGCGATCGCGCAGCTGACGAGGGCAGGCCTGACCGAAGAGCTCGGGCAGGACCACATCCGCACCGTCCGCGCGCTCGGCTTTTCGTCGCGGGAGGTGATCGGCAGGTTCGCGATGCGGCCGGTGCTGTCGCCCATCCTCACTCTAATCGCGCTGGTCTTCGCGTACTCACTGGTCAATGCGTTCATCGTCGAATCCATCTTCAACTGGCCCGGTGTCGGCCGGTATACGACGGAGGCGATCCAATCGCTCGACACACCGGCGATCGCAGGCGTCACTCTGGTCGTCGCGATCATCTACGTGCTCATTAACCTGGTCGTCGACATCGCCCAGGCCTTCATCGATCCGCGGGTGCGTGTGCAATGACCGTCTCCCCCCCACTCACCTCGCGCATCCCCTCGTGGATCAACCCGTCACGCCTGATGCCTCGCGATGTGCTCTCCGTCGTCTTCATCGTCGTGCTCGGAATTCTCGTGCTCGCCGCTCTGTTCGCGCCGTGGTTGACGCCGTACCCGGCCGACGCCAACGGCGCCACGCATCCGCTCCAGTCGTTGCACGCGCCGAGCGCGCAACACTGGTTCGGAACGGATGGGGTCGGCCGCGATATTTTGACCCGTGTCGTGTTCGGAGCGCGCACGTCGTTGATCGTCGTAATAGCGGTCCTCCTGTTCTCGATCGTCTTCGGCACCCTCACCGGCGTCATCGCCGGCTATGCCGGCGGAGTCGTCCGTGACGTGATCATGAGGATCACCGACATCTTCCTGGCTTTCCCGGCGCTGCTGCTGGCACTGGCGCTCGCACTCGTGCTGCCCCGCGGCATCCCCACCCTCATCATTTGTGTCGCGATCACCTGGTGGCCCTGGTACACGAGGTTGGCTGCATCCGTCGCGGCGTCGATCAGTCGGCGCGGCTACGTGGATTCAGCAAGGACCCTCGGAGTCTCCGCGCAGCGAATCGTTCTCCGCCACGTTCTCCCGAACTCACTGACCCCCGTCATCGTGCAGGCGTCGCTGGATGCCGGCGGCATCATCCTCGTGGTCGCCACCCTCTCGTACCTCGGATTGGGTGTCTCCGAGCCGACACCGGAATGGGGCCTCATGGTGCAGCAGGGTCAAGCGCTCATCACGACGAACTGGTGGGTCGTCACGTTCCCCGCCCTCGCGATCCTGATCACTGCGTTCAGCTTCAACATGCTCGGTGAAGGCCTGCGTGTCTCGCTCGACCCGAAGAAGGCCGGACGATGACCACGCACCTGCTGACTGTGCGCGACCTGTCAGTGAGCTACGGCGACCGCCGGGTGTCGTTCGTGCCTGAGCTCACGGTGGGCGCGGGGGAGTGCGTCGCCATCGTCGGCGAGTCCGGGTCGGGAAAGACCTCGGCGCTGCTCGCCCTTCTCGGGCTGCATCCGGGCGCGCGCGTCAGCGGCGTCGTCGACATGTTCGGGACGGAGGATGTGCTCGCTGAGCGTTCGCGCTTGACGGGCTTGCTGGGCCGTCGCGTCGCGCTCATCTCCCAGAGCCCGATCTCGGCGCTGAACCCGACGATGCGACTTGGCCGATTCGCGGAGGTCGTGCTGCGAAAGCACGGCCGCTCCCGTGCGGAGGCCAGGGCCCAGATCACCGCCGCTCTGAGCGCGGTGTCG
The DNA here is from genome assembly GCF_004402215.1 of Cryobacterium tagatosivorans. GTDB lineage: Bacteria > Actinomycetota > Actinomycetes > Actinomycetales > Microbacteriaceae > Cryobacterium > Cryobacterium tagatosivorans. The sequence goes on from NZ_SOEZ01000007.1 coordinate 107,756, forward strand.
CTCGCCCCCGACATCCTGACGCGGTACCCGCACCAGGTTTCCGGCGGCCAGGCGCAACGCTTCGCGATCGCGCTCGCGGTCGAACTCATCGTCGCCGACGAGCCGACAAGCGCGCTCGACGTCACGGTGCAGGCCGAGATCGTCGCACTGCTCGCGTCCCTGCGCCGCGACCGCGGAATGGGGTTGCTCATCGTCAGCCACGACATCGCCCTCGTGTCGGGGCTCGCCGACCGCATCATCGTGATGAAAGACGGCGAGGTCGTTGAAGCCGGGCCGACGCGCTCGGTGATCGGCAACCCGACGACGGATTACGCTCGAGCCCTGATCGGGGCCGTGCCGCAGATCGGTGGGAGTACCTCGTGAGCGAGAACGCGTCGACCCTGCTCGCCGTCACGAATGTGACGTTGGCCTACGGCAAGAAGGTCGTCGTCGACGACGTGAGCCTCACGGTGCCGGCAGGGCCGTTCGGGCTCGGCCTCATCGGCGAGAGCGGATCGGGTAAGACGACGATTGCGCGTGCCGTGCTCGGCCTCCTCCCCGTGCACTCGGGCGAGATCTCCGTCGCCGGGATGAATGTGGCGCACTTGACGCGTCCGCAGCGCGCGGCGTACCGCAGCATCCTGCAGCCCGTGTTCCAGGACGGCACGGAAGTGCTCGACCCACGGATGAGCGTGCGGGCCTCGATCCGCGAAGCACTGCGCGTCGTCGGGCGCGCGCAACACGACGACATCGTCGCTGACCTCCTCGTGGATGTCGGACTCCGGTCCGACGTGATGGCGCTGCACCCGCACCAGCTCTCCGGCGGCCAGCGTCAGCGCGTCGCGATCGCCCGCGCGTTGGCGACCGAACCACGCCTTCTCATTCTCGACGAGCCCACCAGCGCGCTCGATGTCACCGTGCAGGCACGCGTGCTCGATCTCTTCGAGAAGCTCCGGGCGGAACGCAACCTGTCATTCTTGCTGATCACCCACAATCTGGCCATCGTGGATAGGCTCTGCGACGAGGCCGCGGTCATCTCCGCCGGGCGCATCGTCGAGCAGGGGCCGGCCGACGCCATCCTCGGCGACCCGCAGCACGACTACACGAAAAAGCTGATCGCATCGGTGCCGCTCCTCGAAAGCTCATGACCCGCATCCGTCTGTCTGTCGCACTCACCCCAGAGCAAGAAAGCCCAACATCACTATGAGCTACCGCATCGCCATCGACGTCGGTGGAACCTTCACCGACGTCGTCGCTTTCGACAATGACACCGCAGAGGTGTCGTTCCACAAGGTGGCAACGACACCGGATGACCCTGGACGCGGCATCATCGACGGCTTCGCGGCCGCCGGCGTGAGCGTCGATCAGATCACCCACTTCGTGCATGGGACGACGCTGGGACTCAACGCCCTCCTCACGCGCACGGGAGCACGCACCGGGATCGTCACGACCCGAGGTTTTCGCGACGTCTACCTGCTGGGCCGCACCGATCGCCGGCCGATGTACGACTTCACCTACCGCAAGCCCGCGAGCCTCGTGCAGCGTTCCGACATCTTCGAGGTGCCGGAACGTCTCAACCACCGAGGAGACGTTCTGGTGGCATTCGACGAGAACGAAGCGCGCCGGGTGGCCGCTGAGATCGGCCGCTCCGGTGTCGCGGCAGTGGCGGTGTGCTTCTTACACTCCTACGCGAACCCCGCCCACGAGACGCTGATGGCCGCTGTGCTCGCCGAGGTGGCCCCACACGTCGACGTGACGATCTCCTCCGACCTGTCGCGGGAACTCCGTGAATACGAGCGCACGAGTACGGCCGTCATCGACGCATACATCAAGCCGCAGATCCACACCTACCTCGACCGGCTGCAGGCGACTCTCGCCGGCCAAGGTTTCCGCGGGCAGTTCCTCATGACCCGGTCAGGCGGTGGCGCCATGAGCGTGCGATCCCGGCCACGCGCCTGCGGGCCTGGGCAGCTGGGAGTTTCTGACGAGTTCGGTGATAGCCGCGAAAAAGCCCCGGCTTCACTACACCTGGGGGGAGGCGAGGAATCTGCCGGGGCCAATTCGTTTGGAGTGGGGACTCCGTCACCAACCGTACGGGGGATGGGCTGAATGCCGGTTGGGCGAACCCCGCGTGTCCACGAAAAGCCAGCACACTGAGTATCCACTCAGTGGCAGTTGGATAGGGCAGGTGAGGCTAGGGCCGAGCATGAACCGGATGAGAGTTCGTGTCAGCCGGTGATGCTCGCGGGGGAGAGAGGACTGGCTCGGTTGGGGTGGTGAGTCCGCGCAGACGCTTCATTTCTTTGGGATCAAGATCAAGCAGATTGGCGACCTGACTTGCGTTCTCGCCGAGCGTGAAGAGGTACTCCACGCTGTGCCCGATGGTGTTCTCGACGACGGCCAGTTGTGCGATGAGGGTGTCGCGTTCGTCACCGGCGGTGAAGAACTCGGCGAGGGTCACTTCGATCTTGGCATCCCGCTCCGCGCGGACCTGATCAACCCGGGTGCGGGCGAGCCTCGCCCGCTCGCGGGCGTCCAGCTTCTTACCGGTCTGTTTCGTTGCCATCTCTCAGCTACCCCATGTATCCAGATTCAACTCGCACCGAACGATCCCGGCACCCCCAATTAATCACAAAACCAGCCATCCCCAAAACTCACCACAAAAGCCAGAGCAAAGTAGACACACCTCTTGCACTAATAGTGTCTGGACGGGATTGACCCGTTAACCTGTGTTGAGAGGGGGTGGTTTCGCCGATGATGACCGTGCATGTTCTTCACGCCGGTGATGGCTACACCTACCTGACCCGTCAGGTCGCAGCCGGGGATCATTCGGTGCGTCGCGGCGAAGACCTCACCGACTATTACACCGCCGAGGGCAACCCGGTGGGAGAGTGGCTCGGCTCCGGGCTGGCGAACCTCGGCGTCTCCGGGAACGTCTCCGAAGAGCAGATGCAGGCCCTGTTCGGCGACGGGTTGCACCCGGACGCGGAGGCCGCGATCCGGGCTGCTGTCGCTGGGGGAGCGTCCCCGGAAGATGCTGTGCAGGCGTCCCGGTTGGGGCGCCGGTTCCCACGGATCCAGCCCAAACTGGACGGCTGGGACGACGCCGTCGCCGACGCCTACCAGGCATTCGAAGTGGAGAACGGGCGCAGCCCCGAGGTCGGAGTGGAGCGCGATCTGATCCGCTGGAACATCGCCGCCGCCCGTGTTGCCGCCACGCTGCAGCGTCCCGGCGCGGACGCGGAAGTAGCCACCCACCTGTCCCACATGGGCAAAGCGGCCCGTCAACCTGTCGCCGGTTACGACCTGGTGTTCACCCCGGTGAAGAGCGTGTCCGTGCTCTGGGCCCTCGGTGACGAGGCCACCTCCCAGCAGGTCCGCGAGGCGCACAATGCGGCGTGGCAGGCCACGGTTGCGTGGCTGGAAACAGAAGCCGGCGTCACCCGGGTCGGTGCCGGCGGTGTCGCCCAAGTCGACACTCACGGGTTCGTCGCCACCGCGTTCGAGCACCGCGATTCCCGCACCGGAGACCCGAACCTGCACACCCACGTTGCCGTGTCCACGAAGGTGCAGGGCCTCGATGGGAAGTGGCGTTCGCTGGACGGGCGGGTGCTGCACGCGCTCGGCGTGGCCGCGTCCGAACGGTACAACACCCTCGTCGAACAAGAAGTCCGAAACCGCCTCGGCGTGGGCTTCGTGGATGAGTCCCGGGGGCGGAATAAGCGCAGCGTCCGGGAGATCGCTGGCATCAGCCGGGAGTTGCGGGACTCGTTCTCGTCTCGTCGTGCGGCGATTGAAGACGCGTACGAAACCCTGGTCCAGGAGTACGTGGCCAAGCACGGGCACACCCCACCGAAGACGGTGCAGCTGAGCCTGGCGCAGCGCGCAACGTTGGAAACCCGTGAGGGCAAGAGTGCCCCGAAGAGCCTGTCCCGGCAGCGCGCCGAGTGGCGGCTGGCCGCGATCAAGATCATCGGTCAGGTCGCCGTCGACACGATCGGCGCCACGGTGCGGCAGCCCCTGCAGCTGTCGGTCCAGGATGAGATCCTCGCTGGCCTGAGCGTTGACGAGTTGGCCGAGCGGGTGCTGAACACGGTCGAAGACAGCCGGGCCACCTGGCGCAGGTCGCACGTCGCCGCGGAGGCCCAGCGCATCGCCCGGGCGTTCGCGAACGTGCGCCCCGGCGTCGACGCCCAGCAGGTCGCCGACCAGGTCGCCCAGGCCGTGATGACCCGCGTGATCGGTGTCAGCGCCCCGGCACTCAACCCGGTCCCGGAGCAGCTGCAACGCGAAGACGGCGAGTCCATCTATAGGGTTCACGGGACCGAGCGGTTCACGTCGACGCGGATCCTCGCGATCGAAGACAGCCTCATCGATGCAGCTCGCACCGTCGCCGGCTTCACCGTCGACCCGGCCACCTTCATCGCCACCGTCGAAGCGTTGAACGCGGCCAGCGCGTATCCGTTGGATGCGTCCCAGGTGGAGTTGGCCCGCCGCTTCGCTTCCGGGGGCCGGCTCCTCGAAGTCGGGATCGGCCCGGCCGGAACGGGTAAGACGACGGCCATGCGCGCGTTCGCCCGCGCCGTCGAAGCCGGCGGCGGCCGCGTTCTCGCACTCGCGCCGACCGCTGCCGCATCGACGGTCCTCGCCGAAGAAATCAAAGTGGAGGCGGAGACCGCGCACAAGCTCGTCGACGTCCACCGCCACGGGTCAGCCGAGCAGAGAGAGTCCGACCAGTACCGCATCGACAGCAACACAGTGCTCCTCATCGATGAGGCTGGCATGGCCTCCACCCCGCTGCTCGCCGACGTCCTTGAGCTTGCTCAGCAGCACGGGGCAACGATCCGGCTCCTGGGCGACCCGGCCCAGCTGGCCGCGGTCGAATCCGGGGGTGCCCTGCGCCTGATCGAGCAGCGCGTGGGCGCCAGCTACCTCGACCAGGTCCACCGCTTCATCGACACCGACGAAGCCGCCGCGTCCCTGCTCCTCCGCGACGGAGCGAGTGCGTCTCTCGACTTCTACGTCACCGCCGACCGCACCCGCGGCGGGATCCGGCAGAGCATGCTCGAAGAGATCTACGTGGCCTGGGCCGCCGACCGGGAAGGGAACCGGCACTCGATCATGGTTGCCGGAACCAACGACGAGGTCGCCGCGCTCAACGCGCGCGCCCGCCTGGACCTGGTCGGCCAGGGCGTCGTCGGGAAGAGCGGGGCGGTGCTGCACGACGGGAACAAGGCCGGCCTGAACGATGTGATCGTGACCCGGCAGAACGATCGGAAGCTGCGTTCCAACCAGGGCAAGGACTTCGTCGCCAACGGCGACCTCTGGACCGTCATCGACAATGAGGGTGGCGATCTCAAAGTGAAGAGCCTCCGGCACGGAGGAGTGCTCACCCTGCCCGCCGAGTACGTAGCCACGCACGTTGAGCTCGGCTACGCCGCGACCATCAACCGGGTCCAGGGCATGACCGTGGACACCTCACACATCCTCGTCGACCCGCAATCCACCTCCCGCGAACAGCTCTACGTCGCAGCCACCCGGGGCCGCGAGTCCAACCGCATGTATGCCGTTGTCGAAGATACCCTCGAGGTCGACGCGCACGCCCCCGACCACCTCCGCACCAGCATCCTCGACGCCCTCACCACCGTCCTCGCCAGAGAAAGCGCGGAGCGGTCCGCGACCGAAGAAATCCAACAAGCCCAGGACGCCGCAGCCAGCCTGTCAACGCTGCTGCCGGCGTACGAGGACGCGCTCAGTCGCGTCTACGACCCCAGCCAGCTTGAACGGATGGAAGTCGCAGTCAGGGACGTGCTCGACACGGAGATCGCCGACCGGGTCGTCCGAGACGAAGCGTGGACTCATCTCGCGAGCCGGCTCGCCGCGTACGAAGCCCACGGCGCCGACGTGCGCGCGCGGCTCACTGCAGCCGTCTGGGCTGAGGACACCGGGCCTGGCTCGACCGTCGAGTCGTTCGCGAAGATCTATCACCACCGCATCGGAGCTCCTGCAGGGACGGCAACGGAGACAGGACTTCCGAGCTGGGTCAGTCCCCCGCCTGCAGGAGTGGATGGAGATAATCGGGATACCCGCGCCTGGCTGCACACGCAGGCCGAGCTCATCCACGACCGGACCCAGGCGCTGGTTGATACGGCGACCGCGAACCCGGAGCCGTGGAGCGCGAAGATTCGCCCCGTCCCGGAGGACGCCTCCCTGCAGAAGGCGTGGCGGCGCGACCTCGGCAACGTGGTTGCCTTCCGCGACCTGAACCAAATCAACGACACCGAGTCGCCTCTCGGCACTGTCCGCACCGACGACGACGCCTACACGGCGGCCGCCGCATCGCTCGAGCGTCTCCGTGCTGTTGAGGACAACGTTGCGACGGAGGCGCGTCGGCGCGTGGCCGGTCTCCGGCAGCGGCTGTCCGGGGACACCGATTTGGGAGGAGCCGTCGATGTGGCCGAGCGTGTGCGGCGCCTACGCGAGCGTCACCTGGAGGAGGAAAAGCCCGCCTCAAACGACGACCCAATTCAACGCGGCCCCGGCCACCGTCCGACAGTGTAGGTTCATGGGGAGAACCGAGGGGGCAATACAAAGCCGGGCAGGGGAACTCGGAGTGTCCCTGAAGCCCGTGAATCAATCACCGTATGGAACGCAGAAGTAGGCAATCGTCGTGGTCGCAACCCCCGTAGTATCCCCTTTCCCGAACCAGGGCACATAGTCATGCGGCTCGCCAGCTTTGAGATCACCGGGCATGCGTTGCTGCAGGACATGAGCGTCGAAGTTCGCGACCACCTTGTCATCATCGGCGCGAACGACGTCGGTAAGACCTCGATCCTGCGCCTGCTCAACCTCTTGCTCGGAGCGTCCGTGCAGCAGCTTTACCAGGGTCTGGCAATCACCGACATCAGGGAGGGGACCGACGTACTCGTCGTCCAAGCGCGCCTCGACGGATTCGACGCAGACGAAGCCGGGCAATTCCCGTTTGCCATGACAGTGGAGGAAGGGAAACCGGACTACCTCCTCATCCGGCTCGAACTCCGCACCCCGGAGGGCGACCCCGACAACGTCCTCATCGAGCGGTTCTTCCCCGACTCGGGCACCCGGCGATCCCCATCCCGCGAACAGCTTTTGAAGCTTGGGTGGCGTTACCTGCCCGCAAACCGGTCCAGCGCTGCTGACTACATGAACGGCAAGAACAGTCCGTTCCGCACCATGCTGGACTCCGTCGAATTAGGCGAAGAATTGGCCGACCTTGGTGGACTCCTCGATCAGTTCAATGACAAGCTCGACCTGAATCCGGCGCTACTCGAGCTTCGGCGAGAGATCGCGGCCCACCTGTCACGGTCGATTCCGCGCAGCTACAACGCAGAGTCGTTGGCCATCCGCACGGCTGCTGACCCAGCCCAGGAACCCCTGCAGGACGTCACGATTTTCCTGAGGGAAGGCGATCAGCTCCGCGGTCTCGTCGAACAGAGCGACGGAATGCGTCAGCTGATGGCGTTAACCTTCTTCGACCTCGCGCAGGCGAAGGCGAACATTGTCGCTGTCGACGAGCCCGAGATCCATCTGCACCCTTCGAGCCAGCGGACGGTAGCATCGCTGTTTGCCGAATCGGCGAAGCAGCGCCTCGTTGTGACCCACTCTCCTTATGTAGTGCAGCGCTTCGAACCCAAGCATGTCTTGGTGGTCGACCCGGACAGCCGCAGCCGGCAGATCGCGTCCACGAACTTCACGGCCGTCGAGAAGGAGATGTTGCAGTGGTGGTCTCCGCAGCTGCTCGAGGGGCTGACAGCGAGGCGAATGCTTTTCGTAGAAGGGCTTGCTGACCGGATCATCGTGGAAGCAGCCGCGCAGGCGCTCGGAATCAGTCTGGACCGTGCCGGAGTCTCGGTATTCGCCCTGGACGGCGCGGACAAGTTCTCCCACGTTCTCAAGGTCGTCGGCCCCAATGGGTTCGATCTTCCGCTTTGCGGTCTCTGCGACGAAGATCGCGAAGCGTCCTGGGCGGGGAACCTCGGGCTCAAACCCAAGAAGATGGAAGCCGCAGGTTTCTTCATTGCCCGCACCGATCTCGAACACGAGTACGTGCGGGCGATCGGGGCGCAGACGGTCGCTGCGGCACTGATCAACGCGGGGCAGGCTCGCGAGCAGGGCATCCTGCAATCGACCGGCGCGCCGGACCTTGCGAGTGTCACCGACGCGCAGCTAGGCACGTTCCTCTCCTCGGTCGACAGCCGTAAGGTGCCCGCCGCCCGCCTCATCGCACCCATGCTTACGGCCGTCCACATTGCCAACAGTCCCTCGCTGATCGGGCTGCTCGGGCACGTGCAGACGGGGTCTGAGGCGCGTGACGTCGAATAAGCCGGTCGGAGCACAGATCGCTGCCGTCGAAAGCGCAGCCGAGCACCTTCTCGTTCTCGCACCGCCCGGGTGCGGCAAGACCGAGGTGCTCGCGATGCGTGCGGACCGGCTGATCCGTAGCGGCGTCGTCCGTCCTGGGCGTCACCTTCTCGCGATTACCTTCACCAACCGTGCGCGCGACAACCTGCGGAACCGGCTCGTCCAGCAGCTAGGCACGAGCCGGCTACGCGACACAGTGATTGTCATGAACTTTCACGAGCTCAGTGCGCGGATCGTCGAAGCTCACCACCTCACCATCGGACTGAAACCGGACTTCACGTTTCCGCGGCCGGCGTGGCTGCGCCGTACCCTGAACAAGATCACTAACCATCGCGGAACGCAATCCGCCGCGAAAGACCTGCTCGGAGCCCTCCATCGGCTACCGCTGACTGACCTGGAACTGCTACAGCAGCTCACCGACGCCGATAACCCGACCGCGCTGCAGGTCGAACGGCACCGGGTCGAGGAGCACTACATCGACTACGGCGACCTGCAGCGCTACGCGCAGCTCATCCTTCGAAACCCACGCGTCGCAGCCCTGTTCCAGGCGCACTTCGATGCGGTCATCGTCGACGAGTTCCAGGACCTCTCGCTGCAGCAGTATGAGATCTCCAGGCTGATTTGCACACGGAACTCGACGTACGTCGGCGACCCCTATCAGGGCATCTTCGGCTGGGCCGGGGCGCAGCCCGTCGAGGTGCACGCTGACCTACAGACTCGAGCTGGCGAGGCCGTCGACCTCGATGTGTCGTTCCGATCATCGCCCGCGGTCCTCAACGTCGTGAACTCTATATCGGTCAGTCTTGGATCCGCGGCCCTCAGCGCCGCGGAACCCCACAACTGGGGCGAGGGCGGCGGACATGCCTATGCGGCCGGATACTCGACGGACGCATCGGAGGCGAACGGGGTCGTTGCTCTCACTGACTACCTCGCCCAGCAATATCCAGGCGACACCATCGGGGTGATCTGCCGTGCTGCGTATCGCCGGGGTGCTCTCGAGCGCGCCTACGATCGGGCCGAGTGCCGGCCGCAGTTCTGGGACATCGCCCTCGACACCCCCCGCGTCGGCCGGCTGCTGAAGCTTCACGCGCGGCAGGTAGATGCCACCCTGCCACTCAGGGAGCAGGCGGAGGATCTTCGACGGCGTGCGTCCGATTCGCTGCAGCCCACGGATATCGAAACCATTGGCGAGGTCAATGACGCCTGCGAGCAGCTGCTCGAGTACGACTTCGAAGGTGCGACAGTAAAGATACTGATGGATAGGATCCGCGACAGCCAGAGCATCGCGTCGATCTCGGCCGGCGTTCACGTCCTGAATGCGCACGTGGGCAAGGGACAACAGTTCGACTGGGTCGTCGTGGTCGGATTGGAGGAAGGCCATGTCCCCAGCAGCTACTCGACGACCGACGATCAGCTCCGCGAGGATCAGCGGATTCTGTTGGTAATGCTGTCGCGAGCCCGCAAGGGCCTGTTCCTCACTTGGGCAGCCGGCAACACCAACCAGTACGGCCGGACCTTCCGAAACGGCCAATCCCGCTGGTGGGACACGATGGCTGCGGCCACTAAACCGATGACGCCCGATGTCGCATCGATCATGAAAATCACCTAGTCATGGCGTGACAGGTTTCCAGCTCTACGCCGCGCAGACACCACCCAAGGTTGTCGTTTGGTTGCGGGGATTTCGGTGCCGTCGTTGGCTCAATGCGGAGCAGGGGGGAGCCATACTTCTGCCAATTCTGCAATAGGTGCATTACAAGTTGACATAATATCCATTATCGGTCATTTCGCCCAACAAATTGCCCGACATTTGACCCGGCATAATGGTAATCTCGGGAGGGTAAGAGTCGGCAGGTGGGAGGTAGTCGATCATGACCAATATCTCAACCGGGGATGGTTCTCGTTCCGGCGCTGATCGCGCGGCACATGAACGCTCCGTGGGTTTAAGCGTTGCTGAAATCGCGGCGGTGTTACAGGCACAGCTGGGCCAGGCGCTTCTTGGGGTGATCGTGGGCAAGAACGCCCGGACGCTCGCTCGTTGGGCACATGCAACGGTTCGGCCGCCGCACGCGAGCGAGAAGCTCCTGAGAGACACTTTCCAGGTGTTCGAGATTCTCAGCTCGATTGACTCGCCTGAAGTCGCCAGAGCGTGGCTTATGGGCATGAATCCGGAACTGGACGATGCTTCGCCGGCCGAAGCGCTCGCGGACGGACGCTCCCGAGAGGTCATGGCCGCTGCGCGGTCCTACATCGCCGCCGGCTAGGCATTTTGCTGTGGCGAGCGTGTGCGACGATCACCAATCACGGCCGGGAGAGAATGGGGCCATGGCCCGTGATGATGTTGCTCTTCCGGATGGTTACCCCGAGTTCCTCGGCTCGCTCAAGCGCCGGGTCCGCGATGCTCAGGTGCGCGCCCAGCGCACGGTCAATTCGCAACTGATTGAGCTGTATTGGAGCATCGGGAGGGAAGTTCTCAGCCAGCAGGAGAAGCAGGGATGGGGAGCTGGGGTGCTGGGTCGCCTCGCTGGAGATCTGAGGACTGAGTTCCCGCAGATGAACGGATTTTCATCCCGCAACCTTCAGTACATGAGGGCGTTCGCGGTTGCTTGGGCCGGGACGGAACCAATTGTGCAACAGGCTGTTGCAGGATTGCCGTGGGGCCACATCACGGTTCTACTCGACAAGCTTGACACCTCCGAGAGTCGTGATTGGTACGCCGCCTCAGCCGTGAAGAACGGTTGGTCCCGCAACCTGCTCCTCAACCAGATCAAGAACCGCACCCTCGAGCGGACTGGCTCGGCGCCGTCAAACTTCACCGCGGAGCTGGCGCCCGGAGATTCTGATCTTGCCCGCCAGATTGCCAAGGATCCCTATGTTTTCGACTTCTTGGAGCTGACAGAGGATGCCGCTGAGCGCGATCTGGAACAGGCGCTCATGGACCGTATCGTCGATACGCTCCGCGAGCTGGGAAAGGGGTTCGCATTCGTGGGCCGTCAGGTCCATTTCGATGTCGGTGGCGATGACTTCTACCTAGACCTGCTGTTCTTTCACATTGAGCAACTGCGCTACATCGTCATCGAACTGAAGACCGGGAAGTTCCAACCCGAGCATGCCGGCAAACTCGCCTTCTACGTCTCCCTCGTCGACGACAGGCTCCGGAGGGACGCCCATGCGCCCACGGTTGGCATACTCATCTGCGGCGATCGAAACGATCACACAGTCCGATACGCACTTGGTCGCTCGGGATCCCCCATGGCCGTGTCCACTTATACATACGACTCCTTACCGCCCTCCGAAAAGCGCGCGCTCCCAGATGCTGACGAACTCACGTCTGCTCTTGGCTGGGATGAAGAATCGCAGGAGCAGCTCGACTAATTCCGCGTGGACAATGAGGTCTCGGTCGATGCCGGCGCCTCTGCGCCCAGGTGCACCTTGTGAGTGGCGGTGAGTCTTGTGAGTCTTGTGAGTCTTGTGAGTCTTGTGAGTGTCCCCCCGTTTCTGCCCGCAACGGCTGGTCGGCACGGGTTTGCGTGAGATCCTGGGCGCCCAGCTCGTCGCTTACCTGGGCGGCAGGATCTCCATTGCAGTGTTCGGGAAAATGTTCCTGTCCACTGGCAGCGGAAACGGTATGTTTCCGTTTTCCCAGATCACCCCTTGACCATTGCATATGTGCAATGGTTTTCTCGTTCAGATGTCTAGAGATTCATTGCATATATGCAATGCTCTGCGTAGCATGGGCAGATGATCACTACGTCGGCGGCTTCGCTTGTCACTCGCATGCGCCTGAAGCGAGAGCTCAGTAAGACAGCGTTTGCTCAGCTCGTCGGCGTGCCCGCGTCGACGATCACCCGAATCGAGTCCGGCATCGTCGATCCGACCTACTCGATGCTGCAGAAGATCGCTTCCGGGGCCGGGTTCACGCTCTCGGGAACTCTCTCGGACGTGGGCAGCGATGCGCCCTACGCGGCGGCAGTGGAGCGTATCCAGAACGCCTCAAGCGTCGAGAGGCGCCGCTTGGTGAAGAAGCTCGCGCAGACGGCCATACTCGCGCCGGTCACCAAACGCCCCGGCGTGCGTATCTTCTCCCTGGACCGTCCTATTGGCGATTTCGTCCGGTACCTGGAGCAACGCGGCGCGAATCCCACTGTCTCTTCTCTCGAGGCCGTGGCCGACGACATTGCTTCCACGCGGTCGTTCACCCCCGTCGTTTACGTGGAGCGGCCGGAAGATCTCGATGACCTGACCCCGATGTCTCCAACGGCACGATCCAGCGTCATCGTGCTTCCGATCACCGAGAACGTGCGCAAATTCACCCGCTGGGTCAACGGCACTGCAATGCTCGCGCCGGAGTGGGGAATGCTCGACGCGCTCGCTTCGCCTGGCCGGCAAACGGACGTTGCACGGACCTTCTTGCCGCAGCTCGCCGCGCGCGTCACCATGACCCGCGAAGCCGGAGCAGCGGCGTAATGGCACTCCGACTCGAGGACGCCAGATATGGCGCCGAACGATCCCGGCGGCTACTCATCACAACCATCGTGGCGCTGGGCGGCCACGCGGATGCCATGACCGTCGTCGGCGCACATGCTGTCCACGTCTGGGTGCAGAAGAAGTGGGGACCCATCGATATGGAATCGACCAGAGACGGCGACCTCGCAATCAATCCTGTCCTCATCGCTGAGGACCCGAAGATCATGGAAATCATGGCCCAAATCGGGCTCGAGCCGGCACGCCCCGAACGGCCAGGGATCTACGGCTACGTCAGCGAACGAGGTCTGCCGTGGGATCAACGCACGACGGTGGACCTCCTCGTGCCTGAAACCTATGCTGGCTCGAAAGGGCGATCGGCTCGAATCCCCGGACAGAAAAGCGCGACGACCCGTGCGTATGGCCTCGAACTGGCCATCCACGACCGCACCCTGACGAAAATCTCGACCACCGATGGTGAGCCGAAACTCTCGGTTGACGTGCACGTTGCTGGCCCCGCGGCCCTGCTCATCGCCAAGGCACACAAGGTGTCAGAGCGGCTTGCCGACCTTGGAAAACGTCCGGACCGTCTGCGCCCCAAAGACTCTGGCGACATAGCCCTTCTCATGATGGTCACCGATGGAGCCGACATGGCGGAGTCCATGATGAAACACGTGGCCCGGAGCCCAGAGATACGTGCCGTCGTCAATGACGGCGCTCAGTACCTCGTTGATATGTATGCCGCGGCCAACGACACGATCGTCCGCGAGCACATGGCCGACAGCTTGAGCGCACGATTCCCCGAATCCACCGTGTTGGATGCAATCGATGTTTGGCTCGCTTCCTTCTCCGCCAACTTCGACAGATCAGTCGCCTAGTGATCTGGCTCCCACTGCACAGGACAGCCTGGCTTGCCTGGCGATGAGTCATTTACTCCTCTATATAGGCCTCGATCAATCGGTGTTGATCCCGGATTGATCCAGGACTAATTCGGCGCGCGACGGCGAAGAGCTGTCGCATTTCACGCACCTGGGCGCGAATCCTTCCGGGCGGGACAAACGGGACGGCCTTTTCAGCGGAAACTACGCAGTCTTTTCGTTGCGAAGGCCCTACGTGTCAGGGTCCGGCTTGCGGGCTTGCACGCCGCAACTAAGCCTCCCGCACGCAAAGCGTGGTCGCTCTGCGGAGCTCTTGGGCGGTGGGCCAGACGAGGGCGACGGCTCCGAGGAATCCCGGGAATGGCAAGTCAAGGAGGCTTGATTCAATGAGTCCTGCAGGACCGATCAGATCTTCACAATCAAGTCCAACGATCACCTTGGTTGATACCAATCCGTGCAGCAGACCCGCCTTATGGCTCGGTCGGCTGGAGGGCCGCTACTGTGTGTTTGATCTTGACGACTGTGGCCACCCTGCCGGATGATCGTCGAGAGCATCCGGTCCAGCTTGTAATAGCCGTCGGGCGTCTTCTGCCCGAGATCCGCTGCTGCAGCACCTGCATGGATGCCCGCGGCATCACGGACACCATGCTGACCGAGGCTGCCACCCGATCCACGATGGAGGCGCTGGCCGACTGGACAATCGCCGCCGACAAGGTGCTCGTCTTTTAGCTCGCGCACTCACTCGTCACCGTTGACTGTATAGTCAGTGTATGCTGACTATTGCTTCCCACCTCGATGTCATGAACCGGCTCGGCCGGGCGATGGCCGATCCGACCCGCTCGAGGATCCTGCTCACGCTGCTGGAGCAGCCCGGCTATCCCGCCCAGCTGGCGCGCGACCTCGACCTCACCCGCTCGAACGTGTCGAATCATCTGAGCTGTCTTCGCGGCTGCGGCATCGTAGCCGCTGTGCCGGAGGGCCGGCAGACACGGTACGAAATCGCCGACCGACACCTGGCCCGAGCGCTGACGCTGCTTTTCGACGTTGTGCTCGCGGTGGATGACGGCGTCGACTGCTCCGACGAAAACTGCGACCTGCCTTTCTGCTGCGGGACCGGAGCATGACCGCCACAACGAACGGCCCCGCCCGCGTCATGGACCCCGTCCGGAAACTGATCCTGCAACGCCGGATCCGGATCATCGTCGCCATCACCATCACCTACAACGTGATCGAGGCGATCATCGCCCTGGCCGCCGGCACCATGGCATCCTCCGCCGCCCTGATCGGCTTCGGTCTCGACTCCATCGTCGAAGTCCTCTCCGCCGCCGCGATCGCCTGGCAATTCGCCGCCCCCGATCCGGAGAAGCGCGAGAAAGTCGCGCTGCGCGTGGTCGCGTACTCCTTCTTCGGCCTGGCTGCCTACGTGATCGTCGACGCCGGCCTGTCGCTCTTCGGCCTTCGCGAGCCGGAACACAGCCCGGTCGGGATCGCGCTGGCCGCCGTCAGCCTCGCCATCATGCCGGTCCTGAGCTGGTTCGAACGTCGAACCGGCCGTGAGCTGGGCTCGGCGTCGGCCGTGGCGGACTCGAAACAGACCCTCATCTGCAGCTACCTCTCCGCCGCGCTCCTCGGCGGGCTCCTGCTCAACTCCCTCCTGGGGTGGGCGTGGGCGGATTCGATCGCCGCTCTCGTAATTGCCGGGTTTGCCATCAAGGAAGGTCTGGAAGCATGGAAGGGTGACACCTGCGCCGTGCCAATCAGTGCCCTCACGGGCGAACGGGCCCTCGACGCGGACACCTGCTGCTAACAAGCAACTGGCCCGCTTACCGCACCACACCGACAAGGAAAACCATGCTCACCGCCAGCAACGGAAAAATCACCCGCAACGCACCGAGGTTCCGGGCGGCTGTGTTCACCGCGGTTGCGGTGGCGTCCACACTCACCGGATGCTCTGTCCCGACTGATACCGGACAGGAACCTGCGGCCGAGAGCGGCAACGCGTTCGGCCACGTCCACGGGATCGGTATCAGCCCGGCCACCGGCGCCGCGTTCGCCGCCACCCATGCCGGGGTCTTCGAACTCCCACCCCTGGATGCCGACACGGTTCGCGCCGGCGACCTCGAGGGACCCATCGCCGGGCGAGCGCAGGACACGATGGGTTTCACGATGAGCGGGGACACGATGTTTGGCTCCGGGCATCCGGACCCGGCCGAAGGACCGGTTTTGAGCCCACCAAATCTTGGACTGATCACCAGCAGGGACAACGCCTCCACCTGGGAAGCGATCTCTTTGCGCGGTCGAACCGACTTCCACGACCTTGCCGTGGCCCAGGACGGCAACAAGACCCGCATCTATGGGTATGACGAGTCAGCCGGCACCGTCTCGATCAGTCAGGACGGCGGCAGCACATGGGCCGCCCGCGCGAGCCTTGCCCTGCGCGATCTGAGCGTCGACCCGACGATGCCGAGCACGGTCTACGCCACCACCGCCGACGGACTGGCAGTCAGCACGGACAGTGCTCAAACATTCGCCCTCGTCCCGGGCGCGCCGCCCCTCTACCTTCTGGATTCGCTCGACGACAAGGCCGGCGGGCTAATCGGGGTAACCGTCGACGGAACCGTCTGGCTCCAATCGGGTACCGAGCCGTGGACATCCACCGGCAGCGTTGAGGGCGAGACCGAAGCTCTCACTTACGCCGCAACGCCTGTGTCTCGACTCGTTGTGGCCAACGGTCGAGGGATCATGGCCAGCGACGACCTCGGCAAGACCTGGCGCGACCTGGTGCTGAACTGATGACCCGGATGAGGGTGGAGATCCTGCATATCGAGGACTGCGCGAACTGGGAGGAAGCCGCCCTCCGCGTGCGTACCGCGCTGGCAGTCACCGGGCACGAAGATGCCACCATCATCATCACAACGCTTCGCACCCAGGAAGATGCGGCACGGGTTGCGTTCGCTGGATCTCCCACCATCACAGTGGACGGCCAAGACCTGTTTCCCACGGATGGTGGGACCACCGACCTGGCCTGCCGGATCTACTTCACACCGTCCGGCTTGGCCGGTCTCCCCACGGTCGGTCAGTTGACAGAAGCCATTGGACATCGTCGTATCGGTGGTGCCCGAGTGGGCGGCGCGACCAGCTAACGCGCCTCGATGACGCCCATCATCCCCAGGTCCTCATGGTCGAGGATATGACAGTGGTAGACGGAGCGTCCGGCGAAGTCGTCGAAGGCGATCCGCACCCGGATCTGGCCGCGGGCCGGCACGTTGACAACGTCCTGCCAGATCGCGGTGTCGGGGGCGCGACCATCGGACTCCACGATCTGCATCGGCCACACGTGCAGGTGCACCGGGTGATCCATCGGGCTGGTGTTTCTCAGGGTCCATTCCTCGACGCTGCCTGCTTCGACCGTGGTGTCCACTCGGTCCGGGTCGAATTCCCGGCCATTGATGGTGAAAGTCATCATCGACCCACCCCCGCCCATCATTCCGCCCATTCCCATGGCAAAGGTCAGTTCCCGCCGGGCCGTGACGGCCCTTCCGCGGAGATCCCGGGGCGCCGGCTGGGCGGGCACCGCCGGTGCCGCTGGGACCTCCTCGCCGGCCACGGTCAGGGTCGCCAGCGAGGCGCGTCCGGTCGGAGTGCCGGAGCGCGGCCGTTCGCCTCCGCCCATCATCCCTCCCGGGCCGCCGCGGTCGTAGGGCAGAGTCTCGAGTACCGCCGTGCCGTCGACCATCGTGACCAACAGGTCCGCTCGGTTGCCGGGCGCGAGCACGATCTCGTCCACGGTTTCGGGGGCGCCGAACCGGCCTGAGTCAATGCCGAGCAGCTGCATCCGCTGCCCGTCGAGCCGCAGCCGGAGATACCGGGACACGCAGGCGTTGACGATTCTCCACCGTTCGCGTTCAGCAGGGCGGGCGCTCAGCCGGGGGTTCGCCTGGCCGTTGACGAGCACAAGTTGGCCCTCCCGGCCCATCATCTGCTCCATGGGAGAGACGGCCGGGATGCGCCCCAGCCCGTCGAGGGTGATGTCCGAGATGATGAGCACCCGTTCCCGGGCCGCATCAATCGGTTCGGGATCATCGATGATGATCGCCCCGTAGAGGCCGCCGAAGATCTGGTCGGCGACGAAGCCGTGGTGGTGCGGGTGGTACCAGTACAAGCCCGGCGGATGGTCCGCCGGCAGCTGGTACTCGTAGTCGAAGGATTCGCCCGGCTCGACCATCACGAACGGATTGTCGCCGTTGCCCTCGGGCGAGACATGCAGGCCGTGCACGTGCAGGTTCGTGGGGTCGTCAAGACCGTTGTGCAGGGCCACGTCAAGCCGCTCCCCCGCCTTCAGCCGAAGGGTTGGTCCTGGAATACCGCCATTGAAGCTCAGGGCGCTGGCGCTGCGCCCGCCGATGTGCACCGTGCCAAGGGCCGCACCCAGGCGAAGCGTCAGCCGACCGTTCGCGCTGCGCACTTCTGAAGGCTCCGCGAGTTCTTTTCCCGGCTGCGGCTGCGCCGTATCTGCCGATGACGACGTCCACAGCAGGCCCGCACCACCGACCACGGTGCCCGCCAGCCCCAGCCCGCCGAGCGTCAAGGCGCCGCGGCGACTGATCGGTTCCACTAGGGGTTCTCGCCGAGCACCTGGACCTGTTCACGGTATTGCTCGGCCGTCAGCTCCCCCTTGGCGTATCGTTCGTCCAGAATCTGACGGGCGCGGCTCGGGCCGGCTGTCGGTCCAGTTGCGCCAGGACCTCCGCTCCGACTGCTGCTTCCACCGAACACGCGCACAGCAAGCACGACAAGGAGCACAATCCCGACCAGCATTAGCAGCCCAAACAGCCACGACCAGCCCATATCCCAACCGTATCCCCACATCATGGCGAACTCCTCTATTGCAGGCATAGTGAGCCTGTCACACGTCATGATACCCCTGGAGGTATCAAAGGCCAGGTGAACAGTTGGCCACACGAGGCGTGACTCCCATGTGCAATAATCTACGTATGAATGCAGATACGGATGGATGCACGCTGGATACCGACGGTGAGTATGTCGAGCTGGCCGTGGAGGTCTTCGCGATGCTCGCCGACGCCACACGCATCCGAATCATCCTCGCACTGCGCGACACGGAACTGGCGGTCAACCAACTGGCGGAAGCCGTCAACAAATCCCAGGCAGCCGTCTCACAGCATTTGGCGAAGCTGCGCTTGGCCCGCATCGTCACCACCCGACGCGAGGGCACCCGGGTGTTCTATCGCCTCGCGAACGAGCACGCCCGTCAGCTCGTCGCCGACGCCATCTTCCAGGCCGAGCACGCCCTCGAGGGCGTCCCGGCCCACCACCGGCACCCGCACGAAACCGTCGGCACCGAGCACCAGGCCGGCGCCCGTGCTTGAGGTCCTGCGGAACTCCGCCTACCGAAAACTGCTCAGCGCCCAGGTCGTGGCGCTGATCGGCACCGGCCTGCTCACGGTCGCGCTCGGGTTGCTGGCCTTCGATCTGGCTGGCGGGGATGCCGGCATCGTCTTGGGCATCGCGCTTACGATCAAGATGCTCGCCTACGTTGGCGTCGCCCCGGTCGTGTCTGCGCTCACCGGCCACGTACCCCGCAAGGTCCTGCTGGTGTCCTCGGATGTCCTGCGCGCCGGGGTCGCAATTTCGCTCCCCTTCGTCACGGAGGCGTGGCAGATCTATGTGCTCGTTTTCGTGCTGCAGGCCGCGTCCGCCACCTTCACTCCCGCCTTTCAGGCGTTGATCCCGGATGTTCTGCCCAAGGAAAGCGAATACACGCGCGCGCTGTCCCTGTCCCGCCTCGCGTATGACCTGGAGTCGCTGCTCAGCCCCATCCTCGCCGCGGCGCTGCTGACGGTGATCAGCTACCACTCCCTGTTCGTGGGGACGGCGCTCGGTTTTGTCGGTTCGGCCGCGCTCGTGCTGTCCACGACCCTCCCGACGATGAGAGCGACCGCGGTCACGCCGTTCCTCGACCGGCTCACCCGGGGCGTGCGCGTGTTCTGGCGCACCCCGCCTCTCCGGGCGCTGCTGGCGATGAACCTGGTCGTGGCCGCGTCCACCGCAATGGTGATCGTCAACACCGTCATCCTCGTGCAGAACACCCTCGGACGCACCCAGGTCGACTTCGCGATCACCCTCGCCTGCTACGGATTGGGTTCCATGCTCGTCGCCCTCGCCCTGCCGCGCGTGTTGGATCGATTTCCCGACCGACGCGTGATGCTGACCGGAAGCGCCATCCTCCCGGTCGGGCTCATCGCCGTTGCGCTCCTCACCCTGGCGCCAGGTTCCCCGGCCACCTGGCCGGGCGTGCTGACGGTCTGGTTCGTGCTCGGCGCCGCGACGGCGCTGATCCTGACACCCTCGGCCCGGCTTCTGCGACGCTATTCCGACGACACCAACCGACCCGCTGTCTTTGCGGCCCAGTTTTCGCTGTCCCATGCCTGCTTCATCATCACCTACCCGCTCGCGGGGATCCTGGGTGCGATCTTCGGACTCACCCCGACCGCCCTCATCCTGGCGTCTATCGCTGTGCTCGCCGGGATCGTCGCCGTGCGGTCGTGGAAGACACCGGCGTCAACTGACGAGCCCCAAGAGACGCTCACCTCGCCGTCCTCGATCGGCCGCTGACTCTGTGCAAGTCACAACGCGAGAGAAACGCTAATCCTCCCGCCCGACGGGGCCTCCACGGGCTCGAAAGACCCGGGGGGTTCGATTCGCGGCCGTACGCGGCCGTGAGTGGAATGATCTGCGCTGTGCCGCCAGCGCGATGCCCGCAGCGGCCGTGCTTCCGGGCGTGCAGCAGAAACGGTGGGTGATGACATCGCGAGATTCCTTGAATCGCGTGGCGGAACGTCCGCAAAATGTTCCACTTAGGCGCGGAGAAATTCTCAAATTAATGATCAATTTCTCTCGGAGAACGT
>NZ_SOEZ01000032.1 GCF_004402215.1 Cryobacterium tagatosivorans
TTTCTAAGTTAAGTCCGGCGGTGTCCTACTCTCCCACAGGGTCCCCCCTGCAGTACCATCGGCGCAAAGAGTCTTAGCTTCCGGGTTCGGAATGAGACCGGGCGTTTCCCTCTTGCTATAGCCGCCGAAACACTTTTCGATGTTTCGAACCTATATTTTTAGTTATAGAGCCCGGTGTCTATAAGACACGTGGGGCGTTGTTCTCGACCGTACATCGAGAACCACATAGTGGACGCATAGCAGCTTATTCAAACTGAGTGTTATCAAATTATCGGCTTATTAGTACCGGTCAGCTTCAAGAGTCTTTAGTCCTCTCTTCCACATCCGGCCTATCAACGCAGTAGTCTAGCTGCGAGCCTCTCCCCCGAAGGGATGGAAATCTCATCTCGAAGCCGGCTTCCCGCTTAGATGCTTTCAGCGGTTATCCGTTCCGAACGTAGCTAATCAGCGGTGCTCCTGGCGGAACAACTGACACACCAGAGGTTCGTCCATCCCGGTCCTCTCGTACTAGGGATAGATCTTCTCAAATTTCCTGCGCGCGCAGCGGATAGGGACCGAACTGTCTCACGACGTTCTAAACCCAGCTCGCGTACCGCTTTAATGGGCGAACAGCCCAACCCTTGGGACCTACTCCAGCCCCAGGATGCGACGAGCCGACATCGAGGTGCCAAACCATGCCGTCGATATGGACTCTTGGGCAAGATCAGCCTGTTATCCCCGAGGTACCTTTTATCCGTTGAGCGACAGCGCTTCCACAAGCCACTGCCGGATCACTAGTCCCGACTTTCGTCCCTGCTCGACTTGTCAGTCTCACAGTCAAGCTCCCTTGTGCACTTACACTCGACACCTGATTGCCAACCAGGTTGAGGGAACCTTTGGGCGCCTCCGTTACTTTTTAGGAGGCAACCGCCCCAGTTAAACTACCCACCAGGCACTGTCCCTGAACCGGATTACGGTTCGAAGTTAGATATCCAATATGACCAGAGTGGTATTTCAACGTTGACTCCACCTGAACTAGCGTCCAAGCTTCACAGTCTCCCACCTATCCTACACAAGCCACACCGAACACCAATACCAAGCTGTAGTAAAGGTCACGGGGTCTTTCCGTCCTGCTGCGCGTAACGAGCATCTTTACTCGTAATGCAATTTCGCCGAGTTCGCGGTTGAGACAGCTGGGAAGTCGTTACGCCATTCGTGCAGGTCGGAACTTACCCGACAAGGAATTTCGCTACCTTAGGATGGTTATAGTTACCACCGCCGTTTACTGGGGCTTAAATTCTGAGCTTCGCTTGCGCTAACCCTTCCTCTTAACCTTCCAGCACCGGGCAGGCGTCAGTCCGTATACATCGTCTTGCGACTTGGCACGGACCTGTGTTTTTAGTAAACAGTCGCTTCCCACTGGTCTCTGCGGCCTTCGAACGCTCCAGGAGTAAATCCCTTCACGCCTCAGGCCCCCCTTCTCCCGAAGTTACGGGGGCATTTTGCCGAGTTCCTTAACCACGATTCTCTCGATCTCCTTAGTATTCTCTACCTGATCACCTGAGTCGGTTTGGGGTACGGGTGACTTGAACCTCGCGTCGATGCTTTTCTTGGCAGCATAGGATCACTGATTTCGCCCTTACGGGCTACCCATCGGGTCTCAGGCATCGTGAACGACGGATTTGCCTATCGTTCGCCCTACATCCTTAGACCGGGACAACCATCGCCCGGCTCAGCTACCTTCCTGCGTCACACCTGTTAATACGCTAACCGCACCAGCATAGGGTCGTGCGCTAGGCCCACCCCCGCAGCCCGAAGGCGTTGGTCAGTGGGATTCAGACACTTAGCATTACTGGATTAGCTTGGACGGTTCTTCATCAGTACGGGAATATAAACCCGTTGTCCATCGACTACGCCTGTCGGCCTCGCCTTAGGTCCCGACTTACCCAGGGCGGATTAGCCTGGCCCTGGAAACCTTGATCTTTCGGAGGACGGGTTTCTCACCCGTCTTTCGCTACTCATGCCTGCATTCTCACTCGTGTAGCCTCCACGGCTGGTTTACACCGCCGCTTCGCTGGCCACACGACGCTCTCCTACCCATCAACACGGCTGAACCAACCACACAAGGTGGCGGCTTACCAAAAATATTAATGCCACAACTTCGGTGGCGTGCTTGAGCCCCGTTACATTGTCGGCGCGGAATCACTTGACCAGTGAGCTATTACGCACTCTTTCAAGGGTGGCTGCTTCTAAGCCAACCTCCTGGTTGTCTGTGCAACTCCACATCCTTTCCCACTTAGCACGCGCTTTGGGACCTTAGTTGGTGGTCTGGGTTGTTTCCCTCTCGACGATGAAGCTTATCCCCCACCGTCTCACTGCTGCGCTCTCACTTACCGGCATTCGGAGTTTGGCTGACGTCAGTAAGCTTTTGGGCCCCATCGGCCATCCAGTAGCTCTACCTCCGGCAAGAAACACGCAACGCTGCACCTAAATGCATTTCGGAGAGAACCAGCTATCACGAAGTTTGATTGGCCTTTCACCCCTATCCACAGCTCATCCCCTCCATTTTCAACTGAAGTGGGTTCGGTCCTCCACGACGTCTTACCGTCGCTTCAACCTGGCCATGGATAGATCACTTCGCTTCGGGTCTAGGACATGCGACTGAATCGCCCTATTCAGACTCGCTTTCGCTACGCATTCCCCTCTCGGGTTAAGCTCGCCACATATCACTAACTCGCAGGCTCATTCTTCAAAAGGCACGCTGTCACCAGAACATGCTGGCTCCAACGGTTTGTAAGCAAACGGTTTCAGGTACTATTTCACTCCCCTCCCGGGGTACTTTTCACCTTTCCCTCACGGTACTTGTTCACTATCGGTCATGTAGGAGTATTTAGGCTTATCAGGTGGTCCTGACGGATTCACACGGGATTTCTCGGGCCCCGTGCTACTTGGGATACTCTTCGGGCGATTGCTGCATTTCGACTACGGGGTTCGCACCCTCTATGACCAGGCTTTCAATCCTGTTCGTCTATACAACGTTCTAACCCTCACTGTTCGGCAGAAGCAGCAGAAAAGTCCCGCAACCCCGACCATGCAACGCCTGCCGGCTATCACACATGATCGGTTTAGCCTCATCCGGTTTCGCTCGCCACTACTAACGGAATCACTATTGTTTTCTCTTCCTGTGGGTACTGAGATGTTTCACTTCCCCACGTTCCCTCTACCCGCCCTATATATTCAGGCGGGAGTCACCAGGTCACCTTGCGGGCCTGGCGGGGTTTCCCCATTCGGAAATCCTCGGATCAAAGTTCGTTTATCAACTCCCCGAGGCTTATCGCAGATTACTACGTCCTTCTTCGGCTCTACATGCCAAGGCATTCACCGTTTGCTCTTAGAAATTTGAAATCACATGAGTTTGAATCGATTAAGTGTCGCGAATAAATTCGCGACCGAAATTGACCAATGATCAACGCATCACACCCCCGAAGAGGCGATATCTGCGTTGGTCTTTGTAATTTGCTGCCCGAAGGCAGTCAAATTTAAGATGCTCGCGTCCACTGTGTAGTTCTCAAAGTACGGGCGGTACCNCTCAAAGTACGGGCGGTACCTCCGCTCATCCCCGAATGATGGGAACAAGAAAAGGTCCAGAAGGAAAGGTTCAGGCCGGCTTAGCCAGCTTGTTCCGGTCCCTCAGGACCCAACAGCGTGCGCATGCAAACCCGCCAGGACCAACCCTTTCCGATTCCCGAAGGAATGTACTTGGATCGAACCGTTTGGTTCTGCATCAATGTCAATGTTCCACCCATGAGCGCCACCGGAAAACGTGTGTTTCCGAAATGGCTTGGCACCTGTGATCTCCCT
>NZ_SOEZ01000014.1 GCF_004402215.1 Cryobacterium tagatosivorans
CAATCCGAGTCCACTGGTCATCGGTCAGCAGAGCAGTACGCGACATTCCTCCAGCCTCCCAAACGAATCACGATTCGATTAGGAGACACGCCCTAGTCCTGTCTTGTAACCTCGTTCGAGTGTATTGGAAGCGTTACATTGACCCGCCCGGCTCGCCTGCCCCTCCAGATACGCACCAGCCAAGCAAGGAAAGTAAGACCCGCGCGGCGTCGGCCCGGACGGCATCCGTGGTCGTGACCGTGTGTTGGGCGAAAAAAGATCACCTCGCGTGTAGTCGTAAATGCGGAAGAGCTGGAGGAGGCGGGGTCGGGCTGTTCGCGAAACCCGCCAGGGCGCGAATCCAGCAGGATCACGGATTGCATTTTCCTCCGCGGCCCACCTGATTTTCCTCCACTTCATGCAACCGATCGATACCGCCCTCAACTGAGCCGTTCCCATGTCACCATTCCGGCACACCCGCGTGCCACGGATGCCGGGGTGGGAGCCCGACTCGTGGAGACTCGTGGTCTTTCGACCGGAGCATTGCGCTTTCCTGGTTCCGCCAAGCCAGTTTGTGTGTGTGAGATCCATGCGGCTGCTGCGATGTGGTCCCGAGGCACGACGAACGCGCGGGGTGACGTCGCGAGCATGCTGACGAAACTCAACCGCGACCCGAACATCGTCGAGAAACGTGACCGGCGGTTCTACAGGCCGAGCGCCCTCGCCTTGGCGGCAGCGAAATCCACGTCGCCCAGAATCCCGGCCTGGGTCACGTCCCGCTGCGTGGTGGAGTTTCTCGCGTTCGTGCATAGACAGCGTGCTGAGACATTGTTCGACAGCTGACCCTTGTGACAGCTTCCCTTCCGAGCCGCCTCGCAGGCCCTTCCCATGCTCCAGGCAAGACGCGCCTCCCTGCGCGCGCCAACCTCAATCAAACAGGTACGTCTCGGCGCCGGGAATGCAGGGCGGTCGTAGACCGTAGGTGACTTGACGGGCCTTAGGGTCAGCAATCGCCCAGAAAACGGTTTCCATGTCGTGCTCAGATGCTGCGTGCCTGCAAATCGACTCTGGTGCGTTTTCGTGGTCCGACAGAATCGCTCGCAAGTGCGCGGGCGTGACTGCGCCCGGCTCCAACGCGCTGAGGAGTTGGCTGACGCGTTCCCTCCGAACGTTCGACCGATCCGCGTGGTGGGCGCTTCGCTCGAAGGCATGCATCGAAGGGTCAACATAGTGGTTCTCATGGTGCAAGAGCCCGCGGTCGTCCACTCGAAGCTCCGCCACGGCCGTTGCCGACCCCTCCAACTCGACCACGAGCCCGTCAGCGTCAGCGAGCAGCCAGTTGTATGATGACGCTCTCGATGCGTGGATGGCCAGTGCCTGAGCTTCTTTAAGCGAACTCGCTCTTGTGACGGCGGTCATCAGCAGCAGCCGGGGCACTCCGATACGTTCGTCGTTCGCTGCCAACTCGTTGCCGGTTATGCTGAGCCCGGTGTCATTCCAAGCGGCACTGAGCCACGGTCCAACACCCAAGCTAAAGACAGTCGGCTGCCCGTCCACTCGCCACTCGATTGCGCTGACGTCCTGTTGGGTGCTGGAAGGCAGGTCATTGTTGTGACCAATGAGCGTCCGCTGGCCCAGCGTCGCTGGCGACGTTGCCGCCAGGTCAGTACAACCACGGAACGCCGGTGTAGGCACTCTCGCTGTAGTATCCCGACCGGGCCAGATCTCTTCGACGGATACAGCGAAGAGTATGTCGCGATCGACACCTGCTTCGTCGGCCGTGGCGTCCAATTCTGTCAACAACCACGGCAACAACTCCTGCGTGGCCAACCGGTACTTCGATGCGAGGGCGAGTTGGTCCCCGAGGGAACGCCCGGCCGGCAGTTGCTCCGCGCTAATAGTTGTCACTCGCCGGATCGCAGCCCTGCATGCGACACCGATCTGTGTCCCGACTTCGGCGTGGCTCCCCTGAACACGAATGAGAGGGCTCACGGCGCGCTCACCTCGTCTGGGAAAAATCTGGCAGCGCGAGGAGGCCACGAGATCGAGACTTCGTCGCCGGGGTCCAACCTCTCGGTGTGGCTTCTGTCCCGGACTGCGATCATCTGAGAATGGTCCGGCAGAGCGATCTCGAACCTCGTGCTTGAGCCCAGGAACGCCTGGCTTTTGACCCGGCCAACGAGCCCGTCGCCCGGTTCGGACGCATCCAGCCTCGCAATCTTGACATCCTCGGGCCTGACCATCAAACGGCCCTTGCTGCCAATCTTCGCGGGCGGTCCAGACACTGTTGCCAGCGCCCCCGGTTGGAGGCGTATGGCTATGCCGCCCATGTGGACTCCCAGGACCTCGGCAGCAAGCAAGTTGCTCTGCCCGATGAAATCGGCGATGAACGCTGAGGCAGGATTGTCGTAGATATGCTGCGGTTCCCCGATTTGCTGGACTTTCCCGCCGCGCATAATGGCGATCCGATCGGACATAACCAAGGCTTCCTCCTGGTCATGGGTGACATACACGAATGAAATGCCCACTTCCTGCTGGAGACGCTTCAACTCAATCTGCATACCCTTACGAAGCTTCGCGTCCAGCGCGGCAAGGGGCTCGTCCAACAAAAGGACTTTCGGTCGTTTGACAAGGGCGCGGGCCAGGGCGACACGCTGCTGCTGGCCACCCGACAATTCACGCGGAGACCTCTTCTCGGCACCCGCCAGCTGCACAAGATCAAGAACCGAGCCGACCCTGGACTGGATTTCCATCTTGGACAGCTTCTCCTCCTTGAGCCCGAAGGCAATGTTCCCTGCCACTGAAAGGTGAGGGAAGAGGGCATATTGCTGAAACACCGTGTTGCACGGGCGTCGGTAGGGGGGGACCCTGGTGACGTCCTTCCCTGCGATAACAACTTGGCCGCGGTCAATTCCGGCAAAGCCCGCAATGATCCGCAGCAGCGAGGTCTTCCCCGAACCGCTCGGGCCAAGCAATGAGTAGAACTCGGCACCAACGGCCAAAGTCACGTTGTCCACGGCAGCCGTCGCGCCGTAGTACTTGGTTACCTCCCGCAGTTCGACGACGTCTCCCCGCTCCTGGCGGGTGGATTTGTGGGCAAGCGTTTGAGTTTCCGTCATGACGAAACCTTCCTTGGCACAGTCTTGAGTCCTTTGGTCAGATGTCTTCCGACAACGACCCATGTAATAACGAGAATTGACACAAGCACGACGGACACGGCCGTGGTGAGGGCGAGAGCCGGTGGCACGAGCTCGCCGTTCCGAAGGCTCGAGAAGAAGTACACAGGCAATGTGGGCTGGAAGCCGGTGAGGAAGTATGAGAGGTACAGCTCGTCGAATGACACCTGGAATGCTGTCACCGCGCCGACGATCAATGCCGGTCGTACCGCCGGAAGCTGAACCCGCAGAATGACATGCAGCCATGTTGCGCCGAGATCAGTTGCCGCTTCTTCAATGCTCTCCGACAGCGCGGCCGCCCGCGTCGCGACAAGCAGAAGCACATAGGGAATCGCGATCACAGAATGACCGATCACGACGGTTGCCAATGACGGCTTGATCCCCAACGTCACGAAAGTCAGCAAGAGCGCGACTGCAAGGCCCAGGTACGGCACGGCAAGGGGTGCCAAACCCAGTGCTGCCAGCAGTCCTCGACCGGGGAAACGGAAACGAACTATCGCGATTCCGGCTGCTGCACCTATAACCGTGGAAATGACTGCAGTCAATGTGGCAACGACAAGGCTGGTCCTCAACGCGTCCAGAAGCCCGCTCGAGTGCAGGGCTACCTCATACCATTTCGTCGAAAAACCTTGCCAGGGCAGTCCCAGATGGTCCGAGTTGTGAAACGAGAAGATCCCCAGTACAGCCAGCGGGAGATAGAGGACAGCTATGTAGACCCAGAAATACGTCCACAGGGTCGTGTGTCTGCCGGACCCGAAGTCAAAGCTGGACATCTGTCACCGACTTGATTCGCATAATCCGGACGGCCAGCAACATGAGGATTGCCGCCACTGCCAACAGCACAACGGTCAGTACGGAGCCGGAGGGAAGATCGAGGTTGTTCAGGAAGCCCTGAATGAGATTCCCAATCATGATGCCGTTGGTGCCACCTACATAGGCGGCAGTCGCGAAATCACCGAGTGTTGGGATGAAAACCAGGAAGAACGCGGTATAGATACCTGGCAGGGCGATAGGAAGCACAACCCGGGCAACCGTTCGCATGGGTGACACGCCCAAGTCGGCGGCTGCTTCCAGAAGCGGCCGCGGCAGGGAATCGAGTCGTACGAATATCGGCAGCGCGGCCCACGGTATCCATACATAGGTCAGCACGATGATGACGGTCAGCCGACTGTAGAGCAGCGCGGTCAGGGGCGTATCGATTATTCCCAGCGACATCAACGTCTGGTTGAGGAGTCCGTTCTCCCCAAGGATCAGTCTCCAAGCAAAAATGCGCAAAACGTAGCTCGTCAGGAATGGTACGAAAGCGAGCCCGAAAAGCAGAAAACGATGACGATCAGCGACAAACGCGAGCAGGTATGCAATTGGGAACGCGAAAATGACTGACAGAACCCCCACGACGACAGCTGTGAATATCGTCCATGCCAGGAGCTCCCAATATGAGGAGACTCCGAGGATGCTGGAATAGCCACCCAGCGACGATGACTCGAACCGAAGGGTATTACTTGGGGCTTGGAATGACCACGCGATGAGTATGGCGAGAGGCCCCACGAGGAAGACGATGAGCCACAGCAGGGGCCCCGCGGCCAGGCGGGTCCCAAAGCGCTGGCGGCGGTTGGGGTCGGTGGTCATTGATGCCGCCGCCCGGCCTGGCCGCCTTGCGAGACTAACCTCCATACCCAGCGCTAACCTCAGTCCAGAGCTGGTTGAAAGAAGTCCGTTGCGCCGGCGTAAGGGCCTCATCGAAATGCGTCGTCGCGATGATGTCCTTCGAGTCCAGCTGGAGAGCTTTCACCGTCTTTGGGTCCGCCGCCGGGACTGCCGCGTCGTTCGAACAGCCGAGGCTGAAGTCGTTGATTGCCGCGACGCACGATTCCTTCGAGATCGCGGAATCAAGGAACTTGAGCGCCAGATCATAGTGCTTCGTGTCCTTCAACACCACATAGCCGCACGACCAACCGTTACGCCCCTCAGCGGGATTGACGTAGGTAACGGGCGTGCCGGCATCCTTTATCTTTGCGTACTGGTCATTCCAGCCGTATCCGATGCTGACATCACCGCTGGTCATCTGCTGAACCAGATCAGTGCTGTTGCTCCAGAGTGTCCGGATGTTGGGCCCCAGAGCGGTCAGTTTGTCCTTGACCTGCTGCAGTTCCTTGGCGCTCAAGTTCGGATAAGGAAGGCCAAGCGCCTGAGAAGTGAACTTGATGGCACCTTCACCAAAATCTTCCATGGAAATCTGGCCCTTGTATGACGGATCCCATAGGTCAGCCCAGCTCGATGGGCCCTCGCCCCCGGGAACCTTTGCGGTGTTGACTATCAGCGATTCGTATCCCCAGTCCCAGGGAAGGTAGTAATACTTACCGTCGATCTTGCCCAGATCCGCCTGCTGCTTGTTGACGTCCTTCCAATTGGAGAGCCGGCTGACGTCGATAGGGGCGAGAAGTCCGGCCCGCACCCAATCAGCCACTCCGTTTCCACAGGGATGCGCCAGGTCTACCTGCGCACCTCCCGTTTGGACCTTCGCGAGGAATTGTGGGCTGGCGGAAGCGTACTGGTATTCCAGCTTCGTGGCTGAGAATTCTTTCGCAAACGATGGGTGGAATTTGCTGTCCTGATAGCCCTCCCACTCGAGAATCTTGATGGCTCCGTTGTCTTTAGCCGCCTTGGCGCTCGCGGGGAATCCATCCGAAGCGAGGGCAGTTCCGCTAACACCGGATGCGCATCCGGCCATGGTCGCTGCCGTCAGCATCGCGATGGCTCCCAAGGCGAATAGATGCGACGTGTGCTTTGTCTTCATGTGACTCTCCCAAATTCTGTTTGGCCTGGCTTTTGCATTTGCGATTGACCTACTGCTGGACTTTATGGCTTCCTGTGGCGGGCCCAAGCTGTGGCCGGATTGGCGTTGGCCCGAGACAGGGTTTTGTCCTGCACGTCGGACCCCAGCCGATGTTGGCGCTGGAGGTTGAGTGGCGAAGGTACGGGGCGCGGGAGAGCAGACTTCCCGGTCAGCCATCACGTCGACAATTCGCAGGGAATCTTGTCGCACGCCCACGATCTAGGTGCGCGCAGAATGCCACGGGAAGCTGCGGGTTCCGATGAAAGACTCTGATCATGGGGGGCCCCGAGCCCGGGGCTTCGCCGGCCACGCCAATAGAGCTGAACCATCGATGACGGTAAGTGTGTACTCACCGAGATTTTGCGGGCTATTTCAGCTGGCATAACCACGTCTCCCACAGATCCGCCCCCTTGCAGTTGTGCGGCATGCGAACATGCATCCCTAATACGAACAAGAATATGATCAGATCGAGATCGATGTCAACACCCAGTTTGGGCCTCTCGATTCCACGCCCTGAGCAGTGACCTGTTCGTGCCCATGCAAGTCCGAAGAATGATGTGACACGAGCAATTAGCGGATGCTCGTCCGCTCGGAGGTGTGAATTCACCTAGCGATCAAGAGTTCACAGAACGAACATTTCCAACTGCCCTTCGGGGATCGTCCGTGCTCGCCGGCATCGAATTCCCCAACGGGCTCAGCCGCAGGGAGCGAACGCCTCAATCGCGCCACAACCCGACGTCCGACTCGGTCGGCGGGGTGACATCGCCATATCGGGTTACGGCGACGGAGGAGTCCTCATCGCGCGAGCCTGAATGGCAGCAGCGGAGTCCGCACCTACGTGGGCGCGGGGTCCGGAGGCGTTACGTTCGTATCTGCGCGAACCTGTACCCGGCATTCGCGGCGCTGCGGCCGGCTGGCACTCCGACGACCTCGAGAAGGGCGTCATCAAGGTCGTCTACTCGGGCACGGCATCGGACAAGCCGATAGTCATTCACCACGTGCGCCGCGATTCGGCCAACGCTGTGATCAAGGGGCGACATAGGATGTCGACGACGAACTGCAGCTGGTGATCGTCAAGGACATGATGCTCACTGGGTACGACTCGCCGCCGCTGCACACGCTCTATCTCGACCGGCCGCTGAAGGGTGCGCTGCTCATACAGACCCTTGCGCGGGTGAACCGTACTTTCCGCGGCAAGGTGGACGGTCTGCTTGTTGCGTACCCTCCGCTCGCCGACAACCTGGCTAAGGCGCTCAGTGAATACACGAAGACCGACCAGGACGGGAAACCCACGGGACGGAACGTCGACGACGCCATCGTGTTGACCCTGTCACTTGTCGACATGTTGCGGGGGATGCTCGCCGGGCAGGACCGGAACAGGTTGAGGAGGGCGCTGAGGCCCTGGCGGCCGCGTACCGGCGGTACTAGGGGCAGCTGTCCCGCGCCTGGGCGCTGTGCTCGGGGGGCCGGGTCGCAGGAGCTCGAGGAGCGCCGGCCAGAAATCCAACTGTACAAAGAAGTACGGGCCTGGATGGCCAAGTTCGATGCCGCCGACCGGCAGGCCAGGGGGAGTCGGTGCCAGAGGACGTTCAGCCCCTGCACGGGGGAACTGATCGCATCCGCCACATCATCGGGCGGCGTGCTCGCCATCTACGAGGCGGCCGGCATGCCGAAGCCGACGCTCGACGATCTCAGCCCGGCGTTCATCGCAAGACGCAGCAGGCCCGCAACCCCCAGCTCGCGATCGAGGCGCTGCGCAAGCTGCTCACCGAAGAGTCGGCGCGCTCGACGCGCAACAACCTCGTGCGCCAGCGCGCCTTCTCGGACCGGATCACGGAGCTCATGAACAAGTACACGAATCAGCGGCTCACCTCCGCCGAGGTAATCGCCGAACTCATCGCCCTGGCCCGCGAAGTCGCCGCCGAGGCCAATCGCGGCCTCGGCTTCGCGCCGCCGCTCAGCCATGAGGAGCTGGCGTTCTACGAGGCGGTGGCGCAGAACGAGTCAGCGGTCGAAGTGCAGGCGAGGGAGTGCTGCCCAAATCGCCCGCGAGTTGGTTGCCGTATTGCGCCGCGATGTGCGCACCGACTGGACCGTGCGCGATGACGTGCCCGCCGAGCTGCGCTCTTCGATCAAACGACTGCTCGTGAAGTACGGCTACCCGCCAGACCGCCAGCCCGTGGCCATCAAGCTGGTGATGGAGCAGATGGAGTCGAAGGCCCCGCGGTGCAGCGAAGAGCGGGCGGCATAGGAGACACCATGTCCGGGAGGTGCCGAGAATCTTGCGGGGTGCGCGCGAGTGTGCTGAACCTTGCCCGCTACCGCGCCCGACGCTCCGCGGCAAATCCTTCTGGCAGCCGCATTTGCGGGCATGCAACCGAGCGCGCACCTCTGGTCGAAGTACCTCGACGAGGTAGATCGACTCGAGAACAGCGACGCTGTCAGCGCGGATGAGGCGATTGTGTTGCGTTCGAGTCGTTCGAGTCGTTTGAGTCGTGACGCGCTTATGGAAGAGACCCTTGGTGAGAGTGACGCCCTAGGTTCCCTTGGTCGATACGTTCGCCCCAGAGCCGACCGGGTCTGTAGCGACTCCATCTGCGTCTTCGAGTCTGCAACAACAAACGAGCTTCGGCCAAGCGATTTACTACGTGGTCGGGAAGTAAGCCCAGTTTGGCGGAGTCGCGCGTCGATCCGAATACTGGTGGTGGACCCTTTTCAGCTCGGTGGCGCGCTCGGCACAGGAAGCCGGACTCAGCGCCGGATATGCGGCACGCTAGATTCTACCCGGCCCATTCGCCGCACCGTCTCCGATGAGGGTGACGTCCGTGGAAATCGCCTCCGTCGTATGCATCAGCGCCTCTCGGACTGTGTCGATTGACTCTCTGCCGCTCATGCCGTTTTGGGCTGGGAGCGAGACGTTGACCGCCGCAACAACACGGCCTGATCCGTCGTAGATTGGAGCGGCCATCGACATGAGGCCGACCTCGAGTTCTTGATCAACCATGGCCCAACCCTGGGCTCTGACCTTGTCGAGTTCGTCGAGGAGAGCCCCGCGAGTTGAAATGGTCCGCGGCGTGAGGGCGATGAGAGGTACGAAATTAAGGTAAGCGTCCAGTTCTGCTTTGGACAGACCGGCGAGCAACACGCGTCCCATCGAGGTGGCATAGGCGGGGAACCGCGTGCCGACATTGATCCCGACCGTCATAATGCGCCTGGCCGACACGCGGGCTACGTAAACGATGTCCGCGCCGTCCAGAACCGCAGCCGACGTGGATTCCGAGAGCCTCGTGGAAAGATCCTGCAGGTGCGGCTGAGCTACCTGCGAGAGGCTCAAACCGGAGAGATAGGCGTAGCCGAGTTGCAGCACCAGCGGTGTCAACGAGAAGTTCCTTCCGTCAGAACGGACGTAGCCCAGCTCCTCCAAGGTCATCAGGAATCTGCGGGTTGTGGCGCGAGTCAAGTCTGTCCGTTTGGCTACCTCGGTGAGCGTCATGTGCGTGTGGTCAGCATCGAAAGCACGGATTACGGCGAGTCCACGCGCCAGGGATTGAACGAACTGGTCGCTGGTACGCTGCACGCTTGACTCTTCCACGACGGTGGTCCTCTCAATCATGAGTTCAGCCTACTTTCAGGCTCACGTTGAGGTGCCAGCAGGGGCAAATCAACCAACTGAAGAAGTTCTTCGAACGTGCAGCCGTACGTCTCGCGCACTCTGATTCCGTCAGGGGTGACGAGGAAAACGGCCAGGTCCGTATAAACGCGGGTGACGCATTCGACACCCGTGAGCGGATACGTGCAAGTATGCACGAGTTTGCTGCGCCCGTCACGCGTGAGCAGGTTCATCATGACGAAGACGTCCTTGGCGCCGATGGCCAGGTCCATGGCCCCGCCGACGGCCGGAATGTCATTCGGCTCGCCGGTGTGCCAATTCGCCAGGTCCCCGGCGACCGAAACCTGGAACGCACCCAGCACGCAGACATCCAGGTGTCCGCCACGCATCATGCCGAACGAGTCGGCGTGGTGGAAGTAGGAAGCGCCAGGGAGTTCGGTAACCGGAATCTTCCCAGCGTTGATCAGATCTTCATCGATCTCCTCGCCGTCCGCTGCGGGCCCCATGCCAAGCATTCCGTTCTCGGTATGCAGCGTGACGTTCTGGCTTGCCGTGAGATAGTTCGACACCAGCGTGGGCTGGCCGATACCGAGATTGACGTAGGCGCCCGATGTGATGTCGCTGGCAACCAGCTGGGCGAGCTGATTGCGGGTCAATCTTTCAGTCACAGTCCGGGCTCCGTCGAAGGCTTGGATCTGACCGAGGGTCCGACAACGACAATGCCGTTGACGAAGATTCCGGGAGTGACGATGTTTTCCGGGTCCAGGTCGCCCGTCTCCACCATTTCCGAGACTTGAACGATTGTGCAGGTCGCGGCAGAGGCCATCACGGGACCAAAGTTTCGTGCGGTCTTTCGATAGACGAGATTGCCGACGGCATCCGCCTTGAGCGCCTTGATGAGGGCGAAATCAGCCCTGATCGGACTCTCGAGCACGAAACCGCGGCCGCCGATGATACGCGTCTCCTTGCCTGCGGCCAGTATCGTGCCGTACCCGGTCGGGGTGAAGAAGCCTCCGATTCCCGCCCCGGCGGATCGGATCCGCTCGGCCAGGTTTCCCTGCGGCACGAGCTCCAGTTCGATCTCACCGGCCCGGTACTTGGCGTCGAACAATTTCGAATCCGACTGGCGGGGGAAGGAACAGATGATCTTGGCGACCCGTCCGGCGCCGATCAGAGCGGCCAGACCATCGGTGCCATTGCCCGCATTGTTGCTAACGACGGTCAGGTTGCGGCTGCCTCGCCGAAGCAGGGCCTCTATGAGTTCGACCGGCTGGCCGGCCTTGCCGAAGCCGCCAATGAGGACGATGGCGTCGTCATTGATGCCCGACACGGCCTGGTCGGCATTGTCATGGACGGTCAGCATGCGCTCATCCTTTTTGCCGGCGTTTGCCGGGCAGATACGTTTTCCAACACAACGGCCAGGCCTTGGCCTACGCCGATGCAGATGGCCGCCACGCCCCACCGTTCGCCGCTGGCCTGCAGGCTGCGCGCTAGCGTGCCGAGGAGCCGCGTGCCAGAGGCCCCAAGCGGGTGCCCGATGGCCAGCGCTCCGCCGTGCTGATTGACGATCATCGGGTCGATGTCCCACGCGTCGATGCAGGCCAGGGACTGGGCGGCAAAGGCTTCATTGATCTCAACGGCGCCCACTTGGGACCAGGCGACACCGGCCTGGGAGAGAGCCCGGTTGGCCGCCTCGACCGGAGCGAAACCGAATAACTGGGGATCGATTGCGGCCGCTCCGCGCCCGGCGATACGCGCGAGAGGGGACATGCCCAGCATGTCGGAGGCCGCTTCGCTTCCAAGGAAGGCGGCAGAAGCTCCGTCGGTCAGCGGTGATGCGTTCCCCGCCGTGATCGTGCCGGCAGACGGCCCGGGGCCGACGGGGCGGAACACCGTGCCCAGGGTCGCCAACCTCTCCACAGTACTTCCGGGCCGGATCGACTCGTCCCGGGTCAGCTCCGTGCCCGGGACTGTCGTTACCAAATCGTCAAAGAAACCGTTGTTCCAGGCCGAGTCGGCCAGTTGGTGCGATCGGGCTGCGAAGGCATCCTGGCGTTCCCGACTGATGTCGTACTTCTCCCGGAGCTGTTCCGTTGCTTCACCCAAGGACACCGTCCATTCGGAGGGCATTTTTGGGTTGACCAGGCGCCAGCCCAGCGCCGTCGAGGCGAGTTGGCGGTCGCCTGCCGATTTCGATTCCGAGGTTTTCGGCAAGACCCACGGAGCCCGGCTCATCGACTCCGTGCCACCGACGAGCACGACGTCCGCATCTCCAACGCCGATCTGGCGAGCGGCGATGATAGCGGCGTCGAGGCTGGAGCCGCAGAGGCGATTGACCGTGGTGCCGGGAATCGAAGTCGGGAGCCCGCTCAGCAGGGTTGCCATCCGGGCCACATTGCGGTTCTCTTCGCCGGCGCCATTGGCGTTGCCCAGAATAACTTCGTCGATCAGTGCGGGATCGAACGTCGGCACCCGAGAGAGGGATGCCTGGATCACGTGAGCAGCCAGGTCGTCGGGGCGCAGGCCGGCCAGCGCGCCGCCGGACCTACCGAAAGGTGTCCGTATGGCGTCGTAGATGAACGCATGAATCATGCCAACTCCGGTGTTCACACACAAGTGATATTTGTGTTCGCCTGTCGCACGACTGTACGACATATGAACTGTATTCTTGTCCCGCTCCAAGAGTCAAGGTGGTCACGCCCTCGGTTTAGCTCGGCGTTATCCTCCTATTTTCGCTCAACTAGTGAGTAATAGTTCGATATGAAATGTTTGTTGACGCCACTCGCACTCGGCCCTAGTCTGTTCGCTATGGTGACAATGCGTTCGCCTTACGCACAACTTTGACGAAGGAGCCAGAGACGGTGAGCACGGCTGCGACGACTTCCCCAGGACCTGCCCGGGACCATGTGTTCCACCGAAACCTCCTCAAGAAGTACCCCTTGGCAGTGCGAGCAGCAGGGGTGTACATCTTCGACGGTGACGGCAACGCCTACCTGGATGCGTCCTCGGGGGCAGTCGCCGCCAATCTCGGCCACGGCGTCCAAGAAATAGTCGACGCGATGGCCGCGCAGGCAAGTCAGGTCGCATTCGCACACACTTTGCGCTTCGAGACACCGGTCCTGGCGCAAACCGCGCGCCGGATTGCCCACCTGTCCCCGGACGGCCTGGAAACCGTTTACTTCGCCTCCGGCGGATCAGAGGCCAACGAGGCCGCCATGAAGCTGGCACGCCAGTTCCACCTCGACAGTGGGCGCCCGGGCAAGCACCTGGTCATCGGCCGGTGGCAGAGCTACCACGGCAATACGCTGGGGGCGTTGAGCGCCGGCGGGGACGTCGGGCGCCGGACAAGCTTCAGCCCGATGCTGGCGCCGTACCCTCACGTCTCAGCCCCGCAAAACGAGTCTCTCCAACCGGTGTGTCCTCATGACGGGGGCCCCGACGAGCAGTTTGACTACATCGCCGAATTCGAACAGGTCATTGCCCGCGTCGGCGCCGAGAATATCTCGGCGTTCATCTGCGAAGCAATAGTCGGCAGTCAGCAGGGAGCGGTTGTTCCGCCGACGAAATACCTGGGTCAGGTGCGCGAACTGTGTGACAGGTTCGACATCGTGCTCATCGTGGATGAGGTGATGACGGGATTCGGTCGCACGGGCAAGAACTTCGCTGTCGAGCACTTCGGCGTCACCCCCGACATTATTACGTTCGGTAAAGGTGTGACGGGCGGCTACGCGCCGCTGTCCGGCATGATCGTGCACGACCGAATCGTCGACATCATCCGGGAGCGTAGCGATGGTGTATTCCGGCACGGCTACACCTATAGTGGCCACCCCGTCTGCCTGGCCGCCGGCAATGCCGCGCTGACCTATTACACAGACAACGCGGTGCTCGAAAACGTGGTGACCC
Organism: Cryobacterium tagatosivorans; assembly: GCF_004402215.1. Lineage (GTDB taxonomy): Bacteria > Actinomycetota > Actinomycetes > Actinomycetales > Microbacteriaceae > Cryobacterium > Cryobacterium tagatosivorans. The sequence continues at coordinate 13,505 of NZ_SOEZ01000014.1, forward strand.
AGGGCCGCCACCTGCGAGGGCTGCTGGACGACCTTCAGTCGCGCCAGCCTCGCATGGGGCCGGTGCGAGGCAGGGGATTACTCCTCGGCTTCGATCTGCTCGACGTTCCGGGTCGGCGGCACATCACGTCCGAAGCCTTCAATGAGATGGCCATGCAGAACGGCGCCATCTTCTACCCGGGTAAGGGCCGCATCGACGGCATCCGCGGCCAGCATCTCCTCATCGCGCCACCACTGACGATCCAGCGCGTCGACATCGAATTGATGGTCGACATCCTGGAGAAAACGTTGACCGATGTCGACGTCGAAGTAAGCAGCCAGATCATCAACGAAAGGAATGCACAATGAACATCAGAAGTACATCGATTGCAGCGCTCATGGCCGTTCTGCTGGTCGGCAGCGTCGCCGGCTGCAGCAGCAGCGCCGCCGCTCCTGCCGCAGACAAGGCACAGGGCACGCTCAAGGTCGGCATCGAGGGCGCGTACCCGCCCTTCAACTACTACGACAAGAGCAACAAGCTGGTCGGCTTCGACGTTGACATCACCACGGCCCTGGCCAAGGACATGGGCGTCAAGGTCGAGTACGTGGCCACCCCGTGGGACAGCATCCTCGGTGGGCTGCTGGCCAACAAGTACGACATCATCATCTCGAGCATGGCGATCACCGATGAGCGCAAGGCGAAGGTCGACTTCACGGAGCCGTACTACCACACCGGTTCCCAGCTGTTCGCCCCCACCAACACCTCGATCACCGACCCTGCCCAGATCAAGGGCAAGAAGATCGGCGTCGCCATCGGCACAACCTTCGAGGAGAAGGCCAGGGCACTCGGTGCGGATGTCGTCACCTACAAGTCGGACCTGCTGGCGTTCGAGGACGTCAAGAACGGTCGCCTGGATGGCCTCCTGACTGACGGACCGGTGGGCGGCAACGCAATCAAGGTCGGCGGCTACGACATGAAGCCCGTCGGAACGCCGCTGATCGACGCAGCAGCCGGCATCGCGGTCAACAAGAACCACGCCGACCTGCTCAAGAAACTCAACGCCGCGATCACGAAGATCCAAGCCGACGGCACCTACGCCAAGATCAGCACCACATGGTTCGGAACCGACATTCGCTAGTGGGAGACACCCTTGCTTGACTTCAACCTCGTCTTACCGTTTCTCCCGTTCCTCCTGCAGGGCGCCTTGATCACCATCGAAATTTCGGTGCTGGCCACGGCGCTCGGCCTGGTGCTCGGACTCATTGCGGCACTCGCCAGAATGAGTCCAATCAAACCCCTCGTCTGGGTTGCGGACTTTTATGTGTGGTCTATCCGGGGAACCCCGGTGCTGGTCCAGCTGTTCATCGTGTACTTCGGGCTACCCCAATTCGGGATCGAGCTCGGCGCCATGCTGGCAGCCGTAGTGGCGTTGGGTGCGAACACCGGAGCGTACGTCGCGGAAATCCTCCGCGGCGGCATCCTGGCCGTTCCCACCGGGCAGGTTGAGGCGGCGGAATCCCTGGGCATGAGTTCTGCCAAGGTCATGCGCCGGATCATCCTGCCCCAGGCCTTCCGCCTGAGCATCCCTGCGCTGGGCAACCAGGCCGTCTCCATGCTCAAGGAGTCCTCGCTTGCCTCGCTGGTGACGGTGAGTGAGCTGATGATGGTCTCCCAGAGATTCGCTGCCACGAACTACGCATACATGGAGTTCTACATCGTGGCTGCGGTGATTTACCTGGTCATGACCACCGGGATGACCTGGGGGCTCAAGAAGATCGAGTTCCGCATGTCCAAGAGCGAGCGATAGGAAGAGCATGTCGGAAACAGCCATCCAGGTCATCGACCTCCACAAATCCTTCGATGCACTCGAGGTCCTCAAAGGGGTCTCCCTGGAAGTGAAAACCGGTGAGGTGGTCGCGGTCATCGGCTCCAGCGGATCGGGGAAGAGCACTCTCCTCCGCTGCCTGAACCGACTCGAGCAGAGCACCTCAGGCACGATTCTCGTCGACGGAACCGAACTTAAGGGGTCCAAGCGGGCGATCAGCGAGATCCGGCGCGAAATCGGCATGGTCTTCCAACAGTTCAACCTGTTCCCGCACATGACCGTGCTGGAAAACGTCATGGAGGGACCCATCCAGGTCCTGGGGATGCCGAAGAAGGAAGCAGCAGCCTTGGCAGCAGGGTTGCTGGCCAAGGTGGGACTGGCGGAGAAGGCACCCGTTTATCCGCGCAAGCTCTCCGGCGGCCAGCAACAGCGCGTGGCCATTGCCCGCGCGCTGGCGATGAATCCCCGAGCCATGCTCTTCGACGAGCCCACATCAGCCCTGGACCCGGAGCTGCGCGGCGAGGTTCTGCAGGTGATGAAACAACTGGCGGCCGAGGGCATGACGATGGTCGTGGTCACCCACGAGATGAAGTTTGCGCGCGAGGTGGCCGACCGGGTCATCTTCATGCATAACGGCATCATCGAGGAACAGGGTACGCCGGACCAATTATTCGACTCGCCGCGGAGCGAACGGCTCCGCGGATTCCTTCGGCACGTGAGTTAGGAATTGACATGACAACATCGACACAAACGAATCTCATCGGCGGCGCCTGGGTGGACGCGAGCGAGATGACTCGCTTCGTGACGCGGGACCCGGCCACCGGCGAAGCGCTCGAGGAATATGGCGCCTCTTCCGCCGTCGACGTCGATGCAGCCGTCGACGCTGCGCGGCTGGCCTTCCCTACCTGGTGTCGCGAGCCCGCACCCTCGAGAGGGCGGCTGCTGCACCGGGTCGCCCAGGAGCTGGAGGCCGTCAAGGACGAACTCGCCCGCACCATGACCCTGGAAATGGGTAAGGTGCTCGCCGAGTCGCTGGGGGAGGTCGACGCCACGATCGCCAGCTGCCGTTTCATGGCAGGGGAGGGGCTCCGGGCCCTCGGCGAGGTGCTGCCCTCTGCGTCTGCGAATCGCACGATCCTCACCGTGCGGGAACCCGTCGGCGTCGTCGCCTGCATCACACCGTGGAACTTCCCGATCGCGCTCGCCGCCTACAAGATCTTCGCTGCCCTTGTCTCCGGCAACTGTGTCGTCTGGAAGCCTGCACCGAATACCAGCGGGAGCGCGCTCCTTTTCACGCAGGCGCTTCTGAGGGCAGGCACGCCGGCGGGAGTCGTCAATCTCCTCTCCGGGGGTGAAATTGACGCCGGTCGCCGGTTGTCCACCCACCCCGGCGTCGACGCCGTTGCATTCACCGGCTCCACCGCGGTGGGTATCAAGATCGCCGAGGCCTGTGCCCGAACCCTGACTCCGGTCTCACTGGAACTCGGCGGCAAGAACGCGATCATTGTCCTCGAGGACGCGGACCTTGCCCTCGCCGCCAGCGGAATCATGCAGTCCGCATTTGCCACGTCCGGCCAGCGCTGCACCGCGGCGAGCCGCGTGATTGTTCAGCGGTCCGTGCGCGAGCCGCTGCTGGCCGAACTCCTGCGCCGCACCGAACAACTGAAGCTCGGACATGGAACGGATGCGGCAGTCAACCTCGGTCCGCTGGCTACGTCCGTCCAGCTGGACCGGGTAGCCGCGCTGGTCTCGGCAGCCGTCCGAGCCGGAGCCGAGGTGCTCACCGGAGGCTCCAGGTTGGCGCTCCCTGATTACCCGAACGGAAGCTTTTACGCACCGACCCTGCTCGGCGACGTCAGGGCAACGGACACGATCGCCCAGACCGAGGTGTTCGGCCCGGTCGTTGCCGTGATCGACGTCGACGACTACGGGCAGGCGGTGGCCGCGAACAACAGCACGGACTACGGCCTGTCGTCCGCCATCTACACGCAAAGTCTCCACTATGCGCACCGCGCGGCGACCGATCTCCAGTCCGGTGTGGTCTACGTCAACAGTGGAACGTCCGCGGCCGAGTCCGGCGTTCCCTTCGGCGGAATGCGCCTATCCGGAAACGGCCACCGCGAGGTGTCGACGCATGCATTCGACGTCATGACGGAATTGAAGTCCGTCTACATGAGTTTCTGAGAGGCCCGGATGTCTGTTGTACTCGAAAATCGCCTGACCATGCTGTCCATGGATCCGCTGGCGACCACGGAGGAGGAGTCCGCACGCGCGGCGTCCGACTACGCGAACCTCACCGCGCACCTGGCAGCCGACACGGCGGGCACCATGGCCGGGCAACGTGTGGTGGTGGTCGGTGGCGGTGTGATTGGGCTGATGACCGCGCTGTATCTCACCCGCGCGGGTGCCCAGGTTGAGCTGTTCGAGGCCCAGTCCCTAGGCGCGGCGGCGTCCGGCCGGAATGCCGGTGGGATCTACGCCTTCGGTCGGGCGATCGACGAGGTTGCCCTCGCACGCGCGTCGATGGACCTGTGGGAGGACCTCTCGACCAGGGGCATCGACAGCCACTTCCAGCGCCCCGGCCACGCCATGATCGCGCTGAACGATCATGAGCGCAGCCTCCTCGACCTGGCCGAACGCCACTATGCGCTGGCCGGGCTCCCCACCCGAATGCTTTCACCGGAGGAGGCGGTCGCCATGCTGCCCGGGGTGAACCCGGACAACGCGGGGGCGCTCATGGGCACCACGGATGGGCAGGGTTACCCGTTCACCGCGGTCACATCGATCATCGCCGAACTGCGCGCGGCCGACGCGATCATCCACGACCACTGCCCGGTGCAATCTGTGATCGAGCGCGGCGGCCATGCCAGGGGAGTCCGATCCGAGCGTGGTGTCACCGAAGCTGACCACGTCATCCTCTGCGCCGGCCCCTGGCTGGCCGGCTTCAGCGAATCGGCCGGCTGCAACCTGGCCGTCCGTCCCCGACGCTCCCAGCTCATGGTGACCGAACGCATCGCGGGCCTGGAGAATTTCCCCTTCGTCTCCGGCAACCGGGTGTACGCACGCCGCACCCACGCCGGAAACATCATGGTCGGCGGCGGCGGCCCCTGGGAGCAGGACGGCTACAACGTCACGAGTTCCTACGAGGCACTGTCGTTCCTGGGCAAGCACATGTCCGAGCTCTTCCCCGGCCTGGCCGGAGCCCCCATCATCCGGGCCTTCGCCGGAACGGTGGAACTGACCGCCGACCATCTTCCGCTCTTCGGCCCGGCGCCCGCCATGGCCGGCCTGTGGATCTCGGCAGGCTACAACGGGCACGGTTTCGGATTGTGCGCGGCCATGGGCCGACTCACCGTCGACCTCATCCGCTCAGGTTCGGACAGCGTCCCACTGCCGGCGGCGGTAAACGCCGTGGTCGGGGAGTTCGGTCCGGACAGATTCAACGTGAAGCAAGGAAACAGCCATGAATGACCACATGATCTGCCGGTGCGAAGACGTCACGGCCACCGAAGTGAGGGCCGCGATCGACGCGGGCGCCTGCAACGCGCAAGAAGTGAAGATGCGCACGCGCGCCGGAATGGGACCCTGCCAGGGTCGCGTCTGCCGGCCGGCGGTCGAAGCGATGGTCGGTGTCACGGACGAGGGCGTCCTGCGGAGCAACAGCGCCATGACGGTGCACCTCCCCGTTCGTCCCGTCTCATTGCAGGATCTTGTCATCGAAAGGGAGCAGTAATGAGAATCGTCGGTCATCCCGTCCTGCCTGACCTTCCGGCCGACGAGGTCGGCTTCACCTTCAACGGGGAGCCCTACACGGCCCGCGAGGGAGAGCCCGTGGCGGCGACGCTGCTCGCCAACGGCGTCCGGAAGCTCCGCGTTTCGCCGGTAGCCGGCGAGCCCCGGGGGATCTACTGCGGCATCGGCCACTGCTACGAATGCCGCGTCTGGCTGAACAACGACACCCAGGTGCGCGCGTGCCTGACCCCGGCGACCGAGGGCGACTCCTTCACGTCAGAGCGGACGGAAGTATGAGCACCCCCGCGGGAACCGAAGCCTTCGACCTCGTCGTGATCGGCGGCGGACCAGCCGGCCTCACCGCCGCACGGGATGTCGCCGCCGCGGGTGGCCGCGTCATGGTCGTGGACGAGAACCACGCCATGGGCGGAAAGCTGCGCGGCCAGCTGCACGAGGATCCCACGGATTCCAGCTGGTGGAAGGGCTGGGAACTGGCCGAACAGGGCGAGAAGGACGCCGTTGCCGCCGGCGCACGGATGATAACGGATGTCGTGGCGTGGGGACTGGAACCGGGCTGGACGGTGCGATTGACGTACCCGGCAGGCCGGAACGGCGGCCCAAGCCACCTCACGTCGCGCGCGGTCCTCGTCGCGACGGGTGCCGTCGAGCGGCCGATGCCCGTCACCGGCTGGACGCTGCCGGGCGCGATGACCATCGGTGCGGCCCAGGTGCTCACCAACATCCATCGGGTGAAGCCGGGTCGCCGCGTGCTGGTCGTCGGCATGGACGTGCTCTCGCTGACGATCGCCAGGGCCATGCAACTGGCCGGCGTCGACGTTATGGGCATCGTCCTGCCGCCCACGGCTGTGGAAGGCAGTTCCCCTCGAGCCACGCTCGGCCGCCTCGCCCCGATGGCGAAGCTCGCACCGGCGATGTACATGCGGCTGGCCGGACGCTTCCTCGGGTGGTCCTGGGTCCAGGCCCTCGCCTCGCGCCTGATTCCCCGGACGGTCCGGATGTGGGGCATCCCGCTCCACCTGCGCACCGCCCTGGTGGCCATCCAGGGAACGGATCAGGTCACCGGCGCGGTCGTGGTCAACGTCACGGCCGACGGGACGCCGGTGGCCGGCAGCGAACGTGAACTGGCCGTCGACGCCGTGTGCCTTGCGAACGGACTCATCCCGCTCAACGAACTCCTGGCTACCCTGGACTGTGCTTTCCTCCGCTCGCCCGACCTCGGGGGTACGGTTCCCGTGCACAGCGACACCCTGCGCACCCAGCTCGACGGAATGTACGTCGCCGGCAACACGATTGGAGTCGAAAGTGCCAAGATCGCCGAGAAGCAGGGCGCCTTGGTCGCGCTGAGCATCATCGAGGACCTCGGGCTGTCCACTCGGCGCGGATGCACCGCGGCCCAAGGCGCACTCGACCTCGTGGGCGCCCGCCGCACCATGGAGTTCCAGTTCGATGTCAACGTGCAGCGAGGCCACGACAAAGTCCAGCGCGCCTGGGAAACGAGCGGCGGGCCCGCATGAGCACGCGCCGGGTCGGGATCGCCTTCTTCTATCACGAGTCGCACTCGTTCAGCCCGCTCCGAACCGATCTCGACGCCTTCCGCCAGGAGGCGCTGCTGAGCGGCGATGACCTGATCGAGGCTTACCGCGGTACAAAGACGGAGCTCGGCGGTTTCCTCGACGCGCTCGAGGGAACCGAGTTCGTCCCGGTGCCGCTGGTCGCGGCGGCGGCCTCGCCGGCCGGACAGGTGACGACCGAGGCCTACGAGCAGATTCGCGGCGACATGCTTACGGCCCTCGCGGGCGCGGGTGACCTCGACGGACTGCTCCTGGCGCTGCACGGGGCCATGGTCGTCGATGACTACCAGGACCCGGAGACTGACCTAATCGAGCACATCCGGCGGAAGCAGGGGGCGGCGTTCCCGATCGCCGTGACGCTGGACCTGCACGGGAACGTGACCCGCGGGCTCATCGACCAGCGGGCATCCTGCTTCGGCTTCCAGACTTACCCGCACGTCGACGCTTATGAGCAGGGCCTGCGGGCGGCGACCGCGCTGATGCGCCAGGTCCGGGACGGAATCACGTACTACCAATGCTTCGCCAAGCTGCCGGCGCTCCTGCCGAGCGTCAACATGCGCACGGCGGAAGGCCCGATGCACAAGGCGGTAACCGCGGCCCAGGACTGGGAAAAGAGGGGCGGTATCGTCGCGGCTAGCATCTTCGGCGGGTATCCCTACGCGGACATTGAAGGTGCCGGTGCGAGCGTCGTAGTGCTGGCCACCGACCGCGCGGTGGGCGAGGAGAGCTGCCGAAGCCTTTCATCACTGCTGTGGTCGCTGCGCGAGGAGTTCGTCACCGAACTGCCCGGCGCAGCGGCCGCTGTCGCGCTGGCGGTGCAGCCCGGGCATCGCCGGCCGGTCGTCCTGGCCGACATCGCCGACAACCCGCTGAGCGGCGGCAGCGCTGACACGACCGCCCTCGTCGCCGAGGTGCTTAAGGCGCGCGTGCCGAAGTCGCTGATTGGCGCCCTGTGCGATGCGCAGGTCGTCGAGCAGTGCCGGGCCGCGGGGGAGGGCGCCACGATCGGCATCCGCCTGGGCGGGAAAATCTCGCCCCAATTCGGTCCGCCGCTCGACCTCGAGGTTGACATCATTCGCGTCAGCGACGGGCGGTTCCGCAACACTGGGCCGATGAACACCGGACTACAGGTCGACGTCGAAGGCGCCGCGTATCTGCGCGCCCAGGGGACCGACATTCTGGTGACGGGGCGACCGATCACCGCGAACGACCCGGAGCTGTTCGGACACGTCGGGCTGGACGTCACCGGCTATGACCTGCTGGTCATGAAGGTTAAGAACCACTTTCGCGCAGCGTTCGAGCCTCTGGTCGGGGACATCATTTGTGTTGATGCGCCGGGTGTGGCGTCGAATGATTTCTCCAGCTTTCCGTTCCGAAACCTGCCCACAGGGTTGTGGCCCTTCGACCTCTCCGCGACGTTTACGCCCGAGGTCAGGGTGGCCGTCATCCCTGGTGCGTTCGCTTCTGACAGGATCCCTGAATGACGGATCAGAACCGATTCAACCTCCGGCCGGCCGTGCTTGAGGATGCGGATGCCCTCGGAGTACTTCACATCGCTGTCTGGCGGTTCACCTATCAGGCCTGTATGGACCCGAATTTCCTGGCAGGCCTGGACGCCGCCGAATGGATCGCCAACTGGCGGAGGATCCTTGGCACGGATGACGGGAGGCGAACGATCGTCGCGGTTGATCCCGAACGAGGCGGCGCTATTGTGGGATTCGCCTCGGCGGGGCCCTCGCATGACGCCGAGCCTATTGCCGATACGGAGTTGTATGTTCTGAACACCGACGTCAGCTGCCACGGCTCCGGAGTGGCCGCCCGGCTGCTGGAATCCGTCCTGTTTCACCAGTCGGCGTCGCTCTGGGTCGTGGAGCAGAACGACCGCGCCCAGGCCTTCTATCGAAAGCATCGTTTCGTCGTCGAAGGAGCTCTGAAGTGGGACCCGGCAGCGAGAGCGCAGGATGTCCGAATGAGGCGATAACACTTGGCTACGGTCTTCTGCGTGACAACGCGCTGTTCGCCCGTCGATCCGGACCTGCCACGATCCTGAGTTGGCGGGAGATCAAGGGCGGTGGAATACGGTTGGTGTTGCTTGAGCCGGTAACTGTTGCCCTTGAGACTGATCACGTCGGCCTGGTGAACGATGCGGTCAATTTGAATTGCTCGTCAACCGAAGAAGGCCTCTCGAGAAGCAAGGCACTCTCGTCCGTGGACGCGCGTGGACTACCTCACTCAAATCGCGCGATTCGGGCCGCCTTGCGGGACATCGCGAAGCGTCAGGACACGTGATGCCAACGCGAATTGCCACATCACCGCCCGAGAGGGCAAACCACCCAGCACTCAAGACAATCCAACGCGCGCAAAAACCGCCAAAACCGACTGGAACCCCTCCCTGAACGACAATTCGCGGTCAGGAACTGACGCGAAAGTCGCAGAAACCAGAAATCGCTCCTGAGAATTCTCAGGAGCGATTTCTTTTTGTTTCTTTGGGGCAGTTTCACGAACAGTTTCGCAAACGACGGTCACGTCCCGCTGAGTGGTGGAGTTTCTCAACACCGTGCGGGTCAGTTGTTCTAGTTTAGGCTGCGGCGAGTTCTGGGAGGATCACCGCCTCGTCGATGACCTCGACGGGGTTGTTCATGACGGCCAGCTCGAGCATCGAGGCCTCGGAGAAGTAGCGGCGTTCGCCGGCTTCCCACTCGTCGTGCTGCTCGATCAGAACCGACCCGGCCAGGCCAGGCGCAGCAGGGTCGCGGCGTTGGGGAACACACCGACGACGTCGGTGCGGCGTTTGATCTCCTTGTTGACCCGTTCCATTAACCGGCTCTCGTTGTCAGGTCAAGAGGATTGGGATTTTCGGTGTCACCGTCGGACTTGGCGGAGGTGGCTGGTGAGGGCTGCCGCGGTGGTGGCGTGTCTGGCTGCTTCACCGTCCCAGCCGCGTTGTTCGGCATCGGCTGTGAGCGCTTGGACGTCGTCGAGTTGCTCGGCGAGAGCGTCGGTGAACTCGGGGCCGGTCGTGAAGTTGGCGCAGTTCTCACAGATGTTCGCATAGGAACAGGCGCCGGCGCTTTCGTGCCGGGAGCAATATCCGTGGGCGACACGGGTTTTGATCATCTCGCTGTTGAGCCAGGCCACTTTGTCGGGAACGATCGGGCGGCCGACCGGAGTGAGAGTCAATTGTCGGCGCATTTTGCCGACGGCGTCGTCGTAGGCGACTCGCAGCGTCGGCGAGGCGAGGGTGGCATACCGGACGGTCATTTGGGCGGTCGCGTGGCCCAGCAGCGCCATCAGCGCTTGCAGGCTCATCCCGGCATTGGCGAGCTCGGTGGCCCAGGTGTGGCGGAGTTGGTGCGGCGTCACCGACAGTCAGCCCCATCGGTGCCGCGGAGTCCCGCAGCGGTGCTGGCAGCGATCAGGCCGTTGCGGATCCGGGTCGGACCCAGTCGTCGGCCGTGGTTGGTGAAGAGGAAGTCTGTGACCGTGCCGGTCCGGGGGTGGGGCAGCGCCCGTGAGGGACCGCGCTGCCCAGTCCATTGGTCGAGGGCGGCCAGCGCGGTCGCGTCCAGGGGGACCATCCGCTCGGTGGCGAGTTTGCCGAGGGGGACTTTCAGCCAGGAGCCGGCGGGGCCGTAGTCATAGACGCTTCCCAGTTCCAGGTCGAGGAGCTCACCGATGCGCAATCCGGTGTGGCGCAACACCGTCACCGCGACGCGGGCGAAGGGATCGTCGAGGGCGTCAACGGCTGCCATCAGCGCCGCGTCGATGTCGGGGGCGAGAGCGCGCGGCAGCGGCTGACCGAGCTTGGGGATGTCGGCCCGGAATACCAGCCGGCGAGTGGGGACGTCTTTCCAGCCCCAGTCGGTGATGTCGTCGAGCATGTTCCGCAGTGTCAATACCGCCGCCTGCGCGACAGCGGTCGAGACGGTGCGGCCTGCGCCGGCGGCGGCATGGCGTCCGCGCCAGGACCGGTGGCGGTTCCAGATCAGGTAGGCCTCGATGTGGTGGCGTCGCAGGTGATGGAGGTGTCGTATCTCCGGCGCGTGGGCGGTGAGGTATTCCGCAAACGGCAGCAGGTCATTGATCAGGCAGTCCACCGTGCTGGGACGGGCCACTGCGGAGCGGACGGTGACGTAACGCAGGAATGTTTTGCGCAACGAGGGCGCCATCTCCACCGCCGCGAAGCGTTCCTCGTAACTCGACGCGGTGGGCCGCCGCCGAGGTGGAGTGTCGATCACTTTGGTGTCGAACAGGATCGCTCTCAGCCCTGCCAACCGTGCGCGGTAGGCGCGGAGCATCGACGGCGTCAGTGTCGTCGTGGCGATGAGTCCCGTTTCGAACGCGTCGATGATGTCGGTGGTGAGCTGCGCCGTTGTTCCTCCCGTCCAGGCTAGGAGCACGGCCAGGCCTTCACCGAGAAGGGTTTCGACCCATTTCGATGTCCATCCGAGCCGGTTGCCGGCGGCGCGCATCCGGGCGAATCCATCCGGGTCGCGCGTCTCGATCGCGGCGCCGATGCCTGTGAGGTTCTTCGCCCCAATCAGTTCCAAGTCCAGTAGCAGGCCGTTATGGGCGACGGCATAGACGATGACGGGCCAGGCGCCGGTGCGAGCCAGCTCCTCGCAGCGAGACAACGCCGGGAGGTTCATCCACTCGACCAGGTCTGGGTGATTGCCGAGGAAAGCGTCAACGATCCGAGCGCGGTCCCGCATAGCCCTGGGCCCCAGGCCGAGAACCGACAGATTGTCGAGGTAGCCGTCTCGCAGCGTCAGCACTGGAGGCAGGGATGTGGTGGTCATGATGATCGTCATCGGGCGTTGGCGGCAAGGGTTGCGCGGGCGGCGCCATATTCGGCGGCGAGGTGTTCGATACTCAGGTGGACGTAGCGGGCGGTGGTGTCCGGGGAAACGTGGCCCATCAGCTCCCGCAGTGCCAACAGGTCGATACCGGCCGAGGCCAGCTCGGTGCCATAGGTGTGCCGCAACCGGTGGGGACGCACCCGGGTCGCCCCCGATGCCTCCCGGTGGCGGCGGAACACCCCGCGCAGCCCCGCTTCCGTCAACGGTTGTCCCGTGGTTGGCCCTCTCAACACGAGGAAACACTCCGATGAATTCACCCCGGTGGGGCGCTCGTGACGGAGGTAGGCGGCGACCTCGGTAAAGAAAGCGCCATCGACGGGGATGTGCCCTTCTTTGGATCCTTTGCCCACGACGCGCAGCCGGCAGCGCCCGAGGTCGACGTCGGATAGCTGCAGCCCGCGCACTTCCGCGGCCCGCAAACCGCCCAGCAGCATCACCAACACGATCGCGCGGTCGCGGTGCGTATCCAACGAACGCAGGAAACGGTCGACGTCGCTAACGGGCAGCGATTCCGGCAGCAACTGGGGCTGACGCACCAGCCGTCCCCCACCGCGTGAGCGACCGGCGCCCAGATGACCCAGCAGGCAGCGGGTCGAGGCGCCCGGGCTACTGCGCCGTCGCGGAGACGGGACAGGATTGCTGGGGCAAGCGCCGGCCATCACCAAGTATTCGAACAACGCCCTCACCGCCGCGACCCGGCGATTGGCCGTCGACGCTGCCGCAGTGCGCACTGCGCCCGAAGCTTCCTCGACCCGGTCAGATGTGCCGTGTGAATGAACGCCCTGCCAATCGATCCACTCGAAGACCATCATCGGCGAGACCTCGACAAGGGTGCTGCCCCTCGCCAACAGAAACCGTGCGAAGTTGACGATATCGAACGCGTAGGAGCGAACCGTGCTCGGGCTGAACGCCCGAGCATCGAGGTGACCGAGAAAGGCATTCGCCGATGCGGCGTCGCCCCAATCGCCCACGATGCGGAACGCACCCTCGAGCTTCCTCGCTGAAACGGTCATAGCCTGAACTCCTTTGTCCGTCGATCTCCACCAGCTTCCACCCCAACGATCGCGGAACCCTCGTCATCGGAAGTGTCGAGAGGGACGTGTCGTTCGAGAGCCGGTTAACAGATAGCGGGTTGGTCGACCAGATCTGGCGCCAGTGGCGACGCGGGAAAGCCGCGAACGCGAGCAGGTCTGGTTGGGCATCGGTGAGCATCGCGGCGACCTTCGGATGGGACCGGCCGAGCATCGTGGTGACCTCGCGGAACTGTTTCTCGATGTGCTCGCGGTCGGGCTGGGCGAAGATCGTGCGGATGATCGAGGCCACCATCTCCTGGGACCCGTTCGGCACCACCGCGAGGACGTTGCGCATGAAGTGGACCCGGCATCTCTGCCAGCCGGCGCCCTGGAACACGGTCCCGATGGCCTTCTTGAGCCCGGTGTGGGCGTCAGACATGACCAGCTTCACCCCGCCCAGGCCGCGGGTCTTCAGCGACCGCAGGAAGCTGGTCCAGAAGCCTTCGTTCTCGCTGTCGCCGACGTCGAAGCCGAGCACTTCCCGGCGCCCGTCGGCGGCCACTCCGACGGCGACGACGACGGCTTGGGACACGATTCGGTGCCCGACTCTGGCCTTGCAGTAGGTGGCGTCGAGGAACACGTAGGGGAAGTCCTGCGCGGCCAGGGTCCGGTCGCGGAACTCTGCTACTTCCGCGTCGAGGCCCGCGCAGATCCGGGACACGTCGGACTTGGAGATGCCGGTGTCAGCGCCGAGCGCTTTGACGAGGTCGTCGACCTTGCGGGTCGAAACGCCGTGCACGTAGGCCTCCATCACGACCGCGAACAGGGCCTGGTCCACGCGGCGGCGCCGCTCCAGCAGGGCGGGGAAGAACGACCCGGCGCGCAGCTTGGGGATCTTCAAGTCGAGGTCCCCGGCCGTGGTCGACAAGGTCCTCGGCCGGGTGCCGTTGCGGTAGGTGGTGCGGTCGCCGGAGGGCTCGAACGGGGCGGCGCCGATGAACGCGCTCGCTTCCGCATCGATCAGTTCTTGATAGAGAGTTTCGGTCGCGACGCGGATGCGATCGGTGACATCGGTGAGTTTGAGTTCTCCCAGCAGGTTGAGCAGGGCAGACTGGTCTAGAGCCATCGTGTGGTGTCCTTCGTGAGTTGCTTTAGTCGGTACTCACTGACCATCGCACGGTGGCTCTTTACGTTGACGAAGCAACGCTCACGAGCGGGGAAACCACACCACTCACGGGGACGCAACCCAAACGACCCGGGGTCGTGTTGAGGGTTCATGCCTGTTCCATGCGCGGGGACAGCTTCATCCCGCGTTTACCAGTCCTTAACGTGGGGACAATAGGCGCTGTGAGGGGGGCGATTCCGGGACGTCGCATCCGATCGATGCCCTCTGTATCCCTTATCTGGCGGGCATCTGCGGGATTTCCGAGGCTACCGTTTCCCTTTTCCGTCCTAAGGAAACGGTTGGGGGTTCGAATCCCTCCAGGGGCACTTCAACGCCAGTGATTTGGACACTTCCTACAACGCCTTGCGGCGGAAGTTGGAGGCTGGGCTACGCTGACGACCGTGAGCACCTACAGACCTCCCCTGACCGATCTCGCCTTCGTCCTCGAGCATGTCGTGGGTTACCCGGGCGTCGCCCGGTTGCCCGGCTACGAGCATGCCGACCTCGACACCGTGGTCGACCTCCTCGAGCAGTGCGGCGACTTCATGGCCAAGGTCGTGGCGCCGACCAACCAGCCCGGCGACGTCGAAGGTGCCCGGCGCGAGCCCGACGGTTCCGTCGTCACGCCCGCCCCGTTCAAGGAGGCCTACCGCCAGTACGTCGACGCCGGATGGGGCTCGGTCCCGTTCCCGGAGGAATTCGGCGGCGGCGCATTCCCCTGGTCGGTGAACCTCGCGATCCAGGAGATGACGGCCTCCGCGAACATGGCCTTCGCCCTCTGCCCCCTGCTCACCCAGGGCGCCATCGACGCGCTCCTGCACTACGGCGACGCGGAGCAGAAGCAGCGCTACCTGCCGAAAATGATCAGCGGCGAGTGGACCGGCACAATGAACCTCACCGAGCCGCAGGCCGGGTCGGATGTCGGGGCGCTCGCCACGCGTGCCGTGCCGAACGGTGACGGGACCTTCGCCATCACCGGCCAGAAGATCTTCATCACCTACGGCGAGCACGACCTGGCCGAGCAGATCGTGCACCTCGTGCTCGCCCGCACTCCCGGTGCCCCCGCCGGCACCCGGGGCATCTCCTGCTTCATCGTTCCCAAGTTCCTCGTGAACGTGGACGGATCGCTCGGCGAACACAACCCGGTCACCTGCCTCTCGATCGAGCACAAGCTCGGCATCCACGGCTCGCCGACCTGCGTGCTCTCCTACGAGGGCGCGACGGGCTACCTCATCGGCGAGGAGAACCTCGGCATGCGGATCATGTTCGTGATGATGAACAGCGCCCGGCTCTCCGTCGGCACCCAGGGCCTGGCGATCGGCGAGCGCGCCTACCAGCAGGCGCTCGACTTCGCCCAGGACCGCCGGCAGGGCCTGGCGATCGGTGCCGAGGGGAAGGACTCGGCGATCATCGAGCATCCCGACGTGCGCCGGCTGCTGATGACCCAGCGGGCCTACCTCGCGGCGCTTCGCCGGATGATGCTCTTCAACGCCGTGCAGATGGACCACGCCAGCCACGAGCAGGACGAGCGGGCCGTCGCGCGGGCCGTCGAGATCGTCGGCCTGCTCACCCCGATCTGCAAGTCGTTCGGCACCGACCTCGGCACCGAGCTCACCTCCCTGGCGCTGCAGGTCTACGGCGGCATGGGCTTCATCGAGGAGACCGGCGCCGCGCAGCACTACCGCGACGTGAGGATCACCCCGATCTACGAGGGAACCAACGGCATCCAGGCCGCGGACCTCGTCGGCCGCAAGCTCGGCGTGCGCGGCGGCGCCTCGGTGATGGAGTTCATCGCGACCATGCGCGAGGTCGAGGCGGAGCTGGCGCAGGCCGGCGACGAATTCGACCTGATCCGGATGGAGCTCGGCCGGCAGTTCGACGCCCTCGAAACGGCCACAGCGTGGATGCTCGCCACCGGAAGCACCGACCCCGACTCCGCGCTGTCCGGCTCCACGCCCTACCTGCGCATGTGGGGGCTCTGCGTCGGGGGATGGCTGCTGGCCCGCTCGGCCCTGGCCGGCCCCGCCACGGGCGACGCCGAGATGGCGGAGACCCAGCTCGTGCTCGCCCGGTTCTACGCGGAACAGCTCCTGCCGCAGTGCGCGGGCCTGCTCGGCGCCGCAACCGCCGGATCCCGCGACCTGTTCGCGCTGGACCCCGGCCGGCTGGCGGGCGCCCTCCGCCGCGGCTGAGGCTCGACCGGCGTTCGATCGGCGCTCGGCTGACGCGCGGCGGCGGCCGATCCGCAACGCGCGGCGGTCCCCCAAAGAGCTGACTACCGGAGCGGTCGGCGCTGCCGCAGACTATGGAACACGATGCACGCTCCTCGAGCTGCATCGCCGGTTCAGGAGACATTCGGGTTGTCGCCCTGGCCAGGAATTGCGAGGGGGGCCAATTCGGGTTTGGCCCCCTTTCGCATGCCCGGCCCGACCGGCCTGCGCCACAGTTCCTCCCGCCCCTGCGACACTGGTTATCGCAAGCGAAGGAGAACCCATGGCGCTGATCGACAATGCGATCTACGTGGACGGTCGACGGGTGGCGACGCCGGTCACGCTCGACGAGACCTACGAGGTCCTCAAGGCCAACGCGGGCTTCGCCTGGATCGGCATGTACCGGCCGACCGAGCAGGAAGTGCGCTCGGTCGCCGAAGAGTTCAGCCTGCACCACCTGTCGGTTGAAGATGCCCTCAAGGGCCACCAGCGGTCCAAGCTCGAGCGCTTCGACGACATCGCCTTCCTTGTGCTGCGCCCGGCACGATACATCGACGCGGAGGAACGCGTCGAATTCGGCGAGGTGCACCTCTTCATCGGGCCCGACTTCGTGCTGACCATCCGTCACGCCGAGTCGCCCAACCTCGCCGTCGTGCGCCGCCGCATGGAGGAGAATCCGGCGCTGCTGGCCCTCGGGCCCGAGGCCGTGCTCTACGCGATCCTCGACCAGGTCGTCGACGAGTACGGGCCCGTCGTCGCCGGGCTCGAAAACGACATCGACGAGATCGAGGACCAGCTCTTCACCGGCGACCCCGAGGTGTCCCGCCGCATCTACGCGCTCTCCCGCGAGGTGATCGAGTTCCAGCGGGCGACGCAGCCGCTGGTGGGCATGATGGAATCCCTCCAGCGCGGATTCGAGAAATACAACGTCGACGTGGAAATCCGGCACCACCTGCGCGACGTGCTCGACCACACCATCCGCGTGGTGGAGCGCGGGGACGCGTTCCGGGAACTCCTGTCCAACGCGCTCACGGTGCACAGCACCCTCGTGAACCAGCGCCAGAACGACGAAACCCGCAGCCTCTCCGAGACGAGCCTCGCGCAGAGCGAAGAGGTCAAAAAGATCTCCGGCTGGGCGGCCATCCTGTTCGCGCCCACGCTGATCGGCACGATCTACGGCATGAACTTCCGGCACATGCCCGAGCTGCTCTGGGAATGGGGCTACCCGTTCGCCGTCGCGCTCATGGTCGGAATGGGCTTCGGCCTCTACATCGTCTTCAAGAAGCGCAATTGGCTCTGATCGCCCGTGATCACGCGAAACTCGGGGGCGCCTACCCGCAAACCCGCCCAGTCCCAATTAGGGTGTCCCTGTGTGGCGCCTCGATAAAAAACAAGATGACGACGGCATCCTGTCGGAGTACACGGATGCGTCCGGCCCCGACGCGCAAAATTCGACCTCCCCGCACACCGTGAGCCTGGGCGATCCTTCCCTCGTGGCCGGCAATATTGCCGAACCGACCTGGCAGCGCTGGCGCGACGAACTCGCCGCGGTCGGCGGCAGGTCCCCGTTGCTGCACTTCAACGACGGCCCGCGCACACGGATCGAACTGAGCGCGACGCACCCCGGCGGACTGCCGCAGTTCATCACCGGCAAGACCACGCTGCTCTCCAACCTGATCCGCGACGAGCTCGCGCTGCGCAACGCCCGGCTGGCCGCCAACGAGATCACCCAGAAGGGCATCGAGCTGCGCTCCATGCGCGGGATCGAATCGGTCAACCTCGCCATCGGCCTCGCCCAGTGGAAGAACGACGAGACCGAGTTCAGCGCGCCCATCCTGCTGCGCCCACTGGCGATCCGGCGCTACGGGCGCGACTTCGAGCTCAAGCTCAAGGGCCAGCCGTTCCTCAATCCGGAACTCGCCCGCGCCCTGCACGACCAGTTCCAGATCACCCTCGACGCCGACGCCTTCGTGGCCCTCGCCGTGACCAACGGCGCGTTCAAGCCCCAACCGGTGATCGACCGCCTGCGCGGCCTCACCTCGCACCTGCCGTGGTTCAACGTCGTCCCGCGCCTCGTCGTCTCCTCCTTCGCCGATGTCGGCCGGTCGCTCGCCGCCGACATCACCCGGCTGGACCACCCGCTCCTCGACGCGGTCGCCGGGAACCCGTCCGCCCGCCGCGCCATCGAGACGGCCTACAACCCCGTCGTGCCGATCGGCCAGGACGTGCGCCCGCCGGCCACCGACATCCTGCTGCTCGACGCCGACCCGGAGCAGGAAAACGTCATCGCGCAGATCGCCGCCGGCAATTCGCTCGTCGTCAAGACGCTGCCGGGCACCGGCGGCACGCAGACGATCGTCAACGCCATCGGCGCGCTGATCTCCCAGCACAGGCGCGTGCTCGTGGTCAGCGCCCGCCGGTCCAGCCTCGACGGCATCGCCCACCGCCTCGTGCAGGTCGGCCTGCCCGGCGTCGCGGTCACCCCGCGCAACCTGCGGCGCGACCTCGTGCAGTCCATCACGCGCAACGAGAAGGCCACCCAGCCCCGGGTCGGCGACGTCGACGACGCGCTCGTCCGCCTCCGCAAGGTGCTCCTCGACTACCGCTCTGCCCTGTCCCGGCGCGACTCCGCGCTCGGCGTATCAGTGCTCGACGCGCTCGGCGAACTCGCCCGCCTCGCCCAGCTCCCGTCCCCGCCCTCCACGACCGCGCGGCTGGACCGCGGCGCCCTCGAACGCCTCGCGTACAACCGCGGGGCCGCCGCAGCGACCCTGATCAAGGCGGCGGCGCTTGGCGAGTTCCGCTACGGCCCGGGCGACTCGCCCTGGTACGGGGCGACCTTCACCTCGACCGCCGAGGCGTCGTCGGCGCACCAGCTGGCCAAGCGGGTCAACCAGATCGAACTGCCGCGCCTGCTCGAGCGCGCGTCGGGGCTCGTCGGGCAGACCCGCCTGCGTCCCTTCGAGACCATCGCGGAACTCGGCATCTACCTGCGGCTCCTGCTCGACATCCGCGAGACGCTCGACCGGTTCCAGCCGGCCGTCTACGACCGGCCGCTCACCGAGCTGATCGCCGCGACGTCGGCCCGCCGCGACTCGCCCGACATGCCCTCCAGCAGCCGTCGCCGGCTGCGGAAGCTGGCCGACGAGTACCTGCGGCCCGGCGTGCACGTCAGCGACATGAACGAGAGCCTCCGCCGCATCCAGCAGCAGCGCACCCTCTGGCAGCGCTACGTCGTCGCCGGCTCCACCCCCGAGGTGCCCGTCGGCATCAACGACGTGCACGTGGCCTACCAGCGCGTCGCCGAAGACCTGGGCCTGCTCGACGTCCCGCTCGGCACGGCGGGCACCACCCGCCAGCTGGTCAACCGCCCGATCAAGCAGCTGATCTACACGGTCGCCGGCCTGGCCGCGGAGAGCGAGGTGCTCGCGAACCTGCACGAGCGCACCGCGCTGCTCGCCACCCTGCGCGAACACAACCTCGACCCGCTGATGACCGACCTGGCCCAGCGGCACGTGTCGGAGAAGGATGTCGCCGACGAACTCGAACTCGCCTGGTGGCAGTCCGTGCTCGAGGCGATGCTGAGCGACAACAAGGCCCTCCTGAACGCGAACACCCAGGTGCTCGACCGCCTCGAGGCCGACTTCCGGCTCGTCGACGAGGCGCACGCCTCCGCCACCGGCCAGCTGGTGGCCTGGCTGCTCGCCGAGACCTGGAAGATCGGCGTCGTCGACTGGCCCGACGAGGCCGACCAGCTGCGCCGGCTGCTCCGTGCCGGCCGCGCCACGCCGACCAGGCTGCACGACGCCGCGCCCCACCTGGGCCGGGTGCTGGCGCCGGTCTGGCTGGCCTCGCCGTATGAGGTCGCCGACCTCGACGACCGGCTCAGCTTCGACACCGTGCTGCTCGTCGACGCCGGTGCGACCACCTTCGCCGAGAACGTCGGGGCGATTCGCCGCGGCAAGCAGGTTGTGGCCTTCGGCGACCCGGTCACCCAGACCCCGTCACCGTTCGAGACCGGCATCGGCGACGCCGGCGACACCGAACCGCACAACGTCGACGCGCTGCACGCCGACTCGGCCCTCGCCCGCCTCGGCGAACTGCTGCCGACGCTCACCCTCACCCGCAGCTACCGGGCCGGGGGAGAAGACCTCGCCGAGATCGTCAACCACCGCTTCTACGGCGGCCGGATCGACTCCCTGCCCTGGGCCGGAAGCTTCCTCGGCCACGGCAGCCTCAGCCTCAGCTACGTTGCCGGCGGCCACGGCATGCCGGATGCCGACAGCGGCGCCATCGAAAGCGTCGACGCCGAGGTCGCCAAGGTCGTCGAGCTGGTCCTCGACCACGCCGTCAAGCGCCCCCGCGAGTCGCTCATGGTGATCACCGCCAGCGCCCGGCACTCCGTGCGCGTGCACCAGGCCGTGCTCGCCGCGTTCTCCAAGCGCACCGACCTCTCCGACTTCATCCTCAAGGACCGGGCCGAGCCGTTCACCGTGCTCACGCTCGAGCAGGCCGTCGCGCAGAGCCGCGACCGGGTCATCTTCTCGATCGGCTACGGGCGCACCCCGCACGGCCGGCTGCTCTCCAACTTCGGCTCCCTCGGCGAGCCTGGCGGGGAACGCCTGCTGGCCATCGGCATGACCCGCGCCAGGCGCGCGATGGACATCGTCTCCTGCTTCCGCCCCGAGGACATCGACGCGGACCGCCAGCGCCACGGCATCCTCGCGCTCTCCCAGGTCCTCAGCGAAACCGAGGCACGAGCCAGGGAGAACCAGGCGCCCGACCCGAGCGAATCCATGCTCGTCGACCTGGCCGGCCGGCTCGAACGGCTCGGCCTGACGGTCTCCCTCGGCCATCGCGGCAAGCTCGCGCTCGCCGCCTCGCACGCCGGCCGTGCGGTCGTCGTCGAAACCGATGCCGTCGTCGGCCGGGCCAGCCTGCGCGAGTCGCTCCGGCTGCGCCCCGAGGTGCTGCGCCGCCTCGGCTGGCACTACCTGCGGGTGCACAGCTTCGAGCTCTTCAGCAACCCGGATGCCGTCGCCCAGCGCGTGGCGACGCTCGCCGGGGTCAAGCGGGCGGAACCCGCCGCGGATGCCGCGACGGCTCCGATCGCGGTCACTCCGCCCCGCGCCTGACCGGCTAGCCTGTTCCCATGAGTGACACCGGCGCCGACAAGGACGCGAGCGCCGAAATCCGGGCGAGCGCCGAGGACGACACCGCCGGGCCTCGGCAGCCGATCGTGCGCCAGCGCGGCGCCCGGCGCGCCCGGCTGCTGCCCGCGCCGAACACGGACCCCAGCCCGGACGTGCCGATCGAGCGCGAGGAGGGCGGGACTGCGCCGTCAGCGGAGGGCTCGCGCGGCGAGAACGACGACCGGCTCCGGCGGGACCGCCCGCCGCACTGGTAGCCGGTGGGCGGGAGCCCGCGGGTTACGGCGTCTGCCGGGGGTCTTCGCTCTGGCGAGACGCCAGCAGGTCGCGGATCTCGGTGAGCAGGTCGAGTTCGGTCGCCGGGACGGCGTCGGCGCCGGCCGGAAGGCCCGCCTTGCGGCGGCGCTCCTGGGTTTCCTTCATCTTGTTGATCGGCATCACGAAGACGAAGTAGACGACGGCCGCAACCAGCAGGAACGTGATGATCGCCGCGAGCACCAGCCCGAACGACAGTTTCGCGCCGCCCGGCAGCTCCACCACCATCGACTTGGCCAGGCTCTCCGCGTTGAACAGCGTCGCGATCAGCGGGTTGAAGATCCCCTCGACGATCGCCGTGACCACGGCGGTGAACGCAACACCAACGACGAAAGCGACGGCGAGGTCGATGACGTTGCCGCGCATGATGAAGTCCCTGAATCCCTTGAGCATGACCGATTGTCCCTTACGATTTCTTCGGGGCAGAGGAGCCCGTATTCGACTTCGTTGCTGAGACACTAGCGGACGGCTTGCTCTCCTTGGCGGCTGGCGCTCCGGACGACTTCTCGCCCGCCGCCTTGGCCGCCTTTGCCGGCTTCTCCGAGGAGGTGCCCACGGCCGAGCCGTCCGAGCCCTTCTCGGCGGACTTCTTGCCGCCGGACTTCGTGGCCCGGGACGCGCCGGCTTCCGCCCGGGCGTCATTGCGATAGAAGCCGGACCCGGTGAAGCTGACCCCGATCGCGGAGAACACCTTGCGGAGCTTGCCCTGGCAGGTGGGGCACACGGTCAGCGAGTCGTCGGTGAAGGACTGTTGGATGTCGAAGGCGGTGTCGCACTCCGTGCAACGGTACGAGTAGGTGGGCACGTCAATCTCCAGCTGATGGAACGGCGAGCGAAGGCTGGCCAGTGGTCTTGAGGGTTTGTGGTCTTAGTCGTTCTGGAACGAGATGATTCTCGTGGGAGTGACCAGTCCGTTGACCGGCTGGTCGTGCACCTCGCGGGGTACCTCGTCGACGAACTCGTTGTCGAACACGACGGCGTAGACCGGAGGGCACTTGTCCATGGATCCGAGGGTTTTGTCATAGTAACCGCGACCCCAGCCCATCCGCATGCCGGTACTGTCGACGGCGGCGGCGGGAACGATGATGAGGTCGACGTCGTTGATGGCGATCGGGCCGAGCAGGGTGCCGGCGGCCTCCGGAACCCCGGCGAGGCCCTCGGTCTCGCCGTTGTCTTCACCGACGGTCCAGTCAAGCAGCCCGTCCTCGCGCGACACCGGGAACAGGACACGGATGCCGTCGGCCTCCGCCCAGTTCACGAAGGGACGGGTGCTGGGTTCGGTGAGGGAGGAGAGGTAACAGGAAATCGACCGGGCCGAGAGGTCGATGGCGAGGCTCTGGAGGTTCTCGGTGAGGCCCGCGGTTGCGGTGTCGCGCTCCACGGAAGTCAGGTTCTGACGGCGCTCCCGCAACTCGGCGCGGAGCGCCCGCTTTCGGTGAGGGATGTCGGAGTCCATAAAGTCATCCTAGATGCCGATACCCTTGACCCCATGGGCACCCCGATTACTAAGGCCGTTATTCCCGCAGCAGGACTCGGTACGCGTTTTCTGCCGGCAACCAAGGCGATGCCGAAGGAGATGCTGCCCGTCGTCGACAAGCCGGCCATCCAGTACGTCGTCGAGGAGGCCGTCGCCGCGGGGCTGCACGACGTGCTGATGATCACCGGGCGCAACAAGAACTCGCTGGAAAACCACTTCGACCGGATGACCGAGCTGGAGGACCTGCTCGAGCGTAAGGGCGACCTGACCAAGCTGGCCAAGGTCAACGAGTCCACCGACCTGGCCGACATGCACTACGTGCGCCAGGGTGACCCGCTGGGCCTCGGCCACGCCATCCTGCGCGCGAAGATGCACGTCGGCCGCGAACCCTTCGCCGTGCTCCTGGGCGACGACATCATCGACGCTCGCGACCCTCTTCTGGACAAGATGCTGGACGAACAACAGCGGCGCAACGCCAGCATCGTCGCCTTGATGGAGGTCGACCCGTCGCAGATCCACATGTACGGCGCCGCGGCGATCGAGACGACGGATGATCCCGACGTCGTGCGGGTGACCGGCCTGGTCGAGAAGCCCAGCGCCGCCGACGCCCCCTCGAACCTCGCCATCATCGGACGCTACGTGCTCCGCCCCGAGGTCTTCGACGTGCTCGAGCACACCAAGCCGGGCAAGGGCAACGAGATCCAGCTCACCGACGCCCTGCAGGAAATGGCCGTCAGCCCGGAGGAGACCGGGGGAGTGTACGGAGTGATTTTCCGCGGCCGGCGCTACGACACCGGCGACCGCCTCGACTACATCAAGGCCATCATCCAGCTCGCCGTGGATCGCGACGACCTGGGCCCGGAGCTTCGCCCCTGGCTGCGCGATTTCGCCGGCCGCATGGAGTAGCCACGACGGCTACAGTGGGCGCAAACCACCGGGCCGCGGCCCACGACCAGACAGGCTAGCAGTGCCATTCGCGATCCCGACCCTCCACGAGGGACCCGTCACCCTGCGCCCGATCCGGGTGCGCGACTCGAAGAACCTCGAGCGCGAGCTCCTGGAGAACCGGGCGTGGCTGCGCGCCTGGGAGGCGACCAACCCGTACGCGCCGATGTCCTTCGACACGCGGGCGAGCATCCGCAACCTGCTGCTCAACGCCCGGGCCGGGCACGGGCTGCCGTTCGTCCTCGAGTACGAGGGCGAGCTCGCCGGGCAGCTGAACGTGTCGTCGGTCACCTGGGGATCGCTATCGTCGGCCACGATCGGCTATTGGGTGGGCCAGCAATTCGCCGGCAAGTCGATCACTCCGACTGCGGTCGCGCTGGCGACGGACTACTGCTTCACCGAACTGGGGCTGCACCGGATGGAGATCTGCATCCGGCCGGAGAACGCCCCCTCGCTGCGTGTGGTCGGGAAGCTCGGCTTCCGTTACGAGGGACTCCGGCGCCGCTTCATCCACATCAACGGGGACTGGCGCGACCATTTCTGTTTCGCCCTCGTCGCCGAGGAGCTGCCGCAGGGGGTGTTGCGCCGCTGGCGCGAGGGGCTCGTGCCCCCGGATGCCGCCCTCGTGTCGCCCGCGGACCTCGCCGCCTCCGCGCGGCCTTTGCCCACCAATGGGCGGTGACACACCCTTGGTAATCATGCCCGGGAGTGCTCCGCGCTCATACCGTAGTGACCATGAGTAGCGAGGCGCTGGGCGGTGGAGTGATGGTGGCGGTCGCCGCCACCCTCTGGGTGACCTATCTCATGCCGACCTGGTCCCGTCGACGCCAGTATTTGGCCGTCGAGCGGAACGCCGTTCGGCTGCAGCAGACGCTCCGAATCATGGCCGAGACCTCCGAAGTGCCCCAGCAGGTCCGGCTCGAGGCGAACGCGCGCACGGTCAACGCCCAACAGAAACTTCTCGCCCAGGCCGAGGACGATGCCCGCGCCGAGTCGAAGCAGGCGGTGGAAGCCGCCGCAGCGGCCCGGCGCGCAGCGGCGTCCGCGCGAGCCGCTTCAGCTTCCGCTTCGGCGGAGTCGCCCGCGCTGGCCCTCCGGCGCCTGCGCAAGTGGCGCGCCCTCAGCTCCCTCGTGCTCCTGGCCGGCCTCGTCTCGCTGCTGAGCGGCGCGGTCACCGCGTTGCTGTCCGGCTCGTGGACGGTGCTCGCCGTCGGCGGCGTTGCCGTCGTCGCCGCGCTCGGCTCGTTGTCTCGGCTGGCCCGCATCGCCCGTACGGCCCGGGTGGTCGCGGCGTCGCCGATCGCGGCATTCCTCACGGCCCAGCGTTTCGAACCCGTGCACTTCGACGAGACCCCGGTGGCGAACGCGACCTGGACGCCGCAGCCCCTGCCGCGCCCGCTGCACCTGTCCAGGGGCTCGATCGCGCAGACCGCGATGGCGTCGGTGGATGCCGCGGCCGAGCTGCGCAAGGCGGCCGCCGAATCCGAGCTAGCCCTCCGTGCAGCCCGGATCGCCGCAGCGGTCACCCCGATCTCGCGCCCCGCCGCCGCACGTGTCGCGGCGCAGCCGTCCGTCGCGTCGGGCGGCCCCGCGGCCGTCAACCGATTCGCCTCGATGGGGGTCGTCGGCGAGACCGCACCCGGGATGACCGACCTCGATGCCGTCCTCCGTCGCCGTCGGGCCGTCGGATAGTCGACCCACCCGGTCGGCGGCGCACACCACCGGCGCGTGCATGATATTCTTCAGTAGCAGTCGGGGGCTATGGCGCAGCTGGTAGCGCGCCTCGTTCGCATCGAGGAGGTCAGGAGTTCGAATCTCCTTAGCTCCACCGCTGTTTCAGGAAGGGCCCGCCGCACGGCGGGCCCTTTCCGTTTAAGCCTTGCCGTTCAGGCCGCGCCGTTCAGGACGGTCCGTTCAGGACGGTCCGCGCTCCGGCGAAGAGGCCGTAGTCGTTCGTGAGGACCTGTCCGACCGTCACGCCCACCACGACAACGAACATCAGGATGAAGAGCCACCCGATGTAGGCGATGGTGATGCCGAGGGCGCCGAACTGCTCCGCCGCCGACGTCAGGGCGATCGGGAGGTAGATTCTCCCGAGGCTCCCGGTCACGGCGAGGCCGACTCCGCAGAGCATGGCCCCGGGCAGCAGCGCACGGATGCTGACGGCCCGGTTGAGGATGATCCACCCGGCGGCGAGCCAGATGAGCGTCCAGAGCACGAACTCGGCGGAGATCGTCAGCACGACATAGCCTCCCTCCGATCGCAGGATCGACCGGGTGAACTGGATCACGGCCAACCCGAGGAGGATGGCGGCCAGCACCGCGACCCAGCGCCACGCGCCGCGGAGGCCCGGCCGCCTGGTCGACCAGACCCGGGCGTAGAAGCGATCGAGCGCCCGCGAGAAGGCCGTGGCCGAGGCCAGGAGAAGCAGAAGGCCGAACCAGCCCAGCGCGCTCAACACGTCGGAGGCCACGGGCAGCGATCGCTCGATCACCCGCGTGGCGGAATCGCCCAGGCCGAGATAGCCGGCCAGTCCGTCCCCGAGGGGCCGGGTGTCTCCGTGTCGGCGGGGCCGCGGCGACGATGATGAGCGGAAGGAGGGAGTTCGGCGGCAGTCCGGGATCAGCTTCGCGGGCAGCGCGTACCCGCAGACGTTCGTGCTGGCCGACGTGGAGGCGGACGGGCTCGAAGCGGGGGCTGCCCACGTGTTCCTGTCGGGCCGGGGGATGCTGTTCTTCTTCCCGCTGGGCCGGCCGGCAACCTGGCGGGTCATGGCCATGCGGCCCCGAACGGACAGCACGCCGGCCTCGCAGCCGGCGACCCTGGCCGAGGTGCAGGCGCTGGTCGACGCCTTCGCCACGCCGTCGATCCGGCTGCGCGATCCGGTCTGGATGACGAACTTCCGGCTGCACAACAGGGGAGCGGCCCGCTACCGGCAGGGGTGCGTGTTCCTCGCCGGGGACGCCGCCCACATCCACAGCCCGGCCGGCGCCCAGGGGATGAACACCGGGATCCAGGATGCCGTGAACCTCGGCTGGAAACTCGCCCTCACCCTGGCGGGGGCTGCCCCGGCGGCGATCCTGGACACCTATGGGCCGGAGCGCGCCCCGGTCGGCCGCGCGGTGCTCCGGTTCACCGACCGGGCGTTCGTCGTGGCCACCTCCACCCACCCGCTGCTGCGGTTCATCCGCACCGAGGTCGCCCCGCGGCTGATGCCCATCGTGCTCGGGATCCGGCTGGGGCGCCGGCTGGGCTTCCGGGTCGTCTCGCAGCTGGCCATCCGCTATCGCGGCGGCGCACTGGCGGTGACCGGGCCGGGCGTGCCGCGCGGTGGACCGCAGGCCGGCGACCGGCTGCCCGACGCCGAGATTGTGCTGCGCGGCCGGCCCACGAGCCTGCATACCCTCATCGCCGCCCCCGGCTGGCACCTGCTTTTGTGCGGGCCCGGCTGGGAGCCCAGCCCCGCGCCTCGGCTCGCCGCGGGGAGGGCGCTCACCGTGCACCGCCTGGTGCCCACGGGGCCGGGTGCGCGCGCGACGGCGCTGCGGGGGGCACGCGGTCAGTTCCCGCCGCGCCACGCAACTGCTCGTGCGCCTGGACGGGCACATCGGCTACCGCGGGGCGGGAACCGAGCTCACCGGCCTGGGCATGTACCTCGACCGGTGGCTGCCTCGGCCCTGACCGGACCCCGGCTGAGATGCGGAGAAAGTACCTTCGTTTCGAAATTGAAGGTACTTTGTCCGCAAGTCAGCGTCCGGGCAGGGGGATGTGGGCCAGGGGCTGTGGCTCAGGGGCTGTGTGCGAGGTCCACGGGGAGGGTCGGCAGGTCGGCGCGCATCGCGATGAGCGCCCTGGCGTGGGCGTCGAGGCGCTCATCTTCCGCGCTGGCGAGGGGGAGTGGGCGCACGGGCTCCGCGCTGCCGTCGGCCCCGCGGGAGACGAAGATGCTCATGCACTGGGTGGTGAGCTGCAGGTCGTGCGGGGTGCGCGGGCTTCCGGAGCGAACCCGGACGCTGATGTGCATGCTGCGGGGTCCGGTATGGATGAGGCGGGCATCCACCTCGACGATGTCGCCGATCTGGATCGGGCGGTAGAAGTGGATGCCGCCCGAGTACACGGCCACGGCGGCCTCCGAACTCCAGCTCGCGGCGCAGGCGTAGGCCGTCTCGTCGATCCAGCGCATGACCGTTCCGCCGTGCGCCTTGCCGCCCCAGTTCACGTCGCCGGGCGCGGCCAGGAAGCGGAAGACGGTGCGGGGGGTCGTGCCCTCGGCCGAATAGAGCTGGTCGCGCATGGCGGCCTGGATGCGCCGGCGCGGTTCGAGCCTCTCCCGTGCGTTGCGCTGCAGGGCCTCGTCGGCCGCCGAGCGGGGGCGCCACTCCGGGACTTCGCGCGGGCGGCGGGCGTCGTCCATGGCCACGAAGACGAGGATGCAGTGCGTCGCCGGCGTGTACCGGCGTTCGCGGACATCCGTCGTCTCGACCGTGACGGGCACGTGCATGCTCGTGCGGCCGGTGTGGATGATCCTGGCGTGCACCTCGACGAGCCTGCCCGGCTCGATCGGCCTGGTGAAATGCACATTGCCGACGTAGGCGGTGACGCAGTAGGAGGCGCTCCAGCCGACCGCGCAGGCATAGCCCGCTTTGTCGATCCACTCGAGCACGCTGCCGGCGGCCACGGTGGTACCGGATGCGGCGACGTCCTGCGGATTGGCCATGAACCGCAGCGTGATGCGGTCGTTCTGCAGGGGGACGGGAGGTTCGGTGGCCGGAGGCTCGGTGGCGGGCTTGGGGATCGTCACGGGAACTCCAACTCTGTGCGGCCGGGTGGTCTCTGGATGCCCGTCTCTGTCCCAGAATCGCACATCGGCCGGCACTGTGGGCAGGTGTGACGCGCCGTTTCCCGTCCTGCTGCCCTTCGTCTTGTGCTCCGTCTTGTTCCCCGTGCAGTGCTCCGTCCTGCCCTCCGGCTCGCCCAACAGCTGGTCCCGCTGCTGGTCCCAACGGCTGGTCTTGCGGCTGGTCCTCCGCCTTGTCTACCGCCGTGTCCTCCACAGGGCGGGGCAGCAGGTTCTTGTCTCCGGAGGGTGAACGTAGCTACGAATGTCGGTGGTTGTTGAGAGAATCTCAGTATGGCAAGCATCGAAGCTGTATTCAGGTCCCTCACCGGCTCCCTCGCCGGCGAGCGGCTGGACGCGGCCGCGTTCGCCGCCCTGACCGACGACGACCTCGAGGCCACCCACAAGAGCATCGCCGCGCACGTGGGCGAAACCACGAAATACGCGGCCCTGTCCGCGGCCGAGATCGCCCGCCGCTCCGACTGGGCCCTCGGCCAGGCCGGCCTGGCCCGGCGCAAGGGCCACCAGAGCCCCGAAGCGATGGTGCAGTCCCTCTCCGGCGGCTCCCGCGTCGACTCCCGCCGGCTCGTGGACGTCGGCACGATGATGGCCGAAGCCCAAACCGCCGAACAGCTCGCCAAACACGCCGCCGACCAGGCCGCGGAGCACCCCGAGTGGGACCTCCCGGCCGTCGCCCTCGAGGCGCCCTGGCACGCGCCGCTCGGCGACGCCGTCACCGCCGGCCGGATCGGCCTCGACACCGCCGGCTACCTCCGCAAGGGCCTGGGCGAACCAGCCGCCGACGTCACCCCGGACATGCTCCGCGACGCCCTGACCGCGCTGATCGAACGCTGCGCGGACGTCCGGACCAGCGATCGCGGGATTGCCGCCAGCCAGGGCCTCAACGCGGAACAGGCGTTCACCGCGGCCCGGCACGCCCGGGACCAGATCGACGAGACCGGCATCGCCGCCCGCGCCGACGCCATGCGCGCCGCGCAATACCTCCGCACCTGGCGCAAACCCAACGGGATGGTCCACGGCGACTTCGAGCTCAACCCTGAAAACGGCACCTTCCTCCTCGAAGTCCTCGGCCAGCTCACCGGACCGCGCCGCGGCGGCCCCCGCTTCGTCGACAAGGAACGTAAGGCCCGCGCCCAGAAAATCATCGACGACCCCCGCAGCACCGACCAGATCCACGCGGAAACCCTCATCGAACTCATCCACATCGCCATCACCGCCGACCCCGGCACCGTGTTCTCCGGCTCCCGACCCACCGCCAGGATCGTCGTCCAACGCAGCAGCACCACCCACACCAACACCGACAGCCACAGCGCGACCGACAGCCACAACTCCACCGAAGGGCACAGCTCCACCGAAGGGCATGGGGCCATCGAGGGTCATCCCGACCCGATCCCGCTGACCGACATCGACCGGCACCTCTGCGCCGGCTTCACCGCATTCGCCTTCGACCAGGGCCAGGTCGTCGACCTCGGCCGGGAAAACCGCCTCTTCTCCCCAGCCCAGAAAGCCGCCCTCGCCGTCCGCGACGGCGGCTGCCTCTGGCCCGGCTGCACCAAACCACCATCCTGGACCGAAGGCCACCACATCAACGAATGGCTCGCCCAGAACGGCCTCACCAACATCGCCGACGGGGTCCTCCTCTGCAAACCCGACCACCTCCGCCTCCACAACGAGGGCTGGAAGATAAAACGGGAAGGCGCCGCGACCTACTGGCTCATCCCCCCACCCGGAATCGACCCCGACCAAACCCCGATCCGCCTCTCCAGCAAAAGCGCCCTCCACCTCGGCTCACCCGTCACCCTCCCGCCTGCGGATGTCGGTGGACGCGATTAGCGTGGACGCGTACGCAGGAGGGCAGGCATGGGCGGCGCGAGCCACGGCGAAGATCTGAACCACGGCGATGATGCGAACCGGAGCGGCGGAGGCAGCAGCGTCAGCTTCCGCTGCGGGCACGGGGCTTCGCGCGGCGAGGCGAGGATCACCATCCAGCGCGACTGTCCGCTCTGCATGCTCCTGTCCGAAACCAAGCGCAGTCGGGCACAGCTGTTGCGGAAGGCGGCCCCGAGCCGGCGGGCGGCCCTGGCCGGTGAAACGCGCATCGGCGCGTCCTACGAGTGGATCTGCGAGCGCGGTCATTCGCGTTTCGAGGCGACGGTGCGCGAGGTCCTGACCGGTCCGGGCTGCCCCAAGTGCCGGGCGAACGCGCAGGCTCCCTCCGCGCGGTTCGAAGGCGGCATCCCGTTCATGAAGCCGGGGCTGAAGACGCGAACGTCCATGACCGAGCAGCGGCTGCGGCTGCTGCTGGCCGAGCGCATCCAGCTCCCGCACCGCGTCAACGCCGTGCGGATAAGTCGAACGTTCTATGGCAAGCCCGAGGTGTGGCCGGACATCATCATTCCCGCGCTCAGGATCGCGATTGAGTACGACGATCCCGGCCGGGACGGCACGGCACACCGCGGCTTGAAGGAGGCGTCCGACCGCGAGAAGGACGCGGCGCTCGGCGAGGTCGGTTGGGAGGTCATCCGGGTGCGCGCCGGCGGGCTCGGCGAGCTGGGACCGCACAGCATCGTCTGCCGCGGTATCTCGACGGCGGTCATCGACCGGATCCTGGAACTGCTGCGCGAGATCCGCGGCGACGAACCGGTGGATGCCCTGCTCGTCCGTTGACGCTGACCGTGCGGACCCTGGCCGGCCGGATCGCAGTAGGCCCAGCCTCAGCCGACGGACGTCTCCATCGTGAGGATGCTGGTGCCGTCCACGTCCGAGAGGGAGAGGATGACCCGCGGTGCGCCGAGTTCGGCCAGCGAATCCACGTGCGTGCCCCCGCAGGGAATGCGGACGGTGCCCTCGGGCAGTTCGCAGACCCAGGAGCGGCGGTCGGTGAGCAGGTTGCCGTCGCACTCGATCCGCACGGCGGCGCCGGAGGAGACCCAGCCGGCGAGGGCGGCGTTCACGGCATCCTCAACCTGGGCCAGGTCCTCGGCGAAGCCGTCCGTGACGAAGCCCTTCTTGCGCAGCGACTTGCCGAGCCGATAGGTGTCGGTCGACCCGTTTTCGCGGATGAGCGACGCGTCGATCGCCACCCCATCGAAGTCGGGGTTGCCGAGGCCGTCGGTGCGGATCTCCTTCTTCCAGCGGTCGGCGACCGCGCGGTTGAGCGCGAGCGAGGCCACGTGGCATCCGGTGTGCCCGGCCGAGGTGCGCGCCCGGGCGTCGGCATCCACCAGCACGGCGACCGCGTCGCCCTCGGCCGGCTCAGAGCCGCCCGCCAGGACGTGCACGACCACGAACGCCCAGCCCTCCGTGCCCTTGCCGACCGGGATGTCCCGGCCGAGGTGCAGCTCGGCGCCGTCGGTCGCGCCCACGATGCAGTCCACGACCGTGAGGTCGACCTCCCCGATCCGCAGCACGGCCGCGTCGGCGCCCTGGTCGGGCCAGCCGGCGTCGACGGGGTGCACGCTGGTGGCATCGAGCAGCACGGCGACCCGGTCGCCCGGCAGGGGCGCGGCATGGAGGACGGTCGCGGCGTTACCGATCGACCCGGACGGGTAAAGCACAACGGTGTCCTGGGTGGGGAGCGTCAAGGGAGCCTTTCGTGGTTTCTTTCGGGAACGGGGCCTTGGGGAGGACCGCATTCGGCAAAACAAAGGTGCTGCCCCGTCTAGCGAGGCAGCACCCGGTGATAGTGGAGGAGAAGAGCGTCAGCGCTTTCTGGCCTTCTCGGTTTCGCTCGACTTGGCCTGCTTGTCGGCCCTTTTCTCCTTCAGCGACTTACCAGCGACCTTCTTGGACGCATCCTTCTTCGGTGATTTGTCAGCCATGTGTACCCCTTCGAACCGAGCCCCGGCGGCATCCGTCCCCTCGACCCTACGCGGGTTCGCCCCAAACGGCGCGTCCCCCCAACGCCGAACCGTGAGTTTGGCACCTTCGCAAGGCCCGCGAAGGTGCCAAACTCACAGTTCGGCGGAAGAAGAGGGGCCTAGATCCGGTTGCCCGCGCGGCGGCCGAGCGCGACCGGCAGCGCCATCAGCGGGCCGATGGAACGGCGCTGCAGACGGCGGGCCGGACCCCAGACGAACTGCACGAGCGACTGGGCGAGGATGGCGCCCGCCGCGAGCGCGGCGGCGACCGCGCCGGCCGTCAGCAGGCTGAGCAGACCATCGATCTCGCCCTCCGACACCTGGAGCAGGCCGCGGAACAGGCTCAGCCCGGGCACGAGCGGAACCAGCGCCGACACCATGATGACCAGCGGCGGCGTGCGCACGAGGCGCGCGGCCACCGCGGCGAGCAGGCCGACGCCGACCGCTGCCGCGCCCGACGACCAGACCAGGCCGAAGCCCGCGTTCGCGCCGGCCAGGTAGAGGAACTCGGCTGCGGCACCGAGCAGGCAGACCACCCAGAACGCACGCCACGGCACCTGCACCGCGAGCCCGAAGCCGATGACGACCACGACGGATGCCACCAGCAGCAACGGCAGGTTGGCCAGCGTCAGGGCCACATCCGAGTCGACGCGCAGACCGAAGCCGAGCCGGCTGAGCATCAGCGACGCCCCCGCGACACCGGTGACGAGGCCGCCGGTGACGACCAGGGCCTCCAGGGCGCGGGCGGTTCCGGTCAGGTAGAACCCGGACAGCGTGTCGTGGACGGCGCCAAAGGTGGTGACGCCGGCCAGGAGCATGATGATCGCGGCGACGACGACGAGTGACGGGTTGGCGCTGGGGTCGATGAGCTGCACCAGGGCGGCGAGGATCGGTCCGATCGCGCCGCCGACCACCGTCTGGTAGAACACGGGGACCCGGCGGTTGTCCAGCATGGTGGTGATCAGGTCGATGATGAACGCCGCGATGAACGCCGCCATGATGACGACCGGTCCGCCGCCGATCAGCACGGCCGCGCCGGCACCGACGAGGCTCCAGCCGATGCGGCGGAACAGCACCGGCACCTGCGGCTTCGCGCTGACGATCGTGCCCAGGGCCTTCCGGGCGTCCGCGACATCCATCGGGTTCTCGAGGAGCTCGGCGATCAGCTCGGATGTCGCCGTGAGCTTCGCGTAGTTCAGCGAGCGGTACTTCACGTTGCGGCTGCGCGAGATCGACTCGTGCGTGGCCGGGTCCTCGTGCGTCAGGTTGATGATCGTGTGCGTGATGTTCGCCTCGGTGCCCTTGAGACCGTAGGCGCGGGTGATCGCCTCCATCGCGGCAGTGGCATCCTCGGCGCCGGCGCCGGCGGCGAAGATGACTTCGGCCAGCCGCATGGTGAGGTCCAGGACGGCTCGGGTATGGGCGGCGGTGTCGATGATGCCGATGCTCGAGGTCTTGGTCATGTCGCGGGTCCAGGGTCAGTGAGGGGTCCGAGCCAGGCCGAGGCGACCGTCGAGTGCGCGGATTCGGCGTCGGAAGGATGGAACAGGCCGGCCAGCACATCACGGTACAGCCGCCCGAGCTCGTTGCCGGCGAAGTAGGAGGAACCGCCGCTCACCCGGAGCGCCTGGTCGACCACGTGCTTCGCGTTTTCGGTGGCGCGGTGCTTGAGCCCGGCCAGTCGCGGGTACCACTGGGCGCCGTGGTCGGCGAGCTCGTCGACGTCGCGGGCGAGCGCGTCGATCTGCGGGTAGATCCCGTCCATGGCGATGGCGGCGTCGGCGATCCGCCAGCGGATGTCCGGATCCTGGTCCAGGCTGCGCCCGTCGTTCTTCAGCGAGGTGCGCCGCCCGGCGGCGTCCACGGCGAGCTCGAGCGCTCGCCGGCCGATGCCGGTGTACACGGCCGCCAGCAGGATCTCGAAGGTGGCGAAGATGGCGAAGATCAGCGGGTCGGGGTTGGGCCCCGGGTCGAGGCGGCGGAACACCCGGTCGGGCCGGGCGTACGCGCCGTCGAGCACGGTGCTCTGGCTCTGGCTGGCCCGCATGCCCAGCGTGTCCCAGTCGTCCTTCCGGCTGACCCCGGGGTCGCTGCGGTCGATGAACGCCCAGACGATCTTCGGCGCGTCCGGCACGGACGAGTCCAGCCCCATGACGCCGAGGCTGGTCCAGGCCGGGGACAGCGAGGTGAAGACCTTGGTGCCGGAGAACCGGTAGCCGCCGTCCGGCTGCGGGCGGGCATCCGTCATCGATCCGAACAGCACGAGGTCGTTGCCCGGTTCGCTCACTCCGAAGCCGAGGATGTCGCCGGCGGCCGCGCCATCGAGCAGAAAGGCGAGACTGTCGTCGCCGCGCTCGAGCAGGGCCCGGGCCACGCCGGTCCAGACGAGGTGCATGTTGACGGCGAGGGCGGTCGCCGGAGCGTGGCCCGCGAGCCGGATCTGCTCGCGGGCGACCTGCTGCAGGGTCAGGCCGAGCCCGCCGAACCGGGCCGGGACGAGGGCGCGGAGGTAGCCGGCCTCGGCAAGCTCGGCGAGGTCCTCGGTGAAGAAGGCGTTGTCCCGGTCATACCCGGCCGCGCGCCCGCGAATCCGCGCCAGAAGCTCGTCGCTGAGCGGCGACGGAGTGGCAGGCGTGGAGTCATTCACGCCTCCCAGCCTATGCAGCCTTGCGCTTCCTCGTTGACAGCCAGACGATCAGCAGCACGACTCCGCCGACCGCACCGAGCGCCGCCAGCCAGGGCAGCAGGAATCCGACGGCCACGAGGGCGCCGCTGAGGGCCGAAACGAGCGTGTTCCAGCCGGCGACGAGGCCGTCCCAGAAGTTGTCCGGATTGGGCGGGGAGACCGTCCCCTCGGAGTACAGCTCGAGGCTGATCGTCGAGAAGTCGACCTGGTCGGCCAGGTAGTCGCGCTGCGCCTGGAGGCCCTCGAGTTCGCTCTGCCGCTGGGACAGGGCGCTCTCGATCGCGATCAGGTCGGTGGTGTCGGTCGCCTTGGCCATCAGGCCGAGCAGCCGGTCGACCGAGGTCTGCAGCGACGTGATGCGGGCCGCGATGTCCTGCGTCTGCTGGGTGATGTCGGTGGCATTGAGCGACACCTTGTTCACCGTGCCCAGCTTCTTGAGCTCGATCACGGCGTTGTCGAGCTCGTCGGCGGGGATGCGCAGCACCAGGTTCGCGCTCGCCGGCTGGCCGTCGGTGCTCGGGTTCTCGCTGCGGCTGTCGACGCGCCCGCCCGCCTCCTGGGTGATGTCCGCGGCCGACTGGGCGGACTTGATCGGGTCCTTCACCGTGAGCGATACCGTGCCGGTGGTGATCACGTCTCGGTTGTCGGCGATCACCTCGCCGCCCGTGACGCCCTTGTCCGGGGCCGGCTCGCCGCTGACGCCGCCGTCGGTGACGCCGCCGCCGTCGCTGACCGGCGGGCCGGAGCTGTCGCTGGATCCGGATGACGTGCATCCGGCGAGGAGGAGCGCCGCGAGTACGATCGCGGTGGCGGCCAGGGTTCGCTTCATGCCTCACAGTATGACCACGCGGCGGGTTGCTGTCTGGATGTTTTCTGGGAGTCGAATCACAATTCGGCGTCGGGGTTCGGGCCGCCGGCGGTGTCGCGCGCCGCGTCGCCCGCCCCGCCCGCCCCGTCCGCCGCGCGGAGCGAGAAAGTCGACCGGCCCGGCCATACTGGACGCATGACCTGGTGGGCGGATCTCGCGGCTGTGTTCGGCTGGCGCCGGGCACCGCTCCTGCACATCGCGACGGATGCCGGGTCAGGTCCCGTCGTCATCCTCGTGCACGGGATCGCCTCGTCGTCCGAGACGTTCCGGAACATGGTTCCCCTGCTGGTGCCGCGTCACCGCGTGATCGCCGTGGACATCCTCGGCTTCGGCCAGTCGCCCGCGCCGGAGGACTGCGAGTACACCCTCGAAGACCACGTCGCCTCGCTCGAGGCGACCATCCGCTCGCTCAAGCTCGACGAGTCGTTCACCCTCGTGGGCCACTCGCTGGGCAGCCTGATCGGCTCCCGCTACGCCGCGAAGAACCGCCGGCGCGTGTCCGGACTCGTGCTGGTCGGGCCGCCGGTCTATCTCTCGCCGGCCGATATCGGCGATCCCCGCGTGCGCGGCCGGGTGACCGCGTACCTGCGAGCTTACGAATTCCTGCGGGCCAACAAGGACTTCACCCTCGCCAACGCGGCGATCATCTCGCGGCTGCTGCCCAAGGGGATCTTCGAAATCACCACGAAAAGCTGGACCCCGTTCGTGAAGTCGCTCGAGCACTGCATCGAGTCGCAGACCGTGGTGAGCGACGTGGCGAGCCTGAACATCCCGGTCGCGGTCGTCTACGGGTCGCTCGACGCCTTCATCGCACCGGGGAGCATGACGGTGATCGAGCGGATGCGCCACGTGACGATGTACCGGGTCGAGGCGAACGACCACCTCATTCGGCCACGCCTGGCGCGGACAATCGTCCGCGCGATCGAGGAGGCTGGATCGACGACGGTGCCCGCGTCGGCCGCCGGGGTTCAGGACTCCACGCGGCGCCCGCCCGACGCCTGAGCGCCGCGGGTGCCGCGGCGCTCTCGCGGCCGGGTCGCGGAGGTGGCTAGGCTGGCGTCATGGACAAGCGAACCCTCGGCAGGACCGGGCGAACCGTATCGGTCATCGGACTCGGAACATGGCAGCTGGGGGCGGACTGGGGCGACGTCTCCGAGGCCGACGCGCGGGCCGTGCTCGGGGCATCCGTGGAAGCTGGCGTCACCTTCTTCGATACGGCGGACGTCTACGGCGACGGGCGCAGCGAACGCGTGATCGGGCACTTCCTGGAGGTCGAGGCCCCGGGCCAGGACATCACCGTGGCCACGAAGATGGGGCGCCGGTCCGAGCAGCTGCCCGAGAACTACGTGCTGGCCCACTTCCGCGAGTGGACCGACCGGTCGCGGGAGAACCTGCGCACCGACACGCTCGACCTCGTGCAGTTGCACTGCCCGCCGAGCGACGTGATCGAGTCCGACGAGGTGTACGACGCGCTCGACACCCTCGTCAGCGAGGGGGCGATCGCCGCCTACGGCGTCAGCGTCGAGACCTGCGACCAGGCGCTCGCGGCCATCGCCCGTCCCGGGGTGGCGACCGTGCAGATCATCCTGAACGCCTTCCGGCTCAAGCCGCTGGACGAGGTGCTCCCGGCGGCGCGCGCGGCGGGGGTGGGCATCATCGCCCGGGTGCCCCTGGCGAGCGGGCTGCTGAGCGGGAAGTACACGCGCGAGACGAAATTCGCCGAGACCGATCACCGCAACTACAACCTCGACGGCAGCGCCTTCGACGTGGGGGAGACCTTCTCCGGGGTCGGCTTCGAGACCGGCCTGGCCGCCGCCGCGGAGTTCGCGGCGCTCGTGCCGGCCGGCCTGACGCCGGCGCAGGCG
The DNA here is from genome assembly GCF_004402215.1 of Cryobacterium tagatosivorans. Taxonomy (GTDB): domain Bacteria; phylum Actinomycetota; class Actinomycetes; order Actinomycetales; family Microbacteriaceae; genus Cryobacterium; species Cryobacterium tagatosivorans. The sequence continues at coordinate 51,904 of NZ_SOEZ01000014.1, forward strand.
GCGCTGGCCTGGGTCGCCCAGATCGACGGCGTCAGCAGCGTCATCCCCGGCGCCCGCTCGATTTCGCAGGCGCAGGCCAACGCCGCGGCCGGAAGCGCGGAACCCCTCGGCCTCGCCTTCAACGAGGGTGTGCAGGACATCTACGACCGTCTCCTGCGTGAGAAGATCCACTCGAGGTGGTGAGCGAGCCGGGGGAGGCGGCTGCGACGGATGCGCGGGGGGAGCGGGCGAGCGCGCCCGATGCACGGGAAGAAGGTGCGAGCGCCGCGGATGCGCGGGGCGGTCACGCGCCCGCGCCGGCGAAACACGGGCTCGGTCCCGCCTTCGCCAACCTCTTCACGGCCAGCATCGCGAGCAACCTCGGTGACGGGATCGCCCGCACCGCGATGCCGCTGCTGGCCGCGCGGCTGACCGACGACCCGCTCCTGATCAGCGGGATCGCCGCCATGGCGATGCTGCCCTGGCTGCTCTGCGCCATTCCCGCCGGCATCCTGATCGACCGCATCGACCGGCGCAAGGCGCTCGCGCTGGCAGACAGTGTGCGGATGCTGCTGGCCGTCGTGCTCTGCGTGCTCAGCGCCACGGACGGCCTGACGATCTGGTGGCTGTACATCGTGATCTTCGCCTACGGCGCCTTCGAGACGGTGTACGACGGCGCAACCCGGGCCGTGGTGCCGAGCATCGTCGCCCGGGTCGACCTGCCGCGGGCGAATTCGCGCATCGAGGCCGGCGAGCTGGTCGTGCAGAGTTTCCTGTCCGGGCCGCTCACCTCCCTGCTCTTCGCGGTGTCCGTGCTCATCCCGCTCGGCGTGAACGCGCTGGCCTTCGCTGTGGCCGCCGTGCTCGCCCTGCTGCTGCCGAAGGTCGCGTCGGGCCGCCAGCACGCGGCCCTGCTCGAGGCGCCGCAGGTGGCCTGGTACCGCCAGTTCGTCGACGGCTACCGGTTCATCGTGAAGAGCCGGATGCTGGTAACGCTCTGGCTGGTCAGCACGACCGGCGGGCTCGCCTTCTCGTTCGCGACCGCGAGCGCTGTGCTGTTCGTGCTGGGGCCCCTCGGCCTGCCGGAGGCCCTGTTCGGTGTGTTCATGCTCGCCGGCGCGGCCGGGGGCATCCTCGGGTCGGTCCTGACCGCTCCGCTGAAGAACCGGCTGAACGCCGGCCGGGCGATGGCACTGATGCTGATCCTGAGCGGATCCACCCTCGTCCTGATGGGCGTCTGGCCGAACGGGTGGGTCGTCGGGGTGGCATTCGCGATCTCCAGCGGGTCGATCACGGTCTGGAACATCCTCGTCATGTCGCTTCGGCAGAGCATCATTCCCGGGCATCTGCTCGGCCGCGTGCACGGCACCTGGCGCACGCTGCTGTGGGGCGCGATGCCGCTAGGCAGCCTGCTCGGCGGGCTCGTCGCCCGGGTCGACCTCGCGCTGCCGTTCATCATCGGGGGTGGGATCGCCACCCTGCTGGCGCTGGTGTTCTTCCGGTTCATCACGAGCCTGCCGAACGCGGAGGACGTGCCGGACCCGATGGGGCCGGCCGCGCTCGTGCCGCTGGGCTGACTGCCGGAGTCGACGGCGGGCCGGCGACCGGCCTGGCGACGGGCCTGGCGACGGGCCTCGCGGGATTCGTGGCTAGCCGCAATACCGTTCAGTTAAGGTCTTTCGTGTTACGTTGACGGTATGGCGCGTACAGGGTGGGTGAAGCCGGTCTCTGATCGCCGGCTGTCAGATTTGGT
>NZ_SOEZ01000042.1 GCF_004402215.1 Cryobacterium tagatosivorans
CGATCATGAATGCTCCCGTCTCCTGTCATCGCTGGCCAGGAACCACGGCATCAAGTCTCGGCATCCACGTTACGAACGGCCTGGAAACGAGTCCGGCCCAGCCCCTATCAGCGATCACCTGATGCCAATCAGACCCGGTGACAACACCCCCCGGATCATCAACGACTGGGGGCAACAATCATGCCGGGCCTGACAGGCCAACACCCTCACACAATTACACGATCAAGGGATACGAAGAAGGTAACGGGGGCGCGTGGACAAGGACGAGGCTGCGGCGGTGTGGGCCGAGGCGCACACGGATGCCGGACGACCTGATCCCGCAGTGGAACTCGCCCAGCTCGAGGCGGCGGTGTATTCCAGGGCCGGCAGCGCGGAATCCGTCGTCGACTTCATCGACCCGGACACCGGTGAAACAGTGCGGGCGACCCCATCCGAGCTCCGGCTGCGCGCGCTGCGGGCCACGCGGCTGCGGGAGGCCGGGCTCGACGGCCACGACCGCTTCGCCGGTGCTCCTGCTCCGGATGCCGCCAGCACGGATTCTTTGGACATCCCGACGACGCCGCACGGACTCACCGGCCCGCCTCGTCGTCGTTTCGTCCTGCCGTTGGTCGCCGCGGCCGCCTTCGCGGCCGGCATCGTCACGGTCCTGATCGGGACCTCGGTCCTGGCTCCGATCGACGTGCCAGGCGCCCCGGTGGCCAACGCCGGCGCCGCGCCCCTGCTCATCTTCGATATTCCGTCCCGCTTCCCCGACGTTGCCGTGCCCGACCTCGGCGACCAGTTCGCGGCAGGCTCCCTCCGGAACGTTTCGGGCACCTCACTGGCCGGGCAGGGATTCGGTGTATACCTCGGCCGCGAAACGGGCACCGGGCTGTACTGCCTGATCGTGCATCCCGAGGACGTGGTCACCGCGTTCAGCTGCAAGACGGCGGACGACGTCGCCCAGCGAGGACTGGTCGTCGGGACGGCGGTGACGGTGCGCTCGCCGGTCACCTACGACGGCATTCTCGGCAACAACGAGCTGACGGCGGAACTGAGCCCTCGCGGCGACTTCTCGATGAGCCTCTCTCCGGCCGACCGGCAGCCGATTGACCCTCCGACGACGACCGGCACCCCCCTGGGGACGTGGACCAGCGAGCCGGAGGCAAACGGCGACTTCCAGGGCACCCTCGACGCGAGCGGCGCTGGTCTCGAAGTCGCCCTGGACTGCGTGGGAGAGGGGGCCGTGACGGTGGACCTCGGCGACGATGAGTCATCCGTATTCCAGTGCAGGCACGCCCGTCAGCGAGTAGACCTCGGGCTGACCTGGCGTATCGCCTGGGGCACCGGAGACGATCGGGGGATCGTCGGCGATTCCGGCATCGGCAAGGCGGGTCTTGTGCCTTTCGCAGTTGGTCCCCTCCCGCCAAGCTGACGAAAAATCGACAAGGGGGCCGATGATGACGGTTCGGGTTGCGCTACCCCTCGCCGTTCCAGCCGCGTGCCGGACCGACGAGGTCGTCCAGTTCTACCCGAGGGCTACGGGGCTAACGGCACATCAACAGGCGCCCCACATGCCGGCGCCGGAGGCCGCAGCACTGTCCTCGGCTGCCAGCAGCAGCGGGTAGTAGGCGTCGTTCGGCTCGATCCTGAGCGATTCCGCGGCGCCGGAGGCAACGAGTTCGTAGTTCACGAATCGCCCGTCCTCGGTCCACAGGTAGAACAGGCTGCGTCCGTATTGGTCGAGGGGGTCGCTGTCGGCGGTGATCCAGGTCACACTGCCGTCGGGCAAGAGCGTCCGCAACTGTGCGGTGGCCTCATTGCCGAAGCATTCGGCAAGGTCGCCCACTTCGGGCGTATCGATCCCGACCAGCCGCACCTTGACGGTGTCCGTTGTGGCGACGAAGGCGTTGGGCTGAGTCGTGCGCAGGAACAGCGTGTCGCCATCGTGCACGTGTTCAACGGTCATCGGCACGGCATCGCCCGGACGGGAGGGAACGCCTCCGCCTGCCGTGGTGGGAGCTCCGCCGGCCGCGCCAGTCCCCGGCTCTGCGGCGCCGTTCGGTTGGCCGAGCGGAGTGCTCAGGATGCCCTCGAGAGCCGGGGTCAGCGGCCCGAGCTGCTGGGCGGCGACGAAACCGAGCGCTCCGAGGGCCAGCACCCCGACCAGCAAGCCCGAACCACCCTGTATCCCACCCATTCCCTGAGACTAGGGCAGAGTGCGCCCTCGTGCCGGCGCAGGGGAGCGCCCGGCGGCCTGGACGTGGCCATTGGTTCGCGGCACGTCCAGGACCGCAACGTCGGCGCAATGCCGTTCGGCCAGGACGACTACTTCTTGAAGGCGTCCTTGATGTTCTCGCCGGCCTGCTTCAGGTTGGCCTTGGTCTGGTCGGCCTTGCCCTCTGCCTCGAGCGATTCGTTGCCGGTGGCCTCGCCCGCGGCCTCCTTCGCCTTGCCCACGGCCTTGTCTGCCGCGTTCTCCATCTTGTCTGCGCCGCTCATGTCGGCCTCCTTCTCTTCGCTTGTCGGATAGTAGACGGCCAAGATAATGCCGGATCGCTCCGCGCGAAAGGGGGTAGGGCAATTCCGGCCACGATCCGCTTTCGCGCACGGTCCGGTCCCCGAACGACCTGGTCCTGAACGAGCGCTGCGGTAATCAGGAACCAGCGTCCCTCGGCCCGGCCCCCTCGTCCCCGAACACCGCATCCGAGCCGATGTGCTTGCGGAACCTCGGCTCCCCGGTTTCCACGTCACCCGTCCCCGCGCGCAACCCGTAGTGGTCGTAGAGCTCGTGCTCCTCGGTGGCGCTGAGGGGCTCGTCGTTGTCGACATCGACCCGCGGGGCGTCCTTGACCAGGGACTTCGCGTAGGGCACATGCAGTTCCTCGCCGTCCCAGTCGGCTTCATCGAGGGGCGCGAACGATTCGGACAGTCCGAAGAGTCCCGTGCGAACGCTGACCCAGCTCGGGAGCCCGGTGATCTGGTCGAGAAAGACCTGGCCGACGTGTCCGATCTTCTCGCCTTCGGGGTCGAGCACAATGGCGCCCATGAGGGCGTTGATGTTCTCCGCGGTGATGTTCATGGCGTCCTGCTTTCGCTCTCATTGCCTCGGCTCGTGCGCGCGTCCCGCTCGAATGCCGGGGCGAAAAGACTGAAACAAAGTGGGAGTCTAGCCAGATGTCGGCCTGGCCTCCACGGTCCGCCGGGAGACAATCCATCCCTAGGCTGATGACCATGGATGTGCTGTTCGGGTTCTGGGAGACCGTTGCGAGCCGAACCGCGCCGCTCCCGCTGTTCACCGCCTGGTTGACCGTCGCTGCCGCAGCGGTCCTCGTGCTCGTTCCCGCGCTCTGGCGGCACAGCCGGCACGTCATCACGCTGGTGCACGAGGGCGGTCACGCCGTCGCCGCGACGCTCAGCGGCCGTCGGCTGGGCGGCATCCGCCTGCACTCGGATACCTCCGGACTGACCGTCAGCCGCGGCCGACCCCGCGGGCCCGGGATGGTCTTCACCCTCCTGGCCGGGTATGTCGCCCCGTCACTGCTCGGGCTCGGTGCCGCACGGCTGCTCAGCTTCGGCTACAGCGTCGCCCTTCTGTGGCTCATGCTCGCGGCGCTGGCCCTCATGCTCGTGCAGATTCGCAACTTGTTCGGCCTGTGGTCGGTCGCCGTGAGCGCCGCTGCGGTCCTGGGCGTCTCCTGGTTCGGCTCCGCCGGAGTGCAGAGCGTCTTCGCGCTGCTCGTGACCGCGGTGCTGCTCCTCGGGGCCGTGCGGGCGGTACTTGAACTGCATCGGACCCGGTCGCGTTCCCGCCATGACGGCACGTCGGACGCCGACCAGCTGGCACGCCTCACCCACCTGCCGGGCGTCGTCTGGGTGGCGGCGTTCCTCATCATCGGTGCCGCCTGCGCCTGGCTGGGTGCGGGCTTCCTCGGGCTGGCCTGACCGGCCGGTGCCGCGCGCTACCAGCGGTACGGGCGGGGAATCGCGTCGGCGTCGACGTAGTGCACGTCAGCCTCGGGGTCCAGCGGTGTGTCGGAGTCGGACTCCCGGCAGGACGCTTCCCACACCTCCTGGCCGGTGAGGGCGAGAATCTCGCCGTTGTCGACCAGCCAGCCGCGCACGGCCGTGTACGGGATGCCGCCCTGCGGTGAGGGGCAATTCGACCCCGTCTCGACCGTTCGGAGCACGAGGCTGAAGGTGTCCTCGGCGGTGATGCTGCTCGTGACGTATTCGAGGAGTTCCGAGTGCTCCACGGCCGGCGTCGTCTCCCCGGTGGGGTCGGTGTGGAAACTGACATGACCCACGCCCTCGGCGGCGACCGTCAGTTCATGGCTGCCGCTGCCGTGGCGGTTCCCGACCAGTGCGGCGACCAGCAGCTCCTGCCTGTCCTGGTGCGCCGTGGTCCGATCGCACCCCGGACATGCCACAACATAGCGGGGGAGCAGCACCCCCTCGAACCGCGCGCGGTTCGGCACCAGGGAGGCATCCGATTGGCAGTGAGGGCACGTGATTCTCATGAACTGACCCCCTTGTTCGGCCACGTCTCGCAGGCCACGGTGCCTGTGAGATCGTCGACCGGGTGTGTCGCTGGCGTCACGGTAGCAGTCAACGCCCGGCGACCGCAGTCGGTCGGATGGGGGACACGGCGTAGACCGGAACACCGGAGCTGGCGATACTGGGGGCGAAAGGCGGGAGGCCACCGGTGGACAGCATGAAGGCGTGGACGACAGACCTCGATCGTCGGCGTGTCGAGCTCGTGCGGAAGCCGGTGCCACAGGCGGCTGCCGACGAGGTCCTCGTCAGGGTGCTGGCCTGCGGGGTCTGCCGCACGGATCTGCACGTGGTGGACGGCGAGCTGGCGCCCCACCTCGCGGGGGTGACGCCCGGCCACCAGGTCGTCGGTATCGTCGAGCGCCTCGGCAGCGACGTCCGGCAGCTGGCGGTCGGCGACCTGGTCGGCATCGCCTGGCTCCGGCGCACCTGCGGGGTGTGCCGGTGGTGTCGCGCGGGACGGGAGAACCTCTGTCCCGAGTCCCAGTACACGGGATGGGACGCGGACGGCGGCTTCGCGGAGTACGCGACCGTGCCGGAAAGCTTCGCCTACCGGCTGGCCGAGGGCAGCGATCCGGTCGAAACTGCGCCGCTGCTCTGCGCCGGGATCATCGGCTACCGCGCCCTGTCCAGGGCAGCCCTGCCGCCCGGAGGTCGGCTGGGGATCTACGGATTCGGATCGAGCGCCCACATCACCGCGCAACTGGCCCTCGCCGCCGGCGCGGAGGTGTTCGCGATGACGCGGGGGGAACGAAACCAGGCTCTCGCCCGCGCGCTCGGCGCGTCCTTCGTTGGCGAAGCGGATGCCGTGCCCCCGGCCCCGCTGGATTCCGCCATCATCTTCGCCCCGGCCGGCACCCTGGTGCCGCTCGCGCTGCGGGCCACGACGCGCGGCGGCACGGTCGTCCTCGCCGGGATCCACGTCTCTCGGATCCCCGCACTGGACTACGACTCCACCCTGTTCTACGAGCGCGACCTGCGCAGCGTGACCTCGAACACCCGGGCAGACGGGCAGGACTTCCTGCGGATCGCGCACAATCTCCGGATCGTACCCACGGTGAGGCCCTACTCCTTCGGCCAGGTGGATCGCGCCCTCGACGATCTCCGGGCCGGAACCGCATCCGGATCGGTGGTCATCGACCTGGCCCTGCCCCGCTGAGTCCCCGAATTCGCACGTCCGTGACACCGCCGCAACGCTCCCGTAACCGGAGTTGCCCAGAATGGAGCCATGACGCGGGGGAACGCACGAAAACCGGGCACTGGAAAACCGAGCACGGCGGAACTGACCTGCGACAGCTGCGGCCAGTTGCCCGAGGCCTCCAAGGGACGCCTGACCGTCGTCAACGTGGTCACCATCCTTCCCATCGAACTCCTCGTGCACGCGGTCATTGTGCAGGCCGAGCTGCCGTACCTGGCCAAGGTGCTCGTGCTGGCCGGCACCGCGACGGCCCTCGTGATCTGGGTCGCGGAGCCCTCCGCCAGGCGGCTCCTGTGGAGCTGGTTGCACGCGCCCGCCCTGCGCCGGCGGCGGAAGCTCGACACCTCGCCCGCGCTATGGCGTGTGCGCACGGTGCTCGCCGACGCGCCGGGCGCCCTCGAGCGCCTCACCCACGGCCTCGCCCGGCTCGAGGCGAACATCCTCAGCATCCACGTGCACCCCGTCAGCGCCGGCGTGCTGGACGAGCTGGTGCTCAGCGCGCCCGGCGACCTCACGGAAGACGACCTGTTCGTCGCCGTGGAGGCCGGCGGCGGACGCTCGACCCGGCTATGGCCGACGACCGCCGTGGCGCTGACCGACGGACAGACCCGGGCGCTGACCCTGGCCGCCCGGGTCGCCGAGAATCCGGGTGACCTCGGGCCCGCAATCGCCGAGCTCCTGGCGGCCGAGCTCGTGGTCGACCTGTCCGGCGCGCCGGATCCACGGGTCACGAAGCTGGGGCCAACCCTCCTCAAGGTCCCGACAACCTGGCACGCACCCCTCATCTTCTCCCGCCCGGGCGAGCCGTTCACCCCGGCGGAATCGGGCCGCGCGCACCGCCTCGCCGAACTCGCCGAGGTCGTCGAACTCACGCAGCTCTCGCGCTCCGGCCCGGCCGGGGTTCGGCCCGCCCCACCGACCGGCGCCTAGGAGACTGCTGAACAGGGCGCCTTGAGTGGGCCGGGGTTCGTGAATACCGGAACCTGTGGGTGGATATTGGCTGTTTCGTCCGGTCTTCGGGCACGAACCCTCAATCCTTCCGGTCTTCAGCCCCCGGTAGGTGAGGGGGCCGACTAAGCGCTCCGGGTGCCCGCGTTCCCATTGGAACGTCGTTCTACCGGAAACTCGCCGGTAGAACGACGTTCCTCCCGCTGCCGGCGAACAGCGGCGCGACCTGTGCCGGCGTGTACCCGGCAATCCCGCACCCCACTTCGGTCACGAGGAAGCGCAGCTCGGGATGCTCCGCCGCGAATCCCACGAAGTCACGCACGTTCTCTCGCAGCACGGCGAAACCGCTCATCGTGTCGATCGCATAGGTCCGGCCGTGCAGCCCGTGACCCTCGCCCCAGACGGCACCGAAGTTCTCGAACGCGAAACGGGCAGCGCCCCCGAGGTGGAGGCCCCCCGCGTTCGAACCGAACACGAAGATCTCGTTCGGCTGCAGTTCGGAAATCATCGGTTGCCTCCCGTGCTTCTGCAACGAGAGTACCGCCGTCGTCTAGCCTGAGAGCATGAGCCAGAGCTCCTCGACCGAAACCAGCCGACGCCCCCGCTGGGTGCAGAACTATCTGTCGGAGGAGTCCCCGCCGGTGCAGCCGGCGCGCACCGGCTGGTTCATCGCGGCGGCCATGCTCGTCGTGCTCGGTGCGACCGCTTTCTTCCTGGTGTTGAACGGGGTCCTGAACCAGCAGGGCCTCACCCTCCTCGACGAGCCGGTGCGGGCGTGGATGGTGGAGCACCGTTCCGAGGGCTGGACGACCGTCATGGTCATCATCGCCGAGGTGTCCGGCCCGATCGGCATGCCCATTGTCGTCGCGGTGTTCATCGCCCTGTGGGTCTGGCGTTCCGGGCACGCGTGGCGGGTGCTCGTCCTTGCACTGGCCATGCTCACCGGCATGTCCCTCGCCCTGCTGATTGCGCGCCTGGTCGGCCGGTCGCGACCACCGGAAGAGTTCATGCTCATCGGAGTCGACCCCTCCTTCTCCTTTCCGTCCGGGCACGTCCTCGGCGTGGCTGACTTCCTGATCGTCGGCGGCTATCTCGTGGTCTCCCGGGGGCGGAGCTGGGGAGCCGCCGTGCTGTGCGCGGTGGTCGCCATCGTGGGAGTGGGACTGGTCGCCCTCACCCGCCTCTACCTCGGCTACCACTGGCTGACGGATATCGCCGCCTCCGTGTCCCTGTCGCTCTGCGTCCTCGGGCTGGCGATCGCGCTGGACACCTGGCGACCGCTGCGGCACCCGCCGGAGGCACCCACCGAAGAAGCATTGTCCCCGGGGACGAACAGGGTCTAGCCTCCTCAGCAGGAGGCCGGTTGGCCTGACACCCGAGGAGCGGCCGATGCGAGGAAAGGCGTCACGAGTCGCGACATCCCTGGCCGCGGGAATCGCGGGGGCGAGCCTCGTGCTGGCGGCATTCGCGGGATCCACGCCCCAGCCGGAGACGCAGCGGCTCCTCGCGGCCGACGGCGCGACCTCCGTGCACTTCACGGCCTCCGGCGACATCGCCGCCCGCACCCAGTCCGGGGCCGTGCTCGACCAGGTCGCGAGCATCCAGCCCGACCTGCACCTCGCCCTCGGCGACCTGTCCTACGACACGACAGGGTCCGAGCAGGCCTGGTGCGATTTCGTGACCGCCAGGGTCGGGGCCGGCTTTCCGTTCGAGCTCGTCTCCGGCAACCACGAGAGCAACGGGCTCAATGGCAATGTCAACGACTTCTCGGCCTGTCTGCCCAACCAGCTCCCCGGGCTGGTCGGAACCTACGGGCGCCAGTACTACGTGGACGTGCCCCAGGTGAACCCGCTCGTGCGGTTCATCATGATCTCGCCGGCGTTGACCTACCCGAACGGCCTGTGGTCGTACGCCCCCGGGAGCGCGCGCTACCAGTGGACCGCGAGCGCCATCGATGGCGCCCGGAGCGCAGGCATCCCCTGGGTGGTGGCAGGAGTGCACAAGCCGTGCCTGTCGGTCGGCATCTACACCTGCGAACCAGGAGCAGACCTGCTCAATCTTCTGCTCGCCAAGCGCGTCGACCTGGTGGTGAGCGGCCACGAACACCTGTACGCGCGATCGAAGCAGCTCGCGTTGGGCGCGTCCTGCCCGGCGATCACGCCGGGGACGTACGCCCCGGGTTGCGTCGCCGACACCGACAACGCCCTCGCGAAGGGTGCCGGCACGGTCATGGCCATCGTCGGGACGGGCGGTGTGGCCCTGCGCGACGTCGACGCGAGCGACTCCGAGGTCGGCTACTTCGCGGCGTCATCGGGGCTGAACCAGAACCCCAGCCACGGCAATCTCGAAGTGCGGGTGACGGCGGACACGCTGACGGCGGGATTCGTTCCGATAGCCGGCGGGACCTTCACCGATTCCTTCACGATCGCGGCGGGCGCATCCCCCGCGAACCAGGCGCCTGTGGCCTCCTTCAGCGCCGCGTGCGCCGGCCTCGCCTGCAGCCTCGACGGAACGGCCTCCGCCGACCCGGACGGAACGATAGCCGGCTACTCGTGGAGCTTCGGCGACGGCGGCACCGGGACCGGCCCCACACCGTCACACGGCTACCTCGCAGCGGGCAGCTATCCGGTCAGGCTGACGGTCACCGACGACGCCGGCGCCACGGGGGAAGCGACCCGGGTCATCGACGTGACCGCGCCGCCCTCGCCCGGGATTCAGGCCTCCGACGCATTCGGGCGAACGGTCGCGAACGGCCTCGGGACGGCAGACGCCGGCGGTCCCTGGACGACCACCGGGAGCGCCACCCTCTACTCGGTCGACGGCGCCGGAAACATCCGCCTCGCCGCGCCGGGTGCGGCGGCCGGCGGCTACCTCGGCCAGGTGGCCAGCGCGGCGACCGATCTGGGACTCGTCGTGTCCGCCACCAAAGCCGCGACGGGCACGGGCACGTATGTCTGGGTCAGCGGACGACGCGTCGCCGGTGCCGGCGCCTACGAGGCCAAGATCGCGTTGCGTTCTTCCGGAGCCGTCGGCCTGTCGCTGGTGCGCGTCAACGCCACGGGCGGCGGCGAGGTGACCCTGCAGTCCGCGATCACCCTTCCCGGCCTCAGCTTCGCAGCCGGGGAACGGCTCAACGTTCGTGTGCAGGTGACCGGCGGCGGCCCCACCATCCTGAGGGCGAAGGTGTGGAAGGTCGGCAGCGTCGAACCGGCAACCTGGCAGCGCTCGGTGACGGATGCCACCGTCGCGCTTCAGGCGGCCGGGGGAGTGGGTATCAGGTTCTACTTGTCCGGATCCGCCACGAATGCGCCGGTGACCGGCGTCATCGACGACCTGGTCGCACGCGTGCCCTAAGCGAGAGGACACCGATATGTTCCGGGACCGAACCGACGCCGGCCGGCAACTGGCCGAGCGGTTGGCGACGCTCGACCTCGTGGATCCGGTCGTCTACGCGCTGCCGCGCGGAGGAGTGCCGGTCGCCGTGGAGGTCGCCGCGCGACTGCACGCGCCCCTCGACCTCATCCTCGTGCGCAAGATCGGCGCGCCGGGCTGGCCGGAGGTGGCGATGGGCGCGGTCGTAAACGGGGAAGACCCGCAGACCATCATCAACGCAGACGTCTACGCGGCGACCGGCAGCGACTCGGCCGGCCTCGCCAGGGCTCGGCAGGCCGAGCTCGAGGAGATCGAACGGCGTCGCCGGCGCTACCTGGGCGACCGGCCGCAGGTGAGCCCGGCCGGCCGGGTCGCCGTCATCGTCGACGACGGGCTCGCGACCGGGGCCACGGCCAAGGCCGCGCTGGCCGCGGTGAAACGCCAGGGGGCCGCCAGGACGGTGCTCGCGGTGCCGGTCGCACCCGCCGACACCGTGGCCGACCTGCGGGAGCTGGCCGACCTCGTCGTCGTACTCGAGGTCCCCGCCGAGTTCTGGGCGATCGGCCCGTTCTACACCGACTTCCACCAGCTGACCGATGACGAGACGATCGGCCTGCTCCAGGAGGCGTGGTCGGGCGGCTGAACCGGCCGGGCGCCATGCCGGGTGTCGGTCGGGCACGGCAGAATGGCATTGTGTACCTTCTGGCAACCCGAACGGGCAACGGTGAGATCCTGGTCACCGAGCTCGACGCTGCGGGCGCCCCCGGCGCCCCGGCGGAGCGCATCGCCGTGGACGACTTTCCCGGCTTCGTCTCGACCAGGGAGGCCGACCAGCCGCGCTGGGTCTGGGACGACACCTCGCGGTGGTCGCCCGCGCTCCTGGCCGCCGGGGTCCGGGTGCGCCGCTGCCACGACCTGCGGTTGTGCCACGCGATCCTGCGCGGGTCGGAGCTGACGGCGACGAGCGAACTCGCCCGGCGAGCTCCCGGTCCGTGGGATCGCGCGCCCGCGTCCCCGGTCGTCGCACTTCCGGTCGGCGCGACCCTCTTCGACCTGGCCTTCGACGCCGGTGACCTGGCGGGCGGCGACGAACCGGCCGACGATGACACCATGGCCGAGTTCCTCGGCCAGCTCGCGGCGGTCGCCTCCTGCCCGGAACCCGGCCGTCTTCGGCTCCTGCTCGCCGCAGAGTCGGTCGGAGCCCTCATCGCGGCGGAGATGCAGTTCGCTGGGCTGCCGTGGCGCACCGACGTCCACGATCGACTGTTGACCGCCGAGCTCGGCACCCGGGTGGCGCACGGCACCCGGCCCGAGCGGCTCGAACAGCTGGCCCGGCGTATCCGCGGCGAACTCGACGAGCAGGCGTTCAACCTGGACTCGCAGCAGGAGCTGCTGAAGGCCTTGCAGCGAGCGGGCCTGATGGCCACGTCGACCCGGGCGTGGGAACTGAAGAAGCTCGACCATCCGGTGATTGAGCCGCTGCTCGAATACAAGAGACTGGCCCGCCTGCTCAGCGCGAACGGGTGGTACTGGATGGACACCTGGATCGTCAACGGCCGTTTCCACCCCGAGTATGTCCCGGGTGGCGCCGCCACCGGCCGGTGGGGCGCCAGCGGCGGGGGGCCGCTGCAGCTGCCCAAACAGGTGCGCGGAGCGGTCGTCGCCGACGAGGGATGGAAACTCGTGGTGGCCGATGCCGCCCAGCTGGAACCCCGTATCCTCGCCGCGCTCTCCGCCGACACGGCCATGGCCGCGGCCGGGCGCGACACCGACCTCTATGCGGGCATTGTCGCCAGCGGCGTGGTGGAAACCCGCGACCAGGCCAAGGTGGCCATGCTCGGGGCGATGTACGGCGCGACGACGGGGGAGAGCGGGCGCCTGCTGCCAAAGCTCGCCCGGGCCTACCCGCGGGCGCTCGGCCTCACCGAGACCGCCGCGCGCGCCGGCGAACGCGGTGACATCGTCACGACCCGGCTCGGTCGGTCCTCACCCAGGCCGGGCGAGAGCTGGCTGGCCACGCAGGCCCAGGCCTACGACCCGGCGGCCTCGGACGGCGACGAACGCCGGGCGCGCAGCCAGGCCCGCGACTGGGGCCGGTTCACCCGCAACTTCGTGGTGCAGGGGAGCGCCGCCGAGTGGGCGCTGTGCTGGATGGCCGAGGTTCGCAAGGAGCTGTGGACGCTCCGCGGCGCCGAGGCCCCTGGGCGACCCTCGGCGTTCGCCCGGACGCCGCACCTGGTTTTCTTCCTGCACGACGAGGTCATCGTGCACACGCCGGTCGCGCTGGCCGGGGAGGTGGAGCAGATCATCACGCGGGCGGCCGCCACGGCCGGTCGTCTCCTCTTCGGCGACTTCCCCGTCGACTTCCTGCTCACGGCGGCCACTGTCGACAGCTACGCGGAGGCGAAGTAGTGTGCGAGGCGGGAGGACGCATCCATGACTGACCTGATTTCGGACCGGTGCCCGGCAGAAGCGTCCGGGACGACCGGGCTCGAGGCCTTCCGGGACGCGAGACGGCGGACGGTCCTGGCGCCCCAGGGCAACCTGGCCCTCGTCAACACCCAGTGGATCACCGGCGACGTCGGGGTGTCCCAGCCGGTCTGGGGCGTTCCGGGTCTCTGGTCGCCTCTGCCGAGCGGGCTCTCCGGGCTTCGCCTGACCGCGGCGGCGGCCGATGGAATCCGCGTCGACGACGAGCTCGTCGACGGGAGCGTCATCGTCGCCGGGATGGACGCGCTCGCGCCGTCACACATCCGGTTCAGCCCGGCCCGCACCGGCACCATCATCGCCGACGCGGCCGGAGGGTACGCCCTGCGCGTGTGGGACGCCGAGTCCGACGGTATCCGCGCGTTCGGCTCCATCGACGCCTTCCCCTACGAGCCCGAGTGGGTGATTCGCGCGTCCTTCGTGCCGCTGGCCGGTGCGGAGGTGAGCGTCGCCCACGTCAACGACGAGGGCGCGACCCGGCAGAAGACGCTGCCCCGAGAGATCGTCTTCGACAGGGACGGGGCGGAGTATCGCCTGGCGGCCTTCCCGGACGGGCCCTCCCTCCTGCTGGTCTTCGGCGACACGACCAACGGCGTCCTCACCTACAGCATGGGTCGCTTCCTGCGAGTGTCGCCAGGCGACGACGGGACCGTCATCCTCGACTTCAACCGGGCGTACCTGCCCCCGTGCGCCTTCAGCTACAACTTCAACTGCCCGATTCCCCCGGCCCGGAACCGGTTCCCCATCGCCATCGAGGCGGGGGAGCGAAACGTGCTGACGAAGAGCGGCGAGCTACTGCACTGACCGCTGGGGCTCCGGCTGTGCCGGCACGCCCGCTGCGGGGCGCCGTCCTCGCCGGGGGCGAGCGTGGCTCAGCTCCCGCCCGAATGTCCCCGCGGCCTCACCGGCCAGCGCCGCCTCCGCCTCGTCGAGCCAGGCCAGGGCGGCGACGGCGAGAGCGGATGCTGCCGAGGCGGCCAGCCTGTCCTGTCCGGTGAGCGCGGCTCCGTCACCCACCCGGCGCCAGCGAGTTCGGTAGCCCGCGATGATTCCCAGCACATCGGCGTCCGGCAGCGAGGACGCGAGCAACACCCGGTCCACGAGGTCGTTCCATTCCTCGCCGACCGGACTGCCCGTGTCGCAGAGCCAGGTCAGCGCCTCGGCGCGCCCCAGGTCGGTCAGCCGGTACAGGGGAAGCCCATCGGCGGTGGTCCCGGCGGACTCAACCGCACCCTGCGTGACCAGGCGGTCCAGGGTGCCGTAGATCTGCCCGACGTTGACCGTTCGCCGGCCCGCGGTCCGCGACTGCAACTCGCCGTGCAACTGGAACCCGTAGGCCGGCCCGATCGTGAGGATGACCAGAAGGCTGCTTCGAACCGACACCGTTCCTCCGAGAAATTGCCCGATATAGCTATACCGAATATACAGAACGGGCGACCCCGGACGAACTCGCGGAATCACAGTGTTGTGATTTTCCGGCGCGGTGGGGCATAATTCAGCTAGCGACAGCAATGTCGTTCAATTTCATAGCCAGGCTGTACTCACTGCATTCGAGTTCGCCCGTTCAGAGGTCGTTGGGGAAGACGCACCTCAGAGGAACGGAGAATGAACGATGGCGGCAACACAGGCACGGCAGGCAGCAACTGCACGGGGAGTGCTTTATGTGCACTCCTCTCCTCGTGCACTCTGCCCGCACGTCGAGTGGGCGGCAGGACGCGCCCTGGGCGAGGCGGTCAATTTCGACTGGACCGACCAGCCCGTGCTCAAGGGCGCCCAGCGCGCCGAGTATTACTGGGAGGGCGACCGGGGTACGGGGGCTGCCCTCGCCTCGGCCCTGCGCGGATGGGAACACCTTCGCTACGAGGTCACGGAAGATGCCGGCCTCGGTACCGACGGTGGACGCTGGCTGCACACCCCGGACCTTGGCATCTTCTACGCCCAGACCGACACCGTCGGCAACATCGTCGTGCCGGAGGATCGGGTGCGTTACGCCATCGAGCTGGCCGGCGTGAACGCGCTGGAACTCCACCGCGAGCTCCGGCTCGCGCTCGGCCAGGCGTGGGACGACGAACTCGAACCGTTCCGCCACGCGAGCGATCTCAATTCCGTCGTCTGGCTGCACAAGGTCGGCTGACCCAGAACCTGCGATTCGCGGGATCGTGGCGCGAGGCGCGCAAGTCGGAGACCACTCCCGGCGGCACGTAAACGAAACGCTTCGAATCGTACTCAAGAAGAAGACCCCGGCCGGAAACCGGCCGGGGTCTTTCCTGGCCTCGGGGGTGGACAGACCAGTCTCCCCTCGTTCGGGGCTTGACGAACGATCGGGCTCGGCAGAAAGATGAGCAAAACTCACCCGAGCGGTCCCAGTGGGGCCGCGTGGCCGACTATCTCCACCCAGTGGGCTGCACAAGTCAGCACCCTCGCCGGACGACCTTGTCGTCCCGCACGTGGAGGTACCCGTGTCCGCTCGTCATGCCTTCCTGCCCGAACCGCGCACCCGCCGCAGCCGCCGCGACCGGGGCCGGAAGCAGCTCCAGCGTGCTTCGGTCATCCTCGTCGCGCTCGCGCTCGTGGGCAGCCTCCTTGCTCCCGCCCCGGCGTACGCCGTGGATGACACCTCGATTGCCGGGGCGGTCCGCGACCCGGGCGGAGACGGTGTCGCGGATGCGACGGTGGAGTTCTTCGACGCGACCGGCGACGGCAGCGCCTCGGTGCAATCGGTCGTCACGGCAGCGGACGGCTCCTACGCTGTGTCGGGCCTGCCGATCGGGACGTACCGGCTCCGGGCGTCGGCTGATCCTGCCGTGTTCATGCCGCGCTGGTACACCGGGTACCTGACCTTCGCGACCGCCACCGACCTGGCGCTGGCCGATGGAAACCAGCTGACCGCCATCGACGTGTACCTCACCGATGCCACCGACTCGATCGAGGGCGTCGTGCGTGATCCGGGCGGCACCGGGGTGGCGAACGCGACCGTGGAGTTCTTCGATGCCGCCGGCGATGGAAGCAGCCCGGTGACCTCGGTCGTCTCGGCCGCGGACGGCTCATACTCCGTGTCGAGCCTGCCCTTTGGGACCTATCGCGTGCGGGCCTCGGCCGATGCGGCCGTGTTCATGCCGCGCTGGTACACCGGGTATCTGACCTTCGACACCGCCACCGACCTGGCGCTGGTCGATGGGACCCACTTGAGCGCCATCGACGTGTACCTCACCGATGCCACCGACTCGATCGAGGGCGTCGTCCGGGATCCGGGCGGAACCGGGATCGCGAATGCGACCGTGGACGTCTTCGACGCGGCCGGCACCGGCCTGTCCCCGGTGAGGTCCGTCGCCACCGCCGCGGACGGCTCGTATTCCGTGACCGCCCTCCCGTTCGGCACGTACCGGTTGCGGGCATCCGCGGACGCGGCAGCGTTTATGCCGCGCTGGTACAGCGGCTACCTCACCTTCGACACCGCCACCGACCTGGCGCTGGTCGACGGAACCCACCTGGCCGCGATCGACGTGTACCTCACCGATGCCACCGACTCGATCGAGGGCGTCGTCCGGGATCCGGGCGGAACCGGGATCGCGAATGCGACCGTCGAGTTCTTCGACGCGACCGGCGACGGAAGTTCCCCGGTGTCCTCGGTGGTGTCGGCCGCGGACGGTTCCTACGTGGTGTCCAGCCTGCCGTTTGGAACGTACCGCCTGCGGGCCTCGGCCGATGCGGCCGTGTTCATGCCGCGCTGGTACACCGGGT
Source organism: Cryobacterium tagatosivorans (assembly GCF_004402215.1). Classification (GTDB taxonomy): domain Bacteria; phylum Actinomycetota; class Actinomycetes; order Actinomycetales; family Microbacteriaceae; genus Cryobacterium; species Cryobacterium tagatosivorans. The sequence continues at coordinate 16,280 of NZ_SOEZ01000042.1, forward strand.
ACCTGACCTTCGACACCGCCACCGACCTGGCGCTGGTCGATGGGACCCACTTGAGCGCCATCGACGTGTACCTCACCGATGCCACCGACTCGATCGAGGGCGTCGTCCGGGATCCGGGCGGAACCGGGATCGCGAATGCGACCGTCGAGTTCTTCGACGCGACCGGCGACGGAAGTTCCCCGGTGTCCTCGGTGGTGTCGGCCGCGGACGGTTCCTACGTGGTGTCCAGCCTGCCGTTTGGAACGTACCGCCTGCGGGCCTCGGCCGATGCGGCCGTGTTCATGCCGCGCTGGTACACCGGGTACCTGACCTTCGACACCGCCACCGACCTGGCGCTGGTCGATGGGACCCACTTGAGCGCCATCGACGTGTACCTCACCGATGCCACCGACTCGATCGAGGGCGTCGTCCGGGATCCGGGCGGAACCGGGATCGCGAATGCGACCGTGGACGTCTTCGACGCGGCCGGCACCGGCCTGTCCCCGGTGAGGTCCGTCGCCACCGCCGCGGACGGCTCGTATTCCGTGACCGCCCTCCCGTTCGGCACGTACCGGTTGCGGGCTTCGGCTGATCCTGGCCTGTTCGCGCCGCGGTGGTACAGCGGCTACCTCACCTTCGCCGGCGCCACCGACCTGTCCGTCGTTGACGGAACGCACTACGCCGGGATCGACGTGTACCTGGAGCCGGCCGCCGGGGTGGCGCTGATCAGCGGAGTCGTGTCCGACGGGCTCACCACCGGTCCCCTCGCGGGCGCGTCGGTCGAGCTGTACGCCGCCGACGGCGACGGGACGACGCCCGTGCGCACGGCGGTGACCGACGCGCTCGGCCAGTACGCATTCACCGGTCTGACGCCCGGCGTTTACCGGGTGAAGGCCTCCGCGGCGGGGCGGATCGCCCTCTGGTACTACCTGGCACTCAACTTCGCCGACGCGTTCGACCTCAACCTGACCGGGGGCGGCACCGCCAGCGCGGGATTCACCCTCTACGACTCGGCAAACGGCATCAGCGGCCACGTCTACCGCTTTGACACCGGTGCCCCCGTTGCCGGCGCGACCGTCGAGGCCTTCGTTGCCTCGCCCCCCGGCCTGACGCCGATCGCGACCACGGTGACCGACACCGTCGGCGCCTACGCATTCTCCGACCTCCCCGCCGGTTCCTATCGCCTGCGATTCTCCGGAGGGCCGAGTCCCGCCGACGTCGAGTGGTATTCCAACGCCGACAGCAGCGATTCCGCCAACGTGATCGGCCTCGGCGCCGCCGATCACCAAACCTCGATTGACGCCCACGTCGGCGACACCTTGGCCGCCTGGCAGGCCACACCCGTGCCGGTGATCTCCGGCACACCGGCCGTCGGTTCGACCCTGACCGCGATTGTCGGCACCTGGCTGCCGGCACCCGATTCCCTGGACATCCAGTGGAAGAAGAACGGGCTGCCGCTTGCCGGCGCAACCGGCAGCACGTTTACCATCCCGGCGGATGCGCGCGGGTCGAAGATCCTGTTCGAGGTCACCGCGACGAAAGCCGGCTACGCAACGGTGACACTCGCCAGCGACCCCGTCTCGGTCCCGGCCTTCTCAGCGGCCGAGCTGGCCGCGGCCATGGAGGCAGACGGGACGATGCTGCTCGGGGTCGAGGCCGACGGGCTGGCCGCGGCCGTCGGCACCGGCAGCCTGGGCAGCTTCCCCCGGGCCGGCGGAAGCTACGTCGTACTCTCGACCGGCGACGCCGTCGATGCGGCGGCCGCGCATGAACCCGACTACGGCCTGTCCACCGACCTGGCAGACGCCCCTTCCGGCGCCGGAGGCCAGGACCTCACCCGGCTCACGCTCACGCTCAGCCCGCCGCCGGGCGCCGCCTGCCTGGCCGTGGACTTCGCCTTCGGCTCGGATGAGTACCCGCAGTACGTCGGGTCCGCGTATAACGACGTCTTCACCTTTGAGACTCCGTCGTCGAACATCACCCTCGACGGCAGCACGATAGTGGCCCCCAACAACCGGGCGCTCGACTCCGCCGGACAGATCCTCTCCATCAATACCATCGTGGGTTTCGCGCCGATCGCGGGCAACGGCATCAACGGGTGGACGCCCGGGCTCACGGCGCGCGCACCGCTGATCGAAGAGGGCGGCAGCTGGAAGGCGGTCTTCTCCCTGCAGGACATCGGGGACAGCATCCTGGACTCGGTCGTCCTGCTCGACAATCTGCGGTATCTCAATGCCGCCGACTGCGCCGGCGGCGGCGGAGCCACTCCGATCGATCCCATCGTCGGCTCGGTGCCGGTGATCGTTGGCACCCCGAACGCCTGCGAGGCGCTCACCGTTCTGCCCGGCGCGTGGACGCCGGCGCCGGTCTCGCTGAGCTACCAGTGGACCGTCAGCGGCGTCGCCGTGCCGGGGGAGACGGGCACCAGCTTCCTGGTCCCGGGCACCTCGGTCGGCGAACCCGTCGCTGTCGTGGTGACCGGCTCGAAACCCGGCTACGTCCCCGTCTCGCACACCAGCGTGGCGACATCCGCCTACATCCTGTGCGACCTCACGGGTCCGGTGCCGACCATCTCCGGCGACACGGCCCTGGGCTCGACCCTGACGCTCGACACCGGGGGCTGGGAACCCAGCCCGGTCGACGTGGCGGTTGAATGGCAGAGGGAAGGCATAGTCATCCCCGGCGAGACCGGCACGTCGCTGGTTCTCGGGGCCGCTGACGCGGGCGCGGAGATCACCGCTTCGGTGACGGGCAGCAAGCCCGGCTACTCGACCCTGACCATGCTGTCAGCGGCCGTGACGATCGGCACGGCCCCCGTCCTCAGCCCCACTCCGGTCCCGGTGGTGGTTGGGAGCACGATGGTCGGCGAAACGCTGACGGCCAGCGTGCCGCCCTGGGGCCCGGCGCCCGTCGAGATCTCCTACCAGTGGCTCCGGAACGGCGTCGCCGTCGCCGGTGAAACCGGAGTGTCGATGCTGCTCGGCGCCGCCGACCTGGCGGCGACGATCACCGTTGCCGTGACCGGGTCGAAGGTCGGCTACGAGTCCGTCACACGAACGAGCCTGCCGACCGTTCCCATCACGGCGGGCCTGCTCTCGGGACCGGTCCCGACCATTGCGGGTGTCGCACTCGTGGGCTCGACGCTGACCGTTAACCCGGGCTCGTGGACTCCGGGACCGGTGACGCTGGCCATCCGGTGGCTGCGGGACGGGGTTCCGATCGCGGATGCCACCGGCACGACGTTGCTGCTCGGATCCACCGACGCAGGCACGTCCATTTCGGTGTCCGTGACGGGCACGAGGTCCGGATATGCCACACTCACCCGGGTATCGACCGCGGTCGACGTGCCGGGTATCCCGGTGCTGGAGCCGACACCTGTTCCCACGGTCTCGGGTCTTGCCCGGGTCGGGGAGACCCTGACCGCGGCCTCGGGCACGTGGGGTCCGGCCCCGGTCGAGCTGTCGTACCAATGGCAGCGTGACGGCCTGGCCATCTCCGGCGAGACCGGTGTGTCGCTCGTGTTGGGCGCCGCAGATCTCGGTGCTGTGCTGGCCGTTGCGGTCACCGGCGCCAAGGCCGGCTACGCCTCGGTCAGCCGGACGAGTCCGCCGACCGTGGCCGTCGTGGCGGGCATCCTGTCCAGCCAGGCCCCCGTGATCACCGGCAGCGCAGTCGTGGGTTCGACTCTCACGGTCACCACCGGGACCTGGGGGCCTGCCCCGGTTACCCTGGCCATCCAATGGTTCAGGGACGGGGTGGCGATTCCCGGGGCGAACGCATCCTCGCTTCTCCTCGGCGCGGCCGATCTCGGAGCGATCGTCACCGTTGAGGTGAGCGGCTCCAAGACCGCATACGGCTCGATCACCCGCGCCGGCACCGGCACGTCCCCGGTCGTGGCCGGCACGCTGATCGCCCCGGTGCCCACGATTTCCGGCACCGGGACCGTCGGCTCGACGCTGACGGTCGACACCGGAACCTGGGGCCCGAGCCCCGTGGGCCTGTCGGTCCAGTGGCTGCGCAACGGCGGCGCCATCCCCGGTGAGACGGGCGCCACGATTCTGCTCGCGGTGATCGACGGCGGCACATCGATCACAGTTTCGGTGACGGGCAGCAAGCCCGGCTACACCACGGCGACCCGGCAGTCCGCCGCCGTCGAGGTAGCCGGGATCCCGGTGCTCAGCCCCACTCCCGTGCCCACGATTTCGGGGCTGACCGCGGTCGGCGGCACGCTGAGCGCAAGCCCCGGCACCTGGGGCCCGGCACCCGTCGAGCTGACGTACCAGTGGCTGCGTGACGGCGCGGCCGTCGCCGGGGAGACGAGCGCGTCGATCCTGCTCGGCGTCGCCGATCTGGCCGCCGCGCTGAGCGTCACGGTGACCGGGGCCAGGGCCGGCTACGCCCCGGTCAGCCAGACCAGCGCGCCCACGGCACCGATCGGCGTTGGCACGCTGTCCGCCCCGCTACCCACCGTCTCCGGCAGCGCCGACGTGGGCTCGACCCTGACCGTCGACACCGGCGCCTGGGGTCCCACCCCTCTGACCCTGGCTATCCAGTGGCTGCGCAACGGGACCCCGCTCGCCGGTCAATCCGGCTCGACTCTCCTGCTCGGGCTCGCCGACGGCGGCACCTCGATCAGCGTCTCGGTGACCGGCGGCAAGCCCGGCTACACAACGGTGACCCGCACATCCGTCCCCGTTGTCATCACCGTTCCCGCTCTTTCCCCGGCTCCGGTGCCAACGATTTCGGGCGGCGTGATGGTCGGATCGACGCTGACCGCCAACTCGGGCAGCTGGGGACCGGCGCCCGTCGAGCTTTCGTACCAGTGGCTTCGCGACGGCGTCGCGGTAGCCGGTGCGACGGGCGTGACCTTCGCGCTGGGCGCAGCCGAGCTGGGCGCCTCGATGAGCGTTGCGGTCACCGGAGCCAGGGCCGGCTACACCTCGGCCACCCGCGCCAGTGCCGCCACGGGACCGGTCGCGGCCGGCATCCTGACCGCTCCGGCGCCCTCCGTCGCCGGCAATGCGGTGGTCGGCTCCACGCTGACGGTGGACCCGGGGACCTGGGGCCCTGCCGCCGTCAGCCTGGCGATCCAGTGGTTCCGCGACGGCGCCCCGATCGCGGGGGCCACCGGTTCCGCACTCCTGCTCGGAGCGGTCGACCTCGGCGCGGTCATCACGGTGGAGGTGACCGGTTCGAAGACCGCCTACGGCACGATCACGCGGAGTGGGTCGCCGACGGCGCCGATCGACGCCGGCACCCTCACGGCTCCGGTTCCGACGGTGACAGGCTCCGCCAGCATCGGCTCGACCCTCACGGTCGACGCGGGAGTATGGGACCCGGCCCCGGTGACCCTGGGGCTCCAGTGGCTGCGCAATGGCATTGCCATCCCGGGAGAGACCGGCGCGACGCTGCTGCTCGGCACGGTCGACGGCGGGACGGCGATCACCGTCTCGGTGACCGGCACAAAGCCTGGCTACTCCACCGTCACGCGGGTGTCGGCGCCGGTGACGGTCCTGCTCCTCGCCCCGACGCCCGTGCCGACCATCTCCGGAGTTGCCGCCGTCGGTCAAACCCTGACCGCGGCATCCGGCAGCTGGGGTCCGGCCCCGGTCGAGCTCGCCTACCAATGGCTGCGCGACGGAGCGGTGATCCCCGGCGCGAACGGGGTCTCCCTCACCCTCGGCGCAGCGGACCTGGCGACGGCGATCAGCGTCGCGGTGACGGGCTCGAAGGTCGGCTTCGGCTCGGTCACCCGCACGAGCCTTCCGACGTCCCTCGTCGCGGCCGGCACACTCACGGCCCCGACGCCCTCCATCTCCGGCAGCAGCGCGGTCGGCTCGACGCTGACCATCCTCTCCAGCCCCTGGGGGCCCGGCGCGGTGGGCCTGCAGATCCAGTGGCTCCGTGACGGCGTGCCGATCGACGGCGCGACGGGCCTGTCGCTGATTCTCACCGCCACCGAGCTCGGCACCGTGATCACGGTCGAGGTGACCGGAACCAAGCCGGCCTACAACACGATCACCCGGTCGAGCGCCGGCACGTCACCCGTGGGGCCGGGCACACTCGCGGCGCCGACACCGGTCGTCTCCGGCACCGCGGTGCTCGGCGGCACCCTCACCGCCACAGCCGGCGCCTGGGGTCCAGCACCGGTCGCACTCGCCTATCAGTGGCTGCGCAACGGCGTGGCCATCCCCGGCGCAACAGCGACCACGTACACGCCGGTCGTGGCCGACGTCGGCGCCGTCGTGGCGGTCACCGTCACCGGGACCAGGACCGGCTACGTCACCGCCAGCCGCACCAGCACGGGGACCGGGCCGATCGCGGCGGGCACCCTGACCGCGCCGATCCCGACCGTCTCGGGAACCGTCGCGGTCGGCTCTGTCCTCACGGCGCTTCCCGGAGCCTGGGGCCCCGCCCCGGTCACCCTGAGCTACGCGTGGCGCGCCAACGGAGCGCTCATCACCGGGGCGACGGGGTCGACCTACACAGTGACGGCGGCGAACATCGGCGCGGTCCTCACGGTCACCGTGACCGGGTCGAAGCCCGGCTACACCACGGTGTCCCGGACAAGCGCCCCGACCATCCCCGTGCCCTCGGGATGCCCCACCACCACGCCCGTTCCGACCATCTCCGGATCGGTCACCGTTGGCTCGATCCTGACGGCCCAGCCCGGAACCTGGGCCCCCGCACCGATCAGCCTGACCTACCAATGGCGGCGGGACGGTGCTGCGATGACGGGCGCGACCGGAACCACCTATACGGTTCGCGTGGCCGATATCGGCTCGCGCCTGACCGTCACCGTGACCGGATCGAAGTCCGGCTGCGCCTCCGTCGCCCGCACGAGCGCCCAGACGGACCCCGTGCCCGCGCAGGCATTCACGGCGGCGCCGGTCCCCACGATCTCGGGAACGTTGCGCGTCGGCAACCAGCTGACCCCGAACCCGGGCAGCTGGCAGCCGTCCCCGGTGCAGCTCAGCTACCAGTGGCGACACGACGGCGTGAACATCCCGGGCGCCACCAAGGCGGTGTACCTGCTCACCGGGGCGGACTTTGACAGGAACATGACGGTCGTCGTCGTCGGGACCAGGACGACCTACGCGACCACCACCCGGATCAGCGCCCCGACGACAGCCATCCTGCCCGGCTTCATGACGTCGACACCGACGCCGTGGATCACCGGCACGGCGAAGGTGGGCAAGGTCCTGTCGGTGCACACCGGGCAGTGGGAGCCATCCCCGGTTCCGGTGGTCTTCACCTGGCGGCGCAACGGAGTTGCCATCCCCGGGGCGACCGGCGGCTCCGCCTTCTGGGACTACAAGGTCGTCACCGCGGATGTCGGCAAACGCATCACCTGTACCGTGACGAGCACGAAGACCGGCTACGTCTCGGTCACAAAGCTGACGGCGGCCACCGCCATCGTCACGGCCAAGTAGGCCCGCTTCGGCACGCAGCCCGGTGGGCTCCGTGCCGAAAGCGACGTCTACACGCTTCGGAACGCGACGACCGCGTTGTGGCCGCCGAATCCGAACGAGTTGCTGATCGCGAGCAGATCGCCGGCCGGCAGGGCGCGCGGCGAGGTGACCACGTCGAGCGGAATGCTCGGGTCCTGGTCGGTCAGGTTGATCGTCGGGGGAGCGACGCGGTCCGAGAGGGCCAGCACGGTGAACAGCGCCTCGATGGCGCCGGCGCCGCCGAGCAGGTGCCCGGTGGACGCCTTGGTGGCCGAGACGGGGATTCCGTCGAGCAGGTCCCCGAAGACGCGCCGCAGTGCGTTGTACTCGGCGATGTCGCCGACCGGCGTGCTGGTGGCGTGCGCGTTGATGTGCGAGACGTCCTTCAGGTCCGCGCCCGCGTTGCGGATCGCGGCGATCATGGCCCGGGCGGCCGCCGACCCCTCGGGGTCCGGCGCGGTGATGTGGTACGCGTCGCTGGTCACGGCGCCGCCAAGGAGTTCGGCGTAGATCCTCGCGCCGCGGGCCTTGGCGTGCTCCTCGGTCTCGACGACGAGGGCGGCGGCGCCCTCACCGAGCACGAAACCGTCCCGGTTGATGTCGTAGGGGCGCGATGCGGCGGCCGGGTCGTCATTGCGCTTGGACAGGGCCTGCATGGAGGCGAAGGCCGCGATCGGCAGCGGGTGGATCGCCGCCTCGGAGCCGCCGGCGATGATGATGTCGGCGAGGCCGGCCTGCAGGCGGTCGTAGGCGTTGGCGAGGGCCTCCGTGCTGGACGCGCACGCGGACACGACGGTCCGGATGCCCGCGCGGGCATGCAGGTCCATTCCGATCGCAGCTCCGGGGCCGTTGGGCATGAGCATCGGAACGGTCATCGGCAGAACCCGCCGGGGGCCGCGCTCGCGCAGGGTGTCCCAGGCATCGAGCAGGGTCCAGACCCCGCCGATGCCGGTCGACCAGTCGACGGCCAGGCGGTCGGGATCGACCTCGGGTGAGCCGGCATCGGCCCAGGCCTCACGCCCGGCGATCAGCGCGAACTGGCTGGACGGGTCAAGGCGCTTCGTTTCGTGCCGGGCGAGGATCTCGCTCGGGGAGACCCGGGCCTGGGCGGCGAAGGTCACCGGAAGTTGAGTCTCGGCGACCCAGTCGTAGTCGAGCGTGCGTGCGCCGGATTCACCGGCCAGCAGTGCGGACCAGCTTTCGGAGGCGGTCCCGCCGAGAGGCGAGGTCGCGCCGATGCCGGTGATAACGATCTTTTTGGTCATAAAATAACTCCCCGTGAGGCGTGGAAACGCGAGAGACAAGTCCCGCACGAACAGGCCGGTCGGCGAATGCCGGCCGGCCTGTCCGTCGGCGCAGGTCTTAGCCCTGCGCCTTAGTGATGAACGAGACGGCGTCGCCGACCGTCTTGAGGTTCTTGACCTCTTCGTCGGGGATCTTGACGTCGAACTTCTCTTCTGCGTTGACGACGATGGTCATCATCGAGATGGAGTCGATGTCCAGGTCGTCGGTGAACGACTTGTCCAGCTCGACCGTGTCGGCTGCGATGCCCGTCTCGTCGTTGATGAGTTCGGCCAGGCCGGCAAGAACTTCTTCGGTGGACAATGCCATGTTGTTTTCTCCTTGGGGGTGTCTCGTTTGACCGAGACTCAGTTTAGATGGACGTGCGGGGCTACGGCAGCACAACGACCTGCGCGCCGTAGACCAGTCCGGCGCCGAAGCCGATCTGGAGCGCGAGGCCGCCGCTGAGCTCGGGGTGTTCTTCGAGCAGGCGGTGGGTTGCCAGCGGGATGGACGCGGCCGACGTGTTGCCGGTGGTCGCGATGTCACGGGCGATCACGACGGAATCCGGCAGCTTCAGCTGCTTGGCGAACTCGTCGATGATGCGCATGTTGGCCTGGTGCGGGATGAAGGCGGCGAGCTGGTCGCTGGTGATGCCGGCGGCCGCGAGGGCCTCCTTGGCAACCTTGGCCATGTCCCAGACCGCCCAGCGGAAGACCGTCTGGCCCTCCTGGCGCAGGGTCGGCCAGGGCGCTTCGCCCCGTCGGTACTCCTGCAGGGTGTGGTTCATGCCCACGGCGTCGGCCTTCGAGCCGTCGGAACCCCACACGGTGGGGGAGATCCCGGGGAACTCGCTCGGGCCGATGACCACGGCGCCGGCGCCGTCACCGAGCAGAAAGGAGATGCTGCGGTCGGTGGGATCGACGACGTCGGAGAGCTTCTCCGCGCCGATGACGAGCGCGTAGTGGGCGGCCCCGGCGCGGATGAGCGCGTCGGCCTGGGCGATCGCGTACGCGTAGCCGGCGCACGCGGCGTTGACGTCGTAGGCGGCGGCCGGCGTCGTGCCGACCCGGTCGGCGACCACGGCGGCAATGGACGGGGTCTGCTGGGTGTTGCTGATGGTGGCGACGATGACCGCGTCGATGAGCGCTGGATCGATCCCGCTGCGCTCGATGGCCTCGCGGGCGGCGTCCGTGGCGAGGTCGACGGCGAGGATGTCCTGGCTGGCCCTCGTGCGGCTGATGATTCCGGTGCGCTGCTGGATCCACTCGTCGGAGGAGTCGATAGGTCCGACCAGTTCCTCGTTGGGCACGACGAGGTCGCCGCGGGCGGCCCCCACCGAGAGGATGCGGGTGTACTGCGGTCCGTGCGACTGCTGGAGTGTTGGCTGGGTCATGCGACTTCCTCGCTTGTGTTTCTTAGTTCCGGCTCAGGGCTGCTGCTCGAGCAGCGCCCACGCGGCCGGAAGATCGTCCGGCGTTTTGATGGCGACGCTGGGAACGCCTTTGAGTGCCCGCTTTGCGAGCCCGACGAGGGCTCCGGCAGGTGCAACTTCGATGATGCCGGTCACGCCGGCATCCGCGAAGGATTGCATGCACAGGTCCCACCGTACCGGCGACGCGACCTGGCCGACCAGCAGCTCGAGGAAACGGGCGCCGCTGGAAACCCGGCTGCCGTCGTGATTGGTCCAGATCGGCAGGGTGGGATCGTGGGGCGCGAGGCCGGCAGCGACGGACGCGAGCTGCTCCCGGGCCGGGCGCATATACCGCGTGTGGAATGCGCCGGCGACCTGGAGCGGAATCACCCGGGCACGGCTGGGCGGGGTCTCGGCGAGGGCGCCGAGCGCGCCGAGCGCCCCGGCGACGACGATCTGGCCGCCGCCGTTGAAATTGGCGGGTTCGAGGTCCAGCTCGGCGAGCCGGCCGAGCAGTTCGGCCTCGTCGGCGCCGATGACGGCGCTCATGCCGGTGGGTTCGAGCGCCGCGGCCCTGGCCATGGCGGTCCCGCGCTCACGGACGAAGCGCACCGCGTCGGCGGCGCTGAGGATTCCGGCGCCGGCGGCGGCCGTGATCTCGCCGACGGAGTGGCCGGCGATGCCGGCGACGGCGCTCCGGCGGCCGTCGGCCAGCAGAGCCCGGAGGGTCAGGAGCCCGGCCGCAACGATGAGTGGCTGGGCGATCGCGGTGTCCCGGATCGTGTCGGCGTCGCTCTGCGTGCCGTGCGCCTGGAGGTCGATGCCGACCGCCTCCGACATGTCCGCCAGCTCGGCGGCGAAGTCGGGGCGCTCGAGCCACGGGGCGAGGAATCCTGGGGTTTGGGAGCCCTGTCCGGGGCAAACGACGACAATCACGTGACTAGTCTCCCAACCCGGGCGGGAGCCCGGGTGTCGATGGTGCACCAAGTATCGGGCGATCGTTTGTCGTATCCGGCAAAACCGTCTCCGCGGCCGCCTCAGCGACGACGGGTCGAACCGTCGTGGTCGCTGATCGAGCCGATGATCAAGGCCGCCTGCAGGATGAGGGCTTCCCGGGCTCCGGTGGCGTCGTAGCCGATGACCTCGGACACCCGCTTGAGGCGATAGCGCACGGTATTCGGGTGCACGAACAGTTCCCGCGCCGTCGCTTCGAGGGACCGGCCGTTGTCGAGGTAGCACCACAGGGTGGTGAGCAGCTCGGTGGAATGTGCCTGCAGCGGACGGTAGATCCGGTGGATCAGCGTCGCCCGGGCGAGCGGATCACCGGCGAGGGCACGCTCGGGCAGCAGGTCGTCGGCCTGCACCGGGCGCGGGGCGTTCCGCCACGATCGGGCGACGGCGAAGCCGGCCAGGGCGGCCTTCGCGCTCTTGGAGGCGTCGACGAGGTTGGGCACCTCGTGCCCGAGGACCAGGTGGCCGGGGCCGAAACTGGGCTCGAGCTGGAGGGCGATTTCCATGAAGCTGAGCGCGCCGGATGTGCCGATCGCGTCGTCGGGGTCGACCGCGGTGGGATGGGCGCGGCCGATCACGAGCACGAGCCGGTTGCCCTGCACGCCGATCAGCACGTCGGCGGCCATGTGCCTCGCCGATCGGCGCAGGCGGTCCACGTCGAGCATCTTCGGGGTTGTCCCGACGAGCACGCAGACCTCGCCGTGCCCATGCCAGCCGAGCGCCGCGATCCGGCTGGGGAGCTCGTCGTCGTATTCGCCGCTGAGGATTGAGTCGACGACGAGGGCTTCGAGCCGGGCGTCCCAGAGCCCGCGGGCCTCGGCGGCCCGGGCGTAGACATCCGCCGCACCGAATGCGATCTCCCGCGAGTAGAGCAGGATGGCCTCCCGGAGGAGTTCGCTGCCGTCTTTGACCCGCTCCTCGACGACCTCCACGCTGACGCGGATCAGCTGCAGGGTCTGCTGGAGGCTGATCGAGCGAAGCAGCTCGCGCGGGGCGGCGCCGAAGACATCCGCCGCGATCCACGGGGTCGACGTGGGATCGTCGAACCAGGAGATGAACGAGGTGATCCCGGCCTGCGCGACAAGACCGACGGCGGACCGCCGCCCCGGTGGCATATCGCCGTACCAGGGCAGCGTGTCCTCGAGACGCTTGAGCGTGGCCGTGGACAACTCACCAGAGATTGTCCGCAGCCAGGCGAGCGTCTGTTCCTTCGTCTTGGGCGCCGGTGCCACGGGGAGCTTAGCTCTCGCCCCCGGCGGAGCCGGTGGTGCCCGCCGTGACGTCGTGCAGCTCGTACTTCGCGATCGCCTGGCCCACCAGGCTGCGGTCGATCTCGCCGCGCCTGGCGAGCTGCTGGAGCGTGCGCACGACCATCGACGGTCCGTCGATCTTGAAGAAGCGGCGGGCCGCCGGACGCGTGTCGGAGAAACCGAAGTCGTCGGCACCCAGCGTCGCGAAGTCACCCGGCACGAATTGGCGGATCTGGTCGGGAATCGCGTGCATGAAGTCGGTCACGGCGACGAACGGGCCGCTTGCCCCGGCCAGCTTCTCGGTCACGTACGCGGTGCGCGGCTCGGCATCCGGGTAGAGGAAGTTGTGCTCCTCGGCCGCGAGACCGTCGCGGCGCAGCTCGGACCAGGAGGTGACCGACCAGACGTCGGCGGACACTCCCCAGTCTTCCGCGAGCATCTTCTGCGCCTCGAGTGCCCAGCCCACGGCCACGCCCGACGCCATCAGCTGCGCCTTCGGTCCGGTCAGCGTGGACTCGCTGACCCGGTGGATTCCGCGAAGGATGCCGTCGACATCCACGTTCTCCGGCTGCGGCGGCTGCACATACGGCTCGTTGTAGACCGTGATGTAGTACATGACGTTCGGCGTGGCGTGCTTGCCGCCGTACATCCGCTCGAGCCCGTCGCGCACGATGTGGCCGATCTCGTAGCCGTACGCGGGGTCGTAGGAGACGACGGCCGGGTTGGTCGAGGCCAGCAGCGGCGAGTGGCCGTCGGCGTGCTGGAGGCCTTCGCCGGTGAGCGTGGTGCGGCCGGCGGTGGCGCCGATCATGAAGCCGCGCGCCATCTGGTCGCCCGCCGCCCACATGGCGTCGCCGGTGCGCTGGAAGCCGAACATCGAGTAGAAGACGTAGATCGGGATCAGCGGCTCGCCCTGGGTGGCGTACGAGGTGCCGACGTTCGTGAACGCCGCCATGGCTCCGGCCTCATTGATGCCGACGTGCAGGATCTGGCCCTGCGGGCTCTCCTTGTAGGCGAGCAGCTGGGCGTGGTCCACCGCGGTGTAGTGCTGGCCGTTCGGGTTGTAGATCTTCGCGTTCGGGAAGAACGCGTCGATGCCGAACGTGCGGGCCTCGTCGGGGATGATCGGCACGATCCGGTGGCCGAAGTCCTTCGAGCGAAGCAGATCCTTGAGCAGCCGCACGAACGCCATGGTGGTGGCGATCTCCTGCGTGCCGGAGCCCTTCTTCGAGACGGCGTAGGTGGCGTCTTCCGGCAGGTTCAGCTGGGTGTACTTGCTGCGACGCTCCGGCAGGTAGCCGCCGAGCGCCCGGCGGCGATCGTGCAGGTACTGGATCGCCTCGTCCTGGTCGCCAGGGGTGTAATACGGCGGCAGGTACGGGTTCTCCTCGAGCTGGGCATCCGTGATCGGCACGTGCATGCTGTCGCGGAACGTCTTGAGGTTGTCGAGCGTCATCTTCTTCATCTGGTGGGTCGCGTTGCGGCCCTCGAAGCTCGGCCCGAGGCCGTAACCCTTGATCGTCTTCGCCAGGATGACGGTGGGCTGGCCCTTGTGCTCGGACGCCGCCTTGAACGCCGCATAGACCTTGCGGTAGTCGTGCCCGCCGCGCTTGAGGTTCCAGACCTCGTCGTCGGTGTAGTCCTCGATGAGCTTGAGCGCCCGCGGGTCGCGGCCGAAGAAGTTCTCCCGCACGTAGGCGCCGCTTTCGGCCTTGTACGTCTGGTAGTCGCCGTCGGGGGTGACGTTCATCAGGTTGAGCAGGGCGCCGTCGGTGTCGCGTTTCAGCAGTTCGTCCCACTCGCGGCCCCAGACAACCTTGATGACGTTCCAGCCGGCACCGCGGAAGAAGCTCTCGAGCTCCTGGATGATCTTGCCGTTGCCGCGCACCGGGCCGTCGAGGCGCTGGAGGTTGCAGTTGACGATGAAGTTGAGGTTGTCGAGGCCCTCGTTGGCGGCGACCTGGAGCTGGCCGCGGCTTTCGACCTCGTCCATTTCGCCGTCGCCGAGGAACGCCCAGACCTGCTGGTCGCTGGCATCCTTGATTCCGCGGTTGGTCAGGTAGCGGTTCAGCTGCGCCTGGTAGATCGCGTTGATCGGTCCGAGACCCATGGACACGGTGGGGAACTGCCAGAACTCGGGCATCAGCCGCGGGTGCGGGTACGACGAAATGCCGTTGGGGGCGTGCGACTTCTCCTGGCGGAAGCCGTCGAGCTGGTCCGTGCTCAGGCGACCCTCGAGGAAGGCGCGGGCGTAGGTGCCGGGGGAGGCGTGCCCCTGGATGAAGATCTGGTCGCCACCGCCGGGGTGGTCCTGGCCGCGGAAGAAGTGGTTGTAGCCAACCTCGTAGAGGGCGGCGGATGACGCGTAGGTCGCGATGTGCCCGCCGACGGCGATGCCCGGGCGCTGGGAGCGGTGCACCAGCACCGCCGCGTTCCAGCGGATCCAGGCGCGATAGCGGCGTTCGATGTCCTCGTCACCGGGGAACTCGGGTTCGTTCTCGGCGGCGATCGTGTTGATGTAATCCGTCGTGGGCACCATCGGCACGCCGAGGTGCAGTTCCTTGGAGCGTTTGAGCAGGCTCAGCATGATCTCGCGGCCACGTTCGTGCCCGTGCTCCGCTACGAGCGAATCCAGCGATTCCGACCACTCGGCGGTCTCCTGGGGGTCTGCGTCGTGCTTAGCAACCGAGTACGGATCCTGATCGTCGACAGTCACACTCGACCTCTCTCTGTTAGGCAGGTCGTGCCATGTTTAGTGGTGCCGGAAACGGGGGTGGGTCAGACACACCCCGCGGCACCACGCCAGCCTACTAATTTTAGTCGGTGTCCGTGCGAGGCGGCGCCGGAAGGTCGGGTGCGCCCATCCGGCGGGGCTATGCTTTGTGACCGTGTTCAGCCGCCTCCATCGCGGCACGGAAAGGAAACGCACCATGGCACTGGAAAACGAGACCCTGGCACCCGATTTCGAGCTCGTCAACCAGTACGGCGAGCGCATCCAGCTCAGCCGCTACCGCGGCGAAAAGTCGGTCGCGCTGGTCTTCTTCCCGCTGGCCTTTTCGGGCATTTGCAGCGGTGAACTCTGCGAGCTCCGGGACAACCTCGCGCTCTTCGACGCCGCCGGCGTGGAACTCATCGGCATCTCCGTGGATTCCCGGCACACCCTGCGCGCGTGGGGGGAGCAGGAGGGGTACACCTTCAGCCTGGTCGCCGACTTCTGGCCGCACGGCGCCGTCGCCAAGGAATATGGCGTCTTCCTCGACGCCAAGGGATTCTCGAACAGAGCGACGTTCCTGATCGACCCGAACGGGATCATCCGTGCGAGTTTCATCACGGCGCCGGGGGAGCCGCGCTCCCTGGGCGCCTACCAGGCGGCGCTGGCCGAACTCCAGCCCGCCTGACGCCTTTGCCCCCGGCCCCCTACTGGGCCGCGGGGGCCGGGTCGCCGGAGCGGTCGTCGTGCAGGCCCGTCACTAGCAGGCGCAGGTCCATGATCATCTCCAACTGGCGCTCGTTGAGCGCCATCAGCAGGCCGATGTCGGCCTTCGCCGAGACGTCGGTGTCGTAGTCGTGCTGGGCGAGCGCTGCGGCGATGGCGTCCTGCCGCTTCGCCGCGATGAGCAGGATGGCGCCCTGCAGGCCGGCGAGCATGCTGAGGAACAGGTTCAGCAGGATGAAGGGGTAAGGGTCCCAGTGCAGTTGACGGTCCAGCCCGACCGTGTTCAGGACCGCCCAGACCGCCATGATGGCGAGGAACGTGCCCACGAACGGCCAGCTGCCCATCCCGTTGCGCATGAGGTCGGCCGCCCGGGCGCCACGGTCGAGGGTCTTCTTGTGCTGGCTGTGCCAGGTCAGTCGCTCAGTGCTCATGCATCAGTGTAGGTCCGCGATGGGTATGCTTGACCTACTCGAACTCGCGCCCGTGTGGCGCGGTCGGGGCCTTTAGCTCAGTTGGTAGAGCGCCACGTTTACACCGTGGATGTCATCGGTTCGAGCCCGGTAGGGCCCACCAGCAGGACCCCGGGACCATGACCCCGGGTCAGGACCCCGGGACTGACCCCCATGAACGAGGGGAACACGTGAAGGTACTCATCGCGGGATGCGGCGACCTCGGCACGGAGACCGGCCTCCGTTTTGTCGAACTCGGACACCGAGTGCTGGGCCTGCGCCGCAACCCGGGCCTGCTGCCCGCGGCGATTTCCGGCCAGTCGATCGACCTCAGCCGGGAGAAACCGGCCGTGCCGCCGGACACCGAGATCGTCATCGTGGCACTGGCCGCGGGCAGTCCCACGCCCGAGGCGTACCGGGCGGCCTACGTCGACGGCCTGCGCAACCTCCTCGACGCCCTCGACGAGGCCGCCGTCACCCCCCGCCGTTTCCTGCTGGTCTCATCAACGGCCGTCTACGACGTGTCCGACGGCAGCTGGGTCGACGAGCAGACGCCGGCGAACCCGCAAGCCGGCACCGACGCCATCCTGCTGGAAGCCGAACGGATGCTGCACGCCCGCATCCCGGCGGCCGTGGTGTTCCGACTGGCCGGCGTCTACGGTCCCGGCCGGGAGCGCCTCATCACGCAGGTGAGGGAAGGCCGGGCCACAGTGTCGGCTCGGTCGCGGCACACGAACCGCATCCACCGTGACGACGCGGCAGCCGCGATCGTTCACCTGATGCTGAGGACGGAACAGCCGGCACCGCTCTACCTCGGCGTGGACAGTGCCCCGGTCGCCGGCACCGAGGTCCTGGAGTTCCTCGCCGACGAGCTCGGGCTGCCTGCGCCGACGATCACCGAAACCCTCGGCCCGCGCGGCGGCGACAAGCGGCTCCGCAACCAGCTCCTGCGGAGCACGGGGTTCAGCTTCAGCTACCCGAGCTATCGGGAGGGCTACCGAGCCGTCCTGGCCGGGCGAGGAACACGCCACCCGTAGAGCAGGGGCCTGCTCCTAACTTCCGCAACCTCCATTGTCAAGGGGGGTCAGCCAATCCGGCGCCGCGTGCTGCCGGGGCGATACGCTGGTGGCAACGCGGCCCAGTCCGTGCCAACGACGAAACCGGTCGGTCTGCCGCGAAGCGGGGTGATCCTGAGGTCACCATGTCAACCCGGTCCACCGCACCTGCGTCTGCTCCCACCCCCCATGGCTGATCGGCGATCGTTCGGGGCAGCGGTCGAGGAACTCTCCTCGGCCCACCACAACGCAACCACCCTGTGCCGGCCGTTCCTGCGGGTGCTGCCGATCACCGGGGTCGCGATCTCAACCCTGGGCGTCCCCTTCGGCACCGAGACGGTCTGCGCGAGCGACAAACATGCCGCCCGGATCGACGAGCTCCAGTTCGACCTCGGGGAGGGCCCCTGCTGGGATGCGCTGGCCACGCGCCGGCCCGTCCTGATGCCGGACCTGCACGGCACGGTTACTTCCGCCTGGCCCGTCTTCCTCCAGGCCATCGGCGACGCGCCGGTCGGGGCGCTGTACGCCTTCCCGCTCGTGCTGGGATCGCTCAACATCGGAGCCATCGACCTGTACGCGAAGCGCCCGGGAATGTTGTCAGAGGTCCAGGTCACGGATGCCGTGGCCCTGGCCGGCCTCGTCGCGCTCCAGGTCCTCCGGCGCACCCTGTCCGCCCAGCCCCTGAAGCAGGACGCGGAGGCGGACGACGGCTACTCCCGGCGGGTGGTTCACCAGGCCACCGGGATGATCCTGGCCCAACTCGGCCTGTCCGCCGCGGACGCGCTCCTCGTCATCCACGGCTATGCTTTTTCCCACGGGCGATCGGTGCGCGAGGTGGCGGCCGACATCGTGGCACGGCGGGTGGATTTCGCCTCGGATTTGAACGACATCTAGAATGCTTTCATGGTGACCCAGACACGTGAAGGTCAGCTGGTCGAGACCTTCGTCACTCTTGCCGATACGCTCGTCGTCGGCTATGACATCGTTGACCTGTTGCAGACGCTCGTGGAGAAGTGCGTGCCACTCTTTGCCTCGTCGGCCGCCGGCATCATCCTGTCCGCCGGCGATGGCGAGCTCGAGGTCGTCGCATCCACGAACGAGCGCAGCCGGCTGGTCGAGATTCTCCAGTTGCGGTCCGGAAGCGGGCCCTGCGTGGAGTGCTTCACGACCGGGCGCGCCGTTTCCGTCCCCGACATCGACGCAGTCGGACCCAAGTGGCCGCGGTTCCGCGCGGGAGCACTCGAACAGGGCTTCGCCTCCATGCGCGCCGTGCCCCTGAGGCTCCGGTCGACGACCATCGGTTCGCTGAACCTCTTCTGGGACCGCCTGGGCGGCCTCGGCGAGGAGGATGCGCTGACTGTGCAGGCCCTCGCCGACGTGGCCACGATCGGCATCCTGCAGGAGCGGGCCATCAGGGAGAGCGACGTGGCTCGCCAGCAGCTCCAGCATGCCCTCAGCAGCCGGGTGCTGATCGAGCAGGCCAAGGGCGTGCTCGCCTTCACCCACCAGGCCAACATGGACGAGGCCTTCAGGCTTCTGCGGGACCACGCCCGGAGCAACGGCATCCCGCTGGTCGACGTCGCCGAAGGCGTCGTCAACCGCACTCTCTCTCTCTCTGAGAGCCCTGGCCTATATCGCATCGTCGGGAGACATTCTTCGCCGGCAGGGGCGCCCGGGCGGGCGGGCGGCGTAGAATGGTCTCCGCGGCCCCGGACCCCGGCAGCACACGTCCATCGTGAGCAAACAGGGGATAACCATGAAACGCATCTTTCATCCCGGCGGCTCCGTCGTCACCGGCACTGATCTTGCGGATGCCGTGCTCGTCTACGCGGAAGCCCTCAGCGGCCGAAGCCAGGTCGACGTGGTCGACATCCCGGTCATCTGCGACGACGGCACCCACGGCCGGGCCCAGTTCCTGATCGGCTCCGCCAGCCAACTGGTCAGCGTGACGGCCGAGAGGGCGACCATCGAACTCGTCGAATTGGGCACGACGGAATTGCTGCGTCGCAAGGCGGAGGACCGGTCCGTCCAGACGCCCCTCGGGCTGGTCAGCGATCCCGAGTTCGCCCAGTTCGACGAGTTCAACTACTGACGAGTTCGACTTCTGACCGTTCCCGATAGGCGGACTACATCGCGGTGACCGGCGGCGGGGCCGGGCGCGGGACAACCGCGATCGGGCACGGCATGTTCAGCAGCACATCGTGGCTGACCGAACCGAGGATGAGGCCGGCCACGGCGCCGCGGCCGTGGGTGCCGACGACCAGAAGCGCGGCCATTTGCGACGCCTCGACGAGCGTCGGCGCCGCGGGACCCTGCTCCAGGACGGGGGCGACCTCCAGTCCCGGATGAGCGGCCCTGATGCGCCCGGCGGCCAGGGCCAGGATCTCCTCGTGGGCCTCCTGGAGGGCGTCGAAGGGAACGATCGAGCCGTCGTCGAGGCCCAGCGTGGCGGGGATCGTCCAGGCGTGCACGATCACCAGGCCCCGGCCGAGCCGGGCCGCCTCACGCGCAGCGAAGTCCAGGGCGACATCCGAAGAGCGGTCGTCTTCGGCCCCGGCCACGACGGGCCCGTCGCTGCGAGTCCAATTGGCCGGGACGACGACCAGGGGACAGCGAGCGTGAGCCGCCAGCCGGAGGGGCAGCGTTCCGTACACCGCACCCGCAAGGAATCCGGTCCTCTTGTTCGTGCCGATGACCAGGAGATCAGCCCTGGTCGAGGCGCGAATGAGCTCCTCCACCGGACTGCCGCGGCGCACGACGCTGGTCTTCCTGAGGGTCGGCGCGGCCTCATCCACCCGGCGCCCCGCCTCCGACAGCGCGCGTTCGTAGACAATGTGGAAATCATCCTCCGGTCCGCCGGCGGGGGCCCAGTCGAGCTCGACCACCGTGGTGAGCTCCACTGACAGGGTGGCCGTCCGCGCCCGGTCCAGCATCCAGTCCACGGCCGCGTTGCTGGCCGGCCCGCCATCGATCGCGACGATCACGTCTTCGGCCATGGAAATGCCTCCTCTTGCCTGGAGTCACGACGGAGTGCCTCTCCGATCACGCATCCAGCGGGGAGTGTACCCGGGTTGCGTTGCCGGTACGCTGGCTGGATGAAACCGCCCCAGGAAGAGGTCGCCCGGCCGGGTCCGTGGCAGGAATCCGTGTGGGACTACCCCCGCCCACCGCGGGTGGAGCAAGTGGAAGCCCGGGTCGTCGTCCGTTTCGGCGGGCAGGTCATCGCCGACACCACGGACGCCGTGCGGGTGTTGGAGACCAGCCACCCGCCGGTCTACTACCTGCCGCGATCGGCCTTCGCGCCCGGTGTCCTGCAGCCCGCAGACGGCCATACCGTGTGCGAGTACAAGGGGGCGGCGTCCTACCTCAGCGTCGCCCTGCCCGCCGGCGAACGGGCGGAGGCCGCGGCCTGGTTCTATCCTTCGCCAGCGCCCGGCTACCGGGAGTTGGTCGACCGCGTCGCCGTGTACCCCGGCCGCATGGACGAGTGCACGGTCGACGGCGAGCGTGTGCGGCCGCAGGCCGGCGGGTTCTACGGCGGCTGGATCACCTCCCGCGTCGTCGGGCCGTTCAAAGGTGAGCCCGGGACCCTCGGCTGGTGAACCGGGGCCGCGGGGTAGCCCCGATCCTCGTGGCGGCAGTGCTCTGGGGAACGACGGGGACGGCCGCGCACTTCCTTCCGGATTCTGTCAGCCCGCTGGCCACGGGCGCCGCGACCATGGCGGTCGGCGGGGCTCTGCTCTTCGCGCTCACCTCGCGCGGGGCCGTCCGGGCGATCCGGGACCGTTCGGCGCGCCGGCTCCTCGTCGTCGGCGTCCTGGGAATCGTGGTCTACCCGCTCGCCTTCTACAGTTCCATGCACCTGGCCGGGGTGGCCATGGGCACCGTCGTCTCGCTGGCCTCGGCGCCCGTCTTCGCCGGCCTGATCGACTTCCTCCGGGACAAGCACGGCGGCCTCACGGCGCGGTGGGCCGGGTGCACGGCGACCGCCCTCGTCGGCACGGCGCTGCTGGTGATCGGGCGCCCCGCGGTCGCCGGCGCGGACGGCTCGGCCGCCCTGGGCGTGTTCCTCGGCCTCGCCGCCGGCCTGAGCTATGCCGTCTACACCGATAGCTCGCACCGCTTGATCGGCCGCGGGCATGGCTCGAACGCCACGATGGGGGCGCTGTTCGGCCTGGGCGCCCTGTGCCTCCTTCCGGTGCTCGTCGCGACCGGAGGCCCGCTCCTTACCTCGGCCGGCAGCATCGGCATTTCTGCCTACCTCGCGATCGGTCCGATGTTCGCCGCCTATCTGCTGTTCGGCGCCGGCCTCCGGCATGTGCGGAGCAGCACGGCCACGACCCTGACCCTGGTCGAGCCGCTGGTGGCCACCCTCCTGGCCGTCCTCGTCGTCGGCGAGAGACTGCATCCGTTCGGCTGGGCCGGACTCGTCCTGCTGCTGGCCGGCGTGGTCGCCCTGGTCTGGCCGGGGCGGGCCAAACCGGAGGCCTTCCGAGTAGAATCCCGACATGCTCGATGGCGAGTCGGCGGGCCAGGAAGGCTCCGAACCACCCGAGGAACCCGAAGCGCACGGCGATGACGATCTCGCCGCTGCGGTCGACAAGGGAGCCCCGACCGGCTCGCACCCGGTGGTCGCAAACGGGTTCGACACGGACCTTCCCGACGATGCCGACGACGTGGTCCCCGGAGCGGCCGAACCGATCGGAAGCCCGCGGGTCGGCGCGGATGAGCGCGTCGTCGAGGGCAGGAGACGGCGAGGCTTCCTGGCGAGGCTCCGGGGCGGACCCCGCAGGCACCCGCCCGGCGCGTAGTCACCGGTAGGCTGGCCCCGTGTCATTTTCGCTCGCCGACGTAACCCGGGTCGCCCACGACCTGTGGCCGCTATCCGGGGCTGCTCAGTGGGACGCGCCCGGCCTGCTGAGCGGGGACCCGGCAAGCCCGGTCGACTACATCCACCTGGCCGTCGACGCCGTGGCCGACACCGTCGACGAGGCCATCGAAGCCAACGCCGACCTCCTCTTCGTGCATCACCCGCTGCTCCTGCGCGGCGTGACCAGCGTCGCCGAAGACCGCTACAAGGGAGCGCTGCTCAGTCGCCTGATCCGCTCGAATTGCGCGCTCCTGGCGGCCCACACCAACGCCGACATCGTCGTCGACGGCGTCTCCGACATCTTCGCCTCCCGGCTCGGGCTCGTGGACGCCCTGCCCATCAGCGAGGGCACCGTCCCGGGAACGGGGATCGGCCGGGTCGGCCGCCTCGCCGAACCGACGACCCTCGGCCTGCTGGCCCGACGCGTGGCGGACTTGCTGCCGCCCACCGCGTCCGGGGTGCGTGCGGCGGGGGAGTACGGGCGGCCGATCCAGACCGTCGCCCTCTGCGGCGGCGCCGGGGACTCGCTGCTCGGGCATCCGGCCGTGCTCGCTGCCGACGTGTACATCACCGCCGATCTCCGGCACCACCCCGCCTCCGAGTCCCGGGAGCAGGCCAGGCTGGCCGGCGCCGGGCCGGCGCTCCTCGACGTCTCGCACTGGGCGAGCGAGTGGTTGTGGCTCGAGACCGCCGCCGAGCAGCTTCGCCAGGCCCTCCCGGGCATGCGCGTCACCGTCAGCGAGCTCCGCACGGATCCGTGGGACTTCGTCGTCATCCAGTAGCCATCCGGCTCCCTCAACTCGTTCACACACAACACTCGTAAAGGTCAGGACATTGTGAAGGCATCTCCAGCACAGCAGAAGGAACTTCTCCGGCTCCAGGCCCTTGACACGAGGATCCAGCAGACCCAGCACCAGGCGAAGGCGCTGCCCCAGCTCGCCGAACTCGCCGCGTTCGGCGCCACGGCCGAGAAGACCCGGATGACCCTGGCGGCGCGCACCGGCGAACTCGAGGATGTGCGCATCGAGCTCGGCCGGATCGAATCGGACGTCGACGTGGTGGAGAAGCGCATCGCCCGCGACACCGACCGGGTCGAGCACACCTCTTCGGTCAAGGACGTCCAGGCCCTCGAGACCGAACTGGCCGCCCTGCGGAAGAGGCACACCGACCTCGAGGAAATCGAGCTGGCGGTGATGGAGCGCCTTGAAGAACGCGAAGCGGCCGTCGCCGAGGTGGAAGCGTCCCGTGACGCTCTCGCGGAGCAGATCGGCCAGGCCGAAAAGGCCAGGGACATCCGGCTGGCCGAACTGGAACGCGAATTGAGCGACCTGGCCAGGGACCGCGAGACCATCGCGGCGACCCTGACGGAGGAGCTGCGCGCCCTGTACGAGAAGCGCCGTGTGGTGGGCCGGGGCAACGCCGCCGCGCTGCTCCGCGCCCGGACCTGCAGCGGCTGCACCATGACGCTCACCGGCAACGACCTCGAGATCGTACGGGCCGCCGCCGCCGAGGAAGTCGTCTTCTGCCCGGACTGCGGCGCCATCCTGGTGCGCACGGAGGAATCCGGCATCTAGTGGGGCGGTCATTCATCGTCGAAGCCGACGGCGGGTCCCGCGGAAACCCGGGACGCGCCGGGAGCGGATCGCTCGTCATCGACGCGGCGACCGGTGAGATCCTCGCGGAGATCGGGACCTGGGTGGGCATCGCGACGAACAACGTCGCCGAATACCGCGGCATGCTCGAAGGCATCCGGCGCGCCGTCAGGATCGACCCGACCGCGGACATCCACGTGCGGATGGACTCCCAGCTCGTCGTCGAGCAGATGTCCGGCCGCTGGAAGATCAAGCATCCGGACATGCGCGCGCTCGCTGAGGAGGCGCGCGGCCTGATCGGCCACCGGTCGGTCACCTTCGAATGGATTCCCCGCGCCGACAATGCGCGCGCCGACGCGATCGCCAACCGGGCCATGGACATGGGCGAGAGCTTCGGCCTGTAAGATTTGACCTGAATGGGTCGGCAAGACGGTCGCGTCATTCGGTGCCCTTCGGGGCGGCGGATGCCGAGGAACGTCCGGGCTCCACAGAGCAGGGCGGTGGGTAACACCCACCCGGGGCAACCCGCGAGACAGTGCCACAGAAAGTAGACCGCCACCGGCCTCGGCCGGCGGTAAGGGTGAAACGGTGGTGTAAGAGACCACCAGAGGCCAGGGTGACCTGGTCGGCTCGGTAAACCTCGTCCGGAGCAAGGTCGAACAGGAAACGCTAAGGCTGCTCGCCGAGTTTCCGGGTAGACCGCTAGAGGGCTGCGGCAACGTAGTCCCAAGATAGATGGCCGTCCAGGGTGCTTCGGCACCGGGACAGAACCCGGCGTACCAGCCGGCCCATTCCCTCCCCGCAGGCCAGGCGGGGTCAGCCGCCGGCAGTCGCTGGCCGCACCGGCCGTCCCTCGGCCGCGGCGGCGACGACCTCCGTGATCCGCTTCTGGCGGGTTGCCGGACGTTTGGCGCTGGCAAATCCAGTACAGCAGCTGCTTGCGCGTCGAGGGCGGCAGGGCCTCGAACGCGCGCCCGCCAACCGGGTCGCCGGTGAGGGCGGCCGCCAGGTCCTCCGGGATCACGAGCGCCTCCACCTCGTCCAGGAGCGTCCACGATCCGTCGTTCCGCGCGGCCGCCACGGCCGCGAGTCCCGCGGGGGCCATGAGGCCCTGCTCCGTGAGCCGGGCCACCCGCTCCTTGTTGCTCTGCGCCCAGATGCTGCCGCGCTTACGCGGGGTCATGAGTTGCTTGAAGCGGGCATCGTCCAGGCGATTCACGACGCTGTCGATCCAGCCGAAGCAGACGGCCTCCTCCACCGCGGCCTGGTAGTCCAGGCCGGTGACCGAGTTCCCCTTCTTGCCCACGGCCAGCCACACGTCGGGGGAGTCGGCATGGTGCTCCTCCAGCCAGGCCCGCCACTCCCGGCGGTCCTGAGGCTCTATGAACGGCAAGTCAGCGAGCGGCGTCATGGCGCGTGCGGGAGTGTGCGGCGGCCGCCGGGGGGTTCCGTGGGCGTTGCGGCCCTCTCACCGGGGAGACCTCCTCACGGACGACTGGTCCTGGCGGGGAGCCTACCCGCCTGCGGGTGATGTGTCCCGAGGGGTCGAGTTCAGACGCCGAACCTGATGGCGAGGGCCGCGGCGCCGAGGATGCCCGCGTTGTTGCGATGCACCGCGGGCACGATCGGGGTCGAGAGTGTGAGCAGGGGCAGGAACTCCTGGTGGTGCTTCGACACCCCGCCGCCGACGATGAAGAGGTCGGGGGAGAAGAGCTTCTCGAGGGTCGTGTAGTACCTCTGCAGCCGGCCGGCCCATTTCTCCCAGCTCAGGTTCTCTCGTTCCTTCGCCGAGAAGGCCGCCCGGGTCTCGTAGTCACGGCCGTCGATCTCGAGGTGGCCGAGCTCGGTGTTGGGCACGAGCACCCCGTCGTTCAGGAGCGCCGAGCCGATGCCGGTGCCGAGCGTGGTCAGGAGGACGACACCGGGGACGTTGCGGGCGGCGCCGAACTGCGCCTCCGCATAACCGGCGGCATCCGCGTCGTTCACGAAGTGGATCGGGCGGCCGAGGCCCTCCTCGAAGAGCTGTTCCGCATCCAGGCCGATCCACTTGTCGGACACGTTGGCGGCCGACATGGTGCGCCCGTGCTTGACCACCGCGGGGAAGCACACGCCGATCGGTAGCGCGGCGTTGGCGTCGGAACCCCCCGAGACCAGCGTCAGGAGCTTGCGGGTCGTCTCGATGATGTCCCGCGGGCTCCCGCCCTTCGGCGTCGCGAGCTTGACCCGGTCGGAGAGCAGTTCGCCGGTCGAGAGGTCGACCACGGCCCCCTTGATGCCGGTCCCGCCGATGTCGATCCCGATGGCCGTCGATGAACTCATAGTGAAAACCTACCGGCTACGGCAGGGTGAGGATCTCGGCGCCGCGCTCCGTGACCACCAGGGTGTGCTCGAATTGCGCCGTCAGGCTCCGGTCCTTCGTCGTCACGGTCCAGTCGTCCGCCCACATGTCCCACTGGTGCGTGCCCAGCGTGAGCATCGGCTCGATCGTGAACACCATGCCGACCTCCATCACCGTGTCATAGAGCGGAGCCGAGTCGTAGTGCGGGATGATCAGCCCGGAGTGGAAGGCCTCGCCGACGCCGTGGCCGGTGAAGTCGCGAACGACCCCGTAATTGAAGCGCCTGGCGTAGGACTCGATCGCCCGGCCGATCACGTTGACCTGGCGCCCGGGGGCGACGGCCTTGATCCCGCGGGCGAGGGCCTCGCGGGTGCGCTCGACGAGCAGGGTGACCTCGTCGGCGGCCTCGCCCACGATGAAGGTGACGTTGCTGTCGCCGTGCACGCCGTTCTTGTAGGCGGTGATGTCGATGTTGACGAGGTCGCCGTTTTCCAGCACCGTGTCGTCGGGGATGCCGTGGCAGATGACCTCGTTGACCGAGCTGCACAGCGACTTGGGGTATCCGCGGTAGCCGAGGGTCGACGGGTAGGCGCCCTGGGCTATCACGAAATCGTGGCCGATCCGGTCGAGCTCCTCGGTCGTCACACCGGGCCGCACGGCGCGGCCGACCGCCTGGATGGCCTGCGCCGCGATCCGGCCGGACTCGCGGATCAGCTCGATCTTCTCCGGCGAATACACGTCGGACCCGGCGAAGCGGGCGGGGGCCTCCTTGCCCACGTACTCCGGGCGCACAATGTGGGCGGGTACGGGGCGGGTGGGGGACACCGTTCCTGGTGTGAGGTGACCGGCGGGGTTCTTAGGCATAAAATCAATTATGACCGCTGATACTGAACACCAGTTCTGGTACAACATGCGCACCGGCCAGGTCGAGCAGGGCCCCCAGTCGCAGTCCATCGATCGGGTAGGACCGTTCGCCACCGAGCTCGAGGCGAGTCACGCCCTGGAGAAGCTCCGGGCGAACAGCGCCAAATGGGCGGAGGACGACGCCCGGGAAGGCCGCTGACCGGCCCGCACCCGCACGCGACGAACGCCCTGCTCGTAGCCGGCTCTACTCGTAGCTGTGCTCGGGCGCCGGGTAGGCGCCCGAATCGACGTCGTCCTTGAACTGGTGCACGGCATCCGTCAGGACGCCGCGCAGGTTCGCATACCGGCGCACGAAACGGGGGACCCGGCCGTCGGTCATGCCGGCGAAGTCGGTCCACACCATCAGCTGGCCGTCCACGTCCGGCCCGGCGCCGACCCCGATGGTCGGGATCTCCAGCCGCGCGGTCACCTGCGCGGCGACCGACGACGGGACCATTTCGAGCACGACCGCGAATGCGCCGGCGTCCTGCACCGCGAGAGCGTCCTCGATCAGCCGATCGGCGGCTTCGCCGCGACCCTGGATGATGTGGCCGCCGAGGCCGTGCTCGCTCTGCGGGGTGAAGCCGATGTGGCCCATGACCGGGATGCCGGAGGTGACGATCCGTTTGATCTGCTTGTGGCTGCGCACGCCGCCCTCGAGTTTGACGGCGTGGGCCTGGGCCTCCTTCATAAAGCGCACCGCGGTGTGCAGCGCCTCCACCTGCCCGGTC
Source organism: Cryobacterium tagatosivorans (assembly GCF_004402215.1). GTDB lineage: Bacteria > Actinomycetota > Actinomycetes > Actinomycetales > Microbacteriaceae > Cryobacterium > Cryobacterium tagatosivorans. Next base: position 44,040 of record NZ_SOEZ01000042.1, read on the forward strand.
TCATACGAGCCGAACGGCATGTCCGCGACGACCAGCGCCCGGGTCACCGCCCTCGCCACGGCGCGGGTGAGCGGGATGAGCTCATCGACGGTCACCGGGAGGGTGGTCTCGTAGCCGAACACGTTGTTCCCGGCCGAATCGCCCACGAGCAGGAAGTCGATCCCGGCCTGGTCGAAGATCTGGGCGGTGAGCATGTCATAGCTGGTGAGCCCGGTGATCGGGATCCCCTGCTGCTTCGCGTTGTGGAAGTGGCGCGTGCGCACTCGCTTGGGGCCAGGGGGAACAACCGCGAACGGGTTCTGCTCCGGGGCGGCGGCGGATGCGTCGGGCGTGGACGACTCTGGCATGGCTCAAGTGTAGTCAGAGCGTCATTCGGCGTCGTGCCGGCCCCGTTTTCGCCCGATCGGCGACGGCAGACACTAGCCTAGGAGGGAACAAGAAAGGGCCTGAATGGACAAGCAGCGCGACTTCGTTCTTCGTACCATCGAGGAGCGGGGTATCAAGTTCGTCCGTCTCTGGTTCACCGACGTCGTCGGGACCCTCAAGTCGGTGGCCATCGCCCCGGCCGAGGTCGAGGGGGCGTTCGCCGAGGGTCTCGGATTCGACGGGTCGGCCATCGAGGGCCTCACCCGGTCGTTCGAGGCCGACGTGCTCGCGCACCCCGACCCGACCACGTTCCAGATCCTGCCCTGGCGCGGTGAGGTGGATCCGACCGCGCGCATGTTCTGCGACATCACGACGCCGGACGGACAGCCGGCCGTCGCCGACCCGAGGAACGTGCTCAAGCGCACCCTCGCGAAGGCGGCCGAACGCGGCTTCACGTTCTACACGCACCCCGAGATCGAGTTCTACCTCCTCAAGTCCTCCAAGTTCGGCAAGAACGGTCCCGTTCCGGTCGACTCGGCCGGCTACTTCGACAACGTCCCCGGCGGCACCGCGCACGACTTCCGGCGCCGGTCCGTGCGGATGCTCGAAGACCTCGGCATCTCGGTCGAGTTCAGCCACCACGAGGCCGGCCCGGGCCAGAACGAGATCGACCTGCGGTACGCCGACGCGTTGACGACGGCCGACAACATCATGACCTTCCGGACCGTCATCAAGGAGGTGGCGATCGAGCAGGGCGTCTACGCGACGTTCATGCCCAAGCCCATGTCCGAGCATCCCGGCTCCGGCATGCACACCCATCTCTCGCTGTTCGAAGGCGATACGAACGCGTTCTACGAGGCGGGCGCCCAGTACCAGCTGTCCAGGACCGGCCGCCAGTTCATCGCCGGCCTGCTCAAGCACGCGCCGGAGATCACCGCCGTCACCAACCAGTTCGTGAACTCGTACAAGCGCCTGTGGGGCGGGGACGAGGCCCCGAGCTTCGTCTGCTGGGGGCACAACAACCGCTCTGCGCTCATCCGGGTGCCCCTCTACAAGCCCAACAAGGGGCAGAGCGCCCGCGTCGAATACCGGGCCATCGACTCGGCAGCGAACCCGTACCTGGCCTATTCGCTCATGCTCGCCGCCGGGCTCAAGGGCATCGAGGAGGGCTACGAGCTTCCCCCGGAGGCGGAGGACAACGTCTGGAGCCTGAGCGACACGGAACGCCGGGCCCTCGGCTACCACCAGCTTCCGGCCAGCCTCGACCACGCCATCCAGTTCATGGAGGAGTCCGAGCTCGTCGCGGAGACCCTGGGCGAGCAGGTCTTCAACTACGTGCTGCTCAACAAGCGCCAGGAGTGGCGAGACTACCGGTCCCAGGTCACCCCGTTCGAGCTGCGCAAGAACCTCGAGATGCTCTAAAGCTCGAGGGGGACGAGCAGACGAGGAACGGCACTTCATGGCGCGGCAACAGCTGACCCTGACCGAGCTTGCCCGGGTGGGATTCGTCGAGCTCGGCGTCGTCCGCGCCCGGCTCGAGGAAGTCCACTCCCTCGGCGGCCCGGACGCGCCTGCCCTCCTCCCGCTGCTCGGCCGGACGGCCAGCCCGGACGCCGCGCTCGGGGCCCTGCTCGCGCTTCTGCGCCAGGCGCCGGGGGAGGCGCGAGCCCTGCTCGAGCATCCGGACGCTACCCTCCGCCTGCTGAAGGTGATCGGCGCGTCGAGCGGCCTGGCCGAGTTCTTCCTCCGCCACCCGGACGAGCTCGGGATCCTCGCCGGCACCCGGGCGACGCTACCCGGCCCCGAGGAGCTGGCCGCCGACCTGCTGGATTCCGTCGGCGCCCTGGACGGCTTCGCAACCCTGGTCGAGGACGCGGGCTGGGTGGCCCTGCGCGTGCGGTACCGCCGACGGCTCGCGGAGCTGGCGGCATTCGACCTGGAGCAGGAAGACCCGGTCGCGGGCGTCGACGAGGTGGCGCGCACCCTCGCCGACCTGGCCGCCGCCGCCCTCGAGGCGTCGCTGGCCGTTGCCCGCAGCATGTGCTCGGGCGCCGTTGCCGCCCACGGCGTCTATCCGGTCGAGCAGGTGCGCGAGACCCGCCTGGCGGTCATCGGGATGGGCAAGGCCGGGGCCAACGAACTGAACTACGTCAGCGACGTCGACGTGATCTTCGTTGCCGAGGGAAACGAGGAGGCCGGCCTCGGCAGCGCACGAGCGGTCGACATCGCCACCCGACTGGCCATCGTGATGATCCGCGGCATCAATGAGTCCGCCGTCGAGCCCGAGCTCTGGGAGGTCGATCCCAACCTCCGGCCGGAGGGCAAGGACGGAGCGCTCGTCCGTTCGCTGGAGTCGCACCTGGCCTACTACGAACGGTGGGCGAAGAGCTGGGAGTTCCAGGCGCTGCTCAAGGCCCGGCCGCTGGCCGGCGACCTCGACCTCGGCGCCCGGTACGTCGAGGGGGTCGCCCCCAAGGTCTGGACCAGCGCGAGCCGGGAGAACTTCGTCGAATCCGTGCAGCGGATGCGCGAGCGGGTGACGACGAACATCCCCGACGACGAGGTGGACGTGCAGCTCAAGCTCGGTCCCGGCGGCCTCAGGGACATCGAGTTCACCGTGCAGCTGCTCCAGCTCGTGCACGGCCAGGCCGACCCCGACGTGCGGCAGCCCGGAACCCTGCCGGCCCTGGTCGCCCTGGCGGACGCGGGCTACGTCGGCCGCGCCGAGGCCGCCGAGTTCGCGCAGGACTACCGCATGCTCCGGCTGATGGAACACCGGCTGCAGCTCGAGAAACTGCGCCGCACGCACCTGGTGCCGCGCGACGAGGCGAGCCTGCGCATCCTGGCCCGGGCCACCGGGCTGGCGACGAGCGCCGCCCAGCTGACGGCACGGTGGGCGGAGACCAAGCAGCGCGTGCGCGGCCTGCACGAACGGCTCTTCTACCGTCCGCTGCTGTCCGCGGTGGCCGCCCTGCCGGCCGAGGGGCGGGCGCTCACGACCGCGCAGGCGGAGGCCAGGCTCGCCGCGATCGGCTTCCGGAACCCGAAAGGCGCCCTCGGCCACATCGGCGCGCTCACCGGCGGGGTGTCCCGCCGCGCCGCGATCCAGCGCCACCTGATCCCGGTGATGCTGCAGTGGTTCTCGGAGGGCGCCGACCCCGACTACGGCCTGCTCGCCTTCCGGCGGCTCAGCGACAACCTGGGCTCGACCTACTGGTTCCTCCGGATGCTGCGGGACTCGTCCGGTGCCGCCCAGCGCCTGACCCATGTGCTCTCGGCCTCCCGATTCGTCGGCGAGCTGCTGGAGAAGATCCCCGAGGCCGTCGCGTGGCTCGAAGACGAAGACGATCTGCGCCCGCGCCCCCTGGCCGCGCTCCAGGAGGAGGCGCGCGCCGTGCTGGCGCGGCATGAGAGCCCGGATGCCGCCGCGTCGATCCTGCGCACCGCCCGGCGCCGGGAGATGCTCCGGCTGGCGTTCTCCTCCGTGCTCGGCCAGCTCACGATCGAGGAGCTCGCCGCCGGGCTGACCGACGTCAACGCCACCGTCATCCAGAGCGTCCTCGCCGCCATCCGCGGCACCGGCCTGGGCGGTGCGGACGCGTCAACGGCGCCGGACGGGATCGAGTTCGCGGTCATCGGCATGGGACGCTTCGGCGGCGCGGAGCTGGGCTTCGGCTCGGACGCCGACGTCATGTACGTCTTCCGGGCCGGCCAGGTGCAGGGCGAAGCCGCCCACGACCGCGCCAGGTTCATCGTGCGCGAACTCAACCGGCTCACCGAGGACAACCGCCTCCCGCTCGACCTGGACATCGGCCTGCGGCCGGAGGGCAAGAACGGCCCCGTCGCCCGCTCACTCGACTCGTACGAGGCCTACTACCGGCGCTGGTCGCTCACCTGGGAGGCCCAGGCGCTGTTGCGGGGCAGGGGAGTGGCGGGGGACCGGGCGCTCCTGGCCGACTTCGAGGCGGTGGCGGACTCCGTGCGCTACCCGGTCGCGATCGCCGAGCAGGAGGTACGCGAGGTCAAACGCATCAAGGCGCGGGTCGAGAACGAACGCCTGCCCCAGGCGGCCGATCCGAACCGGCACCTGAAACTCGGCCGAGGGTCGCTGAGCGACGTGGAATGGTTCGTGCAGCTGCTGCAGTTGCAGCACGCGGCGGCCGTCCCCGGCCTCCGCACCACGTCGACCCTGCGCGCGCTCCAGGCGGCGGTCGAGGCCGGGCTGGTCGCCGAGACGGACGCGGCGACGCTCCGTGCCGCGTGGGACTTCGCCTCGCGGGCCCGCTCGGCGATCACCCTGTGGACGAACCGCACCTCGGATGTCCTGCCGACCGACCGCGTCCAGCTCGAGGGCGTCGCGCGGGTGATGGAGTATCCGCCCGGCTCCGCCAACGCGCTCGAAGAGGACTACCTCGCGGTCACCCGCCGGGCGCGCGCCGTGTTCGAGCGGCTCTTCTACGGTCCGGTGGAGCGCGCCGGGCCGACCACCGGCTGACCCGCCGGCCGCGGGACCGCAACGCAGCGGGGCCGCACCTCCGAAGAGTTGCGGCCCCGCCGAAACGCGTTGAGCTGGTGTCTAGACGCCGTAGTACAGTTCGAATTCGAACGGGTGCGGGCGCTGCGCGAGCGGCTTGATCTCGTGTTCGCGCTTGTAGCCGATCCAGGTCTCGATCAGCTCGGGCGTGAACACGTTCCCGGCGAGCAGGAAGTCGTGGTCGGCCTCGAGGGCGTCCAGGGCGGCCTCGAGCGAGGACGGGACCTGCGGGATGTTCTTGGCTTCCTCGGGCGGCAGCTCGTAGAGGTCCTTGTCGACCGGCTCGTGCGGCTCGATGCGGTTCTTGATTCCGTCGAGGCCGGCCATGAGCTGCGCGGCGAACGCGAGGTACGGGTTTCCGGAGGCGTCCGGCGCCCGGAACTCGATGCGCTTGGCCTTGGGGTTGGTGCCGGTGATCGGGATCCGGATCGACGCCGAGCGGTTGCCGGCCGAGTAGACCAGGTTGACCGGGGCTTCGAAGCCCGGGACCAGGCGGTGGTAGGAGTTGACGCTCGGGTTCGTGAACGCGAGCACGGCGGGAGCGTGCTTGAGCAGGCCGCCGATGTACCAGCGGGCAACGTCGGAGAGTCCGCCGTAGCCGGCCTCGTCGTAGAACAGCGGCTTGCCGTCGGCCCACAGGGACTGGTGGGTGTGCATCCCCGAGCCGTTGTCGCCGAACAGCGGCTTGGGCATGAAGGTGGCCGTCTTGCCCCAGTCGTGCGCGGTGTTCTTGACGATGTACTTGAACTTGAGGAGGTCGTCGGCCGCCGCCACCATCGTGTCGAAGCGGTAGTTGATCTCGCCCTGGCCGCCGGTGCCCACCTCGTGGTGGCTGCGTTCGAGGATGAGTCCGGCGTCGATCAGCTTGAGGCAGATGTCGTCGCGCAGGTCGGCGTGCTGGTCGACCGGGCTGACCGGGAAGTAGCCGCCCTTGAACGGGGTCTTGTTGGCGAGGTTTCCGCCCTCTTCCTGCTTGCCCGAGTTCCAGGCGCCCTCGCTGGAGTCGACGGAGTAGAAGCTGGAGTGCTGGTTCACTTCGTAGCGCACGTCGTCGAAGATGTAGAACTCGGCTTCGGGGGCGAAGAACGCGGTGTCGGCGATGCCGGTGGAGGCCAGGTACTTCTCGGCCTTCTTGGCCACCTGGCGCGGGTCCTTGGAGTAGATCTCACCGTTGCGCGGGTTGTAGATGTCGAAGAGCATGATGAGCGTGCGCTCGGCGCGGAAGGCGTCGATGTAGGCGGTGGTGACATCCGGGATGAGCTGCATGTCCGACTCGTGGATCGACGCGAAACCGCGGATCGACGAACCATCGAACATCTGGCCGACGGTGAAGAAGTCTTCGTCCACCGTCGAGGCCGGGATGTTGAAGTGCTGCTGCACACCGGGCAGGTCAGTGAATCGGATGTCAAGGAACTTGACGTCCGTGTCCTTGATGTATTTGAGCACTTCTGAGGAATCGCGGAACATGCGGATTAACTCCAAACGGCGTGGATCTGGGACAGGTCGGTCGGTGCGACTTCACTGAGATTAGTCTGACGGCATTACCCGAGGGTGACGCTTATGTTTCACACATGTTACGCCGGAGCGCGCTCGGTAGACTTATCGGGTGTCGGACCCGAGATCGAAATCCATCCCCTTTGGCCAGCTGGCCCCCAGCAAATGGCCGGGGGAGCGCCTCGGCCTTCCCGAGTCCGGACCCCGCTCGGTGGCCCGCCCCGGGCGACGGATCGCGGCCCTGGCGATCGACTGGGCGCTCGCCTACGCGGCATCCGCGCTCTTCTTCTCCGCGGACGGTTTCGTCAACGGGTTCGCCACCACGGGTCTCTTCGTCGCCTTGCAGATCCTGTTCATCCCGACGATCGGCGGCAGCGTCGGGCATCGCCTGGTCGGGCTCTACGTCGTGCCGCTCGCCGGGGGCTGGGTGGGACCCTGGCGCCCGATCGTGCGGTCGGTCCTCCTCGGCCTGGTCGTCCCGGCTCTCGTCTGGGATTCGGACCAGCGCGGCTTCCACGACAAGGTGGCCGGAACGGTCCTCGTCCGCGGCTGACGTCGGGCAGAGAAGCCGGACAGAGAAAACGCCCGGCCGATCCGGCCGGGCGTGTCCTGTGCTGCCGGGAGGTGAGGGCTGCGGGGAGGGTGAGGCTACGCGCGCTTCGGCCGGGCCTTGGTCGGGTCGACACCCTTGGGGATGGGCAGCTTCCGGGCCATCGAGTTCAGACGGTTGTTGACGGCGAGGACTTCGGCCTTGGTCAGCGTCGGCTTGATCTTCGTCAACCGGCGAGCGAGCTTGTGCAGGGGGACCGCGTCCTCGTCCGGGCCGACGGAAACCACCGTTACGGCGATGTTGCCGCCGAGTCGCGACACCATCCGGCGTTCGTCGTCCAGCATGCGCGCCGTGCGGCTGCGGGGTCCCTCGCTGATCAGCACGACACCGCCGCGGCCGACGGCGCGGTAGATGGCGTCCTGGGTCTTGCCGTTCACGGCGACCGGCATCTCGCTGCCGACCCAGCCGCGCTTGAGCGAACTGCGGAGCACCGCGCCGACGGCTCCCGGCTGGCCTTCGATCTGGGAGTACGCGGCCTTCTCGGCGCGGCGGCCCAGGATGATCAGCATCGCGAGCACGCCGCCGAGCACGCCGGCGACGGCCCAGAGGGCGATGGTCCAGCCGCCGCCCGAGGTCAGCAGGGCCAGCCCGACGCTCAGCACGACGGGGATCAGGAAGCCCAGGATCATGAACAGGACGATGTTCGAGTCGTAGCGCCTCGTCATCTGGAAGACCTGCCACATTTGCTTTATGCGGCCGGGTTCTTTCGGGGGACGGGGGGTCTTGTCCTTGCTGCGTGCCATGAGTCTAAGACTACCCAGTCAGCCGAATCCCGCGTGACCGAAACGGGCTCACGACACGGCCTGCGCGAAGCCGAGCGTCGCATCCGCGAGGTGCTGCAGATCCTCCGGAACCTCGCGGCCGCTCTTCATCATCGACTGGGCCCACAGGCGGCCGGCCCGGTAGGACGAACGCACGAGCGGCCCGGACAGCACGCCGAGGAATCCGATCGCCTCGGCCTCTTCCTTGAGCTCGACGAACTCCTCCGGCTTCACCCAGCGGGCCACCGGGAGGTGGCGGGCGCTCGGCCGCAGGTACTGGGTGATCGTGATGATGTCGGTTCCGGCGTCGTGCAGGTCCTGGAGGGCCTGGCTGACCTCGGCCCGCTCTTCGCCCATGCCGAGGATGAGGTTCGACTTGGTGATCAGCCCGGCGTTACGGCCCTGCGTGAGGACGTCGAGGGAACGGTCGTAGCGGAACGCGGGGCGGACGCGCTTGAAGATGCGCGGCACGGTCTCGACGTTGTGCGCGAAGACCTCCGGTTTGGCCGAGAAGACCTCGCCGAGGTGATCCGGGTTGCCGGAGAAGTCCGGGACGAGGATCTCCACACCCGTGCCCGGGCTCTGGCGATGGATCTCCCTAATCGTTTCGGCGTAGATCCACGAACCCTCGTCGGGCTGGTCGTCCCGGGCCACACCGGTGACGGTCGCGTAGCGGAGCTGCATCTTGACGACGGATTCCGCGACGCGGCGGGGCTCGTCGCGGTCGTAGTCGGCCGGTTTGCCAGTGTCGATCATGCAGAAGTCGCACCGCCTGGTGCACTGCGAGCCGCCGATCAGGAAGGTCGCCTCGCGGTCTTCCCAGCACTCGTAGATGTTCGGGCAGCCGGCCTCCTGGCAGACCGTGTTCAGGTTCTCGCTCTTGACCAGCTTCTGCATCTGCTGGTATTCGGGACCCATCTTGGCCTTGATCTTGATCCACTCGGGCTTGCGCTCGATCGGGGTCTCGGCATTGCGGATCTCGAGCCGGAGCATCTTCCGGCCCTCGGGCGCTGCGCTCATGCGTTCACCGCCACGTCGCTCATCGCGTCGCTCCGGAATCGAGCCCGGATGGGTTCGATCAACTCGGACGGATCCACCTCGCGGCCGAGGACCAGGGACATGGTCGTGACGCCGGCATCCTTGATACCGCAGGCGATGATGCGGCTGTACGGTTCGAGCGAGTTGCTGCAATTGAGGGCGAAACCGTGCATGGTGACACCCTCGGCGACGCGGATGCCGATGGCGGCGATCTTGTCTTCCTTGCCGGCGGGGCCGACCCAGACGCCGGAGCGTCCGCGCACGCGGACTCCGTCGATTCCGAAGCCGGCGAGCACGTCGATGAGGATCCCCTCCAGGCCCCGCACATAGCCGACGACGTCAACGGGTTCGGCGAGGTGCAGGATCGGATAGCCGACCAGCTGCCCCGGCCCGTGCCAGGTGATCTTGCCGCCCCGGTCGGCATCGATGACCGGGGTCCCGTCGGTGGGACGTTCCTCCGGTTCGGTGCGTTTCCCGGCGGTGTACACGGCCGGGTGTTCCAGGAGGATGACGGTGTCGGGTCGCTCACGAGCGACGACCGAACGGTGGACTGCGCGTTGGAGCTCAAGGCCCTCAACATACGGCACGGAGTTGGCGCTTAGCCCCGCGACGACAAAGTCGAGCATGCGTCCAGTCTAGGGTCTCGTCCGAGGGTCTCTGCCCCTCCTCCACCGTCAGCGGTCCACGCCCCGGGCCACGAGGTCGCCCTCGACGGCCGGGCGTCCGTTGCAGCGGCGTGACACTGTCCTCGTGGGCAGACGCGCGAACCGGGCAGCGGCGCCGGGGGACACCCCGGGTGTGCCGCCGCGCTCCGACCCGGCCCGCGCGGAGTGGGTCGGCGGCCCCGAGCCGTCGACCCTCGCCGGGTACCGCGTCGTGCGGCGGCTGGGGTCGGGCCGGAGGGCCGTCGTCTACCTCGGCCACGCCGGCCGGCGCGCGGAGCCGGGGGACGAAACCGGCGGCCTCCCGGTCGGCAGCCTGCCGGTCACTGTCGCGCTCAAGGTGTTCGACCCTGAGACGGATCCAGCGTCGATCGAGCGGGAGGTCCGCGCGCTGTCGCAGTCTCCCGCTGGGCTGCTTCCGGGGCTGCTGGACGTGGCCACCCTGCCCGACGGGCGTGTCTGCCTTGTGCTGGAACGCCTGGCAGGGGCGTCTTTGAACCGGCGCCTCGCCGGGGTCGACGCGCTCCGCCCTGGCGAGGCCGTCACGATCCTCGCCCCGATGGTCACGGCGCTCTCCGCGCTGCATGAGGCGGGCTTCGCGCATGTGGGGTTCAGCCTGGCGTCGGTGCTGTTCGACGAGCGGGGCCGGCCGGTGCTCGCCGGGCTCGGCGGACTGCGCGACCTGCCGCCCGCCGGGGTGGCCCGGATCCCCGCCCTCCGCGCCAACTACCTGCGGCTCGGCGTGCTGACCCACGGTGTGCTCGATTGCCTCGACCCGGCTGATCCGGCCGCTCCGGCGGCCGGACGGCTGACCGCGTGGTTCGACGAGGCCGCCGGCGCCGTGCCGTTCCGGCCGTGCCTCGACGAGCTGGAGCGCCGGCTCTTCGGCTGGGCCGCTGCGACGCCCGTGCGCGCGCCTGGGCCGCAGGACGGCGAGGGCGTCGGGGGCGCGGCGGTCCGGGCACAAGCCGGGCGGGCGGCGCTGCGGATCGAAGCGAGGCACGGCCGTGTCCGCGGGGCGCACGCCGGGGCCGCCGGGTCGACGGTGGGGCCGTCGACGCTGAGTCCGCAGACAGTGAGACCCCAGGCGGTGAGGCCACCGACCGTGAGACCGCAGGCGGTGAGGCACCTGGCGGCCCGCCTGCTCGAGCTGCACCTCCCCCCGGAGGTCCGGACGGCGGTCCTCGGCGCGCTGGACGGGCATCATATGGGGCGAACGGTGGCGCGCCTGCGCGACAAGGCCAGGCCGCATCGTCGCCCGCTCTGGCTCGCGGGCGTCGTGGCCGCGGGGCTCGTCCTCCTGGCGACCGGCCTCCTGCCCGCCCGAACCGGCACGGAGGCCTCCGGCCCGGGTGGCGCCGACACGGATGCCTCCGGCAGGCAGCCTGCCGGCGGGGCAGGGCGAGCCTCGGCCGCCGTGGGAGAGGGACGGGACAGCCTCGAGGCGCCGGAGCTGGCGGCGCTGTCCGGCGACGAGCCGGTTCTCGCGGTTCCGGTGCTGCTCGCGCTGCGCGCCGGCTGCCTCGCCGCGGCATCCGTCGTCTGCCTCGACGGCGTCGACCAGCCGGGTTCGGCCGTCATGGCCGCGGACACGTACTCCGCACGGTCTGCCCAGCAGGGAGGTGCCGCGGCCGACGCGCCCACCTTCGAGCGCCATACGGTGAGCCTGGTGGAACGCTCCGGCAACTCGGCGCTCGTCGCGCTCGCCCCGCCCGGTGATCAGGCGCCGCCCGGCGAACAGGCTGGACCGCACGGCCAGCCGGCCTCGGTCCTCGTGGTCAGGGGCGAAGCCGGCTGGCGTCTGCGCGAGATCTTCGACTACTACCTGCCGCCCAGGCCGTGAGGGGTCGCAAATCGACCTTCGTGTGCCCCAGGAAGGTCGATATGCGACCCCTCAGCGACAAAAAGACTGGGGGCGACCCGAGCGGGTCGCCCCCAGCCTGTGGAGCGGATGAAGCGGGCTGATCAGATCAGATCAGATCAGATGCCCAGGTTGCCCTCGAACGCGCCGGCCTCGAGGCGCGCCTTCATCGTGGTGAGGAAGCGTGAGGCGTCCGCGCCGTCGACGATGCGGTGGTCGTACGACAGGGCCAGGTACAGGCACGACCGCACGGCGATCGAGTCCAGGCCGTCGGTCGTCACGACGACCGGCTTCTTGTAGACGATTCCGGTGCCGAGGATGGCGCTCTGCGGCAGGAAGACCACCGGGGTGTCGAACAAGGCGCCGCGCGAACCGGTGTTGGTCAGCGTGAAGGTACCACCGGACAGCTCGTCCGGCTTGAGCTTGTTGTCGCGCGTCCGCGCCGCCAGGTCGGCGATCTCCGCGGCGAAGCCGGCGAGGTCGAGCTCTCCGGCGTTGCGCACGACCGGGGTCAGCAGGCCGCGTTCGGTGTCGACCGCGATGCTGATGTTCTCCTGCGCCGGGTAGACGATCTGGTCGCCGTCAACGCTGGCGTTGATGATCGGGTACGTCCGCAGAGCCTCGGCCGCGGCCAGGGCGAAGAACGGCAGGAACGAGAGCTTGTTGCCCGTCTTGGCGTGGAAGTCCGCCTTGACCTTGTCGCGAAGCATGGCGATGCGGGTGACATCGACCTCGACAACGGTGGTGAGCTGCGCGGAGGAGTTCATCGAAATGACGGCCCGCTCGGCGACGACCTTGCGAAGGCGCGACATCGGCTGGGTGGTCCCACGCAGCGGCGAGACCTCGACGACCGGTGCGGACGCCGCGGCGGGAGCTGCCTGGGCGGCGGCGGCGATGTCTTCCTTGCGGATGCGCCCGCCCACCCCGGTCCCGGTGATCGTGGAGAGATCCACGCCGGCTTCGTTGGCGAGCTTGCGAACGATCGGCGTCACGTAGCCGGAGGTTCCGGCGTGCGATCCACGGACCGCGGCCGGTGCTGCTGCCGGTGCTGCTGCCGGAGCGGCCGGGGCCGCGACGGGCGCTGCCGGGGCTGCGACTGCGGGGGCGGCGGGCGCTGCCGGGGCTGCCACGGGAGCGGCAACGGGTGCTGCTGCCGGTGCGGCAACGGGTGCTGCTGCCGCTGCCGGTGCGGCCTCGGGAGGCGGCTCGACGGC
>NZ_SOEZ01000010.1 GCF_004402215.1 Cryobacterium tagatosivorans
GGCGCCGCTGCTCCGGGCGGCGCGGGCAAGCTCGGCGCGCGCCGGCTCGGCGCGGGCCGTATGCCGACCTTCGAGCCCTGGGACCGGCCCGCCTGGGCGCCGTCCCCGCACTCCGGCTCCGCCGTGCGTGCCCGCGCGGCCCTCGCCCTGCAATTCGAGGTCCTCGCCCCCCTGGGCGCCGGCTGGTACACGGCCGGGCGCACGCGTCCGGCACGGCGGCTGGGCATCCGCCCGATGGTGATGGGCCCGGGCGGCTCGTGGATCCGCGGCGGCCTCACCTGGGACAACCTGATCTACTCCCTCGACTCCCTGGATGCAACACACGTCGCGATCCTGACCTCGCTGCGCGCGCTGTCCGCCGCGGGCCGGGGCCACCGCGTCCAGGCCGACAACTGGTTGCACGTCGACGAGGTCGCGAGCGAGAGCCTGTGGGAGATCCTCGACACTGCCCAGGGCGCCCGGCTGCCCCTCGTCTACGCGAACCCGGCGCAGGACCCCGTCGTGCTGTCGGCGGCGCCGGCCACGCTGGAGGTCGACATCCGGCGCGGCGACGCCGGGCTCACGCTCACGCCGACCATCACCCTGGCCGGCCACCGACTCGATCGACGGAGCCTCGGATTCCTCGGCGACCCCGCCCACGGGCTCTTCGCCTGGGACGAGCCCGGCGCCGAAGCAGGCCACGGCGCGGACATCCGGCTCACCCTCGCCCAGCTCGCCCACCCGGTCAGCGCCCAGCTGCGCGCCCTGGCCGAGAACGCGGACGCGCTCCTCGTGCGGCCCGGCGACGAGGGTGCCTTCCTCACGGAGGTCTACCCCTTCCTGCGCCGGCAGGGCGCGGCTACCAGCCGCGACGGCTCGTTCGACCTGCCCGACATCCCCCGCCCCGTGCTCGCGCTGGGGATCACGCACTCCAACGAGACGGCGGCCGGCCCGCGCATCGCCGTGCGCTGGGAGTGGCGCTACCTGGCCCCGGGCGAGGCGCCGGCGGCAGCGGCGGGCACCCGGCGTGCCCTCTGGCCGTGGCCGGGCGACACCGCCTTCCGCGACGACAGCCGCGAGGCGGACATCCTCGGGGCGCTCGGGCCCGTGCTCGCCCGTTTCCCCACCATCGCCCCCCAGCACCGCGGCGCGCCCCGGCTGACCGCGTCGGCCGGCCTGGCCGGGGGCGCGATGATCGCCTTCCTGGCCGCGGTGCCCGAACTCACCCGCTCCGGCGACGTGGTCGCCCTGGTGACCGGCGACGCCCCCGACTACCGGGCGGCGGAGCAGGCGCCGGTGATCAGCCTGGCCACGACCGACCGTGCCGACAGCCGCGACTGGTTCGACCTCGCCGTGACGGTCAGCATCGACGGCGAGAACATCCCGTTCGACGCGCTCTTCCGCGCCCTGGCCGCGGACCGGGACGTGATGATCCTGCGGAGCGGCACGTACTTCAGCCTCGACCGCCCCGAGCTGCACCAGCTGCGCCGCCTGATCGAGGAGGCCCGCGCACTCCAGGAACCCGGCGGGACGGCACTCGGCATCAGCCGGTTCCAGGTGGATCTCTGGGACGAGCTGCAGCTGCTCGGCGTCGTCGCCGGCCAGGCCGCCGCCTGGCGCGAGACCATGGCCGGCCTGGCCGCCACGGTCTCGGCGGATGCGACGGCGCTGCCCGAATGCCCGCTGCCGGACGGCGTCCACGCCACCCTGCGCGGCTACCAGCAGGCCGGCTACGACTGGCTGAGCTTCCTCTACGACCACCAGCTGGGCGGCATCCTCGCCGACGACATGGGGCTCGGCAAGACGCTGCAGGCGATCGCCCTGATCGCCCGGGCCCGCGAGCAGCACGACCGGGCGGGCTCGCCGGGCGCCCGTCGCCCGTTCCTCGTCGTCGCGCCGACCAGCGTGGTGCCGAACTGGTCCGCCGAGTGCGCCAGGTTCGCGCCGGGGCTGGCGGTGGCGACGATCACCGAAACGTCCCGCAAGCGGGCGACCGCCCTGGCCGACGTGATCGCCGGCGCGGATGTCGTGATCACCTCGTACACGCTGTTCCGGCTGGACTTCGAGGAGTACAACGCCCGGGAGTGGGCCGGGCTGCTGCTGGACGAGGCGCAGTTCGTCAAGAACCACCAGTCCCGGGCGCACCAGTGCGCCCGCCGCCTGTCGACGCCGTTCAAGCTGGCGATCACCGGCACGCCGCTCGAGAACAACCTGATGGAGTTCTGGTCGCTGCTCTCGATCACCGCCCCCGGCCTGTTCCCGAGCCCGAGCCGGTTCGCCGAGTACTACCGGAAACCGATTGAGAAGGAGTCCGACGGGGACCGGCTCGCCCAGCTCCGCCGGCGCATCCGCCCGTTCATGCTGCGCCGCACGAAGGACGAGGTGGCCCGGGACCTGCCGGCCAAGCAGGAGCAGGTGCTCGAGCTGGAACTGCATCCGAAGCACCGCAAGGTCTACGAAACGCACCTGCAGCGCGAGCGGCAGAAGGTGCTCGGGCTGATCGGGGACCTGGGCGCGAACCGGTTCGAGATCTTCCGGTCGCTGACCATGCTGCGCCAGCTCAGCCTCGACGCCAGCCTGTACGACCCGGCCTACGAGGGGATCCCGTCGACCAAGCTCGACGCGCTGCTCGAACTGCTCGCCGACACCGTTGCCGAGGGGCACCGCACCCTCATCTTCAGCCAGTTCACCCAGTACCTCGGCAAGGCCCGCGACCGCCTGGACGCCGCGGGGATCACCTACGCGTACCTCGACGGCAAGACGCGCAACCGGGCGCGGGCGATCGCCGACTTCAAGGAGGGCGACGCCTCGGTGTTCCTGATCAGCCTCAAGGCCGGTGGGTTCGGCCTCAACCTGACCGAGGCCGACTACGTGATCCTGCTCGACCCCTGGTGGAACCCGGCGACCGAGGCGCAGGCGGTCGACCGCGTGCACCGGATCGGCCAGAGCAAGAAGGTGATGGTCTACCGGCTGGTCTCCAAGGACACGATCGAGGAGAAGGTGATGGCGCTCAAGGCCGCCAAGGCCCGGCTGTTCGACAGCGTGATGACCACCGGCGCCGCGCAGGGCACGGCGCTCACGGCGGCCGACATCCGCGAGCTCCTGGCCTGAGCGCCGGGAGCCCTGAGCGCCCGGGGGCCCGGAGTGCCCCGGAGCCCGGGGTCACACTGGGCGACCGCTCAGCCGACCACGGCACAATGGTCAGGTGAGCCCCACCACGACCTTTGCCCTCATCCGCCACGGCCAGACCGACTGGAACGCCCAGCAGCGAATCCAGGGCGCGACCGACATCCCGCTGAACGACACCGGCCGGGGGCAGGCAACGGATGCCGTCACCGCCCTGTCCGGCTACGACTGGGACTTCCTCGTCTCTTCGCCGCTCTCCCGCGCCGCCGAGACGGCCGACCTCATCGCCGCCGGCCTCGAGCTCGCCGTGACCCGGCGCATCCCGGGGCTGGTGGAGCGTGATTACGGCCCGGCCGAGGGGCTCCGCGCGGGCGACGAGCTCGAGGCGCTCCGCTTCCCGGGCGGCTTCCACGGCGCGGAGAGCGAGGCCGACGTCGCCGGCCGCGGAATCGACAGCCTGGAGCTGCTCGCCCGGGAGCACCCCGGGGCGCGGATCATCATCGTCACGCACGGCACGCTCATCCGGCTGGCCCTCGCGCGGGCGCTCGACCGGGAGGTGGGCAGCATCGACAACGCCGCGCTCACACTCGTGCGGCACCACGCCGACGGCTGGCGTCTCGACGTGCTCAACGGCGAGCTCCTCCACCCCCGCGAAACCGCAGTTGTGCGCGCTAAAACCCCCGAATAAGGCGCACAACTGCGGTTTCGCGGGGGTAAGTCAGCGGCGGGTGGAGACGGTCACGGTGAACTTGGCGTTGCGGCCGACCTGGTGGGTCGGGCCGACGATGCGGGTGAGCGCCGGGCGGTAGCCGAGGTGGGTGTTCCACACGGTCCACAGCTCCCCGCCGGGCCGGAGCACACGCGCGGCATCCTCGAAGAGCTTCAGCGCGATGCCGGCGTGCACCGACGAGCCGATGTGGAAGGGCGGGTTCAGCAGGATGAGCTCGGCCGAGGCATCGGGCCGGCTCCCGAGCGCGTCGTCGCGCAGGACGCTCACCCGGTCGGCCAGGCCGTTGGCCTCCATCGTGGCGCGGGCGGACGCGACGGCCGCGGCCGACTGGTCGGTGGCGATCAGCCGCAGCCCCGGACGGCGCCGGGCGAGGGATGCCGCGAGCACGCCGGTGCCGCAGCCGAGGTCGATGGCCTCCTCGGCATCCGGTTTCATCCGGTCGAGGAACTCGAGGAGGTACCGGGTGCCGATGTCGATCGTGGTGCCCGCGAAGGCCGCCCCGTGTGCGCAGACCGTCAGCGCCAGCTCGTCATGCCGCGCCACCCGCGGCCAGGCCGGCGCGTCGGTCGGCGGCAACGGCTGCGAGGCGACCAGCACGCGGGACTTCTGGCGGGCCGGCGACACCCGCAGCTCGCCGAAATGGCGGGCGAGGACCTCGTTCATCGCGATGGTCATGTGTTTGATCCGGCCGCCCGCGAACACACGCACGTCCGGCGCCGCGAACCGCCGCACGGCGTCGGCCAGTTCGTCGAGCGCCGACAGGCTGCGGGGCAGTTGCAGCAGCACGACCCGCGCCCCGGCCAGGAGCTCCTCGCCGAGCGGCAGCGATCGGCAGGCCTGGGCCAACCCGGCCTCGGCCGCGTTGCGGGCGAGCGCCTCCTCGCCGGAGAGACCGTCCTGGTGGGTCCGGATGCCCCGCGCACCGTGCAGCGCCGCAGCACCGAGGGTGAGCGCCCCGTAGTGGTCCTCGAGCACGACGACCTCGCCGGGACCCGCAGCCGCCAGGGCCGCGGCCGCCTCGTCGAGGATCAGCCGGTCGCTCGCGTCGACCGCGAAGAGGTTCTCGGCCTCGACATCCGGGTAGCGCCGCAGGCGGTCGAAGGAGAAGTCGGGCATCCCCTCAGGGTAGCCGGGCCGGGGTGGCCGGGCCGCCGGGGCAACTTCCCCACGGTCGCCAGGTTTGAACTGCGGACAAAGTACCTTCGCGAGCGAATTGAAGGTGCGTTGTCCGCAATCGAGCGCTGTCAGCGCGGTTCGAGCGGCCGCCAGATGACGACCTGGTTCGAGCGGCGCTGGCGCGTCCCGGCCCGCATCGAGGTGACCTCGCCGGCCGAGCCGGCCGCGAAGACGCGGCGGCCCGGTCGGTTGAGCATCTCATCGGCCAGGGCCGACTCGAGTTCGCGCAGGCGCGACTCGAGTCCGCGCACGTGGTCTTCGAGCTCGAGAATGCGCCGGATGCCCTCCAGGCTCACTCCCTGGGCGCCCAATTGGGCGACCTCCCGCAGCCTGGCCACGTCCCGCATGGAATAGCGGCGGGACTTCCCGGGCGTGCGCCCCGGGCTGACGAGCCCGAGGCGATCGTATTGGCGGAGGGTCTGCGGGTGCATGCCCGCCAGCTCCGCCGCCATCGAAATCACGAATACCCGGGTGTTCTCGTCCATGGTCAGCCCTTCGCCCGTGCCAGGAGGTCGTCGCGCGGGTTCTCTTTCGGCAGGGCCTCGGCGAAGGCCTCGAGCTTCTCCTGGGCGTCATGCGAGAGGTGCGACGGAACGGCCACCTGCACGACGGCGAGGAGGTCGCCGACGCCCTTGGGCGTGGTCACCCCGCGCCCCTTGACCCGGAGAACCCGGCCGCTGGGCGTGCCGGGGGCGACGCGCAGCTTGACCGGGGGGCCGCCGAGCGTCGGCACCTCGATCGTGGCGCCGAGGCTCGCCTCGACGAATGTGATCGGCACCGTGACGCGCAGGTTGAGGCCCTCGCGCTCGAAGACCGGGTGCTTGCGCACCGTGATCGTGAGCACGATGTCGCCCGGCTCACCGCCGTCGGGGCTGGGCTGGCCCTTGCCGCGCAGTTTGATCTTCTGGCCGTCGGCCACGCCCGCGGGAATCTTGACCTTGATCGGCCGGCCATCCTGCGTCTGCAGCGTGATCTGGTCGCCGTGTACCGCGGTGATGAAGTCGATCGTCGCCGTGGCGACCACGTCATGGCCCCTGGTCGGACCGCCGTAGCCGCGGTATCCGCCGCTGGCGGTGCCGAAGCCACCGCCGCCGCCGCGCCCGAAGACACCGCCGAGGATGTCGTCGAACCCGCCCTGTTGGAAGCTGTAGCCCTGCTGCCGGCCGCCGCCACCGCCGCCGAACATGCCGCCGAAGACGTCCTCGAACCCGCCGGCCTGGCCGCCGCCGCCGGGGGCGGTGAAGCGAGCTCCACCACCCATGGCGCGCACGGCGTCGTACTCCTTGCGCTGTTCGGGGTCGCCGATGACGGCATGCGCCTCGCTGAGCTCCTTGAACTTCGCCTCCGCCGCCGCATTGCCCGGATTCGCATCCGGGTGGTACTTGCGGGCGAGCTTCCGGTAAGCCTTCTTCAGCTCGGCCGGTGAGACATCCTTGGAGACTCCGAGGATCTTGTAGAAGTCCTTATCGAACCAGTCCTGGCTAGCCATCGCTCGGTACCTGAACGACGACCTTCGCCACGCGCAGCAGGCTCGAGCCGAGGTAGTACCCGGTCTCGACGACGTCGCCGACGGTTTCCGTGTCCACGTCCGGGCTCGGCAGCTGGAAGATCGCCTCGTGCACGGTCGGATCGAACGGATCCCCGACCGCCCCGAACGGCTTCAGGCCCAGTCGCTCGACGCTCGCGCGCAGCTTGGCCGCGATCGTCGCGAACGCGGTGTCGCCCTCCAGGTCGCCGTGCTTTTCGGCACGACCGAGGTCGTCGAGCACCGGGATGAGTACCTTGACAACCTCCCCGGTGACTCGCTCGCGCTCGATCTCACGGTTCGCCTCGGTGCGCTTGCGGTAGTTGGCGTACTCCGCGGTCACCCGCTTGAGGTCGGCCAGATGCTCGCTCGACGGCTCGGCGATCTCGAGCTCGGCCGCATCCAGGATGTCCTGGACCGTCAGTTCGTCTTCTTCGATCCCGTCGGCGGGAGCCGCCGAGGCGGCACCCTCGGGTGCCACCTCGGCCGGGCCGCTCTCCTCGCCGGAAACGGGCTCGTCCTCGGGACGCTTCGTGTCGTCTGCCATTACTTCTTCGCTTCGTCCTCGTCGTCGACAACCTCGGCGTCGACAACGTCTTCGTCAGAGCTTTCCTGGGCGGGCTGTTCGGCGCCGGACTCGGCGGAGGCGCCGGCAGCGGCATCCGCCTGGCTCTTCGCGTAGATGGCCTCGCCCAGCTTGCCCTGGCTCTCGTTGAGCTTGTCGAACGCCGTCTTCACGGCGTCGTCGTCGTCGCCGACGAGCGCGGACTTGAGCGCGTCGACATCGCCCTGGACCTCGGACTTGACGTCCTCGGGCAGCTTGTCCTCGTTCTCCTTGATCAGCTTCTCGATCGAGTAGGCGAGCTGCTCGGCGGTGTTGCGGGTCTCGGCGGCTTCGCGGCGGCGCTTGTCCTCCGCGGCGTGCTCCTCGCCCTCGCGGACCATGCGCTCGATGTCTTCCTTCGCCAGCGCGGTGCCGCCGGTGATGGTCATCGACTGCTCCTTGCCGGTGCCCTTGTCCTTGGCGGACACGTGCACGATCCCGTTGGCGTCGAGGTCGAAGGTGACCTCGACCTGCGGGATGCCGCGCGGGGCCGGCGCGATGCCGGTCAACTCGAAGGTGCCCAGGTTCTTGTTGTCGCGGGTGAACTCGCGCTCGCCCTGGAAGACCTGGATCGCCACGGACGGCTGGTTGTCGTCGGCCGTGGTGAAGGTCTCGCTGCGCTTGGTCGGGATGGCCGTGTTGCGGTCGATGAGGCGCGTCATGATGCCGCCCTTGGTCTCGATGCCGAGGCTCAGCGGGGTGACGTCGATGAGCAGGACGTCCTTGCGCTCGCCCTTCAGCACGCCGGCCTGGAGGGCCGCGCCCACGGCGACGACCTCGTCCGGGTTGACGCCCTTGTTCGGGTCCTTGCCGCCGGTCTCGGCCTTGACCAGCTCGTAGACGGCGGGCATGCGGGTCGATCCGCCGACGAGCACGACGTGCGCGATGTCGCCCACCTTGATGCCGGCCTCGCGGATGACGTCCTGGAACGGCTTCTTCGTGCGGTCGAGCAGGTCCTCGGTCATCTTCTCGAACTGCGCGCGGGTGAGCGTCTCGTCGAGGTTGGCCGGGCCGTTCTCGGTCAGCGAGAGGTAGGGCAGCTGGATGCTCGTCGACATGCTCGAGGACAGCTCCTTCTTGGCCTGCTCCGCTGCTTCCTTGAGGCGCTGCTTGGCGATCTTGTCCTTGGAGACGTCGACGCCGGTGGTTTCCTTGAACTTCTTGATCAGGTGGTCGACGATGCGCTGGTCCCAGTCGTCGCCGCCGAGGCGGTTGTCGCCGGCGGTCGAGCGCACCTGGATGGTCGAGAACTCGTCGTCCTTGCCCACCTCGAGGAGCGAGACGTCGAACGTTCCACCTCCGAGGTCGAAGACCAGGATGAGCTCGTCTTCCTTGCCCTTGTCGAGGCCGTAGGCCAGCGCCGCGGCGGTGGGCTCGTTGATGATACGGAGCACGTTGAGCCCGGAGATCTCGCCGGCCTCCTTGGTGGCCTGGCGCTCGGCGTCGTTGAAGTAGGCGGGGACGGTGATGACGGCATCCGTCACGGTGTCGCCCAGGTAGGCCTCGGCGTCGCGCTTGAGCTTGGCCAGGATGCGGGCAGACACTTCCTGCGGCGTGTACTTCTTGTCGTCGATCCCGACGTTCCAGTTGGTGCCCATGTGGCGCTTGACCGACGCGATGGTGCGGTCCACGTTGGTGACGGCCTGGCGCTTGGCGGTCTCGCCGACCAGCACCTCACCGTCCTTCGTGAAGGCGACCACTGACGGGGTCGTGCGGAATCCTTCGGCGTTTGCGATGACGGTGGGTTCTCCACCCTCGAGGACGGCCACCACAGAGTTGGTGGTTCCGAGGTCGATGCCTACTGCACGAGCCATGTGTGCGTTCTCCTTCAAAGTAAATGTTGCCCAACCCGATTTCACGAACTTGAGCGTTGCAGACTCAAGTGTGACGCCGATCGAAACGACTGTCAAGCCACGCAGCTGAAAGTTGAGTGTGAACGACTCAACTTTGAAAGACGCGAGTCGACGAGCCGGAAGAGTCGCCAGACACCGCGCGGGCGCGCCCTCGCCAAGATCGCCATCGAGGTCTATAGTTCTGCGTGAATAGCGCCGCTGAGGATCGTCGGGTCGATCTTCGGTCGTAGCTTCGATCGATCATTCGTCGACGTGGTGGAGAAGAAGATGACCCGGACCCGCAAGCCGTTTCTTCGGAACCTTGCCTTCTGGTTCGTCATCCCCGCCCTCCTGGCGTCGGCCCTGACCGCCGGGATGAGCGTCCTCACCGTCCAGGCCGCCACGGCCGCCGGCGATCCCTGTGCGGCTCCGGTGGCCAGCGCCGTCGCCTGCGAGAACACCCTGCCGGGGACACCCCGCAGCGATTGGGACGTCTCCGGCACGGGCGATACCAGCATCCAGGGCTTCGCCACGTCGATGAGTGTCGCCGCGGGCTCGCCGGTTCGATTCAAGATCAAGACCCCGGCCTCGTCGTACCGCATCGACATCCTCAGGCTCGGCTACTACCAGGGGAACGGCGCACGCAAGGTCGCCGCCGGGCTTCTCCCCTCCGCTTCCCTGCCGCAGAGCCAGCCCGCCTGCCTCACCTTCTCCGCCACCGGCCTGATCGACTGCGGAAACTGGGCCCAGTCGGCGACCTGGAATGTGCCTGCCGCCGCGGTCTCCGGCGTCTACATCGCGCACCTCATCCGCAATGACAACGGCGGCAGCAGCCTGATCCCCTTCGTCGTCCGCAACGACGCCAGCACGAGCAGCATCGTCTTCCAGACCTCGGACACGACCTGGCAGGCCTATAACAACTACGGCGGCAACAGCCTTTACCGCTGCACGGTCGCCTGTCCCCCGGGCGAGCCGCAGGGGTACAAGGCCGCCTTCGCCGTGTCCTACAACCGGCCGTTCAACCCGGACGCGCAAGGGCCCAACTGGCTCATGGATGCCGAAATGCCGATGATCCGCTTCATGGAGGCCAACGGCTACGACGTGACCTACCAGGCCGGCGTGGACACGTCCACCCGCGGCTCGCTGCTGCTCAATCACAAGGTCTTCATGTCCACCGGCCACGACGAGTACTGGGACGCCTCCCAACGAGCCAACGTCGAAGCGGCCAGGGACGCCGGGGTCAACCTCGCGTTCTTCAGCGGGAATGAGATCTTCTGGAAAACCCGGTGGACGGCCAGCTCCGATGGCTCGTCCACGCCGGGCCGCACGATCGTCTGCTACAAGGACACGCACTTCAACGCCCCGACCGACCCAGTGGCGTGGACAGGCACCTGGCGCGACCCGCGGTACGGCACCTCCGGCGGCGGCGGGAATCCCGAGAACGCGCTGACCGGCCAGTTCTTCCTGGTCAATGCGGGGTCGACCGACATCAAGGTTCCGGCCGAATACGCGGCGATGCGGCTGTGGCGCAACACCGCCGCCGCGGCGCTGACCGGAACCCAGTCCCTCACCCTGGGTTCGGGGCTGGACACCCTCGGCTACGAGTGGGACGTCGATTCGGACAACGGCTTCCGACCAGCGGGGGCCTTCCGATTGTCGTCAACCACGCTCGCCGCGCCCGAGGTCTTCACCGACTACGGGACCAGTGTCGCGCCCGCCACGGTGACGCATAACCTCACCATGTACCGCGCGCCGAGCGGCGCCCTCGTCTTCGGGGCCGGCACGGTGCAGTGGTCGTACGGCCTCGACAGCTACCCGGACCGCGGGGCCCCGGACCGCAACATGCAGCAGGCCACCGTGAACCTGTTCGCGGACATGGGGGCCCAGCCGGCCACCCTGATGACGGGGCTGGTGGCGGCCACGAAATCAACGGACACGACGGCCCCCTCGTCCGTGATCACGTCGGGCCTCGGCGGCCAGACCATCGCCGACGGCGCGAAAATCACCATCACCGGCACGGCAGCCGACACAGGCGGGGTCGTCGCTGGCGTCGAGGTCTCCACCGACGCGGGCGCGACCTGGCGCCCGGCCACCGGGAAGGGCAGCTGGACGTTCAGCTGGATCGCCCACGGCAGCCCCACCGCGAACGTCAAGACCCGGGCCGTCGACGACAGCGGCAACCTGGAGACCCCGTCCGCCGGCGCCACGGTGACCATCACCTGCCCCTGCTCGATTTTCGGGCCCAACGTGATCCCGGATGTCGCCGACTCTGGCGATACCGGCAGCGTGGAGCTCGGCCTCAGATTCACCTCCGACACGCCAGGGACCGTGACCGGGGTGCGGTTCTACAAGTCGACGAACAACAAGGGCACGCATTCCGGGAGCCTGTGGTCGTCCACCGGGCAGCGGCTGGCGACCGCGAATTTCACGGGTGAGACCACGTCCGGGTGGCAATCGGTCACCTTCTCCACCCCGGTCGCCATCGCCGCGAACACGAGCTACGTCGTGTCCTACTTCGCGCCCCTCGGGCACTACGCGCAGGCGTCCGGCTACCTGTACCCGCACCCTTCCCCCATGCCGGCCGGAAACGCGTCGGTCGACAGCGCCCCGCTCCATGCGACCCGCAGCACCCCGGCGCAGGGCAACGGGCTCTACAACTACTCCGGCACGAGCTCCTTCCCGACGAACAGCTTCGGCGCGGAGAACTACTGGGTCGACGTCATCTACTCGGCCGGCACGTCCACCGCCCCCGTGGTCACCTCGACCACGCCGGCGAACGGTGCCACCGGGATGCCCGTGAGCACCATGCCGACGGCGACCTTCGACCAGCCGGTGACCCCCTCCTCGATCACGTTCACCCTCAAGGACGCCGCGGGCACCGCCGTCGCCGGAACGACCGGCTACAACGCCACGAACAACCGGGTCACCTTCACCCCGGCGACCGCCCTGGCGTACAGCACCGGGTACACCTCCACGGTCAGCGGAGCCACGACCTCCGCCGGAAAGACGATGACCGCCCCGGCCACCTGGTCATTCACCACCGCGGCGACCCCGACCGTGCCCACGGTCACGTCCACCAGCCCCGCGGCCGGTGCCACGGGCGTGGCCGTCAGCGTCGCGCCCACGGCCACGTTCGACCAGCCGGTGACGCCGTCGTCGATCACGTTCACCCTCACCGACGCCGGCAACAACTCCGTCGGCGGGGCGACCAGCTACGACACAGGCAGCGACACCGTTCGCTTCACCCCAATCGTCCCCCTGGCCAACAGCACCAGCTACACCGCGTCGGTCAGCGGCGCCACGAATGTCACCGGCCAGACCATGACGACGCCGCGCACGTGGACCTTCACGACCGCCGCGGCCGGCGCCTGCCCGTGCAGCGTGTTCAGCCCGAGCGCCGTTCCGGCGACCATCACCGAGAACGACTCCGCCGCCGTTGAGCTGGGGATGAAGTTCCGGACCGACGTGGCGGGCACGGTCACCGGCATCCGCTTCTACAAGGGAAGCCAGAACATCGGCACCCACACCGGGCACCTCTGGACGTCGACCGGCGCCCTGCTGGCCGCGGTGACCTTCACCGGCGAAACCGCTTCCGGCTGGCAGCAGGCGAGCCTCGCCACGCCGGTTGCGATCAGCGCGGGCACCACCTATGTCGTCTCCTACTTCGCCCCCAACGGGTACTACTCCGCCAACGGCAACTACTTCGCCGGCGCGGCCGACAACGCGCCCCTGCACGGCCTCGCCAGCGGCACCGACGGTCCCAACGGGGTGTACAACTACGGGACGGCGACCTTCCCGACCTCGAGCTACAACGCAACCAACTACTGGGTCGACGTCGTCTTCCTGAAGGCCACCACCGCGCCCGTGGTCACCGCGACCACCCCCGTCGCCGGAGCCACCGGCGTCGCCCTCGACACGGCGCCGTCGGCAACGTTCGACCAGGCGGTGACCCCGGCCTCGATCGCCTTCACGCTCAAGGATGCCGCGGGCGTATCCGTCGCCGGAACGACGAGCTACAGCAGCATCACCAACAAGGCCACCTTCACCCCCACCGCGGCCCTCGCCTACGCGACGAGCTACACGGCCACCGTCAGCGGCGCCGCGAATACGAGCGGCCAGGCCATGGCCGCGCCGAAGACCTGGACCTTCACCACCGCGGCCGCGCCCGCCGCCCCGACGGTGACCTCGACGACCCCGGCGGCCGGCGCCACCGGGGTGGCCGCGGGCACCACGCCGTCGGCGACCTTCGACCAGGCGGTGACTGCGTCCTCGATCACCTTCGCCCTCAAGGATGCCGCGGGCGCCGCGGTCGCCGGAACGACGGGCTACACCGGCGCCACCAACACGGTGACCTTCACCCCGGCCGCCGCCCTGGCGTACAGCACCGGCTACACCGCCACCGTCAGCGGCGCCACCAATTCCACCGGCCAGTCCATGACGACCCCGAAGACCTGGACCTTCACCACCGCGGCCGCCCCCGCCGCCCCGACGGTGACGTCGACGACCCCGACGGCCGGCGCCACCGGCGTGGCGGTGGGCACCGCACCGTCGGCGACCTTCGACCAGGCGGTGACTGCGTCCTCGATCACCTTCACCCTCAAGGACGCCGCGGGCGTCGCCGTCAGCGGATCGACGGGTTACAGCGGGACCACCAACACGGTGACCTTCACCCCGGCGAGCGCCCTCGCCAACAGCACGAGCTACACGGCCACGGTCAGCGGCGCCNGGGACCACCAACACGGTGACCTTCACCCCGGCGAGCGCCCTCGCCAACAGCACGAGCTACACGGCCACGGTCAGCGGCGCCGTGAACGCGACCGGCCAGGCCATGACCGCCCCTCGAACCTGGAGCTTCACCACCGCGGCCGTCGGCGAGTGCCCGTGCAGCGTGTTCAGCCCCAGTGACGTTCCGGCCACCCTCAGCGACAACGACTCCGCGGCCGTGGAGCTGGGGATGAAGTTCCGGTCGAGCGTCGCCGCGACGGTCACCGGCATCCGCTTCTACAAGGGCGCCGAGAACACCGGAACCCACACTGGGCACCTCTGGACCTCGGCCGGGACCCTGCTCGCCTCGGTCACCTTCACCGGCGAGACCGCCTCGGGCTGGCAGCAGGCCAATCTCTCCACTCCCGTGAACATCAGCGCCAACACCACCTACGTGGTCTCCTACCACGCACCCAACGGGCGCTACTCGGCCACCAGCAACTTCTTCACGACCGCGGCCAACAGCCCGCCCCTGCAGGGACTGGCCAGCGGCACCGACGGACCCAACGGCATCTACGTCTACGGCGCCCCGGCATTCCCCGACTCGAGCTTCCGCGACGCCAACTACTGGGTGGATGTCGTCGTCACGACTGCGCCCCCGGCAGCGCCGGTCGTCACCGCGACCGCCCCGGCGGCCGGAGCGACCGGCGTGGCGGTGAGCACCGCGCCCTGGGCGACCTTCGACCAGGCGGTGACCCCCGCCTCGATCGGCTTCACGCTGAAGACCGCCGCCGGCGCCAGCGTCACCGGGACGACCGCCTACGACGCCGCGACGGATCGGGTCACGTTCACCCCCGCCGCGGCCCTCGCGAACAACACCACCTACACCGCCACAGTCAGCGGCGCGACCAATTCGAGCGGCCAGGCCATGGAGGCGCCGCGCACCTGGAGCTTCACAACGACCGCCACCGGCGCCTGCCCGTGCAGCGTCTTCAGCGCGAGCGCGGTGCCGGCGACCATCACCGAAAACGACCCGCGCGCCGTGGAGCTGGGGATGAAGTTCCGATCGAGCGTCGCCGGCTCGGTCACCGGCATCCGCTTCTACAAGGGCAGCCAGAACACCGGCGCCCACACCGGGCACCTGTGGTCATCGACCGGCACCCTGCTCGCGACGGTCACCTTCACCGGTGAAACCGCCTCCGGCTGGCAGCAGGCCACCCTCTCCGCGCCCGTGAGCATCAGTGCCAATACGACCTACGTCGTCTCCTACTTCGCACCCGCCGGGCGCTATTCGGCCACCGCCAACTTCTTCAACACCGCGGCCAACAGCCCGCCGCTCCAGGGACTCGCCAGCGGCACCGACGGGCCCAACGGGATCTACCGCTACGGGACGACCTCCGGGTTCCCCACGTCCAGCTACCGGGGCACCAACTACTGGGTGGACGTCGTCTTCACGACCGCGCCGTAACCAGGGTTCACCCGCCGAAGGGTCCCCTGCGACGCCCAGGAGGTGTTCGCCGAACTCGTCGCCGAGCTGTACGGCTGATCGGCGACCCAGCCAGTAGCCTGATCGCATGACCGAGCCATTTGTCATCGCCGACAACGACGCCCACCCCGTGCCCGCGCGGGGACACGTGGTTGCCTGGGCCTTCTGGGACTGGGGATCCGCCGCCTTCAACGCGGTGGTCACCACCTTCGTCTTCACCGTCTACATCACCGGTTCGGCGTTCGGCGACAAGGATGTGATCTCGGCCCAGCTCGGCTGGGCCCTGGCCATCGCCGGGTTCCTGATCGCCGTGCTCGCCCCGGTCACCGGGCAGCGCTCGGACACCTCGGGCCGGCGCAAGTTCTGGCTCGGGGTGAACACGTTCATCGTGGTCGCGCTGACCGCCGCCATGTTCTTCGTCGAGGCATCGCCCGCCTTCCTCCTGCTCGGGCTGTTCCTCGTCGCGGCCGGGAACGTGTTCTTCGAGTTCGCCGGGGTCAACTACAACGCCATGCTCGCCCAGGTCTCGACTCCTCGGACGATCGGCAAGGTGAGCGGCTTCGGCTGGGGCATGGGCTACCTCGGCGGGATCGTGCTGCTGCTCATCGTCTATTTCGGCTTCATCAAGCCGGAGGTGGGCCTGTTCGGCGTGACGAGTGAGAACGGGATGGCGGTGCGCGTCTCGATGCTCATCTCCGCCGCCTGGTTCGGTCTCTTCGCCCTCCCTGTGCTGCTCCGGGTGCCCGAATACCGCTCGCCGCCGGCCGCCCGGCGCGACCGGGTCGGCTTCTTCCGGTCCTACGCCGTGCTCGGACACGACATCGCCAGGCTCTGGAGGACCAGCCGGCAGACGGTGTACTTCCTCATCGCGAGTGCGGTCTTCCGCGACGGCCTGGCCGGGGTGTTCACCTTCGGGGGCGTGCTGGCGGCATCCGTCTTCGGGTTCTCCGCCGGCGAGGTGATCATCTTCGCCATCGCGGCGAACGTCGTCGCCGGAATCGCGACCATGAGCGTGGGCGCGCTCGACGACCGGCTCGGCGCGAAGCCGATCATCATGACGGCCCTCATCGGTCTGATCATCTGCGGCGGGCTTGTCTTCTTCCTGCACGACGGCGGGCAGATCGTGTTCTGGACCGCGGGCCTGGCCCTCTGCCTCTTCGTCGGACCGGCCCAGTCGGCGAGCCGCACGTTCCTCGCCCGGCTGATCCCGGCCGGACGCGAGGGTGAGGTCTTCGGCCTGTACGCGACGACCGGGCGCGCGGCGAGTTTCCTCGCCCCCACCGCATTCGCGCTGATGGTGACGATCTTCGGCGAGACCTACTGGGGGATCCTGGGCATCGTGCTCGTGCTGCTCCTGGGCCTGCTGCTCCTGCTGCCGGTGGTGGCGAAACAGCAGCAGATCCGCTGACCTCCGCCGGTTCGGAAGGCCCGGAAAGGTAGGATCTTTGCATGGCCGTCACCGATGAAGCGATCTTCAAGATCAAGGAAATGATCCTCTCGGGCGAGATCGGACCGGGCGACCGGCTGCCCCCGGAGAAGGAGCTCAGCGACCGGCTGGGGCTGTCCCGCAGTTCCATGCGCGAGGCCATCAAGGCGCTGGAGGTCATCCGGGTCCTCGACGTGCGCCGGGGCGACGGCACCTACGTCACCAGCCTCGAGCCTCGCCTGCTTCTCGAGGCCCTCTCCTTCGTGGTGGATCTCCACGCCGACGGTTCGATCCTCGAGCTCTTCGCGGTGCGCAGGATCCTCGAACCGGCCGCTGTCGCGTTGGCCGCGTTGCGGATGGATGCGGCCTCCATCGCCGACCTGCGTGCCCAGATCACCTCGGTGAGCGATTCGACCAGCGTCGAGGGACTCGTCGCGCACGACCTCGAATTCCACGGCGCCATCGTTGCGGCGGCCGGTAATTCCTATTTGGCCAGCCTGGTCGACTCGCTCTCCAGCAACACCGTGCGGGCGCGCATCTGGCGCGGACTCACCCAGGAGCATGCGGTCGCCCGTACCCTGGCCGAGCATGAGGCGATCGTCGACGCCCTGGAGCGCGGCGATGCCGAACTCGCCCAGGCGCTGACCATCGTGCACATTTCCGGGGTCGAGCAGTGGCTGCGGGATGCCGCCGCCTCGTGAGCCCGGTGCGTTAGCCCTGCAATCCTCGCGCCACGGCGGCCTCGAAGTCCTCGGCTGAGCGGTCGCTGACCTCGCTGTGCAGCGCCGCGAGAATGACCGAGGGAGCGGCGGTGAAGAAGGGCACGCCGGCCTGCGCCAGGGCCACGATGTCGTCCGGGGTTCGCAGGCTCGCGGCGAGCACGTCCGTGCCGCTCCCCTGGACCAGCGCCTGCATGGCCGAGATCTCGGCGACGCCCTCCCGCCCGGCGTCATTCAACCGGCCCAGGTACGGAGCGATGTACCTCACGCCGATCGTGGCTGCCGCCAGCGCCTGCGCCTGCGCGTAGACGGCGGTCACCAGGACGCTCGCGCCGGTCGAAACGAGCGCGGCAGCCGCGGTGAATCCCGCCCGCGTCGCGGGGACCTTGACGACCACCAGCGACCCGAGAGCCGCCAGGCGTTCGGCATTGCCGATCATGGCCTGCGCGCTGTCTCCCCAGGCCTGGAAGAAGATCTCGCGGGCGCCCTCCGCTTCCCACCGGGCGTACAGCTCCGGGATGTCGCGGACCGAGCGTTGCCCGCGTGCGAGGATCGTCGGGTTCGTGGTGACTCCGTGCACCAGTCCGTCGGCCAGCAGGCCACTGACTTCCTCGACGTTGGCGCTATCGGCATAGAAACGGAGTTCACGGTTCACTGGCTGGCTTTCTTCCTCGGGCGATCGGCAGTGACATCGACCCTAGTCCTACCTGTCGGCTAATGTAATTACAGGTAGAAAGGGGCGTCCTTGGGACGACCCCGTGATGGGCGTGATTCGCCCTGCGAAAGGCAAGAATGAGCCAGACAAAGTCGTCGGCATCCCCCACCGGCGGCGTGCTGATCGTCGGAAGCATCACGGCCGACCTCACCACGTTCTCCCACCGGCTTCCGGCGCGGGGGGAAACGATCCTCGGCGATGAGTTCACGCTCGTGCTCGGGGGCAAGGGGGCCAACCAGGCCGTGGCCGCGGGCCTCGCCGGCGGCACCGCGCACATGGTCGCCTGCGTCGGCACCGACCTCTTCAGCGGGCTCGTCACCGGCGGCCTCCGCGCCGCGGGCGTCAACATCGACCACGTCCGGATGGTCGACGGACCGACCGGGATCGCCCACATTCGGGTCGACGATTCCGGCGAAAACGACATCGTGATGGTGCCGCTGGCCAACGCGTCACTCAGCGAAGCGCAAATCGACACCGCGTTCGCCGAGCGCGGAGCCTCGTCCGCGGTCCTGCTCACCCAGCTCGAAATCCCCTGGGCGCTCACCCAGCACGCGATCCGCCGGGGTCACGACGCAGGCCTCACTGTCGTCCTCGATCCGGCCCCCGCCGCGAAGCTCGACGAGGGCATTTGGCCGCTCGTCGACATCGTCACCCCGAACGAAACCGAGGCGAGCATCCTCACCGGGATTCGCGTGCACGACCGCGATTCCGCCGTCCAGGCCGGCCGCTGGTTCACCGACCGCGGAGCGCGCTACGCCCTGATCACCATGGCGGCCGCCGGCGCGGTCCTGGTTTCCGCCGGCGACGTCGTGGCGTTCGACTCCATCCCGGTCACCGCCGTGGATACGACGGCGGCCGGGGACGCCTTCGCGGGCTACCTCGGCGCATCGCTCGCGCTCGGCTATGAGCTGCCGGCCGCCATCGGCCGTGCCATCGCGGCGGGCGCGCTCGCGGTCACCAAGCGCGGGGCCTCGCCGAGCCTGCCGGGACGGGCCGACGTCGACGCGCTGCTCGAGGCGCAAGAGGCTGTGGCCTGATGCGGAGCACGCACACCACGATCAATCCCCAGTTGTCCCGCGTCATCTCGGAGACGGGGCACACCGACCTCATCGTCGTGACGGATGCCGGACTCCCGATTCCCCAGAGCTCCGAGCGCATCGACCTGGCCTACCGCCCCGGGGCTCCGGCATTCCTGGACGTCCTCGACACGGTCCTCGCCGAACTCGTCATCGAGGGCGCCACAGCATCCGCGGAAATCGAACAGCACAGCCCCCAGATGCTGGCCGCGCTGCGCGAGCGGCTCAAGCCGCTCGGTATCGACATCACACTGGTCCCCCACCAGCACTTCAAGGAGCTCACCCACGGTGCTCGCGCCTTCGTACGCTCCGGCGAGTACACCGCGTACGCCAACGTCATCCTGCACGCCGGCGTCGCATACTGAGATCGGGCACCATGACTAAAGATCCTGAAGGCACAATGGACGCCACACCTCCCCCCGCTCAAGCGCCGGCAAGCCGGTCCGGCGCCGGCGATATCGACCGCCGGGCACCCGTGCCCATGTACCACCAGCTCAAGCGCCGGATCATCGAGGACATCAACCGGCTCGGCATGCGGCCGGGCGACCTGCTGCCCGGCGAGCACAAGCTCTGCGAGCAGTTCGGCGTCTCCCGAACGGTCGTGCGGCAAGCGTTGCTCCAACTCGAACACCAGGGTGTCATCGACCGGGTCAAGGGCAAGGGCACCTTCGTCGCTCACCAGAAGACCGCCGAAAGCCTCGTCCACACGCTCACCGGACTCTACGAGGAGGTGGCCGCGCGCGGCGGCCACGTGCACAGCGACGTGCGCAGGCAAGAGATCGTACCCGCCGAGGACGAGGTCGCGGATGCGCTCGGCCTCGCCCCCGGCACGCCCGTCGTGCTCATCGAGCGTCTTCGCTACGTGGACGAGGAGCCGTGGTCCTGGACCACGACCTACCTGCCGCGCGAGGTGGGGGCCCTCGTGCTCCACGACGACCTCCGCGACCAGTCCCTCTACGCGCTGCTTGCCACGCACGGGATCCGCGCGGTGCGCGGCGTACGCTCGGCCGAGGCCGCCTCGGCGGACGAGGCCCAGGCGGCGCTGCTCGGGGTCGGCCCCGGCCAGGCGCTGCTCGTGCTCCGCAGCGTCGGTTACGACGAGAAGGACAGCCCGATGGAGTACTTCGTCGCGTACCACCGGGGCGATCGCAGCCGATTCGAGTTCCAGCTCCGTGCGTCATCGACCGACGAGAGCACAGCATCGCTGCGGCACACGGGCCGGCAGGGAGCCGACCTGCCCCTGGCGGCAAACTAATCAACCTGTAATTACATGTCACCTGTAATTACAGGTAGTCTGAGGTTGCAGCAAAGCAGCTGACTCGAGACCGAGGAGACCGCCGTGTCCCAGTACCACGCACTGCCCGTGCCCCCCATGAGCATCCGCTTCGACCAGTCCGCGGGGACGCTCAGCCCCGAAGGGCCCACGCTCACCCGCCGCATGTCAGACCTCGAAGGCCTGTTCCGCGACCACGCGGCCTGGCAAAAGGCCGTCGCCGACGGCGACCCGGTGGTCTACTCCGTCATCTCCTCGCCGGTGCCGGAAATCGACCGTGAACTGCCGCAGTCGATCACGACAATCCAGCCGGGCACGACCGCCGGCGAGCTGTGGATGACCAAGGGTCACCAGCACCCCAACCACCAGGGCGAGATCTATCTCGGCATCTCCGGCCGCGGCGGCCTGCTCATGTTCGACGGTACCGAAACCCGCTGGGTCGAGATGACCCCCGGCACCATCGGCTACATGCCGCCGGGCTGGGCGCACCGCAGCGTCAACATCGGCGACGAGCCGTATTCCTTCCTCGCCGTGTACCCCGGAGGCGCCGGCCACGACTACGGGTGGGTGCTCGAGCACGGCATGGGCCTCCGCGCGCTCAGCGGTACCGATGGTGTCGAGTTCGTCGACTACGTCGAAGGCTGACCCCAATGATCATCGCCCACGACCTCGGCACGACCGGAGACAAGGCGTCGCTTCACCACGATGACGGGCGCCTCGTGACGGCGGTCACCGTGGCCTACCCCGCGCGCTTCGCTGACGGTGGAATCGCGGAACAGGACCCGCAGGACTGGTGGAACGCCGTCGTCTCGGCCACGCGCTCCCTCGTCGCGCGGTCCGGCGTCGATCCCGCCGAGGTCACCGGCCTGACCGTCAGCGGCCAGATGATGGGGGCGGTGCTCCTGGACGCCGCCTATCAGCCGGTGCGCCCGGCAATCATCTGGGCCGACACCAGAAGCGCGGCCCAGACGGCGCGGCTCGAGGGCATCATCGGCCAGGAGCGGGCGTATTCGCTGCTCGGCCACCGCCTCAACCCCACCTACTCGCTCGAAAAGATCATGTGGGTGCGCGACAACGAGCCGGAGACCTTCGCCCGGGTTCGCCACTTCTGCGTCGCCAAGGACTTCGTCGTGCACCGGCTGACCGGGCGCCTGGCCACGGACCGGTCGGATGCCTCCGCCACGAACGCCTACGACCAGGGGCGCGGAATGTGGTCGGCAGAGATGCTCGCCGCCGCCGGGCTGGATGCGGCAATCTTCCCCGAGGTGCTCGAATCGACGGCCATCGTCGGTCGACTCACCGGCGACGCGGCGAACGCCACCGGCCTGAGCCGGGACACCCGCGTCGTCATGGGCGGAGGCGACGGCCCGATTGCCGCCGTCGGCGCCGGGATCGTGGCGCCCGAGGACGGCGCCTACGTCTGCCTGGGAACCTCGTCCTGGATTTCATTCGCCAGCGACACCCCGGTCTACGACCCGAGGATGCGCACCATGACCTTCGATCACGTCGTGCCGGGAAGCTACGTGCCCACCGCAACGATGCAGGCCGGCGGCGCCGCGCTGCAATGGGTGGCGGAGCTCCTGACCCCGGATCCGGCCGGCACGAGCCTGTCGGCCCTGGTTGCAGACGCCTCCACGGCGGACGCCTCCTCGAGCGGGCTCTACTTCCTCCCCTACCTCCTCGGCGAGCGCTCGCCCTACTGGAACCCCAACGCCACCGGGTCATTCATCGGCATCGGGCGTCACCACGGCCGCGCCGAGATGACCCGCGCGGTCCTCGAGGGCGTTGCCTTCAACCTGCTGACCTGCCTCCAGTCGTTCCGGGAATCGGGTGCGACCGTCGACCGGATCGACGCGATCGGCGGCGGCGCCGCGAGCGACGTCTGGCTGCAGATCATGGCGGATGTCTGGGGGCTGCCCGTGCGACGCCGCACCATCGTCGAGGAAGCGAACAGCCTGGGCGCGGCGGTGACCGCCGCCGTCGGCCTCGGGCTCGTCGACGACTTCGGCGCCGCCCGCAACCTCTCGGAGGTGACGGCGGAGTTCACTCCCGACTCCGGGCGCCACGCCGACTACCTCACCCGGCACGCCGTCTTCGTCGACGGCTACGAAAGCCTCGAACCCTGGTTCGCGAAGCGGGCGACCCGCTGATGGGCTCCGTCCTCGCCACCAGCCGGTCGTTCTCGTCCGGATCCGTCGACCTGGTCGCCCGTCTCGCCGAGCACGGCCACACCGTCCACCCGGGCCCGTCAGACCATGAGCTGGAGGCTCTGCGCCCCGCACTCCGGACCGCCGTCGGCTGGATCGCCGGCACGGGTCCGGTCACCGCCGAGCACCTCGACGCCGCGCCGCTGCTTCGCGTCGTCGCCCGCTACGGCGTCGGCTTCGAGGCGGTCGACCTCCGGGCCGCCCACGAGCGCGGCATCGTCGTCACGAACACTCCCGGAGCGAACAGCGCGGCCGTAGCCGACCACGCCGTCGGCCTGATGCTGGCCGTGCTGCGCGGCACGACCGAAGGCGACCGCCGAGTGCGGGTCGGTGACTGGTCCGTGCTGCGTGGCCGCGAGCTCGGCTCGCTCACCGTCGGCATCGTCGGCTTCGGCCGGATCGGCCAGGGAGTCGCCCAGCGACTGTCGGGATTCGGCTCGCGGGTCCTGGCCCACGATCCGTGGATGTCCGCCGAACAGATCGAGGCCGCCGGGGCATCCCCGTTCGACCTGTCCCGGATGGCCGCGGAGTGCGACATCGTCACCCTGCACGCCCCCGGAGGCAGCACGATCGTCGATCGCGACTGGCTGGCCTCTGCCCGCACCGGGCTGGTCCTCATCAACACCGCCCGGCCCGAACTGGTCGACGAAGACGCCCTCGCCGACGCGCTGCGCTCCGGCCTGGTGTCCGGCTTCGGCGCCGACACTCTTGTCGGAGACACGAGCGGAGCGGCGTCCCCCCTCCTCGCCGCCGACCTTGCGGCGCGAGTGATCGTGACGCCGCACTTCGGCGCCCAGACCGTCGAAGCCGTCGACAACATGGGCTCCATCGCCG
Source organism: Cryobacterium tagatosivorans (assembly GCF_004402215.1). GTDB lineage: Bacteria > Actinomycetota > Actinomycetes > Actinomycetales > Microbacteriaceae > Cryobacterium > Cryobacterium tagatosivorans. The sequence goes on from NZ_SOEZ01000010.1 coordinate 23,413, forward strand.
TGACCAACCTGCTCGCGGTGCTCGCCGGCGAGGCACCGCCCCACCCCATTTCGACGAAAGCGTGAGCGCCATGACCCTCGCCCCCCTGATCAACGCCCGCGTGCTCGCCGTCGTGCGCGCGCCCAGCGCCGAGTCGGCCCTGCTCGCAGCCGACGCACTGATCGCCGGCGGAATCTCCGGGCTGGAGATCACCTACTCCACCCCCGACGCGCCCGCGGTCATCCGCGAGCTCGACGCGCGCTACGGCGACCGCATCTATCTGGGCGCCGGCACGGTCACCACGCCGGAGGAGGCCGCCAGGGCCGCGGACGCCGGGGCGCGCTTCCTGGTCAGCCCCGGCACGCGACCGCACCTCACCGCTGCGATGAAGGCCACCGGCCTGCTCGTCCTGACCGGGGCGCTCACCCCCAGCGAGGTTATGGCCGCGATCGAGTACGGGGCCGACGTCGTGAAGATCTTCCCGGCGTCGCTGGGCGGTCCGGCGTTCCTCAAGGCCCTGCGCGGTCCGTTCCCCGACGTGGCCCTCATGCCCACCGGTGGCGTCACTCCCGAGAACCTCGATGACTGGTTCGCTGCCGGCGCGGTCGCGGTCGGGGCCGGCGGGGACCTCGTTTCCGGCGCCGACCTGGCCGCCGGACGGTATGACGAGGTTCTGCGCAAGGCCCGCTGGTTCGCCTCGGCCGGCACCCGCGCATGAGCGGCTACATGGGATTCGTCGGCGTCAGCACGGCGCAGTCGTCGATCATGAAGATCTTCCCGACGTGGGCCGGGATCCTTGGTCTCCCCACCCGCACCCTGATCGGGCACGACCTCCCCGTCGACGCGACGCCCGAGCAGTACGTGCGGCTCGTCGAGCGGATCAGGGACGACCCCGACCACCGAGGCGCCCTCGTCACGACCCACAAGATGGGGCTCTACGCCGCCGCGAGCGAGCTGTTCGACGAGCTGGACCAGTTCAGCACCCTCTGCGGCGAAATCTCGAGCATTTCCAAGCATGACGGGCGGCTGATCGGGCACGCCAAAGACCCGATCACCGCCGGACTCGCCGTGGGGGAGTTCCTCCCCGCCGACCACTTCGGCCGGACGGGCGCGCACGCGGTCTGCCTGGGTGCGGGCGGGGCCGGCACCGCGCTCACCTGGAACCTCGCCGAGCGTGCTGACGCGCCCGAGCGCATCGTCGTCACGGACACCAGCCCGGAACGCCTCGACCACCTCCGCAGCGTGCACGCGCGCCGCGGCACCCCGGACGGGCTCATCAGCTACCTGCTGGCGACCGACCCGGCGGCGACCCGTGGCGTGTTCGCGGCCGCGCCGGAGGGCAGCCTCATCGTGAACGCCAGCGGCCTGGGCAAGGACCGACCGGGCTCCCCCGTGCCGGAAGGCACGGCATTCCCCGAGCAGTCCTACGTGTGGGAGTTCAACTACCGGGGAACCCTCGAGTTCCTCGCCCAGGCTCGGGCGCAGGAAGCGGCATCCGGCCTCGTCGTCGTCGATGGCTGGCGCTACTTCATCCACGGCTGGTCTCAGGTCATCGCCGAGGTGTTCGGAGTAGAGCTGACCGAGGAACTCGTCGCGGAGCTCTCCAAGGCGGCCCTGGCGTCCCGATGAGCAAGGTGCGCACGGTCCTCGGCGACCTCGACCCGGCCCGGCTGGGCCGGGTGAACTACCACGAGCACCTGTTCCAGGCCAGTCCGTTGCTCGTCGGCGACGAGCTGGACGACGAGGCTTCCTCCCGGGAGGAAGCGCGCCTGCTCGCGACCAGCGGCTTCGACGCCATGGTGGATGCGACCCCCATCGGCCTGGGCCGCAGCCCGGAGGCCGTCGCCCGGATCAGCCTCGCGACCGGCCTCGGCGTCATCGCGACCACGGGGGCGCACCGAGAGGGCCACTACCCCGCCGCGCACTGGCTGCGCACCCTCCCGGCCGAACCACGAGGGCGGCTCTTCCTGGCCGACCTGACCGTGGGGATGCCCCGGCACGACGGCGATCCCGCCCCCGGCGACGACGAGCACGGCCTGGCGGCCGGGCCCGACGGCGCGCCCGTTCGGGCCGGGCTGCTGAAGGCCGGAATCGGCTACTGGTCGATCACGACCTTCGAACGGATCACCCTCGACGCCGTCGCCCTGGCCCATGCGGCAACGGGCGCACCGGTCATGGTTCACCTGGAGTTCTGCACCGCGGCCCACGAGGTCCTTGACCTGCTCGCCGCCGCCGGCGTCCCGGCGCACCGGGTCGTGCTCGCGCATGCCGACCGCGACCCGAACCCCGCCCTGCACCTCGAACTCGCCGGGCGAGGGGCCATGCTGGGCTACGACGGGATGGCCAGGCCGCGCACGCGCAGCGACGCGGAGCTCCTCGACCTCACCGAGGCCGTCGTCTCCGGCGGCGGCGGGGACCACATCCTGATCGGCGGCGACGTCGCCCGCCGCAGTCGCTACAGCGCGTACGGCGGGATGCCGGGGCTGGCCTACCTCGGCACGCGCTACCTGCCGCAGCTTCGCACCCGAATCGGTGCCGACCTCGTAGAGGCGATGCTCACGAGGAATGCCCAGCGCTTCCTCACCTGGAGCTAGCGACCGGATGTCGCCTCATCGGTGAGGCGATGTCGGTAGGGTTGGCAGAATGTCAACGATCTACGACGTCGCGACGCTGGCCGGGGTGTCGCCCGCGACGGTTTCGCGCGTCTTGAACGGCATTGCGGTGTCACCCGACAGGGCGCAGCGGGTGCGGGAAGCCGCGGAGGCGCTGTCGTTCACCCCGAATCGCACCGCGCGCAGCCTGCGGAAGCAGCACTCCGAGGTGATCGCCCTGGTCATCCCCGACATCGAGAATCCCTTCTTCACCTCGATTGCCCGCGGGGTGGAGGACGTCGCCCAGGCGGCCGGCTACTCCGTCGTGCTCTGCAACACCGACGATGACCCCGACAAGGAGGCCCGGTACCTGCGGATCGCCGTGTCGGAGAACATGGCCGGGGTCATCCTGGCCACCGCCGGTGGGCAGGCGGACCTGGCCCCGCTTCTCGGTCGAGGCCGTCCGATCGTCGCCGTCGACCGGCGCCCGCACGGCTATGACATCGACAGCGTCCTCCTGGACAGCGTGGCAGGCGGCCGCGATGCGACGCGCGCCCTGTACGACCAGGGTTTCCAGCGCATTGCCTGCATCACCGGGCCGAGCACCGTGGAGACCGCCGAGCGGCGGGCCCAGGGTTGGCGCGAGGCCGTTCGGGAGAACGGCGGGGACCCGGACGGCTACCTGCGCTACGCCGACTTCCGGGTCTCCGGCGGCCGGGCGGCCATGCCCGAGTTGCTTGCCCTGGAGACACCGCCCGACGCCGTGTTCGTCGCCAACAACCTGATGAGCGTCGGAGCCCTCCAGGTCCTCGCCGAACGCGGCCTCGTCCCGCCGAGTATCGGCGTGGCCGTCTTCGGCGATCTCCCGTTCCTGCTGCAGCCACCGATCGGAGTGACCGTCATCCCGCTGCCCGCCCGGCGCCTCGGCGCGAGGGCCGCTGCCCTCCTGCTCGAACGGCTCGAGGGCGACGACCAGCCGGCCCGCACCCTCATCCTGTCCAACACTCCCTCCTCGGACGACGGCTCGGGGAGCAGCCCTGCCGGTTGACCCTGAAATCGATTTCTGCAACGCTGGTGTCATGGTTCGAACGAACAAAGGACGCCTTGAATGACCACCTACCCCCTTCCTCTTCCACTCAGCCAGGCGCCGGCGCCCGCCCGCACGATCATCACCGTGGCCAGCGGCGACCTGCGGCACAGCGCGAACGAGAAATGCTGGCCCACCCAGCAGCGCCTCGAAGCCGACTTCGGAGCGGCCGTGGAGGCGCTGGGCTGGGGCGTGCAGCGCGGGCACGCCGTCGACCCGGTCAAGGGGCACGGTTTCATCGACGGCCAGCGCATGGGCATCGAGGTCTTCAAGACGATCGACCCCGACGCGCCGCTCGTCGTCGTCGAGGCCGTGTGGCAGTACAGCCACCACGTGCTGGCCGGCCTGCGGTCGCACCGTGGCCCGATCCTCGTCGTGGCGAACTGGGCCGGCGACTACCCCGGCCTCGTCGGACTCCTCAACCTCACCGGCAGCCTGACCAAGGCCGGAGTGGCCTATTCCGCGCTGTGGAGCAAGGACTTCACCGACGAATGGGCCGTCGAGAAGCTGCGGTCCTGGCTCGACACTGGCGTCATCGAGCACGACCAGAGCCACGTGCACGACCTTCCCGCGCTCGACCCGGCCAGCCCGGAGGTCGAACTCGGCGTCGCGCTCGCCCGGCAACTCCGGCAGGAGAAGGCCATCATCGGTATCTTCGACGAGGGCTGCATGGGCATGTACAACGCCATCATCGACGACGAACTGCTCAACCCGCTCGGCATCTACAAGGAGCGCCTCTCCCAGAGCGCGCTCTACGCCGAAATAAACCGGGTCAGCGATTCAGAGGCCGACGAGATCAAGACGTGGCTGGACGCCGCGGGCTTCACCTTCCACTTCGGCACGGACGAGGCCACGGAGCTCACCCCCGCCCAGGTGCGCAGCCAGTTCGCCATGTACATCGCAGCACTCCGGATCTCGGATGACTACGGGCTCGACGCCGTCGGCATCCAGTACCAGCAGGGGCTGAAGGACCTGGTCCCGGCGAGCGACCTGGCCGAGGGCCTGCTCAACAACGTCGAGCGGCCTCCCGTCTTCTCGCGCGACGGCAGCCGTGAGCTGTACGCCGGGCTGGCCCTTCCGCACTTCAACGAGGTCGACGAGGGCGTGGCCGTGGACGCGCTGGTGACCAACCGCGTGTGGACGGCGATGGGGCTCGACCCGGCCAACACGCTGCATGACGTGCGCTGGGGCGAGGAATACGACGGGGAGTTCGTCTGGGTCTTCGAGATTTCGGGCTCGGTCCCCGCCTCACACAACGGGGGCTACGACAAGAGCTACAGCATGCGCCAGCCGGCGATGTTCTTCCCCCTCGGTGGAGGCACCCTGAGCGGGGTGTCGAAGCCCGGCGAGATCGTCTGGTCGCGAGTCTTCATCATGGACGGGGTGCTCCACGTCGACCTCGGCCGCGGGCATGTGGCCGACCTTCCGGCGGAAGAGACGCAGCGACGCCTGGACGCCACCGATCCGCAGTGGCCGATCATGCACGCGGTGCTGGACGGGGTCTCCCGCGACCAGCTGATGGCCAGGCACAAGGCCAACCACGCCCAGGTCGCCTACGCGCCCGATGCCGACCTGGCCGACCGCGCCGTGCTGGCCAAGGCCGCGCTGTTCCGCGAACTCGGCGTCATCGTGCACCTCTGCGGGGACGTCGCGATCCGCTGACCCGCCCACACAGCAGAGCCCCTGTCCCGACGAGTCGGGGCAGGGGCTCTGCTGTGTGCGCTCCTCGCGGAGGACGCGGGTGTTACTTGTAGAGAACCGCGGCGATCTCGGCGTCTTCCATGTTGGACTTGTCGTACCAGAAGTAGCCGGTGTCGATGATCTTCTCCGGGGTCTTGCCCTTGATGGCGTCGTACGCGGCCTGCACGGTCTGCTCGCCGATACCGATCGGGTTCTGCGTGATCGCTCCGGACATCATGCCGTTCGTGATCGCGTCGATCTGCGCCTGGCCGGAGTCGAAGCCGATGACGGTCAGGTCGCCGGCCTTGAGGCCCAGCTCGCCGACGGCGTCGACGATGCCGATGGCGGAGCCCTCGTTGGTGCCGTAGAGGCCCTTGAGCTTGGGGTGCGCCGCGATCATGGCCTTGGCGATGTCGGCCGACTTCAGGTGGTCGCCCTCGCCGTACTGGATGTCGACGATCTTGATGTCGGGGTGGTTCTTCTTGATCTCGTCGACGAAGCCGTCGCGACGCTCGACCCCGGTGGAGTTGATCTGGCTGTGGCCGACAATGGCGACCTCGCCCTTGTCACCGATGAGCTCGGCCATGTGGGTGGCCGCGAGCGCGCCGGCACCGAGGCTGTCGGTCTTGGCGATGCTGAGCGGGTAGTCGCTGTTGCAGCCGGCGTCGAACTGGACGACGGGAATCTCGGCGGCCTTGGCAGCATCCATCAGCGGGACGCAGGCTTCCGGGTCGAGGGCGGCGTAACCGATGGCATCCGGCTTCTTGTCGATCGCGGCCTGGAGCATCTGCAGCTGGTTGTCGACCTCGGTCTCGGACGCCGGGCCTTCGAAGGTGACCTTGACGCCGAGCTCCTTCGCCTTGCTCTCCGCGCCCTGCTTCACGGCCTGCCAGAACTGGTGCTGGAAGCCCTTCGACACGAGGGCGATGTACAGCTCCTTGCTGTCGCCGCCGTTCGCGCTGTCATCGGTGGACGCGGCGCTCGTCGAGCAGCCGGCCAGCATGAGCGCAACCGCGGCAGCGGCTGCGACGAACGCGACCTTTTTACCTGTTTTCATCGAGTAACTCCATTGTTTGTTCGGCGATCAGCAGCACAGCTGACAACGCCACGGTATCGATTTCGAGCGGCCGAACCTAGCAAAAATACATGTAGATACAGGATCGTTACCAAACGCGTACTTCTGCGGATGTAACCGATTTCAGGATCGGTTGAGGAAGGGCTGCCCGGCCTCTCGGGGAACGCAGCCCTTCCCAGCTTGGTGAAGGCTAGGAGCCGGCCCGTCGCTGGCGGAGCGCGTCGGTGAAGACGGCGACCAGGATGACGGCGCCCACGACCACGTTCTGCCATTCGGTCTGGATGGACATGATGCGCAGGCCGTTGATCAGCACGCTCATGATCAGGGCGCCGATCAGGGTGCCCATGATCGATCCCCGGCCACCGAGGAGCGAGGTCCCGCCGATGATGACCGCGGCGATCGCCTGCAGTTCGTAGCCGGCGCCGAGTTGCGGCTGGGCCGAGTTGAGCCGGGAGGCGATGACGACGCCGGCGATTCCGGTGAAGAGGCCGGCCACGGTGTAGATCATGATCTTCCACTTGCGGGTGTCGACCCCGGAGAGCCGGGTCGCCTCTTCGTTGCTGCCGATGGCGAAGGTGTAGCGGCCGAGGATCGTCTTGCTGAGCACGAGGTAGGCCACTGCCGCCAGCAGGAACAGGATGAGCACGGCGTTCGGCAGTCCGGGGATGAAGGTGCCGAGTGCGATGTCCCGGAAGCCCTGGACGCTGCTGAAGTAGATCGGTCGGACGCCGGAAATGACGAGCGCCAGCCCCTGGGCGATCAACATCATCGCCAGGGTGGCAATGAACGGGGGAAGCCGAAGCACGGCGATGTTGAACCCATTGATGAAGCCCATCAGCGCCCCGGTCGCGATGCCGCCGAGCACGCCGACGACGAGGGGGAGCTGCATGTTCACCAGGAAGATCCCGGTCATCACCGAGGCCAGCGTCATGCCCGTTCCGATGGACAGGTCGATGCCGCCCGTGATGATGACGAAGGTCGTGCCGAGGGCGAGGATCCCGATCACCGCGGTCGAGAGCAGGATGCCGGAGATGTTGCTCCAGGTGAAGAAGGCGTCGTTGGCCAGGGAGAAGAAGGCCAGGAGGACGACCAGGGTGGCAAAGGCGAGCGATTGCTGGAGCTTGGCCCGGAGGAAGCTCCTGGTCGAACCGGCGGTGCGCCCGTCCGGCTTGCGCAGGGGTGACTTTTCCGTCACAGGAGTTGCGTTCATTTGCTTCACTGCTCTTTCTCGTCGCCCATGCGGGTTGCGTAGTCCATGATTTTCGCCTGGCTGGCGTCCTCGTTGTTGAGAACGCCCGTGATGCGGCCGCCGGCCATCACCACGATGCGGTGGGAGAGCCGCAGCACCTCGGGAAGCTCGGAGGAGATCATGATGATCGACTTCCCCTGCGCCACGAGCTCGTTGAGCAGCCGGTAGATCTCTTCCTTCGCCCCGACGTCGATCCCTCGGGTCGGTTCGTCGAAGATGAGGATGTCGCAGTCGCGCGCCAGCCACTTGGCGATGACGACCTTCTGCTGGTTGCCGCCGGACAGGTTCTTCGTGGTGGCGTGGATCGATGGCGTCTTGATCCGCAGCGCCTTCACGTAGTCGCGGGACTTCCGCTTGCCCTTTTCGGTGTTCACGAAGCCGAACCGGTTCGTGTAGTCGGCCAGTGAGGCCAGCAGGATGTTCGTGTTCACGTCCTGTTCGAGCAACAGGCCGAACAGCTTGCGGTCCTCGGAGAGGTAGCCAACACCGTGCGCCACCGCCTCGGAGGGCTGCGAGATCTTCACCGGCTTGCCGTCGATGTGGATGAGCGTTCCCTCGGAGGGATCGGCGCCGATGATCGCCCGGGCGACCTCGGTTCGACCGGCGCCCATGAGCCCGGCGAAGCCGAGGATCTCGCCGCGGCGCAGTTCGAAGCTGATGTCTTTCAGGAGATGGCGGGTGTTCAGCCCCTCGACCTTGAGCACGACGTCGTCGTGGGCGTGCTGGCGAGCCTCGGGTCGGGCGCCCTCCTCGATGTGGCGGCCCACCATCATCTCGATGATGGTCGGGATGTCGATGTCGGCTTTGTCGAGCGTGCCGATGTAGGCGCCGTCGCGCAGCACCGTCACCCGGTCGGAGAGCCGGCGCAGCTCGTCCATCCGGTGCGAGATGTAGATGATGCCGGTTCCGGACGCCTTGAGACCCTCGATCAGGTTGAAGAGGGTTTCCGTCTCGGCCTCGGTCAGGGCGGAGGTGGGCTCGTCCATGATGAGCACCTTCGCGTCGAACGACAGCGCCTTGGCGATCTCCACCATCTGCTGCTTGGCCACCGTGAGGTTCTCGATGAGTTCCCGCGGGTCGAGGTCGATTCCCAGGCGGGTCAGCAGCTCGGTGGCGCGCTGGTTCAGCGCGCGTGCCCGGACGAAGAGGCCGGTCCGCGGCTCGCGTCCGATGTAGATGTTCTGCGCGACCGTGAGGTGGGGCATCAGGTTCATCTCCTGGTGGATGATGCTGATGCCGAGCGCCTGGGCGGCCTTCGGGCTGTCGATCTCGACCTCCGTGCCCTCGAGCACGATGTTGCCGGAGTCCTTCGAGTAGATCCCGGAGAGGATCTTCATCAGGCTGGACTTGCCTGCCCCGTTTTCGCCGACGAGGGTGAGGACCTCGCCGCGGTTCAGTTCGAATTGAACGTCCTTCAGCGCCTGCACGCCGGGGAAGCTCTTGCTGATCCCGCTGACTTTCAAAAGCTGGGTTGACACACACTCACCTACTTCATCGGAGGATGGATTTGGAGGAACACGTGTGCATGATCATGCCACGAAAAACGCCAAAGGTCCGACCAATTTTAGAAATTACTTGGTCGCTGGTACTAGTTGTATCCTAATGTATCTAATTCGGTCAAGTAGTCATAGTCTGAAGGTGCGCGACCTGGCACCGGCCAGGCCTGACCCCCGACGAGAGTGATATTCCCCATGCAGATTGGTGCCCATGCCCTTGTATTTACAGGGACTTTCGACGAAGCCGGGCTCACCCACGCCATCCGCGAGACGAGCAAGGCGGGCTTCGACCTCATCGAAATCCCGCTCATGGACCCCGCTGGATTCGACCGCGATCTGGCCGCGCGGCTGCTCAAGGAGCATGGACTGGCCGCGAGCGCCTCACTCGGACTCAGCGAATCAACCGACCTAACCAGCCCTGACCCCGCCGTGGCGGCCGCCGGCGAGCGGATGCTGGGCGAGTGCCTCGAGATCGTGCACGCGATGGGCGGAACGCGACTCTGCGGCGTGATCTACAGCGCGATGAAGAAGTATCTGGAACCCGCGACCGCGGCCGGGCGCGCGTCGAGCGCGGCCGCCTTGCACCGGCTGGCCGGTCGCGCCGCCGACCTCGGCATCCACCTGTCCCTCGAGGTTGTCAACCGCTACGAAACGAACCTGCTGAACACCGGTCGCCAGGCGCTGGCCTTTCTCGACGAGGTCGACCACCCGAACGTCTCTGTGCACCTCGACACGTATCACATGAACATCGAGGAGCCGGATCTGTTCTCCCCGGTGCTCGACGTCGCCGACCGGCTCGGCTACGTGCATATCGGCGAGAGCCACCGCGGCTACCTCGGTTCCGGAACTGTCGACTTCGATGCCTTCTTCCGCGGGCTGGCACGGATCGACTACGACGGGCCGGTGGTCTTCGAGTCGTTCTCCTCGGCCGTCGTCAACGAAGATCTGAGCCGGATGCTCGGCATCTGGCGCAACCTCTGGCAGGACTCCGGCGACCTCGCCGCCCACGCCAACACGTTCATTCGCGGCCGGCTGCACGGCGTCCGGTCGATCGCCGGGCAGTAGCGCGGCGGGCGCCGGGGCCCCGTTCTCAGTGCCCGACGAGCCCCTTGCGCACGACGACGCACCCGTAGGTGCGCGTTTCGCCCGTGCGGATGATGACGTAGGCGCTGTCGGCGGCCGCGTAGAAGTCATACCGGTCCACGAAACGGCTCTCCTCGGGGCCGACGCCGGCCGCGCCCAGGAGCTGCTCCTGCACCTCGAGGAGCGCTCCGTCGGCCGAGGTCATCAGGTCGACCGCCGGTGCGTCGTCGAGCGGGAGCACGCTCCGCACCGCCCGGAGCGCGTCGGGCGACGACGTGCCCGGCAGGGAGACCAGGCGCTTCGCCAGGCGGGACGCCGGGAAATGGGCGTCGACGATCATGGCGGAGTCGGAGTGTCCCATCTCGTCGAGGTGCTTGAGCAGTTCTCCGGTCAGGAGAGGGTTGATTCCGAGAAGCATGCCGTTCCTTTCGTGTGGTCGTTGGCGTGGTCGGGGACGGGGGACGGGCCCTCGGGGAGCCCGTAGACGCGGGTGGCGGTTCCCGACAGGATGCTCGCCTGCTCGGCCGGGGCCAGCTCGCCGACCAGTTCCGAAACCACCCGCCAGGTCCGCTGGTAGCCCCCCTTCGGCACGGTCAGCGGCCAGTCGCCGCCGTACATGAGGCGGCCCGGGCCGAAGAGCTCCAGGGCCGTGTCCCAGGCCGGACGGAGGGCGGCGACCGTGATCGGGGTTCCCGCGAAGCCGAGGCCGGAGATCTTGGCCACCGTGTTCGGATGGGCGGCCACGCCGGCCAGGCCCGTCCGCCAGGCCTCGAAGCCGTCCCGGCCGCGCGGCGGCTTGGCCAGGTGATCGATGACCAGGGTCAACCCCGGCAGGTCCCTGGCCAGCCGCTCGGCCTGGCCGAGGTGGCGCGGCCAGGCGTCGTGGATGTCGAACGGGAGCCCCCGGTTCGCCAGCTCCCGGAGGGACGCGCGCACCGCCCCGCGGTCGAGGAAGTCCTCCCGTGGGTCGTCATTGATGAGGTGGCGCACACCGCGGAAGGCGGGCTGCATCAGCCAGCGGTCGAGGTCGAGGCCGGCGGCGACGGGATCATCGAGCTGGATCCAGCCCACCACGCCCAGCACCCACGGGTGGTCAGCGGCGACGTCGAGGAGGAACTGCGTGTCCACCCGGCTGTCTTCGGCCTGGACGAGCACGGCTCCGGCCATTCCGGCCCGATCGAGCTCCGCGGCGGCCTGCCCCGGCGTCCAGCTCGCGTGCAGCTCCCCGGACTCCGGGCCCAACCAGGCGTACTCGCTCACGTCCAGGTCCCAGAGGTGCAGGTGGGCGTCGATGCGACGGATGCCCGCACTCATGCGGGAATCAGCTGTCTCTGCGCCAGCGCCTGCCAGAGTTCCTCGGGGATGGGTGCCCGCATGTGCCCGGCGTTCTCGTGCAGCTGCTCCGGCCGGCTTCCGCCGACCACAATGGTGCGCACCGCGTCCTCCCGCAGCGTGTACTGCAGGGCGGCCGCGGGGAGAGAGACCCCGAAGTCGCGGCAGACGGCCGCGATTTGCCGCACGCGCTCGAGCACCTCGGCCGGCGCCGTCCCGTAGTCGTACCGCGCGTTCGCCCCGGGATCGTTGGTCGCGAGCAGCCCCGAGTTGAACACGGAGGCGTTGACGATTCCGACGCCGCATTCCCGGCAGGCCGGGACCACGGCGGCGAGCGCGGGCTGTTCGGCGAGGGTGAATCGGCCGGCGACCATGAGGAGGTCGAGCAGCCCGGTCTCCACCGAGGCCAGCAGGGCGTCGGTGTCCATCGAGCCCACGCCGATGGCGTCGACGAGCCCTTCATCGCGCAGCCCGGCCAGCGCCGGCAGGGCGGATTCGCACCCCTCCCGCAGGCTGTGCCGCTCGGGGTCGTGCAGGAACAAAGCGTCGAACCGGTCGAGCCCCGTGCGGACCAGCGATTCCTCGACGCTCCGCCGGATGCCCTCGGCGGAGAAGTCCCACAGGCGCCTGGTGTCGGCCGGCACGGCGAAGTCGTGGGCCAGGTCGAGCGTGCCTGCCCCCTCGGGGTTCGGCCGCAGCAACCGCCCCACCTTGGTGGACACCAGGTACTCACCCCGCGGCTTCGTCGCCAGGAACGCGCCGAGCCGCCGTTCCGACAGGCCCAGCCCGTAGTGCGGGGCCGTGTCGAAGTACCGGACCCCCTCGTCCCAGGCGGCCTGCAGGATGGCCCAGGCCTGGTCATCCGTCAGCGCCCGGTAGAGGTTGCCCACGTTGGCGGCGCCGTAGCCCAGGCGCGGAAGAGCGATCTCAGTCATGTCCGGGGAAAGCGTACTCGGCGCGGCTGGCGGCGTGCATCTCCATGCCGGCGCCCGGCGCGGTCGGCGCCCGGTAGGCGCCCTGCCGGACCACGACCGGTGTCACAAAGTGCTCGTGCAGGTGGTCGACGTATTCGATCACGCGTTTCTCGGTCGTGCCGGAGACCGCGACGAAGTCGAACATGGAGAGGTGCTGCACGGCCTCGCAGAGGCCGACCCCGCCGGCGTGCGGGCAGACCGGAACGCCGAACTTCGCCGCCAGCAGCAGGATGGCGATGTTCTCGTTCACGCCGCCGACCCTGGTGGCGTCGATCTGCAGCACCTGCAGGGCGTCGGCCTGGAGGAATTGCTTGAACATGATCCGGTTGGCCATGTGCTCCCCGGTCGCCACCGGAATGGGCGCGACGCCGCGGGCAATCGCGGCGTGGGCGAGGATGTCGTCGGGGCTGGTGGGCTCCTCGATCCAGGCCACGTCGAACTCGGCCAGGCGCGCCATCCACGCGATTGCCTCGTCGACCCCCCAACGCTGGTTCGCGTCCGTGCCGATCCGGATATCGGGGCCGACGGCCTCCCTGGCGATGCGCATCCGGCGGATGTCGTCGTCGACGTTCGCGCCGACCTTGAGCTTGATCATCGAGAAACCGTCGGCGACCGCTTCCCGGGCCAGGCGGGCCAGCTTCTCATCGCTGTAGCCGAGCCAGCCGGGCGTCGTGGTGTACGCGGGGTACCCGGATGCCAGCAGGTGCGACTCCCGCGCGGCGCGACCGGGCGCCGCGGCGCGGAGGATGGCGAGGGCATCCGCCGGGGTGAGGGCGTCGGTGAGGTAGCGGAAGTCGATCAGTTCGACGAGCTGCTCCGGCGTCATCCGGGACAGGAGCTGCCAGAGCGGAAGGCCGGCGCGTTTGGCCTTGAGGTCCCAGAGTGCGTTCACGACCGCGCCGATGGCCATGTGCATGACGCCCTTCTCCGGTCCGAGCCAGCGCAGCTGGGAATCCCAGACGAAGTCCCGCCAGGTGGCCCCCATGTTGTCCAGGAGATCCTCGGCGTTGCGGCCGACGAGGTGATCGGCCAGCGCCCGGATGCCGGCAACCTGCACCTCGTTGCCGCGCCCGATCGTGAAGACGAAGCCGTGTCCCTCCAGCCCGTCGTCGGCGTCGGTGATGATGCGCAGATAGGCGGCCGAGTAGTCGGGGTCGGGATTCATGGCGTCCGACCCGTCCAGGGAGGTCGAGGTCGGGAAGCGTACGTCGCTGGTCTCCAGCGCGATGACGGTACTCACAGTTGTTTCTCCTTGGTCGGCACTCAGAGCCTAAACATCGGATGTATAGAATGTCAATTGACGTCCTGCTCCTCGGCGCCGCGAGCTCCAGCCATATCGCGGCCGGAGAGTTCAGATGTTCGAGCACCCCTGCCGCCCCGATGAAAGTTGCCAGATGAAATTCGCCCGCCTCGGCCCGATCGGCCACGAGAAGCCCGCCGTCCTCGTCGACGGCCGGTACTTCGACCTCTCGCCGATCGCGCGCGACATCGACGGCGACTTCCTGTCATCCGGCGGGATCGACCGGGTACGGCAGGCCCTCCGGGGCGGCTCCCTGGCGCCGTTCACCGACGCCGGGTCGCAGCGGATCGGCGCACCCATCGCCCGGCCGAGCGCCGTCGTCTGCATCGGGATGAACTACGCCGCGCACGCGGCCGAGTCCGGCTCGAACCCGCCCGACGTTCCGATCATCTTCCTCAAGACCCCCAACACCGTCGTCGGACCCAACGACACGGTGGAGATCCCCCGGACCAGCACGAAAACCGACTGGGAGGTCGAACTCGGGATCGTGATCGGCGCGCGCGCGTCCTACCTCGCCTCGCCGGCGGAGAGCATCGATCACATCGCCGGATTCGTCACCGCGAACGACCTCTCCGAGCGCGACTTCCAGATGAGCGTCTCCGGCGGCCAGTGGTCGAAGGGCAAGTGCGCTCCCGGCTTCAACCCCACCGGGCCGTGGCTGGTGACCCCGGACGAGGTCGATTACCAGGACCTGGCGCTGCGGAGCTGGGTCAACGGCGAGGCCAGGCAGGATTCGACCACGGCCGACCAGATCTTCCCGGTTGACTTCGTGATCTGGCACCTGAGCCAGTACCTGGCGCTCGAGCCCGGCGACCTCGTGCTCACCGGCACGCCGGAAGGAGTCGCCCTGTCCGGGCGGTTCCCCTACCTCGCCGCCGGGGACGTCTGCGAGATCGAGATCGAGGGTCTCGGGCGGCAGCGCCAGGAGTTCGTCGACGCTCCCAACGAAAGGCACCAGAATGCGTGAATTCGAGAACCTCGTCGCCGTCGTCACGGGGGGCGCGTCCGGGATCGGAGCCGCCATCGCCCACCGGCTGCATGACGGCGGCGCCTCCGTCGCCGTGCTCGACCTCCAGCCGGAGGCAGCGGATGCGGCGCACTTCGCCGTGCGCGCCAACATCGCCGACGACGCGTCCGTGCGGGCGGCCATCGCCGCGGTGGCCGCCGAATTCGGCCGGATAGACATCGTGGTGAACAATGCCGGGATCGGCGCGCAGGGCAACGTCGCAGACAATGACGACGACGAATGGGCTCGGGTGCTCAGCATCAACGTTGTCGGTATCGCCCGGGTCTCGCGTGCGGCGCTCCCCTGGCTGCGCCGGTCGCCCTCCGCCGCCATCGTCAACACCGGCTCGATCGCGGCCACGGCCGGCCTGCCCGAGCGCGCCCTCTACAGCGCGTCGAAGGGCGCCGTGCTCGCGCTCACCAGGGCGATGGCGGCCGACCACCTGCGCGAAGGCATCCGGGTCAACAGTGTGAGCCCCGGAACCGCGGACACGCCGTGGATCAGTCGCCTCCTCGAGAACGCCGACGACCCCGCCGCCGAGCGGGCCGCACTGCGCGCCCGCCAGCCGCATGGGCGGCTCGTCGCCCCGGACGAAGTCGCCGACGCGGTGGCCTACCTGGCCAGCCCACGGTCCGGCTCGACGACCGGCGTCTCCCTCGCCGTCGACGGCGGCATGCAGAACCTGCGCCTCCGGCCCGAGTAGCAGCGCGGTCCCCGCCGAATTCGGCTGGGGTGGCGCGGGGCATCCATGGCGGTCAGACTGGGCCGATGACACTCACCCAATTCCAGAAGGCCGAGCTCCTCAACTCCCTGCACGTGCCGGGCACGCCGCTGATCGTGACGAACGTGTGGGATGCGATGACCGCGAAGATCGTCGCGGACGCGCCCGGGGTGCGGGCGCTGGCGACCGCGTCGCACTCGATCTCGAACGTGCGCGGGCTGCCCGACGGCGAAGGGATCACCGTCGACGAGGCGATCATCGCCGCGCGGATCATCACCGGCGCGGTCGACCTGCCGGTGTCGGTCGACTTCGAAAAGGGCTACGCCCCGGATGCCGCGGGCGTGACCCGCAACGTGCGCCGGCTGATCGAAGAGTCGGGCGCCGTCGGCATCAACATCGAAGACTCCATCGGCGCGGCCAAAGCGCCCCAGTTCGACATCGAAACCGCGGCCGCCCGGGTGGCCGCCGCCCGCGCGGCCGGGGATGCCACCGGGATCCCGCTCGTGATCAACGCCCGGGTCGACACCCTCGCCGGCGGCGGCGACTGGGACGAGGCGGTCGCCCGGGCGAACGCGTACCTGGCCGCCGGCGCCGACGTGATCTTCTTCCTCGGCCTCGGTGACGAGGACAAGGTCAAGCGCGCCCTCGACCAGGTGAACGGGCGCCTCTCCGTGATCGGGAAGCCGGGCGCCGTTCCGCTGGCTCGCCTGGCCGAACTCGGCGTGTCCCGGGTGAGCTTCGGACCCGGCACGCTCGGGCTCACCCTCGCGGCCCTCCAGCGCGCGGCGGCGAACCTCACGGCGCTCGGCGATTACCCAGACGATCTCGGCTTCACCTTCGCGCTCTAGCGTTCACGCTCGGTCCCGGACGGGTCAGCGGATGCGGGTGGCCCGGTTGCGTGCGACGATGAGCCAGCTGGCACCCTCGTCGTTCGAGACCCAGCCCTCCCACGTGTAGGCGTCGGCGGTGATCGAGGTGAAGTTCCAGCGGATCGGGCGGCCGTCGGTGCCCGTGCCGTCCTGGCGGAGGCCGTTGCGGTGCGGGGTGGCGACGAGGTGGCAGTACTCCCCCAGCGTCGGCGCGAAGAAGCTGACTCGCCATGCGCCGGCGTTCGGGTCGTAGACCCGGATGGCGGTGGCCACGGTCTCGAACCCGGAGGGATGCGTGGCGCTGGCGACGACCTCGACGTCCTGCACGGCGCGACCGTCGAGGATGAACTCGACGATCCAGGTGAACTCGCGTTCGGTCCACTCGCCGCTTGCCTCGTCCAGCCGCGAGCTGGTCGTCGACCAGGAGCCGACGAGCTGGCCGAAGCGGCGCATCCGGCCGGGGTACTCCGGTGTCGGTCCGGGCGCGATGAGGGCGTTGGCGAAATCGGGCACGGAAGCGGAGGTCATGCCCCGATTTTAGCCCGGGCCATGTTGCATCCGTGTGAACAAGCTACCCGCCGGCGTCGCCGCCGGCCTGGCCCGAACTGATCCGGCTGACCTGGATCTTCACCCGGTCGACGGTCGTGCCGTCGGCATTCGAGCCGAGGTGGCCGGAAATGGCCTCGAGGATGCGCCGGCACACCTCGGCGGCCGGGCTCGCATCCGAGATGGCCACGCTCACCGCGACGCTGATGCCGCCGCCGGTGTTCGTGACCGCGATCGGCTCCCCGGCCGGCTGCCCGATGACCGTCGCCACGAGGTCGGCGGCCGCCGCAAGCGCGGTCGGGCGCGCGTCGTAAACCTGCACGACCCCGTCGATCGACCTCACCAGGCCGGTGAGCTGCTCGGACAATTCTGGCGTGGTCATTGCTCCGGCTCCTGCCCATCGCGGCTGAGATTGACGTCGGTAACGGTCACATCGATGGCGGCCAGCGTCAGCTCCGTATGCCGGTGAAGGGCATCCGCGATGCCCTCGCGGATGTGGTCGGCGGCGGCCGGGATGGGCTCGCCCCAGGGGACGCTCGCCTCCACCGCCACGGTGATCGGCTCGCCGGGTACCGTGACATCGCCGTCGAGCCGGCACCGGCCGATGAGCGAGCCGGGCACGGAATCGCCCGCCGCCCGGATGAGCCCGCGCACGGCGCCTTCCGTGATGCTGAACTCCGCGCTCGGGGTCGGCGAGGCGAGCGGAATGGACCTCCCGGCCCGGGCCTCGATGTGAATGTTGGTCAGGATGCGCGAGACCCAGCTGTCGTCGCGGCTCGGCTCGGCGTCGGCGTCTGCCTGGAGCAGTCCCCGGGCCACCGAGCGGAACCGGAGCAGCGATTCGAGCGCGATCCGGTGCGCCGGCGAGCGGTCCAGGAGCTCCAGTGGGGGGCTCTCGCCGCGGTCCAGGTACTCGCTGAGGTCGGCGATGATGTCCTCCGACTCGTCGTGCCGCTCGTCGTGCGGGCCAGTGGGTGGTGTCGTCATCGCCATTCCTCCATTTCTTCTACGAGTTTCCGTCGTGCCCGGGCCAGGTGTCCGCGAACCGTGGAGGGAGGAATCTTGAGTTCCTCGGCAATCTCGTCGTAGCTGTAGCCACCCATTTCCCGCAGCAGCCAGCACTGGCGCTGGGTCTCGCTGAGCCGGCCGAGCACCTGGGAGATCATCTCCCATTGCGATGCCGCCTCGGCGCGACGGTGGGGAGTGTCGGAGTCCGGCGCCTCCACGTCCCAGTCCTCAAGCGGCGCGTGGTCGCGCCGGGCGCGAATCCGGTCGATGGCCTTGTGACTGGTGATCCGCATCAGCCACGACTTGACCGCGCTCAGGTCTTTCACGGTGGGCAACTGGTCCCAGGCGGTGATGAACGCTTCCTGCACGACGTCGTCGCTCTCGCTCGTCGACCCGAGGATCCGGGTGGCGTACGCGCGCATCAGCGGGCCGTGGCGGCGCACGAGAACCTCGAAAGAGCGCACATCCCCGTCCACGGCGCGGCCGGCGAGCACGCCGTCGGGCGCTTCGGCCAGGCGCAGCCCGTCGTGTAGCGGCGTCAACGGAACCCCCTTTTCAAACTATTTCGTGCACATCCGTGACGAATGCGTGACGAGTTGCGTCTTACTAGTGACCATCCCGTCATTCGGTTGCCCGAATTGACCGGTCCCCATTCTTGCAAGGAGTTGAACACAATGGTTGAAACCTCACCCACAATCGGCACAACCGGCACGATCGCCGGCACAACGGTCATCTCCGAGAGCGTCATCGCGAAGATCGTCGGCATCGCGGCGCGCGAGGTATCCGGCGTGCACGCGCTGGCCAACGGCGCGGGCCCCCTCGGCGCCATCCGCGAGGCCATCAGCGGCGCCGACCTCGCACAGGGCGTGAGCATCACCGTCGCAGACTCGCAGGTCGCCGTCGATATCTCCCTGGTGGCCGAGTACCCGGTTCCGCTGCATAAGGTCGCCGCCGATGTGCGCGCCGCCGTCATCGCGGCCGTTGAATCCCTCGTCGAGCTGCAGGTCACCGAGGTCAACGTGACCGTCAAAGACGTGCACCTGGCTTCCGACGACGACACCACCGGCAGCACGAGCACACCGGTCGGAGCCTGAACACGTGATCGAGCAGGAGACGGATCGGGGCACCACCCGGATCAGCGCGCGCGCGTTCACCCGGGTTGCCGCCTCCGTCGCCGCGGGCTGCCTCGACCTGGCTCCGGACCAGGTGGGAGTGACGCTCGCCCGGCCCGAGGGCCGGATCGAACTCATCGTGAGCGCACCCATCCCCGCCGCGGTCATGATCGACCGCGTGCAGGAGCAGATTCGCCAGGAGGCGGCCGCCCTCACCGGATCGGCCATCGCCCGGGTTTCGGTTCGCCGGAGCGGCGCGCCCGTGGCGGCGGCGCTGGCCGGGAACATCCTGACCCAGGTTCGCTCGCACTACCGCAGGGATCCCGTTCGCCTGGTCGGGCTCGTCGCGGTCGGCCTCACCTCGCTCGGTGTCGTCGCGGGCGTTCTCGCCCGCGCCATCTCCCGCAAATAGACTCTCGCACCAACTTCCCGGGCACAGCCATGTCGGCTGCACCCTTCCCCTAGAGAAAGAGAGGCCCTCATGGGCGCATCAGAAAAGATCAACAACGAAGCCGATGACCTCAAAGGCAAGGCCAAAGAGGGCTTCGGCAAGGTAACCAACGATGACTCCGCGGTTGCCGAGGGCAAGGCCGACCAGGCCGGTGCCAGCCTGAAAAAGGCCGGCGAGAACATCAAGGACGCCTTCAAGAAATAGGCGCCTTCAGGCGGCACCCGGGTTGTCCCTGGGGGGAACCCGGGCGCCTTCAGGCGCAATCGCATCAATCACGACCACATCACCATCGAATAAAGGACACCCACATGGGCTTCATCGCATTCCTCATCCTCGGACTCATTGCCGGCGCGATCGCAAAGGCAATCCTCCCCGGTCGCCAGGGCGGCGGATGGCTGATCACGCTCATCCTGGGCGTCATCGGCGCCTTCGTCGGCGGATGGCTCGGATCGCTGCTCTTCAACGTTCCGCTGACCGACTTCTTCTCGATCTCCACCTGGCTGCTGGCCATCGGTGGATCCATCATCGTGCTGCTGGTTTACGGCGCACTGGCCAACCGTCGCCGGGCGTAATCAGCCCGGCCTCCTGGCCTGAATAGCCGCCGGCGCTCCGAGACTCTCGGAGCGCCGGCGGTTTTCCGTGTGCCGTGCGGGCAGGGCGGGTGCGTGCGGGGTTCTGCGCGGAGGCTTCCGGTTACGCGCCGGCACTGCCGGCGTCGGTCGCGCGGACATCCGTGCGGTGGAAGCCCTGGAACGAGCGCGAGGCGGTAGGGCCGCGCTGGCCCTGGTACCGGGAGCTGTACTCGCCCGAGCCGTAGGGCCGTTCGGCCGGTGAGCTCAGTCGGAAGAAGCAGAGCTGCCCGATCTTCATGCCTGGCCAGAGCTTGATCGGCAGCGTCGCGACGTTGCTCAGCTCGAGCGTGACGTGGCCGGAGAAGCCCGGGTCGATGAACCCGGCGGTGGAGTGCGTGAGCAGGCCAAGCCGGCCGAGCGAGCTCTTGCCCTCGAGCCGGGCGGCGACGTCGTCGGGCAGGCTGACGAGCTCGTAGGTGGAGCCGAGCACGAATTCGCCCGGGTGCAGGATGAACGGCTCGTCCGGCTGCGTCTCGATCAGCCGGGTGAGGTCGGGCTGGTCCTCGGCCGGGTCGATGTAGGGGTACTTGTGGTTGTCGAACAGCCGGAAGTAGCGGTCGAGGCGCACATCGATGCTCGACGGCTGGATCATCTCCGGCTGGTACGGGTCCAGGCCGATACGTCCGGCGCCGAGTTCAAGCTTGATGTCGCGGTCCGAGAGAAGCACGATGCCAGCCTACCGGCGCGCAGTTGATAAGCTGGCACGGTTCCGGCACGCTACAGGCCGGTTACGCGGATGTAGTTCAATGGTAGAACTTCAGCTTCCCAAGCTGATAGCGCGGGTTCGATTCCCGTCATCCGCTCCATTTGTCAGCCTCACCCGATGACGCTTTGCTGTCCACCTGGTGTGCTGTTGCAACTTCTTGAACCGAATTCGTGGGCTGGGCTGTAGCTCCGTGGCAGCGTTGAAGCCTCCCAAGCTGGGAGAGTGCAAAACGATAGAGCGACGGCGAAACACATAGATGCGGTGCCAAGCGTCGCCAGTATGACGCACCGCCACGACCCACGCCCGCAGGCGCCCCGCGACGGTGTCGCGGACTACTACCTTGTGCGCAACTGACAATCACCCATCCGTCTGGACTTCGGTCCCAGTGCGGTCAGGACCGCGTCCCGGTCGCCTCGCTGTTGTCTGCGGGCTCCATTCTTGGGCGCGGCGTAGCGTAACGCAGCCCGGCAGGCCGGTCAGAGGAACCCTGAACCTGGCGCGGCGGCTGCTTCCCCACGGGAGGCTCCGTCAACCCGAAACCAGTTCCGATGCACTGCGCGATCCTCCTTACGTGCTTCGAGTCGGATCTGCGGCAGAGGTCAGCTGTCGCACCCGCGTGGATTGCCGGTCGAGCCACGGTTCGGTGACTTCCGGGGCGAAGTCGCGGGCCTCCGTTTGGAAGCAGAGATAGCGCAGGATCTGGTGGTATCGCGAAACGCCAATGCCGAAGGTGTCTCGGATCGCCTCGCGCTTGGATCCGCCGGCGCCTGGCGTCCACTTCATCTCGAAATCGAGAGTCTTTCGGCGTCGTTCCGTGAACATGGACTCATTCTAAGAAGACGCCTGCCCTGCGACGTGACGGGTTGCGCTCTGCGTATCGTCGCGCCGTGATCCCGACAACTTCCGGTCCGCTTCACGCTTCACGCTTCGCTATTGCGCCCCACTAGCCCCTCTCGCTGGCAATGCGTTCGATTTCAAAGAGCATCGCCGCGTGCTACGTCAAGAGACGCCTGGGCCGCCGCCCTCGGCGATCCGTCAACGAACGAGGTATCCGCCGTCCACGGGGATGATCGCCCCGTTGATGTAATGAGCAGCTGCTGAGCACAAGAAGGTCACGGTTCCGGCGATGTCGTCGGCGTCGCCCCAGCGACCAGCGGGAATCCGATCCAGAATGCTCCGCCTACGTGCCTCGTCGTTCAAGAGGGCCTTATTGAGTTCGGTGGCGATGTATCCGGGTGCGACGGCGTTCACAGTGACACCTCGGTTTCCCCACTCATTTGCCAGCGCCTTCGTGAACTGAGCGATCGCGCCCTTTGACGCTGAATACGCGGCGACGTTCGTGCCGCCGACAAACGAATTGGCGGAGGCGATGTTGACAATTCGCCCGCTGCCCCGTGTGAGCATCTGCCGCCCCACTTGCTGGGTCACCTGCGCCACGGCTCGCAGATTGACGTTCAGCACGTCATCCCAGTCCCGGAGGGGGTACTTTTCAAACGGGTGGCGTATGACCATCCCCGCGTTGTTCACCAAGATGTCGATCTCTTCGTCTCGGAGCAGTTCCTCCATCCTGGATTCGATTGCCTCCGGATCGGACAGGTCGACGGCCACGCTCCGGGCTATGTGGGAATGGACGTCGTCGGAACGCTGCAACCCGATGACTCGTGCGCCGCTCCTCGACAGGTCGAGAGCGATTGCTCGACCTATTCCGCGCGAAGCTCCCGTGACGAGCGCGGTTGCCGATTGTAGGTCGACATTCATCCTCCCGAAGCGTGACTCTTGGCCTTGCGCCGGACTCATGGCTGGTGTTCCGCAAGAACGCTTGGCAAGGTGCGCGGTGTTCCTACCAGCTCGAGAAATCGATCCGCAACGGCATTGGCGAACTCGGCGCTGTTGATGTCGCGATCAATCGTTGTCAGGGGGATGGTAGCGGGGAGATGCCGTCGCAGCGCTTCAATCAGGGCATTGTCTGCCTTCTCGTTCGCGATGGGTCCGCCGGGGACGCCGATAAGGGAGAGCCCTTTGGTCGGTACCATCACGGCGGTAGGGGCCGTGGCGGGGGCGACGCATGCGGCAATCTGCCGTCCCAGTTCCTGCATTTCCGTCTCGTTGATTCGTACAAGTGTGGCGACGGCATTGTGGTGATAGAGCGCTCGGGAGCGGTATCGGTCCGGCACGGTGTCCATGGCACCTTGATTGAAGAAGTCGCAGGCTCCCGGCACCACGATCAATGGCACATTGTGCTTGACCGCAGCCGTCATCCGGTCAGGCCCTGTAGCGTGCACACCGCCAAAGAGGCTGTTGGCGACCTCCGAAAGGGTGAAGTCGATGACGGCCGTAATGACGCCGTCCCGCACGAAGTCGTCCATCGCCGGTCCGCCCACTCCATTGGCATGGAAGATAATTGGCTCGTAACCGGCGTCTTCAAGCCGTTTGGCGAGCACCATTGCCCCCGGGGTGGTCTGGCCCAGCATGGTGATTCCGACACAGGGCCGGTGACTGACAGGCGGCCGACCTGCCCAGGTGACCATGCCCATCACCGCGGCTGTCGCATTGTCGAACACGCTTCTGGCCACCGAATTCAGACCAAGAATGTCGACCACGGAGTGCATAACCACGACATCGCTACTCCCCATGAACGGGCCGAATTCGCGCCTGCCGGACGCGCTCGGCGAGACGATGACCTTGGGGACGCCCACGGGTAGGGCCTGCATCGCTGCGGCAGCCATCAGACCGCCTTCCGCGCCTCCGAGGCATAGGAGGCCGTCGATGTGGCCGGCTGCGTACAGGTCCTTGACCACCTGTCGGAGGCCCTCCTGCATAAGCGCAACTGCAGCACCTCGAGAGCCCGTATTTCGTACCTCCGCGAGCGAGTGACCCGACCCCTCGGCGACGACGTCCCTCGAGACGTCGGCGAGTAACGTCGCGGTGCCCAGGATGCCTGAGTCGATCACGATCGTGCCCGCCCCCAACCCGCGCAGGCGATCTCGCACATACCGAATCTCGTCGCTCTTTGTGTCGAGGGTCCCGATCAGGGCGATATTGGGCGTTTTCTCCATTGAATGGTTCCTTGCCTAAGATTGCCGGCCGCGACTAGGCGCGTTGCCGGGAGCTCGCACGAGTGGCAGACCGCCGTCGACATACTTCTTCTCTACGCTGCTGAGCATTTCCGCGTCAGTGATCACAAGATCCAGCTGACCAAGGGGTGCCATTGACAGGAGAGCGGGCGCATCGAACTTGGTGGAGTCGACCAGCGCGATCCGTCGCTCCGAGCGGGCGAAGACCGTTTTCGTGATCTCTGCGAGCTCCCTCTGAGTTGTCATGAGGCCACCGCTCACCGTCAGACCCGCTGCGGAGACAAATGCAGTGTCGAGGCTGAGCCCGCCCAGGAACTCGGCCGTCCATAGTCCAGTGATTGCACGCAGCGACTGATCAACTTCGCCCGGTGTCACGATCACGCGGATGTACGGAGCGTGCAACATGAAGGCAATCGCTGGAGAGTTGGTGACTATCGTCAGGCTCCGGCTGGCGTCTTGTTCCAACTCAAGCGCCAGTTCAAGAACAGTGGTCGAGGCGTCGAAGAAGACCGTCGCGCCGTCGGGAATCTCGTCGAGGGCGCGCCGGGCGATGGCTCTCTTCTGCTCTATGACCTGCGAACGACGAAGGTTGAAGTCCGTCCTGATCTCGTGGTGGAGTCCGGAGAGACTTCGGGCGCCGCCGCGCACGCGTTCAAGAACGCCTTCCGTGACCAGGTAGTCGAGGTCTCGGTGAATCGTGACCGGGGCAACTCCAAACAACTCACTGAGCGAGTTCAGCTTCGCATACCCGTCGCGGTCGACGACCTCGCGGATGCTCGCTCGTCGTAGCGACGTATCCATATGCTGCTCCTAAATCCCGATTCCGGTCCAAAAACCCGATTGTGTAGCAGCGTACAAGCGACCGCCCTTGGCACGTGCACCGACCACCAGAACCTCCGCGTCCGCCGGAATCTCGGCGAAGGGGGCACGAGAGTCCGCCGCCCAGTCAGGAGACGACAGCCGAATGCCGGAATCCCCCGGATCGGTCGAAACGAAGCGAACGCCGAGTCGTTCCAGGATGCCGACGGTGTGCGCCGCAAGAATTGGATTCATGTCGTAACCGACGCCACCTTCGTTCGTGATGACGACCGTTTCGCGCCCCTGCTGGGCAGCGAAGGCTGCGGCGTTCAGCGCTATCTCATTTGACCCGAGGATCGTGACCCGTCCTGGGGGGAGCTCGCCGGAACGCAACGCGTGCATTGCGTCGATTGTGCCTTCTGGGGCAGCAGGCGCATACCCCCCGGTAGCGACGACGACGACATCCGCTCCCTCTGCAGATGTGCTGAAGTCGAATGGTGCGTTTACCTGAACGCGCACGCCAACATGTTCCAGCTCCTTTTCCATGAATGTCACGTACGCTTCCATCTCGCGTCGTTTGTAATCGACTGCGGCTGCCGTCAGCACCTGGCCTCCGATCCGGGCTGATGCTTCGACCAGGCGCACGTCGTGACCGCGCAGCGCAGCCGCGCGGGCCGCCTCGAAGCCGGCTGGACCACCGCCGACTACGAGTACCCTCTTGCTCTTGGCCTGTGGAGTCAGCCCCTGCGCCGCTTCTCGTTCGTAACCGAGTTCTGGGTTCATTACGCAATGGACGCGCCAGCCGCGGAAGAGGAATCCGCCCACACACTCGTTGCAGCCGATGCACCGTCTCACACGGCCCGACTCGCCGTTCTTGATCTTGAACACGAGGTTCGCGTCGGTGAGTTGGGTACGCGCAAGCGCCACGAAGTCAAGAGCACCGCTTTCAATTGCCCTCGCTGAGGTATCCAGCGCCCAGCCGAGACGGCTAACTCCGATGACCGGCTTGGAGACCACTGCCTTGACCCGCGCCGCCAGGGGCAACAGCTCAGCGGGTTCGCGACCCTGCATCATGAACACGGAATCCATGCTTTCGTAGGTCGCGGCCGTCACATTGAAAACGTCAACGTATGGTTCGATGAGCTTGCAGAAGGCGATGCCTTCCTCGGCCTCCATGCCGCCCTCAACTCGTTCCTCAAGGCTGATGCGGTAGCTCAGCGGAAAGTCCGGACCCACCTCGTCCCGGATGGCGCGCACGACTTCGAGGGGGAAACGTGCCCGGTTGTCAAAAGACCCGCCGTACTCGTCCGTGCGGTGGTTGGACTGTGGCGAGAGGAACTGGGTCAACAGGTATCCGTGGGAACCGTGAATGTCAATCAGATCAAATCCGGCAGCCACCGATCGGCGCGCGGCATCCCGGAATTGCTGAACGATCTGTTTGATCTCGCTGACTTCCAGTGCTCGAGGTTCGTCGCCGATCGCCGAGGAAGTGATAGCGGAAGGCGCAACCGGACCTAACCCGTCGACGGTGTTGCTGCGGGGATTCTGGCGGCCGGCGTGGTGGAGCTGCGTCGCGATGAGGACGCCCTCGCGATGGATGGCCTCGGTGAGATCGCTGAGACCAGCAATGAAAAGGTCATCGTCGATGCGCACGGGGTTGCCCGCGGCACGCCCCACCTTCCAGTCGATGGCCGTGTTCTCCAGGATGATGAGCGAGACACCTCCCTTTGCCCTGGCGACCAGGTAGTCGGTGAGCTTTTCGGACACTTCGCCGAATTCTGTAGCGAATTTGGTATGCATGGGTGATTGGACGAAGCGATTCTTCAGTGTCAAGCGCCCGATCTGGGCCGGGGTATACAGAACATCCAGGGTGCTCATTGCATGTGCTCCTCTTTGAGTGCGATGGGTTGGAAGTTTCAGTCGTTCTGGACAGGTGTCCAGAGCCCTGACTTGGCCGATTCAATGACCGCCTCTTCGACGAGCGTTGACTTGAGGCCCTCCCGGAACGTGGTCTGCGGACGCTCAGTCGTTCCAGCTACCGCGGATAGGAAATCCGCGATCTGGATGACCTTGGTATCGGCGTATCCGATTTGGTACCCGGAAATGGGCCAGAAGAAGTCCCCGGACGGGTGAGCGGGACCAGTGAGGATTGTGCGGTAGCCCTGCCGGTCGGCACTGTCGCGACCGTCGTAGTACTGCAGTTCCCCCATGTGTTCCCAGTTGAAGGAGAGGCTCCCGGTGGAACCGATGACCTCGAATCCTGCCGAGGTCTTCTTGCCGGGTGCGGCCCAGGAGCTCTCGATGTAGCCAGTTGCGCCGCTGGCGAATTTGAGCATGAACGCTGTGGCGTCGTCAACGTCCACGGGCCCGGTGCCCGAGCCGCTCAAGAGCGGCCGTTCAGTGACGAATTGGTGCTGGATCCCTTGTACTGCAGTGATGTCGCCAGCGAGGAAGCGGCTGAAGTCGATGGCATGACTGCCGATGTCTCCGAGAGCACCAGAGCCGGCCTGGTCCTTCTTGAAGCGCCAGACGAGCGGGACGCTTGGATCGTTGAAGAATTCTCCGAGCCAGAAGGAGCGGACACTGCGGATCTCTCCAATGGCCCCTTCGTCGATTAGCTTCTTTGCGAGCTGAACGGCGGGGGCCAGACGCCAATTGAATCCCACCTGATTGACGACGCCTGCTGCTTCCGCTGCGTCGGCCATTTCGCGGGCAAGGTTTGCGGTCAGAGCCAGGGGCTTCTCGCAGATCACGTGTTTGCCGTTGGCGATCGCTGCCATGACAACTTCGTAATGCATCACATTGGGCACAAGAATGTCAATCACGTCAATTTCGGGGTCTTCCACGGCTTCGCGCCAGCTCGTGCCGGCTCTGTTGAAGCCGAAGCGCTTCTGCGACTCTGCCGCAAGTTCGTCGTTGATTTCGACGATGAGATCGCGCACTGGATAGTACGGGGCAGGCCAGACATACATGGGGTAGGTGGCGAGAGCGATGCTATGGGCCTTGCCCATGAAACCTCCGCCGATGACTGCAAACTTGAGATCGCGCACGACTATGTCCTGTCTCTTATGGTGGGTGTTGGATTTATCGGGAGGAGCGACGCAGTATGTAGGCGTCGACGCCGAGGGCGGCGATGAGAATCAGGCCCTTGATGATGGCTTGCGAAAACGAAGAGATGTTGAGGATGCTCATGCCGTTGTTGATCGTGGTCAACAGCACGGCACCCATTACGGCGCCCGCCACTTTGCCGACGCCTCCGCGCAGTGAGACACCGCCGATGACGGCAGCCGCGATCGCGTCCAGTTCCAGGAATTCACCCGCGCCCGGCGTAGACGACCCCAGACGCGCGGTCAGAAGAACCCCTGCAACACCGTACAACGCGCCCATTATGATGAAACCGATGAAGACTGTGCGCTTGACGTTGACGCCGGAGTAGATCGCGGCCTCACGATTGGCCCCAAGCAGGTACGCACCGCGACCATACGTTGTCCTGAGCATAAGGACCGACAACGCGATCACGATAATGACCACCCAGACGAGCGCCATAGGGATTCCGAGGAATCCACCGACGATCCAAGCAAGGATGCCCAGGGGCACGACGAGCAGTGCGATCTCGCCGATCGTCCTGCCCATCGGCACGGGCGGGCGTGCGAGGATGCCTTCCCGCGCCTCCATGCGACGCTTGGCGGACTTGCGGCGATCTCGGATGACAATGAATCCAACCCCGAACGCGAGCGCGATCGCAATGATTACGTACGAGATGCCGGGTGGGATGTAACTTTCGCTTAGCGCTGTGAACTCGGGCGACACCGGGCCGATCGTGGCTGCGTTTGTCCAGAGAAGGCCGATGCCTCGGAAGGCCAGCAGCCCGGCGAGGGTCGCGATGAATGAGGGTATGCCGAGGAACACAACCCAAGCTCCTTGGACCGCGCCAAGAAGAACGCCCGTGCCCAGCGCTGCGAGTACCACCACGATGAGAGGGAGATTGCCCTGCGTTGCGAGTTCAGCGGAGACGACTCCGCATAGGAAGACTGCGCTGCCAATGGAGAGGTCGATTTCTGACATGGTCATGAGGATGGCAACCCCGGCTGCTACGACGGCGAGAATGGCGCTCTGTCGCAACATGAGAGAGAGATTGCGGGGGGTGAGGAACAAACCGTTGGACTGGAGGTGAAAGAGGACCGCGAGTACGACGAAGACGCCGACGAAAATGAGTGTGCGCCTGCTCATGACTGCCCCCAGCTCCATCCGCGCTTGCTTGCGAAGGGAGTTGTTCGACTCCGCCGTGGACGGGAGCGTAGTTTGCGACATCACTGTCCTCCTGTTGCTGCTGTCATGAGCGCGTGCCGAGTGGGGCGCCCCTGGATTGTGGCCGTGATTCGACCCTTGTACATGACGAGTGTCCGATCACTCATTCTCATGATCTCGTCCAGATCGCTGGAGACGAGCAGCACCGCGCATCCTGCCCGTGCGAGCTCCTCAATTTGGAGGTAGATCTCCTCCCGGGCGCCGACGTCAACGCCGGCCGTCGGCTCGTCGAGGAGCAGGACGTGCGGATTCGTCGCTAGCCACCTTCCTAGCAAGACCTTCTGCTGGTTCCCTCCGCTAAGCGTCTCGATGCTCTGGCTCGCGGACCGTGCCCGCACGTCCAGGGACTTGATGATCCCGAGCGCGCGATCCAGGTCCTTCGAGGAATCGAAGAAGCCATAGCGGGAGACCTGGCTGGGCGCGGCCGCGTCGATGTTCGACATCAGCGAGTGCCCCGAGAAGATGCCGGTTTGTTTGCGGTCCTCCGTCAGCATCGCAACGCGGCGTCGGATTGCTGCCCTGGGCGTACTCGGACGGTAAGGGGCGCCATCAACCTCGATGGTCCCTTCGAAGCCGCCCGGCCAAGTTCCGAAGAGCGTGCGCAGGATCTCGGTGCGGCCAGCTCCCACCAGGCCAAACAGACCGACGATCTCACCCGCTCTGACATCGAAGGAGACTTTGTCAACACGGATGCGGCTCTTGTCGACTGGATCTGCAACGCTCAGGGCTGCCACGTTGAGGGCAACCTTGTCGCCGATGTCGCGGGGCGCCCGATCCACGTTCTCGTCCTGCCCTCGCCCGATCATTGCCTGCACGATCTCGCCGCGAGGGGCATTTCGTTCGGGGAAGAACGCCACGGACTCGCCATTGCGCATGACGAGGACTTCATCGCAGACCTGTGCGATGTCGTCCAGTCGATGGGAGATGAAGAGTACTCCGATTCCCTTGTTCCTCAACTTGGCGACGTGGGCGAACAGGGACTGGGCTTCCCCATCAGAGAGAGATGCAGTCGGCTCATCCAGAATGAGTACGCGGGCTTCCTGAGAGAGAGCGCCCGCGATGAGGATGAGCCGCTGCTCGGACGGCGACAGAATCGATGCCGGCAGCCACGGGTCGAGTTCGAGCCCAAAGAAGGACAGCCAGGTGTGCGCTCGTAACTCCAGTGTCTCCGAATCAACGAACGCTCCCCGGCTGGGCAGAGCGCCGGCGAACATGTTCTCTGCAATCGAGAGCTCCGGTGCGATGTGCAACTCCTGCGGCACGAGGACCACGCCGGCAGCCCGCGCCTCCTGAACATTTCGGAATCTCACCTTCTCTCCTCTGAGGTAAACGTCCCCTTCGTAGCTGCCTGCGGGGTACACGCCTCCCAGGATCTTCATGAGGGTGGACTTGCCGGCGCCATTTTCACCGATGATCCCGAGCGCGCGACCGATGCGGAGGCTGAAGGAGACGTTGTGCAACGCGATTGCCCCGCCGAAGGACTTGCCGGCGTTCTCCACGCGCAGCAGATCGGGTTCAGACGGCGCCCCGCCGAGTGGCGCCGACGTACCGGCGCCACTCGGTGTTTCGATCTTCGACATTGTTCTACCTGTGTCTGCTTGCGTTCAGCTCGTGGGGCACTGGGAAGGGTCGGCGAAGACCTCTTCCGGCGTGACCCATCCCTCGGGGGCAATTTTTGTCACAAAGTCACAGAGATTCTCCTTTGTGACGGCCACAACGGGTGCCACGCGAGCCGGAATGGGTGCATCGGAGCCGTTGTCAACGGTGGTCTCCGGCTTGATTTTCTCTCCCTTGGCCAGCTTGACGGCTACGTCGACAGCGATTTTGCCTTGCTCGTCAATCTGGGTCCAGACCGACATGGTCTGCAGGCCCTGGTCGATGAGCTTCAGGTTCGCCGCGTCCGCGTCTAGGCCGGATACAAAGACCTTCCCACCCAGGCCGCGGGCTTTCAGCGCCTGCACGACCGAGGTCGCCATGCCGTCGTTTGCCGTGAGGAATGCTGAAACGTCGTCGTTGTTTGAACTCAGGATGTTCTCAGCCTCCGCTAGTGCCGTTGTCGGATCCCAGTTCTTGGTGAACTGGTCGTAGACGACCGTGGGGGACTTGCCCTTGAGGGTTGCGACATGGGCCGTGTGGATGGCTTGTGCCACGTCATTGGCCGCATCGCCCTCGACGAGCGCATAGTTCCCGTCGGCCGCGAACTTCAAAGCCGCCTCCGCTTGCAGGACACCGACCTGTGGGTTGTCCCGGATCACGAAGTAGTCCACCGGAACGCCCTGGATGCCGATGTCGTATGACACGACTGGCACACCTTCCGCCTTTGCCTGTGTCGCGGAGGCTGCTGCGGCCTTGTCGTCCACAGGCGTCACGATGAGCGCGTCCACGCCCTGGCTGAGCAGGTTCTCGATCTGGCTCGACTGGGTGCTGGCATCGTCGTTGGCCCACTGGACGATGAGCTTGACCCCGAGCTTGTCGGCTTCCTTCTGCATGGCGTCGACGTCGAACGCCCATCGGCGCTGCTGCTGGGTCTTCATTGCGACGCCGATCACGATCTTCTCGCCATCGCCTCCAGAATCGGGGGATGCCGAATTGGTGTTGCTGCAGCCGGCTAGGGCGACCAGCGAAAGGCTGGCGGCCATGGCCGCAGCGGCGATCAGGCTGCGGCGTTTGCGTGGGCCGCTGAAGGTGGCGGGGCGCTTGATGAAATGTGAATTCACTGCTGTATCTCCTTGGTCTCGGCAACTCTGGCGAAACGGGTGGACGGTGACGACCAAAGCGGTCGGCGCATCCATCCTTGGGGACCCAACGCCGCGGTTGCGTCGTTGAGCCGATCAATCTGTGCGGGATGTTGGTGTCTTCTTTATAGAACGCGGTCGATGAACTCGCGGTGGTGGACGGTGACGGGCACTTTCTGAAGGTCAAGGATGCCTCGGGCGACGTGCTCGCTCAGACGGCGGAAAGCTTCGTGGCCCTTCTCTGCGGTGGCTCGCATCGGGTTGCCGATAATCCCGTTGTCGACAAACTCGTGGTGATCCATCGGGAAACTGAAGTACTGATAGCCCTCGAACTCGGCATCCGGCATTCCGTCTTCCTTGCTGAATGACTTCGGCAGGAAAGCCGGAATGTGCGCACGAGTGTCGACAGCACGCTCCATCCGCACCAAGTCTGGGTTCCACGCCAGGTCTTGGGACGTCTCGAGCTCGGAGGAATGCCAGCCCGGCGTCTCCTCCGGTGGGTTCTCCAGGATGCCGGTGAGGATCCCCTCGTAGCGCTCCATGTATGGCTTAACGAAGGAGATGAGCGCACCCGTGTCGTAGCGCAGCTTGCGCAGGATGGGATCGACAACCTTGATGTTTGAGCCGTGACCGTTGATGAAGATGATACGGCTGAAACCGTGGTGGATGAGGCTGCGGGCGATGTCGTTCATGAGGGCGAGCAAGGTGGACGAACGGACGGTGATGGTGCCGCGCCCCTCCCCGACCCCGTACATGTGCTGGGGCGAGTAGCCGGTCCAGATCGGCGGCGTGTGCAGCACACCGATCTCTTCCGAGATTCGCTCGGAGATCTCGACCGCGGTGATGGTGTCCGTGTACAGCGGGAGATGCGGCCCATGCTGCTCGGTGCTCGCCATGGGGACGAGCACCGTGTCCTTCGTCTTCAAGTATTCGGCGATGTCCACGTAGGACAGGTGGGCGAGGTTCCAGGAGCGAAACTTGCTCCGGAACTCGTCGTCGCCTTCGGTAAGCCGGTTGATCTGGCGTTCAGGTCTGCTGTTCATTTTGTTGCGCCTCCTTGCGCGGTGGGGGTCAGGGTGGTTAACAGTCTCGGAATTCCGCTCAAGAACGATTCCGTGGAGGCCCGAATCCGAGCTTGCCCGGATTCATGATTCCGTCCGGATCCCACGCGTCCTTGATGCCCCGCATCAGGTCGAAGCCGGTCCCGTATTGAGGGCGCATGAAGCGCCCAAGTTTGAGGCCGACGCCGTGGTGTTCGTTGATGGTTCCACCGTTGGCAAGGGATGCGTTGACGCCGGCGTCCCACAATTCATCGTGCAGAGCCATGGCCTCCGCCGGATCTTCGGGTGGGTTGTCCACGTAGAACCGGTCGTAGACCATTCCTCCCCACGGGAACCAGTGCGAGAAGTGAGCGGTGTAGCGGGCTCCTCTTGATCCGAACTTGGACTCGATCGCTTCCTTCTTGGCCCGATAAATCTTCGGAAGATCGGCGAAACGTGCGACGGTATCAAAGGTGCCGTACATGAGTGGAGGAGCTGGGAGTTTGCCTTTGGCGTAGGGTTCGTATTTTCCTTCCCACCAGATAGCGCCTACCTCGGGCCCAAGGGAATGCCCTCCTGCCCGCTCAGCCTGCTCGGTGATGGCGCGCATCTCGTAGTCGACGAGTGATCGATCGCCGTCGCACATGATGACCATGAGAGTGCCAGTGAAGGGAGTTCCGACCCATTCCTGAAGCTTCCGGCTGTCCGCCTCGTCATAGAGACGTATGACGGCCGGGCGGAGGCGCCGGGTCATGATCAGTCGGGCCGCCTCGATCCCCGCGAAGATGTCGGGAAAGCTGAAGGACAGGAAGTCGCGTACCTCCGGAAGCGGATCCAAGCGGAAGGAGAGCTTCGTGATGATTCCGAGCGTCCCCTCAGAGCCGACCAGCGTCTGCAGCAGATCAGGACCGGCCGCATGGCTTGGCACGCGAAGGGTTTGAATGGTCTTCCCGGGGGGAACGACGGCCTCAACCTGAAGCACCTGGTCTTCGGCCTTGCCGTATTTTGTCGAAACGACACCTGACCCGCGGGCGGCCACGTAACCGCCCAAAGTCGCGCCGAGGTGATATGAACCGGGGTAATGGGCGAGTGTCAGGCCCTTCTCATTGAGTTTCTCTTCGAGCAGAGGCCCTTCGAGTCCGGCCTCGGCCGTCACAACGAGGCTTTCCTCGTCGATCTCAATGATCTTGTTGAGGCGGGTGAGGTCTACGGCGATGCCGCCATACGGAGCAAATGTTCCGCCCTGAGTTCCCGATCCTCCTCCTCGGGGAATGACAGGGATTTTGTAGTCAGAGGCGATTTCGACAATGCGCTCCACATCAGCGGTTGATCCCGGCCGGACTACGAAGTCCGCTGCGGGCACATCAAGACCTTTGTACTGCAGGTACTTGCTCACCCAGGACCAGTCGGCGGCTTTCGCCTGCAGGTCTGCAGGATCGCGACTCACGAACTCTCGACCCAAAACGCCGGTCAGTTCCCGCTCAATTTGACCGTGAAGATATGAGGATCCGCTCACCCCGTCGGAAGCTTCTTTGCCCACGCTTTTCTCCATCTACTAAAGCTGCAGGGCAATTTCTCGGCCCTGAGCAAATTCATCTCGACGTGGCACCGGCATCCCAAGTGGGCCTGCCTGACCGTCTCGAACTCGACTAACAACATTTATAACAAAGTGAAGAGAAAATGAAAAGAGGAGAAAGAAAAAACTTTAAAGCTTTCTCTATTTGTCATTTCGAGGCCGTGGCGAGCTGCGAGATGTCTGCCTGGGGGGTCGACGGCGGTTGTGGTTGCAGAATGAATGCAGTTGCGGAGACGTTTGCCTCCGAGCCGGACGTTTGCCGGAGTATCACCTCGACGCCCGGGAAGTTGGGATCGCCGTCGAGCCCGCACGCTGAAGTGCCCGAGACGTCGTCGGTGCAAACGACATCGCTCTTGTGATTTCACCGCCTAGCCCATAGCGAGGTGAAACGAGCTGCCGAAGTCCACTCATATTTCAGCAAGACAAGCCCAGCCACTCTTCTTGCCTTCTCTCGAGGGACCATCCGTTGGCATCGGCGAGTTGGAAAGTGGTGGGACCACGGCGAGGATCGCCCCGTGCTCGAATTGGAAGCCCGGGTCCAGGTAGGCATTGCCACGCCTCACGCCGATTACCTTGCATGCTGTTCGTTTCGCAGTCGAGTAGTCCCGATTGCGTGGTCCGGCGCTATCTTGATCGCCCGTGTAAACGTCAACCGAAAATAGGGCCATTTCTGCCAGGCGAGTTCTAGGTCTCGTCGCAACACTCCACCAAGATTTGGAGTGTGAAGATGGGCAGACGGGGACGCAAGAGAAACCTCAACCGCGAGGACGAGTACTGGAAGCTCATCCTTGCCGGGATTGGACCGATCGCGGCGGCGACGCGCGTAGGGATCGGACGCACGACCTGTCACCGTTGGCGATCTCAACGCGGTGGGATCGCCCCGCTCCGGCTAGCTGAGGCAGACAGACACGAACGGCACCTGAATCTGATTGAACGTGACCGAATCGCTCTGTTCAGGCGAGAAGGATGCTCCATCCGGGAGATATCCAGGCGTCTCGGCCGGTCGCCGTCGACGATCAGTCGCGAGGTCCGCCGCAATATGCGCAAACACGACCGCGGCCAGTACGAGCTGTCCTGGCCCACGCCCGCGCCCGAGAGAAGGCGCGCCGGGCGCGAGCTAGCCGCATCGGGCAAGACCTCGAGCTCCGCGACCTGGTCCAGGCGAAGCTGAAACAGGATTGGAGTCCCGAACAGATCAGCTTCTGGCTTCGAGACGCTCACCCGCAGAAACGATCGTGGCACGTGTGTCACGAAACGATCTACCAGGCCCTGTACTGGCCGGGGAACAGCGGGTTGACCAGGAAACTGACACCGCATCTCCGAACGGGCCGGCCGCTGCGCAAACGTCGACGGCGCCCCGACGTGCGTGCCCCACGCTTCATCGCCCCGGCGACCTTGATCGATCATCGTCCCAAGGTCGTGAACGACCGGGCCCGGTTCGGAGATTGGGAGGGCGACCTCATCATTGACACGCGCACCCGTTCAGCGAACGGCACCCTGGTCGACCGTAAGAGCGGCTACGCAGTCCTCCTTCACCTTCCCGGCGGGCACACTGCAGCTGAAGTCAACGCATCGCTCGTCACCGCCATGTCTGCGCTACCTCAGGATCTTCGGCGGACTTTGACTTGGGACCAGGGCGCCGAAATGGCCAGCCACGACAAGATCGCCTCCCTCTTCACCGACGGCGTGTTCTTCGCTCACGCCGGCAAGCCCTGGCAGCGCGGCTCCAACGAGAACCGAGAACATGAACGGGCTGCTGCGGCAGTACTTCCAGCTTGTTGAATAGGGGTAGGAATCGTGGGTCTGCAGCCCATTGTTCTCAGATCGTGGCAGGCCTCGCTCGAGTACTTCCT
>NZ_SOEZ01000022.1 GCF_004402215.1 Cryobacterium tagatosivorans
CCGCCGTTGCGACGTCATCTACGCCATGCTCCGCGACGGCACGCTCTATCAAGCCGAGCACCCACTCGCCGCTTGACAAAAACATAGGGGCACCCCCCCGCTCGTTGGCTCAACCTATCGCGTGCGGCAGTGATGCGACGCGCGCCACGTCCTGCACGGCCTCGTCACGAATCAGGGCGTCCACCACGGCCGCAGCGGCAGGTCGCCGACGCTGCCGGCGGCATCGGGCCTGACCGCCAGCACCTGGTGCAGCTGGATCCCCCCGGTCTCGAAGGCGAGGCGTGACCCGGCCATGTACAGGCCCCACACCTTCGCGGTGTGCAGCCCCACCTCGGCGACCGCCTCATCCCAGTGCCGGGCGAGGTTGGCGCACCAGTCGCGCAGTGTCATCGCGTAGTGCTGGCGGAGGTTCTCCTCGTGCAGCACCTCCAGTCCGACGTCCTGTGCCGCGCTGATGATGCGGCCCGAGCCGGTGAGCTCCCCATCGGGGAAGACATAGCGGTCGATGAACCCGCGGGTGGAGGGTTCGGAGCGGTTGTCCGGCCGGGTGATGCAGTGGTTGAGCAGCAGCCCGCCGGGGCGCAGCCGGGCTTGCAGGAAGCGGAAGTACGACGGATAGTTGCGCACTCCGATGTGCTCGAGCAGCCCGATCGACGACACGGCGTCGAAACCGGTCTCGGCGATGTCTCGGTAGTCGCCGTAGTGGACCTCGGCCAGATCGGTCAGGCCCTCCTCGGCGATCGCCCGCTGTGCCCACGCGGTCTGCTGTTCCGACAGCGTGACGCCGGTGGCTTTGACGCCGCGCCGGGCGGCGTAGCGCACCATTCCGCCCCAGCCGCACCCGACGTCGAGCAGCCGGTCGCCCGGCTTCAGCCGCAGCTTCTCGAATACCAGCCGGTACTTGTTCTCCTGCGCCTCGTCCAACGACGCGTCCGGGCGGGGGTAACACGCGCACGTGTAGGTCATCGACGGCCCGAGCACCCACTCGTAGAACGTATTCGAGACGTCGTAGTGGTGGTGGATCGCGTCGGCGTCCCGGGTCTTGCTGTGCCGGAGTCCCCCGGCGACGCGGCGCCAGCGCGGCGGCGCCTCCTGCGGCGGCGGTGCGATCGGGCGCAGGTGCTCCACGCCGATGGAGCGGATGATGTTGGCCGTCACTCGCGGCGGTGGCAGCTTGAAGACCAGCTCGCCGGCGAGGGCCTTGAGGATTTCGTAGGGGTCGCCGGGGTGAACCCCGTGGACCTCGAGGTCCCCGGAGATGTAGGCGCGGGCCAGGCCCAGATCGCCGCGGCCGGTGGCCAGATAGGTCGTGCCCCGTGGCGTTTTCAGTTCCAGCCCGAGCGGTGCATCCGGCGGACCGGCTGAACTCCCGTCGTAGGCGGTGAATCTCAGCGGGAGCCGCCCGCCGGCGAGGATCTCCAGGATCTCGGCGAGGGTGAGCTTCCCCTCCCCGTCCGGTTTCCCTGCCGATTCTGCATTCTCCGGCCGAGGTTCCTTGATCGTGGTCATCGTCGTTGCACCGCCTTTGCATAGAGATCGAGGAGACGTGAATCGGGGTCGTACCGCTGCTTCACGCTCCGATAGGTTTCGCCTCCATAGAGTTCGCAGAAGTCCTCCCGGGAGTAGTACGAGTCGGAGTACAGCGACTTGTGCCCGTGGAGCTCGGTGACCTTGCGTTCGATCAGACGGTTCGTCTCCCCGTCGGTCGACCCCACCGGCACCGTCGACCAGAAGCCGACGTTGACGTAGGTCCGCTGCGGCTGGATCGGGTAGAGCGGCCAAACGTCGCCCCGCAATCGCAGCGGGCACAGCCAGATCGGCTCGATCGGCACGGTGGCAAGGAACCAGTCCAGGAAGTCCACAGAGCGCTCGATCGGCACCTCGACGTCCTGCACGACGCGTTCGCGGGGCGGACGGTGGCCCAGTCGCTCGATGCGATCGCCGATGTGGAATCGCTGTTCGTAGCGCATCAGCCTGGAGTAGAAGCTGCTGCGCCGAAGCGTTCGCGGCCAGAACCGGCGGATCCGCGGGTTCTGGGCGCCGAAAGCCGCCGAGCACCAGAACCAGTCAGTGTCCCACCGCCACAGGTAGTCGGCAATCGTGAGCCGGTCGTTCTTGATGCCGTCATCGTGCTGGATGGAGCGGTAGTAGATCTGCCGGCCGGTGTAGTCGCTCACCGGGCCGGTTGCCGCGGTCTGCGTGGCCGCACAGAGGTAGCTCTCGTCGGCGCTGAACACGACACCGTCGAGGTAGTCCACGCGTTCGCCGCCCAGCGTACCGGTCGCGACGATGCGGTCCATCGCCGCGACCAGGTCGCTGAGCGAGTGGTACCGGAGGTGCCGGAGCGCGACGAACCGTTCGACCGGCTCCAGTTCGATGCGCAGGCGCACCGCGTAGCCGAGCGTGCCGTACGAGTTGGGGAAGGCGCGGAAGAGGTCTTCGTGCTCGAGGGGCGAGGCTCTGACCAGCTCTCCCGCGCCGGTGAGGATGTCCAGCTCCAGCACCGACTCGTGCGGGAGGCCGTTGCGGAAGGACGTCGACTCGATGCCGAGGCCGGTGACCGCTCCGCCCAGGGTGATCGTCTTCAGTTGCGGCACCACCAGCGGCGCCAACCCGTGGGGCAGCGTCGCGGCGACGAGATCTTCGTAGGTGCACATGCCGCCCACGTCGGCCGTGCGCGCTTCCGGGTCGACCGCGATGACGCGCGTCAGTCCCGACGTGTCGAGGCCCGGAGCGTTCGGCTTCGCGCGTGACCGGAACAGGTTCGAGGTGTGCTTGGCGAGCCGAACGGAGGCCGACGGTGGCACCGCCCGATAGCTCTCGAGGAGCCGCTCCACGCCGGCGGCGTGGGCGGTCCGTGCGTCGATCGCGGGAGTGGACACGCCTTCAAGCTAGTCCCAGGTGACTACTTTTCTGTAGGGCGGATGGGACTTGAACCCATGACCGACGGATTGCGGCCGGCCACGTTTGCCCGTAGGCCCTGGATGACGAGACCTCTACTGATCTCGAGGTGACCAGGCATTTCTTGTGAGATGTGCCCCCATTCCATCGCAACGCCTCGGCCCGCCTAGGCCGGTCTCGACGCAATAAGCGTTGAATA
The DNA here is from genome assembly GCF_004402215.1 of Cryobacterium tagatosivorans. GTDB lineage: Bacteria > Actinomycetota > Actinomycetes > Actinomycetales > Microbacteriaceae > Cryobacterium > Cryobacterium tagatosivorans. The sequence continues at coordinate 3,101 of NZ_SOEZ01000022.1, forward strand.
TACGTGCGCGCATCCTAGTGCGAAGCCCAGCAGACCCAGCGACACCGCGATTGAGCCGCTCCGGAGTCCTGGTCGGCGTCCGGATTGCACAAAGCCCGGAGCGAGGGAGTTCCATGAAGCGGGCCACCACCAACTCCCTTGGGACAAGCTCCCCCGCACGCTTTCGACACTGAAGTCGGCCAGAAGCTGTGCCATTCGCCGCCCCTGAGTTCGGGGTCGGCGCGCCACTCCTCGAGGGATGGATGCCTTCAACTATCCACAACCGTTGCTGTCCGGCCCGCCCGCGGTGCACCATCGAGACATGACCAAATACCTCATCTCCTTCCCCAGCGAAGCCATGGCGCTCACCGACGAGGAGTTCCCGATCGTCTCCGCCGAATCCCACGCAGTGATCCAGGAGGCCAAGGCCGCCGGCGTCTATGTGTTCGGCGGCGGGATCGAGGAGGACGTCGATCCCGTGCTGGTCTCCGCCGACGGGTCGGTGAGCACCGAGATCTATCCGGGCAGCGAACTCAAGGGCGGGTTCACCGTGCTGGAACTGCCGACGCGCGAGGACGCGGTCGAGTGGGCGAGGAAGATCGCGCTGGCCTGCCGTTGCTCGCAGGAGCTCCGCGAGTTCATGTAAGACCCGGAGAGCTAGGCGCGTCTGCAATCCTTCCACCGCGGGGACGGCCGAGACAAGCCCGTAGGATGTTCGACTTGGCAGCCGGTCATGCCCAAAACGGCCACACGGTGAAGCCGGCTGAGAACAGCACAAACAGACTGGCGACAATCCCCGCGACAACCAGAAGAAGGCTCACGCTGCTCATCACTATTGAGCGTTGAGGGATCGGTACGAGCTATGCCATGATCAGCGCGACGCAGCCGGCGGAGCTGCACGATCACCGGGAAGCCGATGCCGCCCAGGATGACCGCGAACGCGATCGGGAGGCAGACGAACGGATCCGTCGGAAACGAGATGAGGTTGTCGCTGAATAGCGCGAATCCGGCGTTGTTGAACGAGGACACGGCGTGGAACACTCCCAGGCAGATCGCCCGGCCGACCGGTTCGCTGTAGCCGGTGAGGAAGCGCAGGCTGAGAATGACCGCGGCCGCGAGCTCGATCGTGAGCGACATCACGACCACGCCGCGCACGAGGCCCTTGACGTCTTCGAGGCCGACGCTCTTGATCTCGGCGGCCGCGGTGATCGTCGACCGGAGCGACAGCTTCCGGGCGATCGTGAGGCCGATCACGGAGGATGATCCCGAACCCGCTGACCTGGATCAGCAGGAGGATGACGACCGGGCCGACTGGGCTCCAGTACGTTGCCGTGTCGACGACGGGAGCCCGGTCACGCAGACGGCCGAGGTTGCCGTGAAGATGGCCTCGAGGAAGGTCGCCCCGCCGTCGCCGAGTTTCGCGTTCGGCAGCATGAGCAGGGCGGTGCCGATCAGGATGGTGCCGGCGAATCCGGCGACCACGATCTGGGCCGGGTGCGGCCGTCGACGGATCGTTTTCGTCCCGCCCTGGCGGGTCATCCGTGATTGCGCGTGCTCACTCTACGCGCGCGCCGGCGCGGACAGACCCCGGGTATCCCCCCAGCGCGCGCGGTGCGCCAGCTCACCCGCGCGGGCCCAACGACGCTCTCAGCCGCCGCCCACGTGGATACCCGGCCTCCGGCTCGGGTCGGACTCGCTCTTGCGCAGAATCTCACGCACGACCGGTGCGGTGTCTCCGATCCCGAGCAGCAGGTAGCGAAGAAGATGTCCCAGCGGATTGCCCTCCGACCATTCGAAGTAGGCGTGCGGCCGCACCCCGGACGCGTCCCGCATCGCAAGCAGGATGGCCGCGATGGCGTTCGGGGCCGCAGGGCTCTCCGCCCGCAACACCCGATAGCCGGCGATCTCGACGCCGCGAACCCGCAGCGTCTCGCTGAAGCCGGACGGATCCACGACATCGACCTCCAGGAACAGGACGTCGGCGGCGCCCGGCACCGGGTTCATCCCTCGCTGTTCGGCCTCCTTCGCCGCATACCCCGCCTCCTCGTCGGCCTGAGGCCGGTTGGCGATGACGTTGAGCGCGCCATCGAAGACGAGAGAATCGCTGATGAACCGGCGGGCAGCCTCGTCGAACTCGACGTGCTCCACCCGCAGCTCGGTCGTGCGTGACACCCGGGACACCAGGGAGACGGCGATGATCCCGGCGATGAAGAACGCCGAGATCATGATGCCGTCGGGCTTCTCCAGGATGTTCGCTCCCAGGGCGTACAAGAGCACGACGGTCAGGGCGCTGAAGGCCATGGTGGCTCGTCGTTGCCCACGCCGGGCGGCCGAAATGGTGACGGCCACGGCCCCGGAGACCATCATGGCGAGGATTCCGGTGGCGTAGGCGCCGGCCTGGGCGTTCACGTCGGCGTTGAATCCGATCGTGATCAGGATGCTGATTCCGGTGTAGACGAGCACGACCGGCCGCACAGCACGACTCCAGTCCGGGGCCATGCCGTACGCCGGGAGGTAGCGCGGAACGATGTTGATCAGGCCAGCCATCGCGGATGCTCCGGCGAACCACAGGATGAGGATGCTGCTGATGTCGTAAGCGGTGCCGAACGCGTTCCCGACGCGCTCATGGGCCAGGTAGGCCAGGGCGCGGCCGCTGGCTTCGCCGCCCTCCTGGAAAGCCTCTGCCGGGATGAGTACCGTGGTGACGAAGCTGCTGGTCAGCAGGTACACGCTCATGATGACGGCGGCCGCGGTCAGGAGCTTTCGCGTATTGCGGATCCGCGACGCCAGTCGCTCCTCCTGGGTCTTCCCCTTCGAGGCAACCAGCGGCATCATGCTCACCCCGGTTTCGAAACCCGACAGCCCGAGTACCAGCAGCGGGAACGCGATGAGCGCCGGGCCGATGATGTCGCCGAAGCTGCCGCCACGGGACAGGAGGGCGTCCGTCCAGCCGGCCAGGGCACCAGGTTCGGTGAACACGTCGTACAAACCGACGCCGATGACGATCCCGTTGAGGAGCAGGTAGACGGCCACGAGCGGAATCGCGACCCTGACGGCTTCGGTGAAGCCGAGGAGAAAGACTCCGCCCAGGACGAGGAGAAGTACGATCGTGATCGTGACCGCCTGCCCCTCGAGGAACGCGGGAACGTACGGGTTCTCGAGCAGGTGCACCGTGGCATCCGCCGACGACAGCGTGATCGTGATGATCCATGACGTCGCGACGAACCCGAGCAGAACCAGCACAAAGAACTTGCCCCGCCAGAACGGCAGCAGGCGTTCCAGCATGGCCACGGACCCCTGGCCGTGTGGGCTCTCCTTGGCGACCCGATGGTACATCGGCAGCATCCCGAGCAGCGTGAGGGCCACGATCAGCAGCGTAGCCAGGGGCGACAGGGCGCCGGCGGCGAGGAAGGCGATTCCGGGCAGATAGGAGAGCGTCGAGAAGTAGTCAACTCCGGTCAGGCACATCACTTTCCACCAGGAGTGCGTCGTCGCGGTGTCTTCGGAACTCTCTGGCCCGACGGGCTGCACGCTGTGCTGCAGCAGCCAGCGCGTAAGGCTGTTCGGCTGCGCTCCGACATGGATGGGCCGGGGAACGCTCTCCGGGATTATCGGCGTATTTGCTGAATCCACTTCGCTCTTCCTCTTGTTGCTCGCGCAGGTCGAACATCGAACGATTGCGCGAATGCGCGAATGCGCGAATGCGCGAATGCGAAACTCCAGCTTCAATTGTCTGCCCTGCAAAGGCAAGCGCCGCACATTCAGGCTGGGCACGCGGGGGGAATGTCGTTAGGTTTCCGGCCACGTCCGTTAGGGAGTCGTAAGGCCCGTTTCGTACCCGCTCCGGCTGGGTGTGTACTCGTGCCGTACCCCGGTACTCGCGCACCGATCGGGTGACGCGTTTCCGGCCTTCGGATGGAGTCTTCTGTGCTGGACACTGCGTACGTGCTCGGCGTGATCGCCGTCTTTGCACTGATCGGATTCGTCGCGTGGGGAGTCGAGAAGCTGTGATCGTCTTGGACCTCTCGTCACCCGGCAGTGGGGTCTCCTGAGGGTTCCAATTGGCGCCCCGACGAGAGCGCAGAGGGAACAGCCGCTGATTCTGACCTGGCCCGACAGATCGGCAAAGACCCGTACGTGTTCGACTTTCTGGAACTGACCGAGGACGCGGCCGAACGCGATCTGGAGCGAGCGCCCATGGACCGAATCGTCGACACCCTCCGTGAACTCGGTACCGGGTTTGCCTTCGTACGTCGTCAAGTACATTTCGATGCGGCCGGCGATGACTTCTATCTCGACTTACGAACCTCGATCACTCGGTCTGCTGCTCTCGACGCACCTACGTGAGAATCTCTTCGGGCGGGGCAAACGGGACGGCTCGTTCAGCAGGAGCGCTTAAGCCTATTCGCGGTGGCGCTCCAGCCCACACGCCGAACTGAGGGCGAAACGGGACGCTCCAGCCTGGAATCGAGACTTCATTTTTCGATGAGTTCTCGGGCGGCTGCGCGTCCGGTGCGAACGGCGCCTTCCATGTAACCGCACACCCATTGGTCGGAGCCCACCACCCAGAAGGGAGGTTCGTGGGTGCCGTGAAGGGGACCGACGGCAGTGAGTTCCCCGGGACGCCACGCGGTGATGTAACCCTGCGTCCACGGATCCGCACCCCAGTTGCGCATGAAGACGGCCTCCGGGGCCGCCGCCCTCGGCCCGTAGGCTGATCCCAGTTCCGCCGTCAAGGCCTTCTCACGAAGCATTGGCGGCGTGGCAAAGTAGGGCCCCAGTTTGCCAACGGGTACGAGTGCAGAGAGAATGCCCGTGTTCTGCACCCACGTCCCGCCGAGGATGGTGTGTTCAAAGTAGCCGGTGCCGTTCTGGTTGTTCTCCTCCCAGAACGAGGAATCGTAGACGGTCACGAACTTCGCGGTCGGGGCGTGTTGTTGGCGGTGTAGCGATGCGAGGCGCTCGGCGCTGAGACCGGTTATGCGAACGTCCCGAAGCGGCCCTGCCGGCAAGGAGCAGACGACGTCGGACGCGGTGAAGCGCTCACCGGTGTGGAGGGTCACGGAGACACCGTTCGTGGTGATGTCGATGGCGGCCACGGGGCTGGAGTAGCGAATGCGGTGCGCGAGTTGCTCGGCCATGAGAAGTGCGACGGTAGCGGAGCCCTCGACGACCTTCAAGCTCTCCCACGCGTCGTAGTTGTAGAACCCGAGGGCACCCGCCGCCGACTCCTTGCGGAGGTCGCCGAGCAGCGACCGCCGCTCGACGGAGTCGTCCGCCAAGGCCATCGCACGAACTTCCATGGCGCGTACGATGTTGGCGGTGGCGCCTTCAGAGCGCAACCAGTCACCGACTGACAGGCGGTCCAGAGCCAAAGCGTCGGGATGCCCCCAGGGATTGTCCGGATCCACGGTCGCCGCCAACTCTGCGAACTGCCGCTCGATTCGGTCGTGCTTCCGCTGGTCCGAGGCCGATAGCCATGGCACCGCGTTGCCCACGGACAGGCCGTCGTTCATCAGCCAGGTCGACTCGCCCGGGATATCGGTGAAGCTCGGACCGAGGTGCAGGCCCAGCTCATCGACCAGCCCACGATACGCCGTGTGGAAGTCGCCCACGACCTCTCCGCCAAGTTGAACGAGGCGGCCATCGGCAGTCCTGGTCTGCTCGACCCGCCCGCCGGGCCGGGCGCGAGCCTCCAACACAACGACATCCGACCCGGCATTCATCAGGTCCCGAGCAGCGCTCAGCCCAGCGAGGCCGGCTCCAACTACAACCACATCGTGCGTACTCATTCTGCCTCTTCGGTCTGCGGGAACGCCAGCACGAACTCGAACTCGAACTCCACGAATCGCTATCTGGGCTGCTGCGAAGATTTCGGACGGCGGAATAGTGTCTTCTTCAAGCGGTCAGGGCTGGCTGTTGATAACCATAGTGGTCTCCATCGGGCCTGCGGTAGCCCGGGGCTGAGTGCCGGCACCCGCTGTTGTAGAAGCCATCGATGCAGAGGATGACGACGCTGCGGGCTTGGGCTTTCGTCGCGCACGAGGACGGACAGCCCGGATGCCCGGCCCACGGAAGCACATTTGGCTAGCCGTTCGTCATTCTCGCAAATGACGGTGCGACTTCGGACCATCGAATCGAGCGCGTGGACCTCGGGGAACCCGGGCAATGCCCATAATGTGGTTGCTCATGTCGCGGCTTCCGGCGATCTCGCCTCCTCACCGAGGGACAACGAGGCGTGTGCAATGAATCGAGGGATGGCGGCGACGAAGACCCAACCGCCGCTGTGGACGACCCCCTGGGCTTCGCGGACCGCCACCAGGCGGCTCTCTCGGTCCGCGAGGTCATACAGCGGACCGAACATCAATGCGGCGTCGACTGAGTCATCACCGAACTTCAAATCACGTGCGTCGCCGATCTCGGCGCGGAAGGACCGTTGCGCGCGGGCGCGGGCGCGGGCGCGGGCGCGGGCAACCTTGCTCCGGCAGCGGGTCGATCATGACCACCGCATGGCCGAGTTCAGTGGGCCTCTCCGCGTGCACCCCGGTGGCGCCGCCTATGTCGAGGATGTGAGCCAGGTTCGATTCGCGACGCCACGAGTTCCTGCACGCGCTCGAACTCAAGCCGGCCCTGGCCGGACCGAACGGTCAACCGCTCTGCCTACACGAACTCGCGTTTGTAGTAGCAGGCATGCACACGACGAGCTTTACCCCGGCCGAGAGACGAACCGCTGACCTTTGACATCACGCGCGGGCGGCCGGCGACGAGGCCCCGCTCGATCGGTTTCGGCGTCAGCCCCGGCGCATACCGGTCAGCAGCTGCGGGCCCCTCCACTCGCGTTCGTGCTCGCGTCGCCCCCTGACCGGAATGTCTTGACGACAGTTGTCTCCCTGATTTCAAGTTCGATGCGTTCGGTCATGGAGGGAAACGTCTGCGTTCGGCTTGCGTCGCATACACGGTGGAGTGCCGAATCACCGCAACGGGCCGCAGAATGCTCCGCTGTCATTGGACACTCGATCGAGCGGCCTACGCTCCGGGCCGGCGCCAATCCAGCCCTCGCAGGGTTTCGTTCTTGCCGTCAGTGGCCGATGTATTTCCAAACACTCGATGCAATCTTTGAGGGTTTCCCCGAGCGCGCCTCGTTGCGATCCGACTGCGCGAAAGCCTGCGTGACGGCATTGACCCCGAGCCACCGCAATGGCTCCGGTTCCCATCGTGGCGAATGACGTTGAACCCAGGGAAGTTGACGAAGTTCCGACTCAGTGTCAAGAATTTCCGCGGCAAGGGTCCTGCCGGCGACGAATGCCGTCGATACGCCGTCGCCGACGTACCCTCCGGCCTGTCCGAAACCGGTAGCGCGATCGAATGTCACCGAGGGATACCAGTCACGCGGGATTCCCAGATTCCCTCCCCACTCGTGGGTGAATTGAACATCCGCGAGGGCTGGGAAAAGGTCCCTAAGAATGTGACGAAGCATCGCGTGAACATCCGGCTCGCTGTCGAAAGACGCACGGACGCGCGACGCATAATGGTAAGGCGCGCCGCGACCGCCGAACGCTATACGGCCGTCGGCCGTGCGTTGACCGTAAATCCGAAGGTGCCGCTTGTCGGAGAAGGTTTCGCGTTCGGCCAGACCAATTTTTTCCCAGATGTCCTTGGGAAGCGGTTCGGTGGCGACCATGAGTGAGTACATGGGGACGATATCCCGGTGGAATTGTGGAAACTCCGCCGTGAACCCTTCGGTCGCGCGAATGATGTAGTCGGCCGTGACGGTTCCCCCCGTCGTTTCCAACTTTCGAGTACCAATCGCCGTCACGCGCGAGCGCTCGTAAATCGAAACGCCGAGCTTCTCGACGACCCGAGCCAGTCCCGACGCCAGTTTTGCAGGTTGGATGGCTGCACAATTCGGGGTGTAGGTGCCGCCCATCACCTCAGTGGCGTTGCTCCGCGCCGACGCTTCCTTTGCGGACAGAAGGCTCATGTGCTCATCACCGAAGCCCCAGGACCTCCACCCCTGGACCTCGTTCTGGGAACGAACCAATTGAGCCTCGTTTCGTGCAAGCGAGACGTAGCCGCCTTGCTTCCAGTCACAGTCGATCCTTTCCTGGGCGAGAATTGTGCCCATTTCTGTGATCGATTCGTTCATCGCCTGCTGAAGTCGGATAGCCGCATCGCGCGAACTGAGGCTCGCTATTTTCTTCATCGATGCCGGGAACAGGGCCGAACACCATCCACCGTTTCGCCCTGACGCTCCGTAACCGACCGTTTCGGCCTCAAAGATCGCAATGGACAGATTCGGCTGCTGTTGCTTGAGGAAATAGGCAGTCCACAAACCCGTATAGCCGGCACCGATGATAGCGACATCGACATCCAGATCGCCGCCCAATGGCTCGGAGCTGAACGGTACGAGGCTGGAATCTGCATGCCAGAGGGACAAGGGGCTGTGGGTCGCGGAGTTGATCACGGTTCTCAGTGTGGATGTGAGGCGATTGTCTGTAAACGTGACGTTGATACAAGAGTTGACACATATTCGTACTTTTTTACAGTTCAGATTGTGGACGGCTTTGCTCACACTTGTCCACGAAGCCAAACGCAATACGTGAATGAACTTCGGGACTCGACAAACGAGATCCAATCCCCGACAACGAAGTCAAATGGAGAAGCAATCATGACCACAACGCGATCCGATTCGACCTTGATTGGTCAGATTGAAGTGCGCTCGATTGATTACGTGCCCGCGCACGAACGCAAGGGCAAACTCACGGACCAGGCAACGATTTGGTTTGCCGGCAGTGCACATCTCTTGAGCATGGCAACCGGTGCGCTCGGAATAGTTATGGGACTCAACTTGGGGTGGACGCTCATTGCGCTCGTCGTCGGCACCGTCGTCGGCACCGCGCCGGTAGCCTCACACGCCACCCAAGGACCGCACCTTGGCTTGCCCCAAATGATTCAGAGTCGACCGCAGTTCGGCCGCTACGGAGCCCTCGCCATTTGGCTGATGGCCATCGTCGTTTACTGGGGTTACATCGTATTCGGAGGCAACCTCCTCGGTGCCACCGCCGAAGAGCTTGGCGGCGGAAGCGCCCCGACGTGGGCGATCATTACGGGACTCGTCGCTGTTGCTCTCGCGATTTTTGGATATCACTGGCTCCACGTAGCTCAACGGTATATTTCGGTTGCGCTCATCATCGCGCTGGTGATTTACATCCTCGGTTTGTTCGTTAACGGTGCCATCCCGGCAAGCTCATGGGATCTCAGCTCGGCAACGTTCCAGCCTGCCGCGTTCTTCACTGCAGTCTCCGCTGCGGCCGCGTACCAGTTGTCGTGGGCGTTCTTCGTCTCCGACTACTCGCGGTACATGCCTGCCAGCACCCACAAGGCCAAGATCATGACCTGGACGTCACTTGGATTGTTCTTCGGGGTCTTCTCGTTCGAGGCGGTCGGCGCAATCTGCATGGCGCTGCTCCCCGATGAGTACTTCATCACGAGCCTCTCGCAAACGGGCGACTCGGTCTTTGCAGGGCTCGGAACAATAATGCTCGTCCTGGGTGGGCTCGGACTTCTCGGCCTCATGGCGATGTGCGTGTATGGCGGATCACTCACCATTATCACGGCCATTGACAGCGTCCGATCGGTGGTGCCAACGCGCCGAATCCGCATCGTGACCATTCTCTTGGTCGGAGTGACGGCGACCGTTGCCGGCGCGTACATGCCCTCCGACTTTCTAAACACGAGCTTCGCGACCATCCTCGTCGTGCTGTCTTACCTGATGGCGCCGTGGACCGCCATTAATTTGACGGACTTTTTTCTTGTGCGTCGTGGTCACTACTCGATTCGCGAGATGTTTTCGCGCACCGGTATTTACAGCAACTGGAACTGGCGCGGAATAGCCGCCTACGTCCTGACATTCGTCATCATGATTCCGTTCATGTATCTGTCCTTCTACCAGGGGCCAATTGCACTCGCACTCGGTGGCGTTGACGTCGCCTTCTTCGTGGGAATCCCGATTGGTGGTCTCATCTACTGGATTCTCTGCCGAGGCATGGATCTTGATGCTGAGCGCAAAATCATCGCATCCGCTGACCGCGACCTCGATTCCTTCGCCGCTCCCATCGAATAGTTCAAAGGAAAACACCACGATGAACACCACCCTTCACCGCGGCTCAAGGGTCGCGCACGACACCATGGCAGCGCTCACCAATTCCTACTTCGGCAAGAACGGACTTGCCAAAGCTGGTGACGAAACATTCGCCGACGTACTCAACCCGAGCACTGCGGAGGTCATCGGATCGTTATCGGATCTTACGGAGAAGCAGGTCGATGACGTCGTGCGCGACGCGAATGCGGCGCAACGTGAGTGGTACGCGCTCAGTGCCCTCGATAGAGCGGAGTTGATTCACGAAGCAGGTCGACGCGTTCGAGCGGACCAGCGCCTCATCGCCGAAATTCTTTCGACGGAAACGGGAAAGCCGTTCAAGGAGAGTTTCGACGAAGTGAGTTGGGCCATCACCGCGATGGACTACTTCGCCGAGGTTGGCCGACACGCCATCGGCACGGTTCAGGGCCCGGCGACAGCCGGGCAATTGCATTACACGATCAAGGAACCGATGGGCACCGCAGTAATCATCCTGCCCGCAAATTACCCCATCGTCTTATCCATGTGGACGGGAGCGGCGGCGCTTGCGGCGGGTAATGCGATCATCATCAAACCGTCCGAGTGGGCAACGCTGACAACGCTGGCATTTATGCGGGCGTTCGAGGTCCTCCCCGCGGGGCTCGTGCAGTGTGTTCCGGGAACGGCCCGCACCTCATCGCAACTGGTCAGCCACGCCGACACGCATCAAGTCTCGTTCACGGGAAGCGTACCGACTGGTCGGATTGTGGCGAAGGCGTGTGCCGATACCTTCAAGCCGTTCATCATTGAGGCATCGGGAAGCGACCCGTTCATCGTCATGCCGTCCGCGAATCTTGATGTTGCGGCACGCGGTGCGGCTTTCGCCGCCTTTATCAATGGGGGGCAGGTCTGCACGTCGACCGAAAAGCTCATCGTGCACACGGACATTTATGACGAGTTCATGGGTAAGTTCCGAAAGCACATCGCTGCTCTTCGCGTTGGGCACCCACTTGACAAAGTCGATGTCGGTCCGATGGAGAACGGTCGAGAACTCGCGCGAGTGACGAGGATTCTCGAGCGCGCCATCGAACAGGGTGCACAGGTAACTCTCGGGGGTAAGCGCCCAGCGATTGCGGATGAGTCACTGGCCAACGGATTCTTCCTGGAACCGACGATTCTTGAGGGGATGACGCGGGACATGGACATATACATGCAGGAAATATTCGGCCCCGCCGTCGCTGTCTATCGAGTCTCGAGTTTCGATGAAGCACTGGACCTGGCGAACGGATCGCCGTTCGGGCTCGGGGCCAATCTTTACTCGGCAGATATCGCTGAGATCGACCGAGCCAATCAGGAGCTCATCGCGGGAATGGTTTGGATCAACGCCCCGCTTCTCGACAACGACGCCGGACCGTTCGGCGGGCGAAAAATGTCGGGAATCGGGCGTCAACTCGGTGCGGAAGGGTTAGACACTTTCCGCCACACGAAGTTCATCATTGTCGACGCGAAGCAGTCCGAACAGAACTTCTGGTGGTTCCCCTACGACGATTCCGAAGCGTTCTAGTTCAATGGGGCTTTCGCGGGAGTTGCTTCTCACCCCCGCGACATTGCCACACTGTTCGCAGCACCCTGGGAGACCACGCGATGATGCGCTTCTTGGTGCGCTGGTCTCTCGGGGACGGTGAGACTTGTGGGCGTGACGAGCGATCGGTGAGTCTGCCCTGCGCCTGATATCGGCGGACCCATTTGGACACGGTGGCTCGAGGGATCTGGAGACGTTCCGCCGCGCGGGCCTGGGTCCAGCCGTCGCGGACGACGAGCTGTGTCGACGCTCGTTGAAAAGTAGGCCGTTGGCGCTCTTCGAAAAGTAGGCCACCGTGGTTCATTTGTTCTGCGGTGTTCTCGGGTCTGGCGGAAGGCAAAGTGGTGATTCCACTGTCCTTGAGTCGGTAGCTTGCGCCCTTGAGCGAGATGACGTCAGCGTGGTGAACGATGCGGTCGATCATGGCCGCGGCCACGACCTGGTCGCCGAAGACGTCTCCCCAGCGGGCGAACGGCAGGTTGCTCGTCAGGATCAGCGAGGCATGTTCGTAGCGGGACGACACGAGTTGGAAGAGCAGGTTCGCGGCGTCTTGCTCGAACGGGATGTAGCCGACCTCGTCGACGATGATCAGCCCGTAACGGCGCAGGCGCACGATCTCTTCCGCCAGCCGGCCGCGGTGGTGGGCATCTTGGAGCCGGGCGACCCACTCGACTGCGGTGCCGAACAGGACCCGGTGGCCGGCGTGGGCGGCTTTGATGCCCAGGCCGATCGCGAGGTGTGTTTTCCCGGTTCCGGGAGGTCCGAGCAGGACGATGTTGCGGGCCTGCTCGAGGAAGAGGCCGCCGCCGAGGTGGATGATCTGGTCCCGTTTCAACGCGGGCTGGTGGTCGAAGATGAAGTCATCAAGGGTCTTGCGGGAGGGGAACCCGGCGGCGCGGATGCGCAGCTGGGCCCCGGAAGCATCGCGGGCGGCGACTTCGCGGTCGAGGACCGCAGCGAGGTATTCCTCGTGGGACCAGCCCGCGTCTCGGGCTTGATCCGCGAGGCGGGAAGCGGCGTCGCGGATGCGGGGTGCTTTCAGGGCGCGGGAAAGAAACTCGATCTGCTTGATCGTGTCGGCGCTCATCAGGCGACCTCCTCGCCCTGCTCAAAGCTGACGCCGAACGCCGCGTCGTAATCGGCCAGGTCCCGCTCCAACGACTCCGCAGTTTCCTCCGGGGTCGGCGTTTGGAAGCGGACCCGCAGTGATTTCGCCGCGCTCACGTGCTCCGGGTCGGTGATCGTTACTGCCGAACCCATCGCCCGTTCGTGGACGGCGACGACCTGATCGTTGATCCGGACGGTGACCTGGGTCAGGTTCGCGTGAATGTCGACCATCCGGCCAATCGCCGAGGGGTCGACCGAGTAGTCATTGCCGAAGACACGAACGTAATAGTCGCGCGGCAGCCGGATCCGGGTGGTGAACCCGACCGGTGGTGGCGGTGGGACCGCCAACATTCCGGCCCGGTCCTGAGCGACCCGGTCGATCGGCCGGGCGCGCAGCGAGCGAACCGTCCGGTTGTTGGCCGTCGGCAGCCACTGCGCCAGCTGCTCATTGAAGTCCGCGACGGAGGTGAACGTGCGGCCGGGCAGGAACGAGGTTTCCAGGAACTGGTTGGCCCGCTCGACGATCCCTTTGGATTCCGGGTCAAACGGTTTCAACTGCACGATCTTCGTCGCTAACGCCCCGCAGAAAGCAGGCACTCCCTCCGCCAGCTTGTTGCGCCAGCCGATGCCGGCCTCGTTGTCCCAGATCAGCCGGTGCGGAACTGCCTCGAGCTGGCCCGAGAGCAGCGACCACATGCCAGCCAACAGATCCGGTGTTGTCCGGGAAGGCAGCATCACCCCGCTGATCAACCGGGAGAACGACGCCACGATCACCAGGACCGGCGGGGAGCCGACGCGGCCATCGCCGAGGGGAAAATCCACCGGCGGGAACCACAAGTCGCATTGCGCCTGGTCACCGGCCCGGTAGTTGATCCGGTCCGCCGGGTCTTTCGGCGCGAACTCCGGCTTCAGCTGCGCGACCTTCTTCCGGAACCAGGACGAAGAACCCGTCCAGCCCACGCGTTCGGCGACCACAGACGCGGGCATCGACGGTGTCGCTTTCAGCAGCCGGCGCACGTCGTCTTCGAATTCGTCGAAAACCGACGGACTCGGATCTCGTCGATACTGCGGCGGCCCTGCCGCCTGAACCGCGCGGGTCACGGTCACCCGCGACAGCCCCAGCTGCTTCGCAATCGCCCTCACCGACATGCCCTCACTGACGTGAAGGTGCCGAATCTCTGCCCAATCCTGCACTGTGATCACCCATCCAATCGTGGTGGGGTGGTCTACTTTTCGAAGAGCGTTACTGGTCTACTTTTCGAGGAGCGCTGACAGAGCTGGACAACCTCGGTGGGAACACATCTAGCGGGCAACGTCGTCTGCTAAACCGCTGTAGGAAGGCCAGCCTTGGTAGGCAATCCAGAAAGCCGACAGATCAGCCGAACTCGAGACGTCTCGTCCCGTGATCTCCTTGATCTTGATGAGTCTGTACGAAAGGGTTTGCCGATGGATATTCAGTTCCTGAGCTGTATCGATCCATCGTCGGTCATTTCGGATGAAGCAGAACAGGGTCTCTCTTAGGGCTGCAGACTTCAGATCGTCTCGAGCCAGGTCTCCGAGCACCTGGGCGACGATTTCCGATGCTTCTTTTCGTGAACGTGTCAGCAGAGAGATCGAGACACCCTCAAAGTCGTTCCACATCTGATTCGTTCCACGGGCGGATGCCAATGTCTTAGCTGCTTGGATCGCGGCAAATTGTGTGTCGCGATAGTCGGTGAAGGTTGAGGAAGCAGCAGCCTGTATTGAGAGCTTTGCTAAAAGCGCTTGCACAGGCTCGAGTGAGCTAAGCGGTACAAATATGAACATGGCGCCTCGGTGCAGCGTAGCTAAGGCGGGAAGTTCTGCCATACCGATAGACCGTCCAACCCTTTCGTCTTCGTGGCCCGAGACGGCGACAAGCTGGAAGCCGTCGGAAAACGTATATTGCCCGAGGATGTCATCCAGCCCCGGCGGGAGATGACTATTGAGAAGTTCCTGCAGTGCCAGACTGCTTCTTTCTACGCGCCGCCTGACGGAACGAAGGACTCTACTGACCGCAATGTCCACCACCTGCAACAGGTGCACTTGAATGAAGCTATCAAGCTCCTCGCCTGGGAATTCAGTGACCTTGAGGGCTATTCCTCGGTCTGTGGGCAGGGCGAACGATCGTACCGGTGAGTCCTCGTGGGAATCAAGATTTCGTAGCTCGCCTCCATCAACAATCACAATCCCCGTGCTGTTGTCCACGACGCTCAATGCAACTCCGAGCAATCCTTGCAGATCACGAAGAAGGGTGCGGGGATCAGATTCAGCGAACGTGGCCAGATGGTACAACTTGCTGAGCTTCAAGACTTGAAAGGTCTGCTCGGTGGTTGTGGCGGCAGCAACCGTGCGCCCAATGGAAGCGAACGGAGTATCCCGCCCCGTTTCAAGGAGGGGAAACCCTCGCTTGTTTGCCTCATCAATCATGTCCGGGCTGATCGCGGGTGCAATGTCGTTCAGACCGATTGCGATTCCTGCTAGGCCGGCGTCATCCAGAGCAGAGACGAATTCTCTCTGACGCGCAGGGTCTTCGGGGACGCACAAACCGACGGTCATGAGGAGTTCGTCAGGACCGAGCCAACGCCAGGGATCGTCCATCTCGCAACTGTGGGCCCATAAGACCTTCCGGGAGAGTCCGGCAGCACCGCCGAGTACGCGGGTGTCCAGACTAGCTGTCGTCGTTAGATCGCCGACTGTAAGTACTGAGCGTTTCATGCGCCGGAGGACTACCAGCCAGCAGGGCGTGGGGAATCAGTCATCCCCCAATCATGGCATCCTGAGGCGGCCCACTCGATCTGGTATCCCCACCCCACAACGGGGCTTACGCACTATGCTTCGACCTGGATCGCCCTCCGGGTTTTTGGCGACGCCGACATAGTCGGCAAGCTCGCTTGTTGTGAGCACGGGTTCGACGCCGATCCCGGGGAGACGTTCAGTGTCCAGAACCCGTAAGTGTCCGAGGCCAGCCCAGATGAATTGAAGCCGCTCGTGCACCGTCCGATCGGAGAGTCTCGAAAGCCATCTGCCGCTGGATAAGTGTTGGACTCATCGAGTCTTGCACTTCCATTGAGGACATGAACCCCCGGTCGGACGAGGTTTCGAGGCACGGCGGGAGGGATTTGAACCCATGACCATAGGAGAAACGATTCGAGTCTCTCCCCCCTCTTGCGTCGACAAAGAACCCTGATCAAACGGTGTTCTGATGTAGGGCGGATGGAACTTGAACCCATGACCGACGGATTGCGACGGGCCCTTTTCAACGTGTCGACCTAAGCGTCGAAACCTCGACTGATCTCGATCTGACCAGGAGTTCCTTGCAATATCTGATCCAATTCTATCGCAACACCTCGACCCGCCTAGGCAGGTTTCGACGCAATAAACGTTGAATAAACGTGCGCGCATCAAGTCC
The DNA here is from genome assembly GCF_004402215.1 of Cryobacterium tagatosivorans. Taxonomy (GTDB): domain Bacteria; phylum Actinomycetota; class Actinomycetes; order Actinomycetales; family Microbacteriaceae; genus Cryobacterium; species Cryobacterium tagatosivorans. Next base: position 19,316 of record NZ_SOEZ01000022.1, read on the forward strand.
GAGTGCGGAGCCCAGCCCCCTTCGACACCATCCCCGCTCCTGCTCCGGCGATCCGCGTGGCGCTTCAAGCTACTTAGTAGACGTACGGCTCCGAGGGTCGCTCTGTGGGCGTGATCGTGTCGGGGACGAGCACGATCTGTTCGTCGCTGATCGCGCTCGGGTTCATCTTGAAGCCGCTGGTGATGGTGACCCAGCTGTCTGTTTTGAACTCGTCCTGCCACCCCGGGTAGTAGACGGGGATGCCGATGGGTTGGGCATCCACGGCGCAGCAGCTGACGAAGAAGCGGGCGACGAAGAAGACGTTCTCGGGGTCGCTCTTGTCCGGGGTGACGAATCCCGTGACGGTCGCGGTTTTGTCGGCGAAAAAGTCCTCACCGGCGCCCTGTCGGAGTAACGAGGACCAGTCGCGGACGGTGAACGCTGCATAGTCGCCGCCGACCAAACCGCTCGCCTCCGCCTGAGTGAGCGTCGACGCCGATCCGTTGAGATCGCGCTGCTTGACCGTTGCCGATGTGAGTGTCGATGGCGGAAGGACCAGGAGCGCCACAACGGCTGCGACGATGATGAGGACGCTCCCCGCTGACCAGAGCCATCTCCCCCGCCGGCCGCCGGTGTCCAGCAGTGCTTCCTCGTCCGACGGGCGGGGAACGACGGCGAAGGCGACCACGACCAGGACTGCGGCGATGACCGCCATGATGATCGTGAAGACGAAGTATCGCGGGTGGATGTACAGCCCGAGTTGCCCGGTGATCCCCAACCAGACCGTGGCGATGATGCCGACGAGGCTGAGCAGAACGCCCTGCCACTGGTTCACTAGTCGTCTAAACAAGGAAGTTGACCGCCAATCCAAGGGTTGCAGAACACAGCCCGATCACGAGCGTGACTTGCAGGAGAGTCTTCGCGGTGAAGGTGGTGCGCAGGAGCGCGAGCATCTTCACGTCGATCATCGGCCCGAAAACAAGGAAAGCGACGATCGCGCCCGGCATGAACGTGCCGCCGAACGAGAGGATGAAGAAAGCGTCCACGTTGGAGCAGATCGCAATGACGAATGCGAGCACCATCAGTGCGAGCACTGACCAGACCGGATTGCCGCCCATGGCGACGAGCACCTCGCGGGAAACGCCGACCTGGATCAGCCCCGCGATGCCGGCGCCGACAAACAGTGCCGGCAACATGGCGCTGGTTTCCTGCGTGAACAGGACCGCGCTGCGCCGCATCTTTCCGGTCGGCTGGCCGTGATGGTCGCCGAGGGCGCAGGTGTCCTGGAACCGGGGCGTCAGCAGGGACTCAGGCCGGGGGTGCCGGCTGTAAATCCAACCCACGAGGTTCGCGATGAGGAACCCACCCAGGATGCGCGACAGCAGGATTCCGTCATCCCAGCCGAATGCCTGGTAGGTGGTGATGATCGTGACGGGGTTGAGAATCGGCGCCGCGAAGAGAAACGTCATCGACTCGGCAACTGTCAGGCCCCTGGCCATCAGCCCCCGGGCGAGGGGGACGTTGCCGCATTCGCAGACTGGCAGCAGCATCCCGAGCAGCGAGAGGACAACCCGGCGCGCCAGCGGATTTCGGGGCAGGCGGCGGAGCAGGTATCCCTCCGGGAGCCAGACCTGCACAACGATCGAGAGCATGATGCCGAGGAACACAAACGGGAGGGACTCGATGACCACGCTGATCGACAGTGTGACGAAGTCGCGCACGGCGTCCGCCATCCCCGCTTCGCCCGTGGGCGGGGACACGATCCGAGTGAGGATGAGCGCGGCCAGGATGGTGAGGCCCAGCGTCAACCGGAGTGCAGGCCCGCGCCGAACGGTGAGGGTCTGGCTCATATGCACATCGTATGTGAGTTTCCGGCGCCGGCCGGGAGTCACCGGCACCAGCCGGGGAGGAACCCGGAGATGCTGCGGTTGCTTGCACCCGTTTCCAGGTCAATCAGGACGATCGTCAAACCGGTGGTGGCCGGGAGATTTGGGTAGGAGTCGCTCTTACCATCCGTGGAGAAGATCTCGGCCGCGAGATATTGTCCGTTCGGAGAAACGCAGAAGTTTCGGACGCGGGAAGACTCGGATGCCGTTTGGTAGACGATCTTCGAGGCGTTGTCGTCAGTTACCGTGATCGCAGAGATCATCTCCGTAGTGTCTGTCGACTCCTGATCGAATTGCCGTGCATACCGACCCTGGCCATCCAGGAGGACGAGCTGGCCCGGGTACGCCGTGTCGCTGAGGACGCTCTCGGCAAGGTCAAGCACCGTCACCGTGCCATCCGTGAGGTCGATGGTCGAGCCCTGCGTCGGATCGGCGACGACGAGCTCCTTGGTCCCGGGGATGAATCCGCGGATCTCCGAATGCTGCCCGAGGGGAGTGAGGGTGCCCTCCTTGCCCTCCTTCAGAGCATCGAGGAGGAACACGTTTTCATCTTCCGCCTGGACCACGAGCGAGGTCGTGCCAGGAATAAAGTCCAGATCCACCACTGACATCGGCCGCCCGTCGAGCCCCGCCACCTCCGTTGGAAGGCCCGAACCGGCGGCCAGATCGTAGACGAACGGGGTATCCCGGTACTTGGGCCCGGGAGCTGTCGGGGAACTCGTGAAGGTGTAGGCGATGAGGTTCTCCGACGCGGCCGTGCGCAGCCGCTTCACGCTCCCCTCCGTCGGCAGGGGCACCGGTACCTGCTCCGCGCCGGACAGAGAGACGATCTCCAGAGAGGTCGTCTCGTCCTCGCCGATGGTGACCACGGCCAGAGCGTCCGAGAGGACGCCGTACTCCTGGATTCGCGGCGCGCTGAAGACGGCCTTCCCGGAGCCCTGGCCGAGGATCGTCGTCCGTCGGATCGTGTCCGGCCCCTTGAGTCCGGCGTCGTCAACGCGCACATCGCGCTGGAGAGAGTAGATGTCGCTGTCCGGAGTGGTGAACGTATGCTCCAGCGTTGACGTGGCTTCCTGGGATGTCCCCTCGACTCCGCGGACGGTGACCGTGTACGTGGTGTTGTAGCGGAGGATGCCGCCGAATTGGATCGTGATCGCAGAGTCGGCGACGGTCGCTGTGACATCCGTTTTCGGTTCGACCGTCACCTGCTTCTCGTCCACGGACACGAGCGGCTGGTTGGTCTGCAGTAACAGACGCTGGCCGCTTCGCGCTACAGCCCCCTCGAGGTTGAGCTCGGCGGAAGTGAGGCGCGGCCCCTGCGTGAAATTCGCCGCCGTGAGTGCGCCGACCACCACGGCGAGGATGGCGACCGTGCCGGAAAACAGCCTCACGAATCGCTTGCCCGATCGGCGGGTAGAGCGAGAAGTCTCAGCCGACATCGAGCTGCACGATACGCCCTGTGGGCGGAGTCAACTGGTGACTCAGGTCGGTCGCCTTCGAGCCCGTCGGGCGGGAAGTCCTACCCCGCCAACTCGCCGACTGCCTCATGCGTCCAGCATAATGCGCGACTACTTCGACCGTTGACGAGGTCGTTCGCCTAGTGGCGATTACTCTTAGCCGAGCCTGATGCCCCACGAGCTCATGAACGACACCGGATCAACTTGGGCTCCGCCAACACGGGTTTCGAAGTGCACGTGACAACCCGACGACGCGCCGGTCGATCCGACGAGGGCGACCGTGGCGCCAGCGGCAACTCGCTGGCCCTTGCTCACAACGTTCTGGCTGTTGTGGGCGTAACCGGTCTGGATTCCGTTGCCGTGATCGATCAGGACCCAGTTGCCGTAACTGCCCTGATATCCGGCCTCGATGACGGTTCCCGCTTGTGCCGCGCGCACGGGCTGGCCACAGGGCGCGGCGATGTCGGCGCCCTTGTGGAATGAGCTGACACCGGCGACCGGCGCGTTGGGGCGCGGGCCGAAGGCAGAGCTGATCCGGCCTGCTACCGGCAGCAACCAGCCTTGGCCGGTTCCGACGGCGACGCTGGCGGCTTGGACTTGCGCGGCGGGCTTGGGTTTGGGCTTCGGTTTTGGAGCCGCGGCGGAGGTGTAGTCGTCTCGCTGGACTGTGATCGTTGCAGCCGGACTGACCTGCAGGCTCTGGGCCGGCCTGGACATCGGTACGTTCTGCCCTGGTCCGGAAGGCGCGTCCGGTGCCACCGCGTATGCCGGTACGGAACCACTGACGGCGAGGAGGGCAACGAAAACCATAGCGACCGGCCCGATCATGTGGCGCCGCATCGACGTCCTCACCCTGCCCTCGGTTGGAAGCGATGCATCGCGGGGCTCGTCAATTGGTAACGCCCCGTTGGCGCGGCTATTCAAGGGCGCCTCTCGGCGCAGGGCAAAGCGGACACAGCTTGATGGGACGCATGATTCAACTCTCGTTATCGCGGCGGAGCGCGCGGGGCGGTAGGACACTCGAGCGGGGGCGTTCCAGCCGGGACCAGGTCCGGGGAAACGGCACTCACAAGTGAGTAAGGAGCCCTAAATTGCGACAAGGAGGTCATCATGACGCCAAGTGCATAAGCACCGAGGCTACGTCCTAAGCCTGAGTGAACGGTGTTTAACCCGACATTTGCTCAAGTTTCTGTTGGGGGCTCGAATTTGCGACCGCGGTGATGATCGGCTCGATGCTGGCGTTCGGATCGAATTGGATCTCACGACACCAGCTCTAGCGCACCTCGATGACGCCCATCATACCGTTGTCCTCGTGGTCGAGGATGTGGCAGTGGTAGACGGAGCGTCCGGCGAAGTCGTCGAAGGCGATCCGCACGCGGACCTGGCCGCGCGCCGGCACGTTGACGACGTCCTGCCAGATCGCGGTGTCGGGGGCGCGACCATCGGACTCGACGATCTGCATTGGCCACACGTGCAGGTGCACCGGGTGATCCATTGGACTGGTGTTTCTCAGGGTCCATTCCTCGACGCTGCCCGCTTCGACCGTGGTGTCCACTCGGTCCGGGTCGAATTCCCGGCCATTGATGGTGAAGCTCATCATCGACCCACCCCCGCCCATCATTCCGCCCATTCCCATGGCAAACGTCAGTTCCCGCCGAGCCGTGACGGCCGCGCCCCGGAAGTCACGGGACGCCGGCTGCGGAGGGACCTCGGGTGCTGCCGTAACGGGCTGGCCGGCCACGGTCAGGGTCGCCAGCGAGGCGCGTCCGGCCGAAGTGCCCGAGCGCGGCCGTTCGCCTCCGCCCATCATCCCCCCGGGGCCGCCCCGGTCGTAGGGCAGAGTCTCGAGCAACGCCGTGCCATCGACCATCGTGACCAACAGGTCCGCCCGGTTGCCCGGCGCGAGCACGATCTCGTCCACGGTTTCGGGGGCGCCGAACCGGCCTGAGTCGATGCCGAGCAGCTGCATCCGCTGCCCGTCGAGCCGCAGCCGGAGATACCGGGACACGCAGGCGTTGACGATTCTCCACCGTTCCCGTTCGGCGGGGCGAGCACTCAGCCGCGGGTTCACCTGGCCGTTGACGAGCACGAGTTCGCCCTCCCGGCCCAGCATCTGCTCCATCTGAGAGACGGCCGGGATGCGCCCCAGCCCGTCGAGGGTGATATCCGAGATCACGAGCACCCGCTCCCTGGCCGCCTCAATCGGTTCGGGATCCTCGACAATGATCGCCCCGTAAAGGCCGCCGAAGATCTGGTCGGCGACGAAGCCGTGGTGGTGCGGGTGGTACCAGTACAAGCCCGGCGGATGGTCCGCCGGCAGCTGGTACTCGTAGTCGAAGGATTCGCCCGGCTCGACCATCACGAACGGATTGTCGCCGTTGCCCTCGGGCGAGACATGCAGGCCGTGGACGTGCAGGTTCGTGGGGTCGTCAAGACCGTTGTGCAGGGCCACGTCAAGCCGCTCCCCCGCCTTCAGCCGAAGGGTTGGTCCTGGGATACCGCCGTTGAAGCTCAGGGCGCTGGCGCTGCGCCCGCCGATGTGCACCGTGCCGAGGGCCGCGTCCAGTCGGAGCTGCAACCGGCCGTTCGCGCTGCGCAGTTCTGATGGCTCCGCGAGTTCTTCTCCCGGCTGCGGCTGCGCTGGTGTCGATGATGACGTCCACAGCAGGCCCGCGCCGCCGACCACGGTGCCAGCCAGCCCCAGACCGCCGAGCGTCAAGGCGCCGCGGCGGCTGATCGGTTCCACTAGGGGTTCTCGCCGAGCACCTGGACCTGTTCCCGGTGCTGTTCGGCGGTCAGCTCGCCTTTGGCGTATCGTTCGTCGAGAATCTGACGAGCCCGGCTCGGGCCAGGTGTCGGTCCAGTTGCGCCAGGACCTCCGCTACGACTGCTGCCTCCGCTGAACACGCGCACAGCAAGCACAACAAGCAGCACTATCCCGACCAGCATCAGCAGCCCAAACAGCCACGTCCAGCCCATATTCCCGCCGTATCCCCACATCATGGCTAACTCCTCTATTCGCTGGCGCGTTGCACTTGTTACGCCCCATGGTACCCCTGGAGGGTATCCGTGTATAGGGATATGATGAGGCCGGATCAGGCCACACCGTTTCGTTTGCGACAGGGATTCCGCATGGATATTCGCCTCTTGTCAAAGCTTTTGTACCTCCGTGCACGCTGGAAGGGCCGGGATCACTGGACTACCCGCCAGATCGAGGCACATCAGGCACGGGCTTTGCAGGATCTTCGCCGGGCGGCATACGCCGGCTCCGAGTTCTATCGACAGCACCACGCCGGTTTGTTTGACGCGCCGTTGTCCCAACTGCCTCCGGTGACGAAGGCAGACCTGATGGGCCACTTCGACCAGGCCGTGACCGACCCCGGGCTGCGGCTGGCAGACGTGGAGGAGCATCTGCGGAACCTGGTGGCGAGCGGCGCGGACCCCGGGCGCCCCTGGCGGGGTCGCTGGTGGGCAGCGGCGACGGCAGGCACGACCGGGCGGCGGGGCATCTTCATCTGGAATCGGCGCGAATGGGCCACGGTGCTCGCCTCCTACGCCCGGGCCAACGACTGGGCCGGCGTGCCGGCCGGACTGACTCATCCATTGCGGGTCGCTGTGGTGAGCTCCCGCACGCCGACGCATCAGTCGGCGGTGGTCGGGGCCTCCTTGCGCTCCCGGCTGGTGCCGACGCTCCGCTTGGACGCGACAGATCCGGCGGCGGAGATTGTCGCCGAGCTGAATGCCTTCCAGCCTCGGCTCCTTGTCGGGTACGCGTCGGCACTCAAGCCTCTGGCTGCGGAGCAGCGCGCAGGCCGCTTGCGCATATCGCCGCAGTCGGTCGTGTCTGCGTCTGAGGTGCTGAGCGAGCACGCGGCCGCCGAGATGCGGGCGGCGTGGGGGTCGGCGCCCTTCGACGTCTATGCCGCCACCGAGACGGCGGGCATCGCGTCGCCATGTGTGTTCCACAACAGCCACATCTACGAGGATCTGGTGATTGTGGAACCCGTGGACCAGGCCGGCCTGCCGGTTCCGCCCGGGACGATCGGCGCCAGGATCCTGGTCACCGTCTTGTTCTCCCGAACCCTGCCGCTGATCCGCTATGAAATGTCCGACAGCGTCGGTATCGACGGTCGCGGTTGCCCGTGCGGTCGTTCATTCGCCCTCCTGGCCGGGATTGAGGGACGAATTGAGGACCTACTGATGCTGCCCGGGAACACAGCCGAGGTGAGCATCCACCCCAACGTCTTCCACAACGTCCTGGACGACGCAACGATCGCGGGATGGCAGGTCATCCAGGAGCCAGCATCCCTGCGAGTCCTGCTCGCCGGCCTGGCCGCTTCGGCATCGGTTGAGCAGGTTCGCGCCGGCATGGAGGCGGCCCTGGAATCGGCGGGAGTCGTTGGAACCGACGTCGACGTGCGAGTGGTCGACGCCGTCGAGCGCACCGCCCTCGGGAAGGCGCCGCTTGTGCGGGGGTTGCGGAAACGGCCATGAACAACCTGCATGTACTGAGTGGTCGAGAGGACCCGTCATGTCCACCATCGCCATGAATTGCTTCGACGAACGATGGTCGTCGACGTCAAGGATCCGGAGGTCGGCATGTATGTCGTACTCAAGGAGCTGGGCCGCCAGGACGCGACGCGCCACCACCTCTCGATCGTCAACCACGCGGTGAAGCGCACATGATCGGCCGGATTGCCCATTCGTCGATATGCTCGGACCAGCGACTCAGAGAGGCAGACGCAACGCCGTTTGGAGGTGCAACGCAGTGATCGACATGCGACGCTCGAGCCAGCTTGCGAAGACGCCCGCGGCGGTCTCAGTGGCCGTGATCCTGGTCGCCGTTATCTCACTCTTTCTCGGTCTGCATACGCTGCACGGTCAGGGCGATGATGCGCCAGGAACGTCACATACAAGCGCCTCGGCCGGGCCGCTGGACTCGGAGTCGCTCGCCAGCGTCGCCGGTGAGACCCCGCAGACATCTTGCCCGGATTGCCAGATCCACTGCCCAGACGGTGAATCGACTGTTTCGTGTGCGCCTGCCAGCACGCCTGTGCTCATGACGCCTTCCCTCCCTCGGCAGAACGAGCCGAATGACCTGGGTCGTATCGATGACGCTGCGGGCGAGGCTCGGCTTTTGTTCGCGTCGCAAAAAACGCACCCGGTTTCGCGCGTTGAGCTGTCCGTCAGCCGCGTTTAAAATCCTGCCACCAGTCCGGGCGCAAGCATCGGATCCGGGTTCCAGACCGGTTTAGGGTTCGGCGTGGGCGCGCGTCGAATGCCGACGGCATCGCATTCCAGAGAGGAACAGTTCGTATGAGTCAGCAGATTGAAACCGCAGTTATCGAGGTGAAAGGCGTCAACTGGGCTTCGTCCAAGGCCGTCGCCGAATCCGTGCTCTCCCGCCGACCGGGGGTGCTGAGCGTGGAGGCAAATCCGGTTGCGCAGACCGCCACGGTCGCCTTTGACCCAGCGTTGACATCAATTGCAGACCTCGCGCGCTGGGTTCGGGACTGCGGTTATCACTGCTCTGGTCGCTCCGTCCCGAACCACATTTGCGACCCCATGGCGGCCGGCAGCTTGCACACGTCGCACGACGGACACGCGAGCGGCACGCACGTGTCGCACGAGGGTCACGCTGGACAGGCCACGACATCCGCTGTCGAGGAGCCGGTCCCCGACCACGCCGGCCATGCCGGCCGCGCCCAACCTGTCACCAGAACCGCGCAGGAGGCCATGGGCCACGGCGGCCACGGCGAAATGTCCATGGACTCCATGATCCGCGACATGCGCAACCGGTTTATCGTCGCGGCAGCCCTGTCCGTGCCGATCACGCTGTGGTCCCCGATCGGGCGCGAGGTCCTTGGATTCACCGTGCCGGCCCCGTTCGGCCTCCGGGACGACATCTTCGCGCTGCTCCTCTCCCTCCCGGTCATCTTCTATTCCGCCTGGATATTCTTCGACGGGGCCGTCCGGGCGCTGAGGGCGCGGACGCTGGACATGATGGTGCTCGTGGCCGTCGGTGTCGGGGCCGGCTGGCTGTACAGCCTGGTCGTCACCCTGACCGGCGGCGGCGAGGTGTTCTACGAAGCCGCCACCGTGCTGGCCAGCTTCGTGCTCCTTGGCCACTGGTTCGAGATGCGCGCCAGGGGCGGCGCGAACGACGCCATCCGCACGCTGCTGGAGCTCGCCCCGGCCATGGCGCTGGTGTTCCGGGGCGGCGAGCCGGTGGAGGTCCCGACCTCAGAGGTGATGCCCGGCGACCTGATGATGGTGCGGCCCGGGGCCAAGATCCCGACGGACGGGGTTGTAGAGGATGGAGAATCCGACATCGACGAGTCCATGGTCACCGGAGAGAGTCTCCCCGTCGCGAAGTCGGCCGGCTCCGACGTGATCGGCGCCACTGTGAACACGACCGGCACGCTGCGGGTTCGTGCCACCAAAGTCGGCGCGGACACCGCGCTTGCCCAAATTGTGGCACTCGTCCAGGAGGCGCAGAATTCCAAAGCCCCGGGGCAGCGCCTGGCCGACCGCGCGGCGTTCTGGCTCGTGCTCGTCGCCCTCATCGGCGGCAGCGTCACCCTCGCGGCGTGGTTGCTGGCCGGCGCAACCGTGCCGACTGCGATCCTCTTCGCTATCACCGTTGTCGTCATCACCTGCCCGGATGCGCTCGGTCTGGCCACGCCGACGGCCATCATGGTGGGCACGGGTCTCGGCGCGAAGCGTGGCGTCCTGTTCAAGAACGCGACCGCGCTGGAGACCGCGGCGCGGATAGATGCCGTCGTGATGGACAAAACCGGGACCTTGACCCAGGGCAAGCCGGAAGTGACCGACTTCATCGCGCTTCGGATCGATGAGGGCGAGCTTCTGTCCCTGGTCGCCGCCGTGGAGCGGGAGTCGGAGCATCCGCTGGCCGCCGCCGTCGTCACTTTCGCAGAAGCCCGGGGCGCGCCCGCCCTTTCCGCAGCGGACTTCCGCAACGTTCCCGGCCACGGGGCCGGTGCCACTGTGGCGGGCCGCCAGGTGTTCGTGGGCAATCGCAAGCTCATGCTCGCCCAGGGCATCGACATCGGCCCGGTGGCCGCGCAACGCGAAGAGCTTGCAGCCACTGGGCGCACGGCAGTTCTGGTTGCCGTGGACGGTCAAGCGGCCGGCGTCATCGCCTTGGCCGACGCCGTCCGTGAGACTGCCGCTGCGGCCGTTGCGGCCCTGCACGACGCGGGCATCGAGGTCGTCATGTTGACCGGGGACAACGAGGCAACCGCGCAGCGGATCGCGTCCCTGCTGAAGATCGACACCGTCATCGCGGAAGTACTGCCCGAAGACAAATCCGCGAAAATCGCCGAACTGCAGGCGGCCGGAAAGCGCGTCGCCATGGTCGGCGACGGCGTCAACGATGCCCCGGCGCTGGCCCAGGCCGACCTCGGCATCGCCATCGGCGCCGGCACGGATGTCGCCATCGAGACCGCGGACGTGGTGCTGATGCGCTCCGACCCGCTCGATGTTCCCGTGGCCCTGCGCATCGGAAAGGGAACCCTGCGCAAGATGCGGCAGAACCTGGGCTGGGCCATCGGCTACAACGTGATCGCGCTGCCGATCGCCGCCGGCGTGTTCTACCCGTCGCTGGGCATCATGCTCAGCCCCGAAATCGCCGCCATCTCGATGTCAGGGTCGAGTGTCATCGTCGCCGTCAACGCGCTGCTCCTGAAACGGCTCTCCCTGCCCCTACCGAGCGAGCCGGTCGACGATACGAAGGTCGTCGAATCGGCGCCGGCGCCGAGTGGCGCGCGTTAGAAGCCGGGAGCCATGCCGGAGACCTGGATTTCTCGAGCTTCCCTTCGAGCAGCGGGGTTGCGCACCGCGGGTGACGGGGGGGGTCCTCTCCCTATTGATTGTCCGAAGACGATACAGAGACTTGGAGGCACAGTGTTGTCGTCTAGTGTGTTGACTTCCAACGCCTCGCGCGTGGTCGGACTCGACATTGCGCGGGGACTCGCGATCTTAGGGATGTTCGTCGCGTCGTCGGCATCGTACTTCGTGGGCTCATCCTGTTGGTCCTCGGACTCATCCTGAACATCCTGAACAGCGAAGTGGCGGTCATCCTCGACTACTACGGAGTGATGTTTCTCCTGATCGCACCCGTATTGTTCGTCCCGCGGTGGACCCTCGGACTCGGCGCCGCAGTCCTGCTGGTGGGGGCACCTATGCTCGCGGCCGCCCTCAATGGAGCCGGACCCACGATGCAACCGCTGGCCGCCCTCGTGCGGGGCTACTTCCTCACCGGCGACTACCCGGCGCTGATGTTCCTGCCGTTTCTGCTCGTCGGCCTCATCGCGGCCCGTTCCGACCTCGGCCGCGCAAAGACCCAGTTCTGGATGATCGCCGGCGGCGTGCTCGCGGCGGTGCTGGGCTACGGCGCGGCTTACGTTCTACCCGGACTGACCGCCCGGGCACATTCGGGTTCCACTGTCGAAATCCTGGGGTCTGGGGGTTTCGCGCTCGCGGTCATCGGAACGCTGCTCTGGCTCACGGCACGCGAGCGGGGTCGCGTCGGCCAGGTGCTCCGCGCAGTGTTCTGGCCCATCGGCGCCACCGGATCGATGGCGCTCACCGTGTACACATTGCAGATCATCCTCCTCGCCGTCGCCGTTGCTGTGCGCGACAACTTCGACACGATCCACTACCCGGGCTGGCCGCTGCTGCTGGGGATGACCTTCGGATCACTCGTGTTCGTGAGCCTTTGGCGCCGCTTTCACGGCAAGGGACAGCTCGAACGCGGGCTCGCATTCGCCACCAGAGAGCCAGTGTCTCGAGCCAAGGCTCGCGCTCGTGCAAGGTCTCACGACGCGGAACCGGAGCCGAAGATCCAAAACCGATGAGGGCCTGGAATGGCAGCAAGACCTTGTCGGTACGGTCCAGAGCGCGATGTTGAGGATGAGTCCCGGTCAAGAATCGGGTTGGCGTTCAGATTCATGTCACCTCCACTACGATTTCCCCGTTGGCCGAGATCGCGCTCAACGCCCCCGCGCCCGGCTGACACGACGACGGCCGCCGCGGAGGCCCCGCGTTCGCGCGTCGACCTAGGTCAGTGGCTTCCACGCACGGCCCCGGTCGCTACTCGCGTAAACTGCGGCGTTGCTGCCGCTGAGCGCTGCGGCGTAGAGCGTCTTGCCGTCCGAGGAGAACGTGGCCGCGGACGTGCCCTCGGGCACGGTCAGGGTGATCCAGGTCTGGCCGCCGTCTCCGCTCAACGCGCTGCCGGCCATGCCGACGGCCACCAGCGTCCGGGTGTCGGTCGGGTCCCAGGCCGCCGACATCGCGCCGCTGGGACCGCCTAGCGCCGTCCAGGTGATGCCGCCGTCGGCGCTAGTGACGAGGCCGGTGGACATATCCGGCGCGATCAATCTGCGTGGGTCGGCCGGATCGACCAGGATGACGCCCATGAACGTCCGTCCCGCCTGGGCGTTGCGGGTCGTCCAGGTCGTCCCGCCGTCGCCACTGGCGAGCAGCCCGCGCTCGGGCGTGCCGGCGTACACGGTGTCTCCGGCCCCGCCCAGGGCGTGGACGTCACCGAGGTCGGCCTGACCGGTGACGCGCGAAAAGGTGTCGCCATCGGAGGAACGGTAGAGGCCCGGATGTCCGCCGATGAGCGTTTCCCCGCTGGTCGCGGCGGCCCCCATGGGATCGGCACCGTCCAGCGACGGGAGCTGTGTCCACGTCGTGCCGCCGTCGGCGGAGACGGCCCCGCCGTCGTGCCCTCCGACGTATAGCCGGTCCTGAAGCACGGTCAACACGTGGAGATCTCCGCCGACATACGGCCCGACGGTGCCGCTTGTTTGCGCCGGGGGTTCACCATCGCCAATGGCCGCTATCCAGCCCCCCGCGATGACAGCGCCGATGACGACCGCGACGGCCGTTATCCAGATTCGTGCGCGCATGAGCGCCTCCTTCTCATTCCCGAGGACAGTGACGCCGAACGCGGCGGAGCCGAGACCGAAAGTGCTCCCTTTGCGGTCGGCTCCGTTGGCATCAGTCGGCCGTTAACCAAGTCGGATTCCCCGTGTGCTCATGAAGCGTTCTGGGTCGATGCGGGCGCCGTCGACACGGGTGTCGAAGTGCACATGGCACCCGCTCGACGCTCCGGTCGTCCCGACCAACGCGATCGCCGCGCCGGCATCCACGGATTGACCCGGTTTGACCAGCACCCTGCTGTTGTGCGCGTAACCGGTTTGAACGCCGTTACCGTGGTCGATGAGAACCCAGTTTCCGTAGGAACCGAGGTCACCAGCGTAGACAACGGTTCCCGCCGTTGCGGCGAATACCCCCCTGCCACACCCGGCGGCAATGTCCGTCCCGTAGTGGAACGCGCCGACACCGGCAACAGGCCTGCTGGGGCGCGGCCCGAAGCGACTACTGATCCATCCGGAAACGGGCAGCGCCCAGCCCTGGCCGCTGAGCTGACCCGAGTCACGTGACCCTCCACCCCCAGTCGCTGCTGCCGCCGCCGCTGCTGCTGCCGCTGCTGCTGCTGCTGCTGCACGGCGTACCGTCTCGCCTTTCGCGAAGTCGGCTTCTGTGGCGGCACGTCCCTCTTTGAGGACCGCGAGTTGCGCCTGCATGGTGCCGGCGTATTGCTGCTGTTCGGCGAGCATTCGTTGCACTGCGGAGCTCGCCTCGACGGCCCTGGTCAATGCCGACTGTGCCTCTGCGGCCAGGGCGCCGAGTGCTTTCTTCGCCACCTTGGCCTGATTTGTCAACGCGGTCGCGGAATTCCTGTCCGACGCTGCTTGCGCATAGACAAGGCTCGTGCGCTCGGTGAGTTTGCTCAGTGAACCCAACCGAGAGAGTAGGCCTTCCGAGTCGCTGCCATTCAGGAACAGTGTCATCGAGAGGTCCGTGCCACCGGATCGAGAGAGCATGGACGCCAGTCTTCCTGCCTGCTTCCGAGAGGCATCCGCGCGCTTGGCGGCTTCGTCGGCCTGCCCCTGCAGAATAGTTGCGCGGTAGGTGGCCTCGTCAAACAACCCCTGGGCGCGCTCATATTCGGCACCCCGCCGCGTGGCAATGCCCTTCGCGGTCTCGACGTCTGTCTTCAGTCCCGCGATCAGGGTGGTCAGCTTGTCTATTTGGGTGCGCTTTGAGGCTTCACTGGCCCTCGCGTTTTCGACGTCCGCCCAGGAGGGGTACGCGGTGGCCCGTGCGGGTTGTATGACGCCACCAGCCGCGACGAGCGAAAGTATGACGACAACGCCCCACGCTCCCCGCCAGGAAACACGCTGCCCTCCAGAACCACCGGCCCCATTCGAATTGGCGATCACAGCGGGCCCACCCGCGTAGTGAGCCACGCGAACGGGTCCGTCGGTGTTACGCCATCGAGCAGGATCTCGAAATGCAGGTGAGGACCGGTACTCTGACCGGTGTTGCCAACGCTTCCGACCTGCTGCCCGACGACGACTGGCTGCCCCGGTCTCAGGGCGAGAGAGCCCTCCTGCATGTGGGCGTAGAGGCTGCTGACGAGCCGACCATCGACCCTGTGGTCAATGATGGCGTACACGCCGAGCCCGCTCTTGTCGGTTGAAGACACTTCGCGCACCACACCGTCAGCCATCGACTGGATGGGTGTGCCAACGCCGGGGTTCATATCGAGTCCCTTGTGGAAGCTGGAACAGCCTCCACACGGCGGCACCCGAGGCCCGAAGTAGGTCGAGATCGGGACACCCGTCAGGAACGGCCACTGGATCGGACCGAGATAGTTCATGTACGTTCCGGCAGTCTGAGAGTACGCGAACGGCGCAGGCCGAGGCGCCGTGCCCACCTTGTATCCGTCGCGCTGAACCGTGACCGACGCCGCGGCGCTGACCGGAAGACTCTGCACGCCGGCGGCGGCTGCCGAACTGTGCGGTGGCTCGGCAACGGCGCCGGGATTCACGGCGAGGGCGGGCAGCGACACGCTGATAGTGAGGAGCGCGACGAAAGCAATTGCGGTCGTCGCGATCGCCCGCTGTCGCAGGGGCTTCCTGGCCGACCGCGATACTTTTCGGCGTGTCTGCGGTCGATTTCGGCGTGTCCGCCGTCGATGTTTTCGAGTGCGCTCGCGCTCCTCGGCCTCCCTCAGGTGTCGTCGCGATGGACTGGGGGTCTCTGGGGTCGTGTTAATGACGTGCCTCGTATTCGAGATAAGAAATGCGAGGTGCGTTTACAGGGTCGCCAGGAGGTCCTTCATAACCTGAATCTCGGCAGTCTGGCTCGTGACGATCGCCTGGGCCATCGCTTTGGCGTCGGCGTTTTCGCCCGCGTCGAGCTCGGTCTGGGCCATTGCGATGGCGCCCTCATGGTGCAGCGTCATCTGCTCGAGGAACAGCTTGTCGGCCTCTGCTCCAGATGCGTCCCGAAGCGCCATCATGTCGTCGTCGGACATCATCCCGGTGGTCCCGTGGTCCATACCGGACATGCCCTCGTCCGCTCCCCAGGACGTGAGCCAGGTCTTGAGCTGCTTGATTTCCGGGTCCTGCGCCGCCTTGATCTGGGTGGCCAGGTCGACGACGCGCTGGTCGACGCCGTCCTTGGCCAGGATGTCCTCACTCATCTCCACGGCTTGTTCGTGGTGCGGGATCATCATCTGCGCGAATGTCACATCGGCCGCGTTGGCTGCGGATGCGCTTGGGGCGTTGCTGGTATCGGAGCTGCCGCCCCCGTTTGTGCCGGCCGTGCCGCCAGCGCAGGCGCTGAGGGTGAGGGCTGCTGCCAGCGCGGTGGCGGCAAGGATGTAGGTGCGTGTTCTAAGCATTGTTCTGTCCATTCATAGTCAAACATTTGGGAAACCAAGAGGCCGTGGGCACGGCAAAGCCACGCAGCCACGTGCTGGCGCGTGAGCGGGTTCTTCTAAATGCGACTGATGGAAAGCAGGGTCAGGCTGGGGCGGTGGACGTGAAGCGGGATCGTGCGGAATGAGCTGACCACGAAACCGCCGGCGTCGAGGAGACGATTGTATACCGACGGCTGGCGGGCCAGGCGGATGAGAGCCACGACAATGAGCAACACCGAGCAGGTCATCGCCAGAATGCCGCAACCGGCCATGAAGTCGTCCCCGAAGCTGAGCCATCCCCCATCGAAGCCCGAGGCGACGACGACATCCGCACCGGCGCTGGCCACCATTTCGTTCGCACCGGTGAGGTCCTGAGCTGGCGCGGAGGCGCCCGGTGCAGCGACGGCCATCTCATGCTCGGCGCCGACGCCGGCACCGGCAGAGTGAACGGCGAACAAGCCGAGGAGCAGGGCAGCCATGGCCAGAACCGACACGATCAGGGAGCGGATGACATGGCGTTGGGGACGGCCCGAGATCGGGGTGTCGTTCACAATCATGTCACCTCTAGTTCGAATCGGATTGGTTACGCACAGTTCGGGCCTCTCATACAGTACCCGATGGCCCGAGCGGCCGGCTGGGAGAACGGTGTCTAGCCGACCGGGGCGAGATCTCGGAGCTCACCCGAGGTCGCGTCGCGCACCGGCGTCGGCTCGGACAGCGAGCGGAATCCGCGGAGCCTGAGGCTGTTGCTCACCACGAAGACCGATGAGAGCCCCATGGCGGCGCCGGCGATCAGGGGGTTGAGCAGGCCGAGCATGGCCAGCGGGATCGCGGCGACGTTGTAGGCGAAGGCCCAGAACAGGTTGGCCTTGATCGTGGCGAGGGTGCGCCGGGACAGCCGGATGGCGTCCGCTGCGGCCATCAGGTCGCTGCGGACGAGGGTGAGGTCGCTGGCCTCGATCGCGACATCGGTTCCGGTGCCCATCGCGATGCCGAGGTCGGCCGTGGCGAGGGCGACGGCGTCGTTCACGCCGTCGCCGACCATCGCGACGACCCGACCCTCGCGTTGCAGGGCCCGGACGGCCTCGGCCTTCTCGGCCGGGAGCAGCTCGGCCCGCACGTCGGTGATGCCCACTTCCGCTGCCACGGCGCGAGCCGCGCGCTCGTTGTCGCCGGTCAGCAGCACAGGTCGCAGGCCGAGGCGGCGGAACGCGGCGATCGCCGCCGTGCTACTCGACTTGACCGTGTCGGACACGGCGAGGACGCCGCGAGCCTGCCCGTCCCAGGCGACGAGGATGGCGCTCTGACCCTCCTCTTCGGCGGAGGCCAGGGCCGATTGAAGGTCGGATGGGAGGGTGATGCTCCACTGCTCGGCGAGCCAGCGCGGGCGTCCGACGAGCACCAGGTGCCCGTCGACGACGGCTTGAACGCCGAGGCCGTCCGTGGAGGCGAATGATTCCAACGGCGGCAGCGGGCCCAAACTGTGCTGTGCGCCCGCAACAATGGCCGCGGCGATCGGGTGCTCAGAGCCGGTCTCGGCGGCACCCGCGAGGCGCAGCAGCTCGTCTTCGGTCACGCCTCGCGCTGGGACGGCGGCGACGAGGCTCATCCGGCCGGTGGTCACGGTGCCGGTCTTGTCGAGCACGATGGTGTCGACACTGCGGGTGGATTCGAGGATCTGCGGCCCCTTGATCAGGATGCCCAGCTGGGCGCCGCGCCCGGTGCCGACGAGCAGGGCGGTCGGGGTGGCCAGCCCGAGCGCGCAGGGGCAGGCGATGATCAGCGTTGCCACGGCAGCGGTGAATGCCACGACCGGGCCGGCGCCGATGAGGAGCCACACGGCGAGGGTGGCCAGGGAGAGCACGATCACGATCGGGACGAAGATCGCCGACACCCGGTCGGCCAGCCGCTGCACGTCGGCCTTGCCCGCCTGCGCCTGCTCGACGAGGCGGCCGATCTGGGCGAGTTCGGTGTCCGAGCCCACGCGGGTCGCCCGCACCACGAGCCGGCCGCCGGAGTTGAGCGTCGCGCCGACGACAACGGCGCCGGGGCCGACCTCCACCGGAACGGCCTCGCCGGTGAGCATGCTCGCGTCGACGGCGGAGTTGCCCTCGACGACCTCGCCGTCGGTGGCGATCTTCTCGCCGGGGCGCACGACGAACAGGTCGCCGACCACGAGCGAGGAGGTGGGGACCCTGGTCTCGACGCCGTCACGCAGCAGCGTGGCTTCTTTCGCGCCGAGTTCGAGGAGCGCCTGCAGCGCCGCGCCGGAGCATTTCTTCGCCCGGGCCTCGAAGTAGCGTCCGGCCAGGATGAAGACGGTGACCGCGGATGCGACCTCGAGGTAGATTTCGTGCGCCCCACCGCCGCGGGTGGCGGTGAGGTTGAACGTCATCGTCATTCCAGTCATCCCGGCCGTGCCGAAGAACAGGGCATAAAGCGACCAGCCCAGGGCGGCGAGCACGCCGATGCTGATCAGGGTGTCCATCGTCGCCGCCCCGTGACGGGCGTTGACCCAGGCCGCGCGGTGGAACGGCCAGGCGCCCCAGACCGCGACGGGCGCCGCGAGGGTGAGGGCGAGCCACTGCCAGTTGGTGAACTGCAGTGCCGGGATCATCGACATCAGCGCGACGGGGATGGCGAGCGCCGCGGAAACGAGGAGTCTCCGGCGCAGGCTGTCCACCTCGGACTCCGGCGAGGCCTCGGATGAGGCCTCCGGCGGGGCCGGCAGCTCGGCCGTGTAACCGGTCGCCTCGATGGTCGCAATCGCCTGCTCCACGGTCGTGCCCTCCGGCACGAAAACGGTGGCCTTCTCCGTCGCGTAATTGACGGATGCCTCCACGCCCGGCATCCGGTTGAGCTTCTTTTCGATCCGCGCCGCACAGGACGCGCAGGTCATCCCGCCAACGACAAGTTCGACCTGCTGACCGCTCATCGGGCCGGGGTCACCAGCTCATAGCCGGCCTCATCGATCGCAGCGGCGACCGCATCCGGGTCAAGCGCGCCAATGCTAGAGACGGTGACTTTGGAAATGCCGCCAGACACGAGGGCGACCTCCACGTTCTTCGCGCCTTCGAGCTGGCTGAGTTCCTCGGTGACGCTCTTCACGCAGTGCCCGCAGGTCATTCCGGACACCTCGAAGGTGCTCGTCGTCAGTCCGTCGTTGGTCGAGGCGGCACCCGCTGGTGCGTCAGCATGCGTTCCGCAGGCGCAGGACGCGTCGGTCAGGCCAAGGTCATTCTGGTTGGTCGTGCACATCAGCAGTCCCTTTCGATCGGTGTTACCCCCCAGGGGTACACGTTTACTATACCCCTAGATACCACCAGGGGGTATAGTTGGATCATGAACGAATCGACCAAAGCTGCGGGCGCGACGCACACCGGCCCACACGGCTACATCTCGAACAAGGATGACTACCTCAAGCGCCTGCGCCGCATCGAGGGGCAGGCCCGCGGCCTGCAGGGCATGGTGTCGGACGAGAAGTACTGCATCGACATCCTGACCCAGATTTCGGCGATGACGAGTGCCCTCCAGTCGGTGGCCCTGGGGCTTCTCGACGAGCACCTGAACCACTGCGTCGTGAATGCCGCCGCGGCTGGGGGCGACGAGGCGGACCTGAAGATGCGCGAGGCCTCGGCCGCGATCGCGCGATTGGTCCGCTCTTAGTCCCACCGCTCTGTTCATTGAACGAGCCCTTCGACGAAACGGGAGCACGTCATGAAAGCGGAGATCCTCCACATCGACGATTGCCCCAGCTGGGAAGAAGCGGGTCGTCGCCTTCGCGTTGCATTGGACTCGACCGGCCATCAGGACACTGCCATCACGTACACGCTCATTGCCTCATCCGCCACGGCGGCGCAGGTGCCATTCGCTGGCTCTCCGACCATTCTCCTTGACGGCACTGATCTGTTTCCCTCTGCTGGGCGCATCAACGACCTCGCTTGCCGGGTATATATGACACCCGAGGGCCTCGCTGGCCGACCGACGCAAGAACAGGTCCAGGAGGCGCTGGCGTCTCATGGATGAGAAGGCGGAGATCCGACGCTCCGCGAAACCCCGTCTACATCGCGGACGACATTCTTGTCCGCTTGCGGTTCCGGGCCGGCAGATAGGAGGGGCTTGGGACTGACGAGGGCGGTGTCCAACTCCCCCGTGTAGCCGAGTGCCACCGATTGTGTCTCGGTTCGGTTGGTTTGCAAACTACCCAGAGGGACGATCCCGCGCCCGGACGAGATTCCTCCGGCGTCAGTGTTGCGCGATGGCCATCCAAAATGGCATCGGCTCCGAATATCGGTAAGCAGGGGTTTTCTCGCCCCGGCGAAGCCGGAGGCAATAATGGACACAAACAAGTTCAGCACCAAGCGGCGGCGACTGTGGCCGTGGGCCGCCATGGCCGGTGTCGTGAGTGCAGGCGCCTTCCTGGCGGCCGCCGAGCTGGTGGCGTTGCTCATCGCGCGCGACGGGAGCCCCATCCTGGGGGTCGGCTCGTTCGTCATCGACGTCGTGCCGCAGTGGGCCAAAGAACTCGCGATCCAGGCCTTCGGATCGAACGACAAGCTATTCCTCCTCATCGGTCTCGGTGTCGGGATCGCGATCGCGGCAGCGGTCGCAGGGGTACTTGAATTCGTCCGACCGCCGATCGGTGTCACAGTCCTCATCGTCGCCGGCGTCGTCTCGGTCGCGTCCGCAGTCACCAGAGCCGCGGCCACACCCTTCGCCTCCGTGCCGACAATCGTCGGAGCCCTGACCGGCAGCGTGCTGCTGTATCTGCTCGCTCGACGGCTGCGCTCGTGGCGCGACGGTGTGGCCGGATCCGATGAGCAGCGTGCGAACCTGGACCGGCGCGGCTTCATCCGCTTCACGGTAACGGCAGGGGCGATCGCTCTGGTCGTCGGCGTCGGGGCGCGAGCTGTAAACGTTGCCAGCTCGTCGATCGCGGGGATCCGTAAAGCCCTGAAGCTGCCGGCGCCTCGTTCGACCGTGACGATTCCAGCGGGCGCCGAACTGCGCATTCCGGGCATATCTCCGCTGTTCACACCGAACCAGGACTTCTATCGGGTGGACACCGCGCTGACCGTGCCGTCCATCGATCCCGCAACGTGGCGGCTCACCATCGATGGCCTGGTCGACAAGAAGGTGAGCCTAAGTTTCGATGACCTCGTCGGGATGGGGCTCGACGAGTACGTGATTACGCTCACGTGCGTGTCGAACGAGGTCGGAGGCAACCTGGTTGGAAATGCGAGATGGCTGGGCGTGCCGATCCGGAACATCCTGAGCCTGGCGTCGCCGAGATCGGGCGCCGACATGGTCCTCTCGCGCAGTGCCGATGGATTCACCGCCAGTACCCCGCTGTCGGCCCTGACCGACCCAGGCCTGAACGCGATCCTCGCGGTCGGTATGAACGGCGAACCGCTTCCACTCGAGCACGGGTTCCCGGTGCGGATGGTCGTGCCCGGGCTCTACGGCTACGTGTCTGCCACCAAATGGCTCACCGAGCTGAAAGTGACCACGTTCGCGGCGGACACGGCGTATTGGACTCCCCGCGGATACAGCGCGAAGGCACCGATCAAACTGTCGTCGCGCGTTGACACGCCCCGCATCAATAAGGCCATCGAGCCGGGATCCACGAGGATCGCGGGCGTGGCGTGGGCGCAAACGGTCGGCATCGAAGGAGTCGAGGTGAGCATCGACGACGGCGACTGGCAGAAGGCGACACTGTCGACCCCGGTCAACCAGGACAGCTGGGTTCAGTGGTATCTGGACTGGAACGCATCCTCAGGTACCCACTATGTCGCTGTCCGGGCCACCGACAAGAACGGCAAGCTTCAAGCGCAGGAGCTCAGCCCTATCGCACCCAACGGTTCAACCGGCTGGCAGAAGACACTGATCCGGGTCAATTGATACGCGAACGGCTAAGAGGATGCTTCTTCCCGCATAGCCTCCAACTCGATCGGCGCAATGCGATCCGGTTGAGGTTCCTTGCAGAGGTCGCCCGAAGACGAGCTTGCCGGATGCGGTCGTGGTGTCGATGGCCGCGCCCTCTCCGGTGAGCACCTTGAGGCCGATGACGCGGTCGGTCAGGTCGTGCACCGTACTGACCAGGTGGCGCACGTCTCGGCCGAGCCTGTCGAGCTTCCAGACCAGGAGCGTGTCACCAGGGCGCAGCGCCTTCAGGCAAGCCGCCAGGTAAGGGCGGTCGGCATTTCTTCCGGAGGCATGGTCCTCGTAGAGGTTATCTACGTCGACGCCAGCGACCGGGAGTGCATGCCGCTGCAGATCAAAGCTGCGACCCGTCGGCCTTCGATACCCGCATGTATCCGACGAGCATGCTCGACCCCTGTCATTCATGCGGTCGATTACGTGACAGACCTATCTTCGGCTCACAACGAAGCGCATCGAGTCTTGCCCTTTCAGTGAGGACAAGAAACCCTGATCAAATTATGTTTCGAGTAGGGCGGGCGGGACTTGAACCCGCGACCGACGGATTATGAGTCCGCTGCTCTAACCAGCTGAGCTACCGCCCCAGGCGCCGGGCCCTACTCGGGTGAGCTGGCCGTGGCTTCGTCGTTGACCGGAACGATCACCGGTTCCCCACGATACAGGCATTCGAAAGTGTTCAACGTGCGGTTGATGTCGTGCGCGCCGATCAGCCTGATCGACTCCCGCTTGAGGGCCTCGAGCTCCTCGGGGGGCGCCGTCAGGACCTTCGTGAGCTTGTCGGCGAGGTCACGGGCGTTGCCCGGGCGGAACAGGAATCCGTTCTCGTTGTCGTGGATCAGGTGCGGGAGCGCCATGGCATCCGCGCCGACGACGGGCAGGCCGGAAGCCATCGCCTCCATGGTCGCGATGCTCTGCAGTTCAGCGATCGAGGGCATGGCGAAGACGGTCGCACGCGAGTAGGCCTGGCGGAGCTCCTCGTCGGTCACGTAGCCGGTGAAGGTGACCCGGTCGCTGATTCCGAGCGTGTCGGCGAGGTGCTCCAGGTTGCGCTTTTGGTCGCCGCCGCCCACGATCTCGAGCCTGGTCTTGAGCTCGGGGGCGAGCAGCGCGACAGCCTGCAGCAGCACATCGATCTGCTTCTCCCCCGTCACTCGACCGACGAACAGGATGCGGTTCTCGGTGCGCGGCGCGAAGGTCGGCGAGTAGTTGTCGGCATTGATCCCGCACGAGATGGCGTGCACGCCGACAAGCCCCGTGTATTTCTCGAGGAACTGGGCGGCCCGCAGGGTCGGCGTGGTGACCGCTTCGGCGCGGCCGAAGGTGCGGCGTGCCGCGCGCCAGAGCGCCGTGATGACCCGGTCCTGGAATCCCTTGGGGATGAGCGAGAACTGGAGCATGTTCTCCGGCATGAGGTGGTTCGTTCCGACGATCCGGATGCCCCGCTTCGCCGCCTCGATCGCCACGCCGCGACCCACGTTGATGTGCGACTGGAAGTGAACGACATCCGGTTGGAAGGTGTCGAGGATGTGCCGGCTGTGTTTGCGCACGATCCACGGCAGGGCGAAACGCAGCCAGTCGTGCGGGTACCAGCGCCAGCTCTGCAGGCGGTGCACCATCATGGGCTGGCCCTCGTGGATTTCGATCCAGCTTCCGTGCTTGCGCGTGGGGGCGGGGGCCATGATGTGAACGTCGTGCCCACGGGAGACGAGGCCTGCGGCCAGTCGTTCGGCGAACTTGGCAGCGCCGTTCACGTCCGGCGCGAACGTGTCGCAGGCGATGAGGACGCGGATGGGCTTCTTCGCCATCCCTGCGCCTGTTTGTGACAAGTCGATCGGCAGGTCCGTCGAATCTGACAAGTGGCGTGGTCCCAACGTAGAGGTGCCGGAGAGAGTCATCCGGCAAAGAAGTTTCGGTTTCGGCGACGCGCGCCGACGAGGTCTGCTTGCACCCTATTCTAAACCGAACAGCCCACGCCGAGACTGGGCACCGGCGCGCCACGATTTTTGCGGGTGAAATCCGGCGTTTTCCGGTCGGTTCAGCGAGTTTGCGGGTGGTGCTTGGACAGCAGGAAGACGCCCCAGATCGCGATGACGCCCGCGACAATGAAGGCGCCCGCCGCCCACGCCGGAGCCTGCGAGGCTTCCCCGAGAACGATGATTCCGATGCCGACCGCGACGAGGGGATCCACGACCGTCAGCCCGGCGATCACGAGGTCGGGCGGTCCGGATGCGTATGCGTTCTGCACGAAGTAGGCACCGAGCCCGCCGGCGAGGAGCAGCCCGGCGACGCAGATCAGCGTGAGCCATTCGAAGTTGCCGTACTGGGTGCGGTTGATCACGACCTTGGCGAGCGTCGCCACGAAGCCGTAGAGAACGCCCGCGCCGAGAATGTAGAAAATGGCCTGGAACCTGGTGCGCAGGAAGCCGAAGGCCAGACCGAAGGCGACGAGTACACCGCCGAGCACGGACAGGATCGCGAGCAGGTTGCCGTCGGTGACGGGTTTGTCGACGGCCGTGAACGCGGCGACCGTGACGAAGAGGCCCACGCCGCCCACGCACATGGCAATGGCGATCACCGAGGCGCGGTTGAGGCTCACCCCGCTGACCCGCGCGTTGAGGATGGCCGTGATCACCAGGGCGACGGCGCCGAGCGGCTGGACGACGATGATCGGCGCGAAGTAGAGGCTCGTGAGCTGGAACACGATCGCGAGCCCCAGCATGACGCTGCCGAGCACCCAGGACGGACGGGCCAGCAGGAGCATCAGCTGACGCGGGTTGAGCCCACCGGTGACGGCAACCGTGTTCGCTTCGACCTTGGCGACGCCCCGGTGCTGGAACTGGGCGCCGAGGGACAGGAAGACGGCACCGATCAGGGCGATCGGAATTCCGATCGCCTGGCGCGGGTCAATCGCGATGTCGACCGGTAAGGAGATCAGGTCGAGGGTCACCCAATGACCCTATCCAGATCCATCCCGATATCCTTGCTGAATGGCCGTTCGACCGATAGTTATTTCAGGTGACCCCGTTCTCCACTTCCCAGCGAATCCCGTTGTCGATTTCGACGACGACTTGCGCTCACTGGTGGCCGACATGTTCGAGACGATGGATGCCGCGCCCGGCGTGGGCCTCGCCGGCCCGCAGGTCGGCGTGCCCCTCCGGCTCTTCACCTACGGCTACGTCGATGACGACGAACAGTCCTGGCGGGGCGTGGCCATCAACCCCGAGCTGTGGATCACCCCGGTGCCCGCCGGCGCCGCTGACGAGGATGACGACATCGAAGGCTGCCTCTCCTACCCGGGCGAGCGGTTTCCGCTGCTGCGCGCCCAATCCGCCATCCTCCGTGCCGTCGATCTCGACCAGAAGCCGTTTGAGATCCGTGCGGACGGCTGGCTCGCGCGGATATTCCAGCACGAGTACGACCATCTCGAAGGCACGCTCTACGTGGATCGACTCGAACACGTCTACGCGAAGATCGCCGCGAAGGTCACGCGCAAGCGCGGCTGGGGAGTGCCGGGGCTCAGCTGGATGCCCGGCGTGGACAACCTCGAGGACTGAGCCGGGCACGGGGACTGCCGTTTCGGTGCCTGCCGGTTCGAGGGCTCCCTAGTTCCTGGCCGTGCCGTCGCCCTCGACGACGATGTCGGCCGAGTCGACGTTCCGCTCCGTGGCATCGACGGTGATCTTTCCGCTCCCGCCCGACGGGCAGTGCGCGGTGACGGTGTACTCCCCCGCCGGCAGGGTCCAGGCATAGGAACCGTCCGATCCGCTGAGCAGGGCGATTTCGGGCACCGGACCTCCCGTGATTACGCCGACGACGATGGCGCAGTCCGCCCGAGGTCGGCCGTCCGCGCCGCTCACCGTGCCGCTGATCGTGTACTGAGCGGCCGTGCAGCCTGCGCACGCCACCAGGACCGCGATCGCCAGGCAGCCTGCCCGGAGCGCTCGCACGGTTCTGCCGCCGCCAATCGTCTCTTCCCTCACAGCCCGCGTTCTCACGGTCTCCGTTCTCACAGTCACCGTTCTCACGGTCACCGGCCTCACGGTCACCGGCCTCACAACGACCCCAATCCGGTTGGCCCTCCCCATGCCTTCCCCCTGACCTTCCCTGTTGATCCTTCCTGTCAGCGTGGAAGGGAATGGGGACGTTGTCAATGATTGGGCTGTGGTCGCCAGGTCCTTCGTCTTGTGCTCTGTCCTGTCCTCCACAGGGCGGGGCAGCAGGTTCTTGTCTCCGGAGGGTGAACGTAGCTACGAATGTCGGTGGTTACTGAGAGAATCTCAGCATGGCAAGCATCGAAGCTGTATTCAGGTCCCTCACCGGCTCCCTCGCCGGCGAGCGGCTGGACGCGGCCGCGTTCGCCGCCCTGACCGACGACGACCTCGAGGCCACCCACAAGAGCATCGCCGCGCACCTGGGCGAAACCACGAAATACGCGGCCCTGTCCGCGGCCGAGATCGCCCGCCGCTCCGACTGGGCCCTCGGCCAGGCCGGCCTGGCCCGGCGCAAGGGCCACCAGAGCCCCGAAGCGATGGTGCAGTCCCTCTCCGGCGGCTCCCGCGTCGACTCCCGCCGGCTCGTGGACGTCGGCACGATGATGGCCGAAGCCCAAACCGCCGAACAGCTCGCCAAACACACCGCCGACCAGGCCGCGGACCACCCCGAGTGGGACCTCCCCGAGGTCGCCCTCGAGGCGCCCTGGCACGCGCCGCTCGGCGACGCCGTCACCGCCGGCCGGATCGGCCTCGACACCGCCGGCTACCTCCGCAAGGGCCTGGGCGAACCAGCCGCCGACGTCACCCCGGACATGCTCCGGAACGCCCTGACCGCGCTGATCGAACGCTGCGCGGACGTCCGGACCAGCGATCGCGGGATTGCCGCCAGCCAGGGCCTCAACGCCGAGCAAGCGTTCACCGCGGCCCGGCACGCCCGGGACCAGATCGACGAGACCGGCATCGCCGCCCGCGCCGACGCCATGCGCGCCGCGCAATACCTCCGCACCTGGCGCAAACCCAACGGGATGGTCCACGGCGACTTCGAGCTCAACCCCGAAAACGGCACCTTCCTCCTCGAAGTCCTCGGCCAGCTCACCGGACCGCGCCGCGGCGGCCCCCGCTTCGTCGACAAGGAACGCAAGGCCCGCGCCCAGAAAATCATCGACGACCCCCGCAGCACCGACCAGATCCACGCGGAAACCCTCATCGAACTCATCCACATCGCCATCACCGCCGACCCCGGCACCGTGTTCTCCGGCTCCCGACCAACCGCCAGGGTCGTCGTCCAACGCAGCAGCACCGGCCACAGCCCCACCGACAGCCAGAGCGCGATCGAAGTCCACGGTGCCACCGAAACCGACAGCCGCACCTCAGGGCCCAACTCCGCCGAGGGGCACGGTGCCATCGAGGGTCATCCCGACCCGATCCCGCTGACCGACATCGACCGGCACCTCTGCGCCGGCTTCACCGCGATCGCCTTCGACCAGGGCCAGGTCGTCGACCTCGGCCGGGAAAACCGCCTCTTCTCCCCAGCCCAGAAAGCCGCCCTCGCCGTCCGCGACGGCGGCTGCC